>NZ_DASYHE010000029.1:0-37987 GCF_035998965.1 Sphingopyxis sp.
GGCGCGGAGCCCGCAAGCCCCGACCAGCTTGGACTCTCCCTGTGACGTGGGCGGATGGACAAAGGACGGACAGCATCGCGCCACGCATGTCTTCGAGGCCGCGGCCTGGTTTCGGGCGATCAAGCCCGTTTGCCGCTGCGGGCATAGTGCGACGTTCAATCCCTATGGGATCTGGTGGCGCTTCGAGTGCAGGATGTGGGACGGCAATCTCGTCAAGGCGTGCCAGAAATTCTGGTGTGTTCGCTGCGGCGCGCGGACGGGCAAGCGCGTCCGCCCGGTGCGGATCGAGCTCGTCGACCCGAGCCCCGATGACATCGCCCTGCCGATGCCCGAAGAACGCGAATGGAAGCGCGCGCTCAGCCGTTTCCGCGCCTGAGGACTGAGTTCATGGATATCGAGACGGACGACGCGCTGGTCGGCATCGGCAAGCTCCACCGCGTGATGGTGTGGAACGGCCAGCGCGAATGCGAGAAGGAGATGCTGTGGGGGCTGCCCTCGCGCGATGCCGATATATTCCAGATCCCGCTCCTGAAGTCCGAGACCGCGATCATTGATCGCCCCTGTCTGCTGCTCGCCAATGAGTTCGGCCTCGTGAAGCGCGGCAAGACGATCTACGCCGCAAGCCTCATCAGCGACGAGCCTTTCTTCTGCATCGCAGCGGTCTGGCGTCCGGCGCACCGCCTGTGGCCTGAGAGCTTCGCGGTGCTCACCGTCCCGGCCTATGACGATCTGGCGCCGCACAAGGATCGCCACGTCGGCGTGGTCCGCCCCGAGGACTGGTTCGACTGGTTGATGGGGGCGCGGCCGCCGCTGGACATGTTGCGACCTTTCCCCAAGAATAGCTTCAGCATCATGCCGCCGATCCAGCAGAATTTCGACGAAATGCTCGGCGCGGCCTGACCGAAACCACCCAAGGGGACTCGCCGCCATGTGCAATCTCGTGACCCTCAAGGCTTCGGTCGCCGAAGTGGCCTCGGCGTTCGGTGCGCGGCGTCCGCTCACCAATGCGCAACCCGGCGAAGTCTATCCCGGCGGACAAGGATTTGTGGTCCGTGACGACGCGGGCACGCGCGCGCTCCAGTCGATGACCTGGGGCTTCCCGGTGCGGCTCAAGCATATGAAACCGACGAGCAAGCCCAAGCCCGTCAACAATGCCCGCGACGACAAGCTGATGACCTTCTGGCGAACATGGTTTACCAATCCCGCCCAGCGCTGTCTGATCCCGATCACGGCCTTCGCCGAAGCCGAAGGCGAGAAGGGCAAGATGACGCGAACCTGGCTAAGCGTCGTCGACCAGCCGCTCGCCGCCTGCGCCGGGCTCTGGCGTCCGACCAACGAGTGGGGCGATTGCTATACGATGGTGATGGTCGATGCGACCGAGGAGCTGTTCGACATTCACGACCGGATGCCGGTCATTCTTCACGCCGCCGATCATGACGCCTGGCTGCAAGCTTCGGCTGAGGAGGCAATGAAGCTCGTTACCCAATATCCGGCAAGCCGGTTGGAGGTTGAGCGGACCGACGTCCCGTGGTTCAGCCGCAAGCCCCCGAGCGCGTATGCCCCGACGCTCCTTTGAGAAGCTGGATAGCGGGGCGACGTCACCCGCCGAATAGCGACCGGATCGCGCCGATGAGGCCGGCAATGAAGGAGCCGCCGACGAGAACAGCGGCGAACCAGAATTCGATCGCCAGCGCGCGCGATTTCCATTTCGGTTCCTGATCCATCTGACCGGCATGCCATGACCGGTGAATGTAGGAAATAGTGGAATCGGGGCCATCTCCGAACGCCATAATCATTGCATGACATGTGACAAAACCTATGATACATCGCATTTAAGTTAGAGGTTTTGTCACATGCACACATCGATAACGCAAGGCGAGACGCTTCGAGCGCTCTTTGGCGCGCATCCGATCCTGCGCGCGCGCGAGCTACGCGCCGCAGGCGTGGCACCCGAAACCATCGCTCGCGCGGTCGACAGTGGCGACATCGACCGTATCGCGCGAGGACTCTATCAGCTTCACGGCGCGCCGATCGACACCGACCAAGGCCTCGCCGAAATCACCAAGCGCATCCCGAACGGGGTTATCGCCATGGTATCGGCGCTCGCTTTCCACGGGCTCACCGACCAGATGCCGCGGCGGGTCTGGGTAGCAATAGGACCCAGCGACTGGGCACCGGTCATCGATTATCCGCCTGTCCGGATCGTCCGCCTCGCCGACAAATATCGACGCCAGGGGATCGAGCATCACAAGGTCGCCGGGGTCGATGTTCCCATCTATTCGGTTCCCAAAACGCTGGCCGACCTGTTCCGTAATCCGCGCCTCGTCGATCGCTCGGTTGCGGTCGAGAGTCTGCGCGCAGCGCTCGACCAGCGCAAGACGAGTCCCGGTGACATCGCCGAGGCCGCGGCAGCGGGCGGGGTCTGGAAGCGAATGCAGCCCTATCTCGAGGCGCTCAGCTTCAATGGCTAAGGCACCCGTCAATCTGGCAGCCTCGGTCAAGGACCGGCTGCTCCAATTGGCGCGCAAGGAGCGTCAGCCCTTCGACGTTCTGCTCGTTCGCTTCGCGCTCGAGCGCCTGCTTTACCGACTGTCGCTCTCGCCGCTACGGGACCAGTTCATTCTCAAAGGCGGTCTTCTCGTCACGCTCTGGCTCGAAGACGATAATCGAGTCACCCGCGACGCCGACTTTCTCGCCTTCGGCGATGCAAGCGCCGAACGGCTGATAGCGGATTTCGGCGCGATCATGAAAATCGAGGCGGCTGACGGGCTGACTTTCGATATCGACGCACTCACCGCGCGGCCGATCCGCGAGGGAGCCGAATATGGCGGCATGCGGCTAACAACGACCGCCTTTCTCGAACGAACGCGCATCCCGATCACGATCGACCTCGGCTTTGGCGACGCCCTCTCGGATCCGGCGCCGCCGACTTCCTTCGCGACGCTGCTGGACTTTCCCGATCCGGAGATCCGCACCTATTCGCCGACAAGCGTCATCGCAGAGAAATTTCAGGCGATGGTAGCGCTCGGGATCGCCAATGGTCGCATGAAGGATTTCTACGACCTCTGGGCGATTCCGCAGGCCTGCGACATCAATGCTCAAGCGCTCGACGCAGCACTTGCGGCGACATTCGATCGACGCGGCACGCCGATCCCGGCTGACCGTCCGCCGGGGCTCTCGGCTGCCATGTTCGAAGACGGCGACAAGCGGCGGCAATGGGATGCCTATGCCGCGAGCCTTGAGCTTGAAGGCGTGACATTCTCCGCCGTGATCGACGCGGTCTGGGGCCTTGTCGCGCCGAGCTGCGAACGACTGCTTGCCCATGACGTTTCGATCGCCACTTCGACTCCAGATGCCGCCGGTGCGTGACGCCGGCTCCGCCGCGGTCGGCGTATTAAGGCATTAGGTGTCAATCTGGGTCCGATTGGTGCACCAAGCCGCTTTATCAGGTGATTTCCTGTCGTTACACCGAAGAGGCGATCGGCATTGCGTATAGAGGCTGAGGTATCACCCGCCCGCCGCAGTGCGAGGACCATCGCGCAGCTTGTCCAACTTCATTGTCTCCCGGAGAGGAAACGGGAGCGATGAGCCATGGAGCGGATCGCGGGCGGACGGGTCGGGAACGCGTCGGCGGCCGATGAATCGACGTGAAGCATTTTAATCTGACGGAGGAACTCGCACACGACATATCAGGCGCCGACAAGGAAGAACGGCTCTTTGCCGCCCTGTCGAACGCCGCCGACCGCATGGGATTTGATCTTTTCGCGCTCGCCTTCGATCGCCGCGGCGGCGGCGGCGAGGGTGCATCGATGCTCGTGCATAATTATCCCGACGCCTGGGCGAATGTCTATGTCGGCTTCGATCTCAGCGGCACCGACCCGATCCGGCGCGCCGGCGAAAAATCCATGACGGGTTTTCAATGGCGCAATGTCGATCACTACATCCCGCTTTCTCGCGGTGACCGGCAGTTGCTGAAGGTCGCCCGCGAGAGCGGAATCGGCGACGGCTTCACGGTGCCGCGGCACTTGCCTGGCGAAGCGACCGGAAGCTGCTCCTTTGCCGTCGCTCCCAATGCCAGGATCCCGCTCGAGATGCTCCACGCCGCCGAGATCGTCGGCGCCGTGGCGCTCGCCGCGGCGCGGCAGCTCATCGGGACAGGCTCCTATACTCCGCGGGCGGCGCTGACCGAGCGGCAGCGCGAATGCGTGCTCTGGTCCGCCCGCGGCAAGACTGCTGGCGAGACCGCCAGCATCCTCGGCATCAGCGAAGAGACCGTGGTCCGTCATCTCAAGATCGCGCGCGAGCGCTATTCAGTGCCTTGTCGGCAAATGCTGATCCTCTGCGCCCTGTTCGACGGCGTCATCGGCTTTTCGGATGTCTATGACTGGTGGCGCCCGCTCTGACGCTCGCACATAAATCGTCCCGGGATTGCCCATTTCTGGGCATAGCCGCGCGGTGGGAATGATGGTCTGATCCTGGCACCGACAAGCCAAGGAACCATCATGATCACTCAATCCACGCGGGCGCAGGATGCGCCCGGGAATGCGGCGCTTCGCGCCATGTTCGCCGCCCGCAAGCAGGTCTTCATCGACAAGCTGCAATGGGATTTGCCTGCCCTCGACGGCCGCTTCGAGCTCGACCAATTCGACACCCCGGACGCGCGGTACCTGATCCTGCTCGATCCCGATGATCTGCGCCACCGGGCGTCGGCGCGGCTGCTGCCAACCACGGCGCCGCACCTGCTCGGCGACATCTATTCGCATCTTTGCGCCGACGGGGCGCCGTCCGGTGAAGGCGTGTGGGAGATCAGTCGCTTCTGCCTCGACCCCGGACAAACGCCCACCGAGCGCCGCGACGCGCGCAACCAGTTGGTCACCGCGCTGGCGGACTATGCTCTCCGCCACGGCATAGGCGAATATGTCGGTGTCGCAGAAGCCGGTTGGTATCACACGATCAGCAAATTTGGCTGGACATGCCGCACGCTGGGTCCCGTTCACCGGGATAGCGCGTGCCGGATAGTCGCCCTCAGCATAGCGATCGACGAGGATACGCTCCCCGGATTGCAGCGCACCGGCACCTATGCGCCGCTTGTCCTCAAGTTCGAAGAAGGCGGGGAGGCGGGGCGATGAAAAAGGATCTGACCGAAGCCGATCTGCCTGGCCTGCTCTTCGAGGAGCTGCGCCGCAAAGGCTATTGCATAATTCGCAACGAGGCGGTCGCGCGTGTCCATGCGCTCGCAAGGGATCTCGACCCCATCTTCGCCGCGACGCCCTTTTGTGAAGGCAATTTCTACGGCCGCCGCACAAAGCGCTTCGGCGGCCTGCTCAAGCGATCGGAGCACATGGCCGCACTGGTACTCAACCCGCTCATCCTTTCTGCCGTGGAGACCATTCTCGGCACCGGCTGCGACCGGATCCAGCTCAACCTCACACAGGCGATCGAAATCCATCCGGGCGAAGTGCGGCAGTTCCCGCACCGCGACCAGGATATGTGGCGCGGCGCCGACGGCACCCAGGAATATCTCGTCAACGTCCTCTGGCCGCTGACACCCTTCACAAAAGAAAACGGCGCAACGCGCATCTTTCCGAAGAGCCACGGCGTGAAGGGGATGGCGAAATCTGATCTTGGGCAACCC
This sequence comes from Sphingopyxis sp., assembly GCF_035998965.1. Classification (GTDB taxonomy): domain Bacteria; phylum Pseudomonadota; class Alphaproteobacteria; order Sphingomonadales; family Sphingomonadaceae; genus Sphingopyxis. The sequence continues at coordinate 5,636 of NZ_DASYHE010000029.1, forward strand.
ATTTTCGCCGAAGGCAAGCCGGGCGCGGCGATATGCTTTCTGGGATCGACTGCGCATGGGGCGGGCTCGAACCTCAGCCAAGAGGTCCGGCGCGGCGTGCTCGTCAGCTACAGCTTGGGATGGCTGAAGCCCTATGAGAATTTGTGGCTCGCCTATCCGCCCGAGGTCGCCCGGACGTTTCCTCCCGAACTGGCCGCGCTCGCCGGCTATGCGCAGCACCGCCCGAATCTCGGCAATTACGAAGGGCAATGCCCATCGATCCTGCTGCAAGACGAACGGCCGGCGCATATCGGCGCGATCGACGCGCTCCGTACCGACCAGGCCGACGCCGTGTCCGAATTCGCTGCTGCGGAAAGGAACGAAAAATGAGCCCGGCACACGTGTTCGAGCCGACCTATGAGGCGATCAAGCGTCAGCTGATGAGCGGAGAATGGGCTAGCGGCACCCGGATCGAAGCGGCCCGTCTCGCCGAAGATCTCGGGGTCAGCGTTACCCCGGTTCGCGACAGTCTCTACCGGCTCAATGGCGAGCGGATGGTCGATTTCGCACCGGGCGAGGGCTTTCACGTTCATCGGCTGACCGAAACCGAGTTTCGCGACCTGCTCGAGTTGCACCTGATCTTGCTGCTCGCGGCGCTTGCGACGGCGCCAAAAGGCTCGGCAACTTCGGTCCCCGCTGACCAGCCCTATCCCGACCGCATCGCGGACCTGTTCCTGGCGATCGCGGAGCGCTCGGCGAACAGCGAGATCGTCGCGAGCATCGCAGCGATCGGCGACAGGCTTCAGCTATCGCGTCATTTCGACGCGATGATCCTTGCCGACATCGACGCAGAGTATAACGCGATCGCGATCGCCTTCGCCGATGCAGAGCCGCAAGCGCAGGTTCGCAATCTCCTGCTCGGTTATCACGAGCGGCGCGCGCGTGAAGCGGCCAGCTACGCCCGAACGCTCGCCGGCCATCCGGGTCGACAGCCATGATCGCTGGCCGAAATGGGAGTGACGTTTTGCTTGTCAGCGCCGCCTACAATTGACATGATTCGACGGCGCAGGAGCATCGCTGGCAGTTCCTGCGCGGAATATTTCGCCAGGCATCATATGCGCCAGTCCCTGACCGGACCGGCGGCCCAACCGGTCCATGGTTCGCGCGAGCGACCAAACGGCGGCACAGCACTGGAAGACGGGTCTCTGGCGAATGCCGGCTGGTCCCGTTCGTGCCTCCGGGATTTTCTGTCGTGTCTTCCTGTACCTGCGGCGACCGTGCGCCGCCGCGTCACCCCTTTTCGGTGTCCTCGGCCTGCCATGCCCATCCGGCCGATCGTCCCCCTTCGGCCGATGAGCGTCCAGAAGCCGGGCACGATCTGGACGCGATATATCGGACCCATCGCATATCGCTCTTCCATTTCCTTCGCCGCAAAGCAGGAGCCGAGGAAGCACCGGACCTAGTGCAGGAAGTGTTTGCTCGCGCCGCGGGGAGCGCACAGCGCCACCAGCTCATCAATCCGGGCGGGTTTCTTCGCCGCATCGCCCAAAATCTCCTTATCGATCGCGCGCGGCGCCAGAAGTCCGCGCGGGCGATCTTCTTTCCGCTTCGCGAGGAGCGCGACGGCGCGACGCCTGCGGCGCAGGAGTGGAACCTCGAAGCCGCGGACCTGCTGCGATTGTATGAAACGGCGGTTGACGCCATGCCGCCAAAAACGCGCCGCGTTTTCCTGATGCACCGGGTGGACGAACTCAGTTATCGCGAGATACACGAACTGCTGGGCATCAGCATCGCAACGGTGGAATATCATATGATGAAAGCGCTCGGTCAGATTTCAAAGTTGGTGGACGGCGGCCGATGACGAGCACAAGCGGCGGCAACTATCCCGTCGATGAGGTCGCGCAGGCGTGGCTGATCAAGATGCGCGGCGAGGACGCCGGCGCGCTGCGCGGAGAGTTTGAAGCGTGGCTCCTCGCATCGGCCGATCATGGCGAAGCCTACCGCCGCGCCGAACGCCGCATGGCGGCCATGGCGGTTCTCAAGACCTCGCAGCGCCACGGAACAAGCCATGCCGAAGCGCGGCGGGGCCGGGTTCGCGGCTGGCTGCCATGGGGCGCCGCCGCGACCGCAATCGCGCTGCTGATTGTAGCATTCGGGGCTGGAGGCGCCTCCCTTCCCGGCCAGCCCGGCAGTGCGTCCACCGCGCGCGCCGCCGAACCCCTGATTACGCAGCGCGGCGAGATCCGCACGTTCCGGCTTGCCGACGGCTCGCGCGCGACGCTTGATACCGACAGCCGGCTGGACGTCGCGTTCGGAGACGGCGACCGCAGCGTCCGCTTGGTAAAGGGCAGGGTCCGTCTTTCCATCGCCAAGCAAGCTAAACCGCTCCATATCGACGCCGGGACAGGCGCAGCAATCGCGAACGATGCCGAGATCGACCTTAGCCTCGACGAGGCCGGAACGGTCAGTGCGGCCCTCCGGCGCGGCGAGGCCGGCCTGCGCGCAGACGCCAAAACCGGTCCTGCGACCGCGTTGTCACAGGGAAAGACGCTGACCTATCGGCGTGATGGCAAGTTGCAGTTCGGTATGGCCCAAGCGTCTGACATTCCCGCAAACTGGCCCGAAGGCTGGGCCGAATATCGTTCGATAAGGCTCGACCGACTGGTTGCGGAGGCCAATCGCTATGCCGTCATCCCGATCGTGATCGACGATGCGGCGAGCGCCGCGCTTGAGGTTTCCGGCCGCTTCCATCTTAGCGAGACCGATGCTTTCGCTGAACGGATCGCAACCCTGTTCGGTCTCAGGGTCGAACGCACGGCGAGAGCCATCCATCTTCGCCGCCGATAATTTTTTCACCCAAGACTAAGGGGCTCCCCTTCGCCCCGTCAACGCACCCCCACTGGCCGCCTGCCTGAAGCACGGCCGAGGAAATGGGGGAGTGATAATGTTGAAGAAGTCCCGTTCGCTGGTCGCGCTGCTGGTCGGCAGTGCCACCTGTTTTTCACCTACGGTTGCGCTGGCCATGCAGCAACAGCGCCAGCCCTACGATATGCCCGCGCAGGATCTCGACGACGCGCTGCGCAGCGCTGCCACGATTGCCGACATCGAGCTCTACGCATCGTCGCGCGATCTTGATGGAAAGACTGCGCCGCCGTTGAAAGGCGAGCTGACGAGCCGCGAAGCAATCGAGGCGCTCCTCAAAGGTAGCGGGCTCACCGCAAGGTTCGAGGTCGGCTCGGTGGTCATTTCCAGACTCGCCTCCGCCGAAAATGCCGCCGCGACCGAGGCCGAGCCGATTGTCGTGACGGGGTCACGGATCACGGGCGCGCCCACGGCAACCCCTGTGATCCGGGTGACCTCGGAAGACATCCGCAACTCCGGCCATGCCGATCTTGGCGAGGTGGCGCGCAGCTTGCCGCAGAATTTCGGCGGCGGCCAGAATCCCGGGATCGGAAATTCGCAAGGCGCCGCGAATGAAAACGTGAACGCCAATGGCGCATCGACTTTCAACCTGCGCGGTATCGGTCCCAATGCGACACTGACGCTGATCAACGGCAATCGCTTTGCCTACAGCAGCGTCAATTCGGTGATCGACGTCAGCGCCATTCCCATCGCGGCGGTCGACCGCGTTGAGGTCGTGGCCGATGGGGCATCGGCCATCTACGGCGCCGACGCGGTCGCCGGGGTCGTCAATATTCTTCTCAAGCGCGACTATAAGGGCGTATCGACCAGCGCCCGGCTCGGCCTTTCGACCGACGGCGGCAATTTCCAGCACCAATATAATCTTCTCGGCGGATCGCGCTGGTCGGACGGCGGCATCATCGCGGCCTATGATTATTCGCACGGTACCGCGATCCGGGCGAAAGATCGCAGCTATGCCTTCGCCAACAACCCCGATTCGACGCTCTTCCCTGCCCTTCGCCGACACGCGGTTCTGCTGAGCGGTCACCAGTCGCTTGGCGGCGGCGTCACCCTGGCTGCCGATCTTATTTACAAGCGCGGAAGGATGGAGTCGGCGACCGGTTTCACGGTCGCTCAGCCGCTCCGAAACTCAGGGCTTGAGGCGCGCACCAAGTTCGAAACATTTGGCGTCGCACCGACGCTGTCGGCCGCACTGTCGGCCAATTGGAAGCTGAAAGCGGGCGCGTTTTTCGGCACCGACACGACCGATGGCATCAGCCAGAACTTCAGCGGCGGCGCGCCGAGCACTGCCACCGCGCGGCACTTCTTCAACCGGAATATCGCGGTGGAGGCGGGACTGGAGGGGTCGCTGTTCGAGCTCCCCGCGGGCCCCGCGCGACTGGCCTTTGGCGGCGGCTATCGCACCAACCGTTTCAAATCCGAAATCGGAACCCGCAGCTTTTCACGCTCGCGCCGCAATCATTTCGCCTATGGCGAGCTTTTACTGCCGATCGCGGACCCCGATCAGGATCTGGCCTTTGCGCACCGCGCTTCGCTGACCGGGGCGCTGCGCTATGAGGATTATTCGGACTCCGGCGACATCGTCACCCCGAAGCTGAGCTTCGTCTATGATCCGGTCGAGCAGGTCCGGCTGGGGGTGTCATGGGGCAAATCCTTCAAACTTCCGACGCTCTATCAACAATATTCCGGCTATGTTGCGCTGCTCGTGCCGGTCGGCGGCTTCGGCCAGGGATTTCCCGCTGGTTCGACCGTCGCTTATGCTCTCGGGCCGAACGACCAGCTCGAGCCTGAACGCTCCGAAAACTGGACCTTCAGCGCGACCGTGAAACCGCTCCATGGTCTTGAGGTTTCGGCAAGCTATTTTCGGATCGACTATAAGGATCGCGTTGCGCCGCCGCTCGCCTCGGGCGCCGGGGTTCTGAACAATCCGATCTTTGCTGATCTCGTTACCTTAAATCCTGCGCCGGCCCTGCTCGACACCATCTTCGCCGGTGCCGATGGCGGGCTCCAGAACATTACGGGGTCTCCCTACGACCCGGCGCGCGTCGTCGCCTTCCTCGATGCTCGCGACCGCAATATCGCGCGGCAGAAATATCGCGGCGTCGACATCGCGGTACGATATGATGCCCAGCTTGGCAGCGACCGGCAGCTGAGCCTGAACGCCGGAGCCACCTGGCTCGACAGCAGTCAGCAATTGCTTCCCGGCCTGCCGGTGACCGACCTCGCGGGAACAATCTTCCGCCCGCCGCATTTTCGGGCGCGCGGCGGGCTCACGCTGAGCGACAAGGCCTTCTCGCTCGCGGCCTTTCTCAATCACAGCGCGAGCGTCACGGACAATCGTCGTCCGGCAGCCATCAAACTTAGCGGATCGACAACGCTTGACCTGACCGGCCGATTGCGGCTCGGCGCAGGCACGGAAGTTGCGCTGAGCGCACAGAATGTCTTCAACAGCAAGCCGGAGCCGATCTTCACCACCTCGCCTTTCGATGCTCCGTTTGACACGACGAACGGGTCAGCAATTGGCCGCTTCCTGAGCGTCACGGTTCGGCATGACTGGTAGCATCCGCCTATGGCCGCTTCTTCTGTTGGTCGGTCTCGCTAACAGCGGGACGGCCGTCGCGGAGGAAGGTCGGCGCTGGACGCTCGAAGATGTGGTGACCGTCCCGGCGGAGTTCGAATTGAGCTTGGCGAGCGACGGCAAGTCGCTCGCCTATCTCGAACGGCGAGCGGATCTCCAAAAGAATGAGACCGTCTCAATTCTTCATCTGTTTGACCTGCGCTCGCGCGCCTCGCGCGAGATTCTGCGCGCGGCGAGCGCAGAGCAGCTCCGACCGTTGCCGAACGGCACGGGCTGGAGCCTACTGCTAGATCGGGGCGACGAGCTTCAGCTCTATGCGCTCGACGCCGAAGGGACGATCAAACCGCTGCTGGTGCGCGATGCGAAGGTTACCGTCGGCCAGACCGAAGGCGCGCTGTTCGCCGTGCGAAGCGGTGCGCCGCGCCGGATCGGGATTTTATATCACGACTGGTCTCCCGACGGACAATGGCTTTGGTACGCCACGCTAAAGCCAAGTTCGGAACCGGCCAATGTTGCCATCGACGACGCGGTGGTTAGCCAGCGCAATCGGCGTCGCGCGCCGGTCCGGGCGATCGTAGAACTGCGCATACGGTCGGCGACGGGCGAAGACTGGCTGGTCGCATCGCGGCCATCGGGCGACCGGCTTGCTTTCTATTATGGCGGCCATGTCGAATGGACCGACGAAGGGCCGCGCTACCAGTTAGAGCAATCCGATGCGGAGCGGGCCGACGGCATCGGGACCTTTTCCTGGAGCTTTGTCACCAACGCCAGCCGGCCCATTCAGGAAAGTTCGGGTTTTCCGGCGATCGGTCTGGTGCGCGGCCCGAATGGCGGAACTCTTGCAAGCGAGGGTTTCGGCAGGACGCTTGCCCTCACGGAGACGCACACCGATGGCCGAAAAACTCACTATGGTCGCCAGCCCTATTACATCGGCGACCCGCGTTCGGCAGGAAATTGGCTCTCGGGGGATGGGCTAAGCGCGCTGCTGGGGGTGCGAACGACCTCGCATCCACGGTACGGGTTGGTTTTGCTTACCGGTCGGCACGCAACGTCGCTGATCCGCCCCGGCAGCTTGACGGCCTGCGACTTTCGCGAGGATCTCGCGTGGGGCATTTGCGTCGAGGAAGGGCTGAACCAGGCGCCACGGTTCGTCCGTGTCGAACCGAAAGACGGGCGCGTGCAGGCCATCGCTCCGCTCTCCGCTGCTCATGATTCGATCGCACCGTTGCGCGTCACGCCGCATCAATGGACAAACCGGCTCGGCTACCGATCGACCGGATTCATCGTCTGGCCTCGCAATTACCAGACAAGCAGTCGCTACCCGGCGATCATCATCACTCATGGCAGCGATGCGGACGAGCGCTTCGCGAACGTCGATCTGCAATGGAACTACCCCGCTCAGCTGTTCGCCGAGCGCGGATATGTCGTCATTCTCATGAACGACCCCTCGGCTCGGCAGCAGGCTGAGCTTTGGCACGCCTATATGATATGGTCGGGCGGCCCAGGCACACTCGGTCCCGAAAAGCTGCGCGAGCTGATCTGGATCAACGGCGTCTATAGTTTTGAAGACGCGATCGCCGAGTTGGCAAGCGAAGGCATTGTCGATCCCGACCGCATTGGCATTGCCGGGTACAGTCGGGGATCGCAGATGGTGAATGTCGCGATGACCCAATCGGAGATGTTTCGCGCTGCTTCCAGCGGGGACGGGAATTATCTTGAACCCGCATCCTATTCAGATCCGAAAGACGGGTATCACGCCGTCTTCGGCGGCCCACCTTCAGGTCGTTACCTCGACGCCTATCGCCAGCTGTCGCCCTCGCTCCGTGCCGATAGGGCGTGTGCTCCGGTCCTTCAGCAAATGGCTTCTCCCTTTGCGGGAGCGATCGATTTCTACGCCGCGCTGCGCGAAGCAAAGGTTCCTGCGCAGATCAGTCTCTATCCTGGCGAGACCACCGCCACCGATGAGACCCATCTGTTTCACATCCCCTCCAATCGGCTGCGCGCGATGCAAGAGAATCTGGCGTGGTTCGACTTCTGGCTTCGCGATCGGCGCGACCGGGATCTGGATGACAGAGGCGCATTCGACCGCTGGGCGAAAATGGCGGCGCAATGGAAAACAAGGTGTGTGCAGACGCGAGGCGCCGAGCGGCGATAGCCTTATGACGCGCGAACATCCGTCCACCAACGAACCCAGCTTTCCGCCGCGCAAAGTGCGAGGATGCGCTGCGCCTTTTCGAAGCCCGCCACCGTCGGCTGCGAGGCTCCTTCCAAGGTCCTGAGGTCGAGCAGACCGGCCCGCGCCAGCAGGCCAGTGCGCAGCAGGTCGCCGGCATGTTCCGCGTTCGCCTGGAATATGCGCTGCATGAAGCCGCCCGGCCCGCCCTTGGACGTGCGGCGCAATAATTGCACAGGGACGATGGATTTGAATGCCGCCCGAGCGACGGCGCGATCCCTGCCGCCCTCGATCCACTGCCATGTCGGGATTGACAGGCATGTTTCGACGATTGGTTGCGACAGGAGCGGCGCGACATGCTGCGGATGGGAGCGGCGGGGATACAGCTCGATGCTGCGATGCGCGCGCGCCAGCAGCCTGACATGCGCCGCCTTGCCGGGCGGCGTGCCTTCGGGCGCTTCCATCCATGGATGGGGCGGCCTCGGCACATCCAGCTCGGCGATCGCGGCGGAAGAAAGCCCGGAAGTGTCGCGATGAAGTTTTACGGGCCGGCTGCAGTCACGATAGCGATCCCAGGCGTGCCGCAAGATGGTCGCACCGCTGGCTCCCGTCAGATCGCTCAAATCGCGCAGGGTGTCGAAAAGCCCGTGACGCGGTCCCTGCGCCATGAAACGATCGACGAACGGCGAGGCGCTGCGGATCGCACAGAAGATATTGTCCCCGCCATTGCCCGAGAAGAAGGCATCGATTTGATGCTCGCGGCGGAGCTCTTCATGAGCCGACGCGATTGCCTGCATGTAGAATGGCGCGTGCGGCCAAGGGTGGTGCGGCGCCACGGCGCGATCAATCTCAACCTTGCCGAGGTCATAGTGGGCTTCAAGCAAGGGAACGCCAATCGCCTTGGCGAGAATGGAAGCATAGCGGCGCTCATCGCCAATCGCATCGTCTTCGATCATCGTCAGGCAATGAAGCGCGGCGGCGCGGCGAGATGCGGCGCCGGCGACAATCGAGGAATCGAGGCCGCCAGATACGCCGGTCAATATGGAATCAAAGCAGGACGCCCAGCTTTCGATACAGTCGAGCGCCACGGCGCGAAGCTTACGGGCGGCCACCTCGAACCGCTTGTGGGGGACCTGCGTCCAATCCCACGGTGACCACCAGCTTTCCAGACGACGCGATCCCGAAGTAATGATCAGACATTCCCCTGGAAGCAGTACCTGGACACCTTCGAGGCAGGTTTCTCGGCTAGGCGCGCCTCCATTAGCCAGAAACCGCGCAACTGCCGGATAATCGACGCCGCCACGTCTGCCGAGATCGGCAGCGTCGCTCGACGCTGTGACGCCCGCCCCATCGGCGCGGTAATAGACGGGCAACAACCCGGACGGGTCGCGAAATATCGCGAGACCTCCACCGGGCCGCGCCAAGATGGACACATAGCCGCCCCAATAGTCGGACACGAGCGACCGGCCGCTAGACGCCGCCATTCTGGTTACCGCCGTTTCATGCAGATCCAACACGCGGCGGCTCATTTCGCCTCGCTCGAACAGGTGGCCGATCAGATATCCATGCCCACCCAGGGCAAGCGGCTGTCGATCGCACCAGAGCCGAGCGCCTGGAAGCGATAAGGCGGGTGGGTCCGCTTCGCCATTGTCACGATCAGCCTGTCCCGACGCCTCGGAAATCTCGATGCGAAAGTACCCCGGCATCAGGCGACCAATATCGGTGTGTAGGGGGTCACCACATCGAGCGGATCGGTCAATACCGCCGAGCCCAGCTGCACCCAGCAATGCGCGGCGAATGGCAAAGTTACGCCGATCACCAGCCGGGCCTCGCACCCCTTTCCGGCCAGCACACGGCGCATTGCAACGCCGCGGCTGAGGCATTCATCCATGCCGGAAAAATAGTGACGCGCTCGCTTAAACGCCGCGGCTACCTGGCGTGCATCCGACCGTTGAACGTGCGGAGCTACTGGCACGCCGTGCAAAAGATTAGGCAGAATTTCCATTAGAGCGAGTTTCCGAACATGCCGCTGAGCTAGGGCCAGGACCCATACCGAACGGGCTGTCTCAACCGCCGAAGCCCTTTCGAGATTTGGCTCCTCGAGAACACTGCTGGTCGGAGCGATCCTTTCGGAACTAGATTGATCGACCGGCGGCGCCAGATGGTGCAAGCCGCGTGCGGCAAGCCAATCATTGTCACCCTCCTCTTGCGCTCCGGCGACAATCCGGGAAAAGCGATCAGCCGCACTTTGCTCAAGCATGAAATAGCGATCGCGGGACAAGTCCAGAAAGACGAAGGTGCCGCCGACTCTGCACCAATGCGTGGCAGCTGAAGTGATGACATTCATCATGGAAGCGCGCGACGGAGCGGTGGCGTGCAGTGCGAGGACTGCACGCCACGCGTCAGTCAATCGTCGGCGCTGATGCCGCCGAGGATAAACTTGTCCCCGGGCTGTACGTCCTGCTGGCCCGACGGCAGCGCGCCGAGGGTTTCGTCCTGGGCGGCGCCGAGATCGATGATGTCGTCATGCGTTTTCATGTCACGTTCCTTTTCAAGGTTGCGACCAAGATGAGTCGCAGTTGAAAAGTATGCCTCGCGTCAGAGCGCTACTATTTAATAATCCAATTATTATTCTAGGCGTTGCATCGCGAAAAAGTGACCGAGCAAAGGAAACGCGCGTCTGGAGCACGTACCACCACCTTTAGCAATTGCCTGGACATACGTGGCGGAACCCGGTCACTCGCCCAGTTGACTGTACGGGCGCGCGCCTATTTCCAACAGATCGACCGCAATCAGCAACCAAAACTGCGACCGAAAATGGATCTAATTGGAGTATGCCGTCCAAAGCTGCGCCAGCGGGGTTGCGCGCTGCGATACCGGCGATCGCTAGATCGTCTGATCCTGTCCGGCGGTGCTAGCCTGAACTGATCCAATTTTCTGATGAGAGGCACCAGATTCTTACCCACGGCACGGTACTTGTCGCGACCTTGGAGAGGTTAACTGAGGGAGGATATGAGAGGCAACCTACAGGATTTGAACCGGTGACCTTCGCCATCAGAGAGTCGTCAAGATTGGTCTTGGAAAGGTCCGATCGAAGAGCAGATTTGCGCGTGGCCACGAGGTTTTTTCGCTCCTGAAAACGGTGATTGCTGGGTGATTGCTGGCCAATTTTTGGAGGTCAAAATTCTGTTAAAAGTCATTCTATTTCAATAGCATGATTGACTTGTCACATGAAGTGTGGTATTTCCGCTACCGCCGCCGCTGACGCCGAAGTTTACGGCGCCCAAACAAATGGGGCGGCCTCTTTATGAGTGCCGCCCCAGTTTAGTGGAACCGTCGGGGAGAGGGAGAGGACGGTCCGGAGATTGGTGTCTTGTCTGGCTTAGCGGTTCGTCTTAGCGCGACGCCATCCGGCTGTCGGTTTCGACTTCGGCGACGCCGGCAATCTTCAGCGCGGCGCGGAACTGCTTCGCAGCGGCGCGTTCGTTGCCCGCTTCGCACAGCTTCTTGCCGGTCGAAACGAAGCGCTTTGCGCTCGCCTGCTTGCCGCCTTCGACGCCGCCAGCGGCGACATGGGCCTGCTCGGCCAGACCGGCGCAGCGATAGTCGCTGCCTGACTGGGCGTAAGCGGGGGTTGCGGTTGCCATCAGGCCGGTGAACGCCAGTGCCGAAGCGGCGACGATGGCGAAGGCGGCAGGAAAGCGGCGAAATGAGGAGATCTGATAGGCCATGGGAGAGAGTCCTTTCGTTTTGTTGTGCAACCTTTTTAGGCGCGGTTGCGCAGATAGATAATCCTCTATAATCTGCAAGTGCTTTGAAGCAGGATTTAACAATCCCCCATGGGGCGCTCGACGGGATCGAAGCTTTCCTGCGTGTCGCGGAACGGCGCAGCTTTTCCGCCGCCGCATCGGATTTGGGGGTATCGCCCTCGGCGATCAGCCAGACGATCAGGGGGCTGGAGGCGCGCGTTGGCGGGCCGTTGTTCATGCGCACGACGCGCAGCGTGGGGTTGACGCAGGCAGGAGAACAATTTCTCGAACGCGCCGCTCCCGCCTATGCGGGGCTGGCCGAGGCCTATGAAGCGGCGCGCAATCTGGGCAACCGGCCCGCCGGTCGGCTGCGGATCAATCTGATGCGCGGCGCGATCCAGCCGCTGTTCGAACCGATCATAGCGGGCTTTTGCGATACCTATCCCGAGATCGAGCTGGAGATCTACGCCGACGATGCGCTGTCGGACCTCAGCGCCGGCGGCTTCGACGCCGGGGTCAGAATGGGCGAAGCGCTGGAAGCCGATATGATCGCGATCCGCCTGTCCGGACCGTTCCGCTTCGTCGCGGTGGCAGCGCCCGCCTATGTCGCACGCTATGGCATGCCGCAGCGCCCCGAAGAATTGCGCGACCACCGCTGCATCCGGATGCGGCTGTCGAGCGGCGGCATCATGCCGTGGACCTTTGTCGACGGAAATCGCGAATTCGATGTGCCGGTGACCGGGCCGGTGATCGTCAATGATTTTGCCGGGATCATGGTCGCGGTGCGTAGCGGGCTGGCGATCGGCATGACCGCCGAACCGGTCGTCGCCGAACACGTCGCGCGCGGCGAGTTGAACCTGGTGCTGGGCGATTTCTCGCCGAGCACGGCAGGCCTCTTTCTCTATTATCCCAGCCGCAAACAGGTGATGCCCAAATTGCGCGCTTTCATCGACTATGCGCGCGAATATCTGCCCGACCATTTTTGACGCGATCGCCCTTGTTTCGGGGCTCCGTCTGGCGCGGAAACAAATCCCTTCGTCGGCAGCAGAAAAATTGGACTCGCCTCGGCCCACAAATCGCGGCAGCAGGTTCTCAACTTAATAGGTTGGGATGATCCGATGATCGACTTCGCGGCTATCGACTTTACCGCCTTGCTGCCGTTCATCCTGATTGGCTTTGCCGCGCAGCTGGTCGATGGCGCGCTTGGCATGGCGTTTGGCGTGATTTGTAACACGCTGCTGGTCGCGGTATTGGGCGTCCCGCCAGCCACGGCGTCGGCGCGCATCCATGTCGTCGAGATTTTCACGACCGGTGCGTCGGGGCTCAGCCATTTGTTCCACCGCAACATCGACTGGCCCTTGTTCTGGCGCTTGTTGATTCCCGGCGTCATCGGCGGGGTGTTGGGGGCTTATGTGCTGACCTCGCTCCACGCCGACATCGTCAAGCCGTTCGTGCTCGGCTATCTGGCGCTGATCGGCGTCTGGCTGCTGGTGCGCGGTTTGCTGTATCCACCAAAAATCTCGAAACCCAAGGTCGTGGCGCCGCTCGCGGTGGTCGGCGGGTTTCTGGATGCCGCGGGCGGCGGCGGCTGGGGGCCGGTCGTGACCTCGAACCTGCTTGTCCAGGGCGGCGAACCGCGCAAGATCGTCGGCACGGTCAACAGCGTCGAGTTCTTCCTGGCGGTCGCGGTGTCGATCGCCTTTATCGCCAATCTGGGGTTCGAGGAAATCCTTGGCCCCACGCTGGGGCTGATCATCGGCGGCGTCGCGGCGGCCCCGCTTGGCGCCTATATGGCCAAGCGTTTTTCGCCCAAGGTCATGCTGGTGATGGTCGGGGTGGTGCTGACCGCGACGAGCGCGTTCGGTTTGTACAAGGCGCTGGTGTGATGATGGGGTGACGGCGGGTTGCGACCGAAAGTGGTCATACCATTATCGTCATCCCGGCGAAGGCCGGGATCTCGCCGGTGCGGAAAACCGATAGGGTGAGATCCCGGCCTTCGCCGGGATGACGAATAAGGGAAGGTCCGCTTCCCACCCCGAAGCAGCCCATCAATTCGCCGGTTTGGTCTCGTCGATCTTTTCGACCCACTCCGGGTAAAAGCTCGGCTCGCGCGCCGACCAGCCCGGGGCGGTCGCGGCGGCTTCGCTGATCGACTGAAGCAGCAATCGCCGCTTGTCGGGATGCAGGTGCGGTAGCGATGCCGCGGCGCAAAAGGCGCCGGGCAGCCACGGCCGCGCGTGTGCGCCGAGCAGGCGTTCGTAGAGGAAACGGTAGGAGGCAAAGCCCGGCAGGCGGTCCTGCCCCAGATCGAATGCCGACACCGCCACCAGCGGCGCCATGAAACCTTCGAGCGCATCGAGGCCGCTGTCGTCGGGGATATGGGCGCGGATGTCGGTGATCCGTTGATAGACGCGGGCCTGGACGCGGATCGCGGTTTCCTCGACCATGTCGCGCGACCAGCGCGCGATCGCGTCCTCGCGCTCCAAGCCGATGTCGAGCGAGCGACGGATGTACCGCTGCGTCGCCGCCGGAAAGGCCGCAAATTCCTTGATTTCCGCAATCGACAGATTACCGGCTGCCGGTCCCGAACGCGTCGCCATGGTCGTGCTCCTGCACGGCGCCCGAGGAGCCATCCCCCCGGAGGCCGCAACTCTGCAATGTGCCACCAAAATAGTTAGCGGCGGGTTAACCATGGTGTCGGCGATCGTTCAGCCAGTCGAGGGGCGTTGCGCGGCGGCGCGAGCGGGCCTAATCAGCGTGCCTTGAAACCATAAGACACTTGCAGGTCCATCATGTCGCACACACCGCAGCCGGTCATTTCCGCAACCGGCCTTTTCACCCCCGCCGAACGCATTGCCAACGAAGAACTTGTTGCGAGTTTTAACGCGTATGTTGCGTTGCACAATAGGGAAAATGCGGCAGCGATCGCAGCTGGTGAAATCGCCGAACTGGCTGAGTCCAGTGTCGAATTTATCGAAAAGGCGAGCGGCATCGGATCGCGCTTCGTCGTCGACAAGACGGGCATTCTTGATCCCACGCACATGGCGCCGCGCCTGCCCGAGCGCAGCAATGACGAGCTGTCGTTGATGGCCGAAATCGGCGTTGCGGCAGCCAAGGATGCGCTGGCGCGGGCCGGACGCGATGCGGCGCAAGTCGATGCGGTGCTGTGCGCGGCGTCGAACATGCAACGCGCCTATCCGGCGATGGCGGTCGAGATCCAGGACGCGCTGGGCATCGACGGGTTCGGGTTCGACATGAATGTCGCCTGTTCGTCGGCGACGTTCGGGATCCAGACCGCCGCCGATTACATCCGCGCGGGCCATGCCCGGAGCGTGCTGGTGGTGAACCCCGAAATCTGTTCGGGGCACCTGAACTGGCGCGACCGCGACAGCCATTTCATCTTCGGCGACGTCGCGACCGCGATCCTGGTCGAGGACAAGGATATCGCGCCTGCGGGGCATTGGGATATTCTCGCCACCAAGCTGAAGACCGTCTTTTCGAACAATATCCGCAACAATTTCGGCTTCCTCAACCGCGCCCATGGCGGGATCGACCAGGACGGGCCGAAGAGCGACAAATTGTTCGTCCAGGAAGGCCGCAAGGTGTTCAAGGAAGTCGTGCCGATGGTCGCGAACATGATCGTCGAGCAGATGGAGGTGCTGGGCCTCGAAGGCGGCGACATGCGGCGGCTATGGCTGCATCAGGCGAACACCAACATGAACCGCCTGATCGCGCAGCGCGTACTGGGGCATGAAGCGAGCGACGACGAAAGCCCAACGGTGCTCGACACCTATGGCAACACGTCGAGCGCCGGGTCGATCATCGCCTTTCACCTGAACCATGAAGACATGGTCGCGGGGGATACCGGGCTGATCTGTTCGTTCGGCGCGGGTTATTCGGCGGGCACGGTGTTCGTTCGGAAGACCTGACCGCCGCTTGCGACGGCCAACCCGCTACGGCACGAAGGTCGTGAACAGATAGATCGCGAACAGCATCAGGTGGATCACCCCCTGCAGCACCGTGGTTCGCCCGTTCGCCAGCGTCTGTGACGCGACGATCAACGACAGGAACAACAGCACCGTCGACTTGGCATCGAGGCCGAGGCTGATCGGCAGGTCGGTGACGATCGACAGCACCGCGACGGCGGGAATGGTGAGGCCGATCGTCGCCAGCGCCGACCCGAGCGCGAGGTTGAGGCTGGTCTGGAGTCGGTCGGCCTTCGCCGCGCGCACCGCCGCCAGCCCTTCGGGCGCAAGGATCACCGCGGCGATCAATACTCCGAGCACCGCGGGCGGCGCGCCCCAATCGGCGAGCAGCGCGCCCATCACCGGCGACAGATTCTTGGCGAGCAGCACCACCGCGAACAGGCTGGCGAGCAGCAGCGTGCCCGAAATGGCGGTGCGCTGAAGCGTCGGCGGTTCGGCATGGGTGTCGGGCACGCCGTCACCGTCGATATCGATATCGGCATCGGGCAGGAAATAGTCGCGGTGGCGGACGGTCTGGACCAGCGCGAAGGTGCCGTAGAGAATCAGCGACACCCCGGCGACGAAACCGAGCTGGGTTGCCGAATAATAGGATCCCGGCGCGCTCGAGGTGAAATTGGGTAGCACCAGCGTCACCACCGTCAGCACCGTCAGTGTCGCCAGCGCGGCGCCCATTCCGGTACGCTGGAACCGCTGCTCGTGATGACGGATCGCACCGCTCAAGAGGCAAAGGCCGAGGATCAGGTTCACGATCACCATCACCGCCGCAAACACGGTATCGCGCGCCAGCGTCTGCGCCTTTTCAGGTTCGGCCTGCATCAGCGTGAGGATCAGCCCGACCTCGATCACGGTGACAGCGAGCGCGAGGATGAGGGTGCCGAAAGGCTCGCCGACGCGGTGCGCTATCACCTCGGCATGGTGGACCGCCGCGACGACGGCTCCCATCAGGATGATCGCCACTATCCACGCGTTGAGCGGCATCGCGAGACTGGCGAGCGCGGCGATGAAGCCGAGGATGGGGAAAAGATCGTGGGTCCGGTCGGCAAGGCGGAATTTGGAGGTCATGGGGCTTCTATTGCAGCAGGGTAAGCGCCTGACCACCCCTAACCGCGTCCTCCTCCACCCGTCATCCCGGCGAAGGCCGGGATCTCTCCGTCGCGCCATATCGCACCGGCGAGATCCCGGCCTTCGCCGGGGTGACGATCCAACTAGGGAGCACTGGAGTGCGACCGCACCGGCAATCCCGCGGCCGCAAGCCGCGCATGGGCTTCGGCAATCGTCGCTTCGCCGAAATGGAAGATGCTGGCGGCAAGCACTGCGCTGGCGCCACCCTCGATCACCCCGGCGACCAGATGATCGAGATTGCCGACCCCGCCCGAGGCGATTACCGGCACGCTGACCGCGTCGGCGATCGCGCGGGTGAGCGCGAGGTCGTAGCCGTCCTTGGTCCCGTCGCGGTCCATGCTGGTGACGAGCAATTCCCCGACGCCCAGATCGGCAAGCCGGATGGCGTGGTCGAGGGCATCGATGCCGGTGGGTGTGCGCCCGCCGTGGGTGAAGATTTCCCAGCGGCCATCGGCGACGCGGCGCGCGTCGATGCTGCCGACCGCGCACTGGCTGCCAAAGCGGTCGGCGATGTCGGCGACGAGTTCGGGGCGCGCGACCGCGGCGCTGTTCACCGCAACCTTGTCGGCGCCCGCGAGCAGCAGCGCGCGCGCATCGTCGGCGCTGCGCACCCCGCCGCCGACGGTGAGCGGCATGAAGCAGACGGCGGCGGTGCGGCTGACCATGTCGAGCAAGGTGCCGCGGCCTTGGTGGCTGGCGCTGATGTCGAGGAAACACAGTTCGTCGGCGCCCGCCGCGTCATAGGCACGCGCCGCCTCGACCGGGTCGCCAGCATCGCGCAGATCGACAAAGTTCACGCCCTTGACGACGCGCCCGTCGGCGACGTCGAGGCAGGGAATGACGCGAACGCGGACGGTCACCGGCCCCCCTCCCATTTATGGGAGGGGTTGGGGGAGGGTATGTTGGTGAAGGTGGGCTTATAAAACATGCCCTCCCCTAACCCCTCCCGCCAGCGGGAGGGGAATTTCCCACCGCAATCGCCTCGGCGAGATCGAGGCGCCCGTCGTAGAGCGCTCGCCCGGTAATCACGCCTTCAATGCCATCGGCGACATGCGGGCGCAGCGCATGGATGTCGCCGATGTCGGCAACCCCGCCGCTTGCGATCACCGGAATGGCAACCGCCTGCGCCAGCGCCACCGTCGCCGCGACGTTGCAGCCCTTGAGCAACCCGTCGCGGCCGACGTCGGTGAACAGCAACGCGGCAACCCCGGCATCCTCGAACCGCCGCGCCAGATCTTCAACGCGGACGTCGGACACATCGGCCCAGCCTTCGGTGGCGACCATGCCGTCGCGGGCATCGACGCCGACGATAATCCGCCCGGGCAGGTCGCGCGCCGCCGATTTGACAAACTCGGGATCCTTGAGCGCCGCGGTGCCGATGATCACGCGATCGACGCCGAGCGCGAGCCAACGGTCGACGCCTTCCCGATCACGGATGCCGCCGCCAACCTGCACCTTGCCCGGAAAGGCGGCGATGATGCTTTCGACCGCGGCGCCGTTGACGCTGGCGCCCGCAAAGGCGCCGTCGAGATCGACGACATGGAGGTGTGATGCGCCGGCATCAGCGAACAGCCAGGCCTGCGCCGCCGGGTCGTCGCCATAGACGGTCGCGCGGTCCATATCGCCCTCGGCCAGGCGCACCACCTGTCCGCCCTTGAGGTCGATCGCGGGGAAGATGGTCAGGGCCGCCATGCGAGGAATCTTTCGAGCGTTGCGAGGCCGTAAGCCTGGCTTTTTTCGGGGTGGTACTGGACGCCGACGATATTGTCCTTCGCCACCGCGGCGGTGAACGTCGCGCCATGGCTGCTGGTGGCGGCAACGTCGGCGGTGTCGGCGAAATGATAGCCGTGGAGGAAATAGGCCTCGCCTTGGGCGATTACCGGATGCGCGGCGGTCGGCACGACGTCGTTCCAGCCCATGTGCGGGATGCGCAGGCCCGGCGCGGGGTCGAAGGCGCGGACGGTGCCGCCGATCCAGCCGAGTCCCGCATGGCGCCCATGCTCCTCGCCCGCATCGGCGAGCAATTGCATGCCGACGCAGATGCCGAGAAAGGGGACACCGTCGGTGCGAACGCGGCGATCCATGGCTTCGACGAGGCCCGGGATTGCGGACAGCCCATTCATGCAGGCAGCAAACGCCCCGACGCCTGGCAGCACGATGCGGTCGGCCTTGGCGACGATATCGGGATCGGCGGTCACCGCCACTTGCGTTGCACCCGCCGCGACGAGCGCATTATGCACCGAGCGAAGATTGCCCGCGCCATAGTCGATCAGGGCAATGGTCACTTAATCCCCCTCCCGCTTGCGGGAGGGGTTAGGGGTGGGTCAGCGACGGTGCAGCCACCCACCCCGCTGCGACTAGCGAACAAGTTCGCAAGTCTCGCTGCCCCTCCCGCTTGCGGGAGGGGGAATGTCACAACACCCCCTTGGTCGAGGGGATCGCATCGCCCTTGCGCGGGTCGATTTCGACCGCTTGGCGCAGTGCGCGCGCCAGCGCCTTGTACAGGCTTTCGGCGATATGGTGGTTATTCTCGCCGTAGAGCGTCTCGATGTGCAGCGTGATCCCAGCGGTCTGCGCAAAGCTGTGGAACCAGTGCGGGAACATCTCGGTGTCCATCTCGCCCAGCCGCGGCTGCGAGAAGCTGGATTTGTAAACGCAGTGCGGGCGCCCCGAAATGTCGAGGATACAGCGCGTCAGCGTTTCGTCCATCGGCGCATGCGCTTCGCCGTAGCGCGCGATGCCGCGCTTGTCACCGAGCGCCTTCAACACCGCCTCGCCAAGCGCGAGCGCACTGTCCTCGACCGTGTGGTGCTGGTCGATGTGAAGATCGCCCTTCACCTGCATCGAGATATCGATCAGCGAATGGCGCGACAATTGTTCGACCATATGGTCGAGGAAACCGATGCCGGTCGAAACCGAATAGTCGCCAGTGCCGTCGAGGTTGACGGCGATCGCGATGTCGGTTTCCTTGGTCGTGCGCTGGACGGTGGCGGTTCGCATGTCCTGCCCCATAGCAGCCACTTTTCACCATGCAAGGCGACTCTCCCCCCTTGACCCATCCGCCCGGCCCGTTCATCCCCCTGCCCCATGACCGATGACGTTCGCGACAGCCTGATTCCCTATGACGAAATCGTGCAGGACGCGCTGCGCGCCGTGGTCGGCCGCGTGCTGCGCCAGATCGAGGGTTATGACAGCCTGCCGGGCGAGCATCATTTCTATATCACCTTCAAGACGCAGGCGGCCGGGGTGTCGATTCCCGCGCATCTGATCGCCAAATTCCCCGACGAAATGACGATCGTGCTGCAGAACCGGTTCTGGGACCTGAAGGTCGCCGCCGATTTTTTCAGCGTCGGGCTGTCGTTCAACCAGACGCCGTCGATCCTAACCATTCCCTATGCCGCGATTACCGCGTTCGTCGATCCATCGGTCGATTTCGGTTTGCAGTTCCAGGTCAGCGACGACGAGGCGACCGCACCCGAACCACATGACGCAGCCGACAATGATCGACCGGACGTGACGAACGAAGACGGGTCGAACGTCGTGACGGTGGATTTCGGCAAAAGGAAGTAACGCCGTGGCGGCGCCATGGCCCCCCAGCCGGTTCTGGCAATATTGGGCACTCGCCGGGATGCTGGTCCTGACTGCCGCCTTTTGGTGGAGCGTCGAGGGCCTGACCCTCTTCGGAGAAGCGACATCGCGCGGCCAGATGGCCGACGGCCTGCTGCGTTTCAGCCTGTTGATCCTGACCCCGGCGCTGGTGCTCGCATGGCTGCTCGCAGCCTGGCTCCGCCGCCGCGTCGGCGAAACGGGATATTGGAAGATGCTGGGCCTGGTCGCGATGATCTGGGGCGGGGCGGTGCTGGTGACGCGGATGCTGGTGGGATGAGCGGCACGCGGACCGAGACGGACAGCATCGGGGCGATCGAGGTTCCGGCCGATGCCTATTGGGGCGCGCAGACGCAGCGGAGCCTTAAAAATTTTCCGTTCCCGCCGCACGAGCGGATGCCGATCGGGATCATCCATGCGCTGGCAATGGTGAAGCAAGCCGCGGCGCGGGTGAACCGCCACCATGGCCTTGATGCCAAAATTGCGGACGCCATCGAGGCGGCGGCGGCGGAAGTCGTCGCGGGCCAGCATGACGACCAGTTCCCGCTGACGATCTGGCAAACGGGCAGCGGCACCCAGTCGAACATGAACGTCAACGAGGTGATCGCGGGCCGCGCCAACGAGATGCTGACCGGGCAGCGCGGCGGCAAATCGCCGGTGCATCCCAATGATCATGTCAATATGAGCCAGTCGTCGAACGACAGTTTTCCAACCGCGCTGCATGTGGCCGCGGCGCTGGCGACCCGCGACCGACTGACCCCCGCCCTCCACTCGCTCCACGACGCCATCGCCGACAAGGCTCAGGCATGGCGCGATGTGGTCAAGATCGGGCGCACGCATCTGCAAGATGCCACCCCGCTCACATTGGGGCAGGAATTTTCAGGCTATAGCTGGCAGCTGGCGGCGGCATCGACCCGCATAACCGGCTCGGTCATTCTCCTCCATGACCTGGCCCAAGGCGGGACGGCGGTTGGCACCGGATTGAATGCACCCGCCGGGTTTGGCGAGGATTTCGCGATCGAAATCGGTGCATTGACCGGCATCGCGTTTCAGTCCGCCTTCAACAAGTTCGAAGCCCTGGCGACCAACGACGCATTGGTCGAGTTTTCCGGGACGCTCAACACGCTGGCGGTCAGTCTGACCAAAATCGCCAATGACATCCGCTTGCTCGGTTCCGGCCCGCGCTCGGGGCTGGGTGAACTCCTCCTGCCCGCGAACGAACCGGGAAGCTCGATCATGCCGGGCAAGGTCAATCCGACCCAGTGCGAGATGCTGACGATGGTTGCCGCGCAGGTGATCGGCAATCATCAGGCGGTGACCGTCGGCGGGGTGCAGGGGCATCTCGAACTCAACGTGTTCAAACCGCTGATCGGCGCCAATGTGCTGCGATCGATCGAATTGCTGAGCATCGGCATGGAGAGCTTTGCCAAGAACTGCGTCGAAGGACTGGAGCCCAATCGCGAACGCATTGCCGAGCTGGTCGATCGCTCGCTGATGCTCGTCACCGCGCTGGCCCCGGCGATCGGCTATGATCGCGCCGCGGAGATCGCCAAACAGGCGCATGAGAGCGGATCGACGCTGCGCGAGGCCGCACTTTCGCTTGGCGCTATCGATGCCGCGACCTTTGACCGGCTGGTCGATCCGCGATTGATGCTGGGGCCGGAACCCAAAGCCCCTTAGCGAATTGATAGGGGAGAAGGAGATTTGGGCATGATTGGCAGGATCGTCGGCGGGATGCTGGGCAGCGCAATCGGAAGGCAAAAGGGCAATCACCCGGTCGCGGGTGCGGTGATCGGCGCAGGCGCGCTGTTCGCGGCGCGGCGGCTGTTTCCGCAGCGCTATGCCGCCATGGCTGCTTGGGCGGCGGCAGGCTATCTGACCAAAAAATGGGCCGAGCGCGCCGAAGCGCGGCAGGCGGCTGAAAAAGCCCACGCGGTCGATCCCGAACTGGCGCGCGCAGGCGTGGTTGACAGCTATGCCGGAACCACCGATGTCGCGCCCGACGGGCAGGCCATCGGCGATGCGCTGCCTCCGGCGATCCCACTGGACACCAACGGCACGCGCCCAGCGGTTCACTAATCAAGCCGCCTACCCCAACGCAGACGGTTTGCCCAAACGCCGGACAAGCGCGGCTACGGCGCTTTGTACCATATTGGTTATTATTCTTGACATTGCTACGCTGATGTGGCACGAAGCTCCCCTCATCAGCACGTGCGGACGGGCCTGACCCGATTCGGTGTGAGCGGGGTATCGGGCCTTCAATTGACCCGGTACCTTGCCTTCACCGGCGCCTGCTGTATTGCTGAATTAATACACAAGCGAGAGGGAATGGGTCATGGCGCGGAGCGCGATAGGGCGGGCAATCGGGATGGCAGTCGCCGCTTTGGCGGCTCAGGCGGCGCTCGCGCAGACCGGCGATGGTGCGACGATCGCCGCACCGGTCGCGGAAAGTCGGGAAGTGCAAGACCGCGCCTTTGCCGCTGACTTCGATCGCTTTCTCGAAAACACGATGGCGCGCTTTCCGTCGGTCCCTGCCCTATCGGTCGCGGTCGTTCGTGACGGCGCACCGGTGTTCGTGGGCGCGAAGGGGCGCGCCGATGTTGAGGGCGGGATCGCGGCCACCGCCGACACCCCCTTTTACATCGCGTCGTCGACCAAGGCCTTTGTCGGCACCGCGCTGGCGCGGCTCGACGCGCGCGGGACGATCGATCTCGACTGGACGATGCGCGAACTGGCGCCCGATTTGGCCTTTGCCCAAGAGATTCGCGCGGACCAGATCAGCCTGCGCGATCTGTTGGCGCATCGCCACGGGCTGGCGGGCGACGCGATGGCGTTCCGGCTCGCCTATAGTGGCGACTATGACGCGGCAGTGCTGGAGCGGCTGCTCGCCGGGTTAAAGCCCGATGCCGAGACGCCCGCCGGGACGTTCCGCTATAGCAATATCGGCTATAATGTCGCGGCGCTGCTGATCGAGCGGCGCACGGGGCTGCGCTGGCAGGACATCGTCGAGGCGGAGCTGTTGACCCCGCTGGGCATGACCGAGACGCTGGCCGAGGGACTGGCAGCGGGTGGTTCCCGGACACCGGTTGCGGCGCCTTATAGCGGCGGCCAGCGAGTGTATCTGACCAAGGTCGATCAGACGATGCATGCGGCGGGGGGCATGGTTGCGAGCGCGAACGACATGGCGCGCTGGCTGGCGCTGCAACTGGCGGGCCGCGGCGCGATGGCCGAGGCTGCCGAGGCGGCGCGCGAGCCGGTGGCGACGATCGAAAGCGCCTTCGGGCCGTTTCGGCGGACGGGATATGGGCTGGGCTGGTATTCCGGCCCGTTTGACGGCGGTACACTCTATCACGCCTTTGGCTCGTTCGCCGGGGCGCGGGCGCATGTGTCGGTGCAGCCGGACACCGGGCTGGGGGTCGCGGTGACCGCAAATGACGATGGCGTGGGATTCCGCCTGGTCGATCTGGTGGCACTCTATGCCTATGACTGGTATCGGCTTGGCGCGGCAGAGGCCGAGGTGCGGGCGACCGCGCAATTGGACGCGTTAGCGGGCCAATGGGCGAAGCAGGTCGAAAAGCTTACGACGCAGCGCGCCGAACGCGCCGCGCGCCCGTCGCAGCTGAGCCTGTCGCCCGCTGCTTATGCCGGCGATTATTGCAATGCCGATTACGGCACGATCCGCGTCGCGCCACAGGGGATGCAGCTTCAGCTGACGATGGGGCGGCTGCATGGGCGCACCGAAGCGGGGACGGATCCCGACACGGTGCGCGCCGAGCTGATCCCCGGGCAGGGCGAAATCTATCGCTTCACCGTCGCGGGCGGCGTGGCTACCTCAATCGACGCCTTTGGCAGCCGGTTCGATTCCTGCATGGATCGCGGCGGATCGGCTAGCCCGCCGCCTGCCATTCCTTGATCGCCTCGATTGGCGAGACGAGCATCAGGACGTTGAGGGTCAGATTGTCGCGGATCGTCCACAGCGTGAAAAGTTCGAAAACGATCGCGATGGCGAGCGTCACCCACCAGCGCATCCGACTGGCGGCGAGGAAGCCCGCGATCATGAATAGTGCGTCGCTGACCGAATTGAGGATCGAATCGCCGCTGTAGCCGAACGCCATCGTCACTTCGCGGTAGCGATCGATGATGATCGGTGAATTTTCGAGGATTTCCCACGCCGCCTCGATCCCGATCGCGAGTGCGAGCAGCACCCAGAGCGGCTGGCGTGGCAGCAGCCAGCGACCGAGGCCGAAGAAGATAAAGCCGTGGATGATGTGGCTGAAGCTGTACCAGTCCGAAATCTGCTGGCTGTTCTGGTCCGACTGGACGGTGCCGTGCCACAAGCTGATCGTGCCGCACGGACAGATCGGCGGGCGCCCCATTGCGAAGAGGATCGCGGTGAATATGGCCAATAGCGCGGCCGCGACGAGCCAGCCGGTGCGTGAAATCCCCATCATGCTGGCCGCCCTTCGCGCTTGACCGTTGCCCTGTGTCAGGCGAATAGCGCGCATGGCTGAAAGCGTCCACCTGAACCGCCGCGGCGTGTTGTTCGTCCTCTCCTCGCCGTCGGGCGCGGGGAAGACCACCATCTCGAAAAAGATGCTGGGCGTCGACCCCGACATCGCGCTGTCGATCTCGGCCACCACCCGCCCGCCGCGCCCCGGCGAGATCGACGGCAAGGATTATCATTTCGTCGATACCGAGACGTTCAAGAAAATGGCCGCCGACGGCGAATTTCTGGAATGGGCGCATGTGTTCGGCCACCGCTATGGCACCCCGCGCGTGCGGGTCGAGGAGCTGTTGGCGGCGGGCAAGGACGTGCTGTTCGACATCGACTGGCAGGGCGCGCAGCAGCTGTATCAGGAAGCGGGGCCCGATGTGGTGCGCGTGTTCGTGCTGCCGCCGACGATGGAGGAGCTGGAACGGCGGCTGCGCAGCCGCAAGACCGACAGCGACGAGGTGATCGCGGCGCGCATGGCCCGCGCCGCGAACGAGATCAGCCACTGGGACGGTTATGACTATGTGCTGATCAACGACGATGTCGACGAATGTTATGGCGAAGTGATGGCGATTTTGCGCGCCGAGCGATTGAAGCGGCGACGGCAGATCGGGTTGATCGGCTTTGCGCGCGACCTGATCCGGTCGGTGCCGGAGGGCGATACGGCGATTTAGCGACCATCGTCATTGCGAGCGCAGCGAAGCAATCTCCAGCTATCGGCCTTGCGCGAGGCCGATAGCTGGAGATTGCCGCGTCGCCTTCGGCGCCTCGCAATGACGAAGAATTAGATGGGCGTCACCAGATTGGCGGTCAGTTCGGCGACCATCTCGGCGCGCAGCGGCTTCGCCTGATTGTCGGTGCGGCACACGACCACGGTGTCGCACGTCGCGATGGCGCGGCCGTTCTGGAACATCGCCTGGACGATCGTCCAGCTGGAGGTGCCGAGGCGGCCGATGCCGGTCGCAATCTGGACCGGATCGGGGAAATTGCCCTCGGCGAGATAGCTGATCTCGACGGCGGCGACCATCGTGCGTTCGTTGGCGGGACGCTCGCCGAGCGGGCGGACCTGGCGGTTCATCATCACCCGGCCACTTTCGAACAGCGCGGCAAAGGCCACATTGTTGAGGTGGCCGTTGATGTCCATGTCCTGAAACCGCGTCTGGAACTCGGCACAGACGGGGTAGCTGGCGGGGTTCAGCCGCCAGCTTTCCGGTCTAGAGCGCGATGACATGATATTGGCCCACCGTGACGGAGTCGATTTTGGCCGAGTGCGAGGCGCGAGGAGCGGCGCGATGCGGGACATCGTGCCCGACGAGCAACGTGGCAATCGGCCAAAATCGGCCCGCCCCGGAGGGGTTGCCCCCGGAAGCCCGCCGGACAGCGGCGCGTCTCTGGACCGGGCAACCAGCCCGTCCTGCGAGACGCTTCTTGCCGGCGAACTTCCGGGGGCAATCACGGTGGGTCAATATCATGTCATCGCGCTCTGCGCATATCAGCGGGGACCCATGCGAATCCCGCCGTCGAGGCGGACGTCCTCGCCGTTGAAATAGCCGTTTTCGATCATGCACAGCGCCAGCGCGGCATATTCGGGCGGATTGCCGAGCCGCTTGGGGTTGAGCACCGAGGCGCCCAGCGCGTCGCGAACATTCTGCGGCGCACCGGCGAGCAGCGGGGTGTCGAAGATGCCGGGCAGGATGGTGTTGACGCGGATATTTTCGGCCGCAAGGTCGCGCGCGATCGGCAGGGTCATGCCGACGACGCCACCCTTTGATGCCGAGTAAGCGGCTTGGCCGATCTGGCCGTCCTCGGCGGCGACCGACGCGGTGTTGACGATCGCGCCGCGGTCGCCGTCTTCGGTCGGGTCGAGCGTCATCATGCCCGCCGCCGACTTGGCGATGCAGCGGAAGGTGCCGACGAGGTTGATCTGGATGATCCAGTTAAAGGCATCGAGCGGGAAATGCTTGATGCTGCCGTCTTCCTTGCTGCGGCTGGCGGTCTTGATCGCGTTTCCGGTCCCGGCGCAATTGACAAGGATGCGTTCCTGGCCGATCGCTTCGCGCGATTTGGCAAAGGCGGCGTCGACCGATGCGTCGTCGGTGACATTGCATTCGCAGAACACGCCGCCGAGTTCTTCGGCAAGGGCTTTGCCCTTTTCTTCCTGCAGGTCGAAGATCGCAACCTTGACGCCCTTGGCGGCGAGTGCGCGCGCGGTGGCGGCGCCGAGACCCGAGGCACCGCCGGTGACGACGGCGGATACGGTGGAGTCGAGTTTCATGTGGTTTCTCCTGACTAAAGCCCCTCCCCTTTAGGGGAGGGGTTGGGGTGGGGTTTCGCGGCGCAGAGCAAGGCCGATAAACCCCACCCCACTGCGACTAGGCAGCAAGCTGCCAAGTCTCGCTACCCCTCCCCTGAAGGGGAGGGGTTTATGTCGTTACAGCCGTTCGATGATCGTGACGTTGGCCTGACCGCCGCCTTCGCACATCGTCTGGAGGCCATATTTGCCGCCGGTCGCGTCGAGCACCCCGAGCAACGTCGCCATCAGCTTGGTCCCGCTGGCGCCGAGCGGGTGGCCAAGCGCGATGGCGCCGCCGTGCTGGTTGAGCCGCGCATGGTCGGCGCCGAGATATTTCAGCCACGCGAGCGGCACCGGCGCGAACGCCTCGTTGACTTCATAGGCGTCGATATCCTCGATCTTCATGCCCGCGCGCTTCAGCGCCTTTTCGGTCGCGAACAGCGGTTCTTCGAGCATGATCACCGGGTCGCCCGCAGTCACCGAGACATGGTGGATGCGCGCGCGCGGGGTCAGGCCATGATCCTTGAGCGCCTGTTCGGACACGATCAGCGCCGCGCTGGCGCCGTCGCAGATCTGGCTCGACGAGGCGGCGGTGATCGTGCCGCCTTCCTGAAGCAATTTCACGCCCGCAATGCCTTCCAGGGTGGCGTCGAAGCGGATGCCTTCGTCGACGAGGTGGGTCTGGCGGCCGTCGGGGGTGTCGATGTCGAGCCCGACGATTTCGCGCTGGAAATGCCCGGCTTCGGTCGCTGCCTTGGCGCGGCGATGGCTTTCGAACGCATAGGCGTCGAGATCGTCCTTGGTGAAGCCGTGCTTTTTGACAATCATTTCGGCGCCCATGAACTGGCTGAACATGATGCCGGGATATTTTTCCTCGAGCCGCTCGGACTTATAGTGGCCAAGGCCTTCCTTGATGAACAAGGTCGCGACGCTGCCCATCGGGACGCGGGTCATGCTTTCGATGCCGCTGGCGAGGACGATGTCCTGCGTCCCCGACATCACCGCCTGCGCCGCGAACATCATCGCCTGCTGCGACGAGCCGCACTGGCGGTCGATCGTCACCGCGGGGATCGAGTCGGGCAGGTTCGAGGCGAGGACGGCGTTGCGGCCAAGGTCCATCGTCTGCTGCCCACCCTGCGACACGCAGCCAGTGATGACGTCGTCGATCTTTGATGTGTCGAAATCATTGCGGTCGGCGATCGCGTCGAACACCGCGGCGCCAAGGTCGACGGGGTGGATACCGGCGAGCTTGCCGCCGCGCTTGCCGCCGGCGGTACGGACGGCATCAACGATATAGGCATGGGCCATGGAGTAATCCTTTCAATGATCGATCAGTTAGTCGAAATATAAAATGCGGCCACCGCGTCTGCCCCCGCGAGCGCCGCGTCGATGACAAAAATCATGAGCATCGGCCCCGAAAACACGGGCCAGTAAGCCTGTCCAATCCGCCCACCCCGAACAGCGACGGGCACGTTGAACCAGAACTGGCTAAAATTGGCCGCGGCAAAAAAGGCGAACAGCACGATCTGTTGCTCGGCCCCTGCAAAAGCCGCTGGCGCGGTCGCGAGATAGAAGGCGAGCAGTGCGAGGGCGAGGTTCATGCCGCCGAGAAAGGCTACGCTCGCCTTGATCGTCGGCACCAGCGCATTGTCGCGCGCCTCGCGCGGTACCAGGATCTTGGCGGTGTTCGTCTGCGCAATGCTGAACTGGATGAACGCCGCGAAGAACCAGAGACCGTTCAGAAGAAAGAGAATCTGGGCCCAAGTCATAGTTTCCGCCCGATCAGTTCCTTCATAATCTCGTTCGTGCCGCCAAAGATGCGCGTTACACGCGCGGCGCGCCAGGCGCGGGCGATGGGATATTCGTTCATATAGCCCGCTCCGCCGTGCAGCTGGAGGCATTTGTCCATGACTTCCCATTGCAGTTCGGTGTGCCACAGCTTTGCCGCGGCGCCCTCTTCCGGGGTCAGTTCCTTTTTCAGGTGCCGCGCCAGCGCCCAGTCGAGATGCGCCCAGCCGACCTGCAATTTTGTCTTGAGGTCGGCGAGCACGAAGCGCGTGTTCTGGAAATCGAGGATTGGCTTGCCGAACGCCTTGCGGTCGCGGGTAAATTCGACGGTGTCGTCAAAGGCGCGCTGCGCCGATGCCTGCGCCGACACCGCGATTGAAAGCCGTTCCTGCGGCAGTTCGCTCATCAGATAGATGAAGCCCTTGCCCTCTTCGCCCAGGCAGTTGGTGATCGGGACGCGGACGTCGTTGAAGAACATTTCCGAGGTATCGGCCTCGTCCTGCCCGATCTTGTCGAGATTGCGGCCGCGCTCATAGCCTTCGCGGTCGGCCTCGACGAGGACGATCGAGACGCCCTTCCACGCCGGCTCGACTTCGGTGTCGGTCTTGACGCACACCAGGATCAGGTCGGCGTTCTGGCCGTTGGTGATGTAGGTTTTCGACCCGTTGATGACATAATGATTGCCATCCTTTTTCGCGGTCGTCCGCATGCCCTGAAGGTCGCTGCCGGTGCCGGGTTCGGTCATTGCGATCGCGGTGATGACCTCGCCCGCAACCATCTTGGGCAGCCAGTGCTTCTTCTGTTCTTCGCTGCCATATTTGACGATATAATTGGTGACGATGTCCGACTGGAGCGAGAAACCGGTGGTGGCGCGACCGTAATAGGCGCTCTCTTCATCGACGATCGCGTTGTAGCCGAAGTCGAGGCCGAGCCCGCCATATTCTTCGGGCACCGTCGGACACAGCATGCCAAGCTCACCCGCCTTGGGCCAGATCGACTTGGGGACGATCTTGTCCTCGGCCCATTGCGCGGCGTTGGGGGCGACTTCCTTTTCGAGGAACTGGCGCACCGTGGCGCGAAACGCCTCATGATCGTCGGTGTAGGCGGTGCGCGACAGATGATCGAGCGACATGGATTTCCTTTCCCTTGCGGCAGCCGAACGCAAGCGGGGAGTCGGCCGCAACTTATCGCTCGCCAAAAGACCTTACGTTTACGTGCACGTCAAGTGGAAAGACGTTACGGCATGAAAGTTTGAGCGCCGGTCGGCGCGCGTGGTGAATTGTTTACCTGCCGTTCCGTATCTCGTCATCCCGGCGAAGGCCGGGATCTCGCCGGTGGGTCAATCCGAGAGGGTGAGATCCCGGCCTTCCCGGGCACACTTATGTTATAACTCGCTCAGAGTAGCCATTTGAGCTGACGATGGACAGCCATGCACACCCGTGTGTTTAAAAACACCAGTTACCAATCAGGGCCAGCAAGCCCAATATGCTCAGCTGGGCGAGGCGGGCAATGATTTCAGCAGTTCCATCGCCAACGTCGGTCGATCGATCTTCGACAACGCTCGATCAAAGCATTCATTCGAGCTAAAACCTTCAGTTGTAAGCGTCAACGAAACCAGACCCGTCGCACCGATAAGCATGTTCACCATAGGCAACGAGGATCCGGCTAGAACGTGGCCCGCCTCGTCACCATAGGGCGCCAAGAGCACAGTGCCCTCCGAGGGACCTTTGAACGATCGGACGATTAGCAAATGCTGCCGCAGCGCCCCGTCCTTGACCACATCGTTCAAGCGCACCACGAACCCCGTAAAATCGGACTTCTCGGTCAAGTACCGCGCGGTGATTGCTGGGTCTTGGCCAACGCCAGGAGGATTGACACACATGGCGTGAGCCGGTGACGCCGCTACCATCGATACCGCTAGCGCGCCGAACAAACGAATTCTCATCTCAACCCCGATCGCCATTTTAATCCGATAGATACGAAGATGGGCACGAAATGGCGCCCATCCTCGCACAGCCAAACATGGCTCAAACTTCGAGACCATAAAAAGTCTTAAAGTGCGCAGGATTCTGCGGGTCGCCGCCATATACATGGGCGGTCAAAAAATAACCCTCCTGAAAAAAGCGCATCAGAACGACGACGTTATCTTCCAGCAGCGCCGAAATTTCGTCCCCGAACGAGATATACAGATCATCACCGATGCGCTCATATTTGGCGTCCCGAAGATCCGTCCCAGTAGGATAAATCAAGGTGTTCATGCCGCCAGCACAGTAAATCAACTTTGTGCCTACATGCGTCACAGCGACTTGATGAGCACCGCCCGGTAGCAGCACGATGTCATTCCCGTCGGCCGTACTGATCGTACCCATTGCCGAAAAGACAGGCCCCATCAGATAATTGTTCGCGTTCGTCCCAGGCAGTCCGTATTGAGGCCCGTAAATACCGCCGGGATCCGCTTGCGTGACGTCGGAAACAATGTCGGGAGAATCTAGAAACTCCTTCGCCTTAAAACCCTCGAACAGATCCCTCTGCAGCTGGCCGTCTTCGTTATAGGTATCACCGCTAACGTCGGTCAAAAATTTGCCGCTCGAATCGCGCATCAGATGAGCCAGCTCGTGCGCCAACACGCTCCGAAAACTAAGATCGCCATAAGCCGCATCGTTGAGACGGCTGCCCACAACCGTGATGACAACCTCGCTATTCTCGGCAAATGACTGCGTGCCATCCGGGGCTTGCGTGGCGGGAAACCTGACGCCCCCAGCCTGCGTGCTTTCAAAATCCGCCGGCGCCGTGTTCACCACCTCTACACGGAGCTTCACATTCTTGGCCACCATCTCGTCGAACGAGTTCGACAGATCCTCATTGTTGCCCACGTTTGCGAGGGCGGCCGCTACGGCCGCGGCCTCGCTCTTGCTTACGCCAATCATCGTCGTTTCCGGCGAATCTTCTGTCTCATTGATCGTGATCGGATCAAGCTGACTGTCTCGCTCTTCCAAGACTTCGCGAAGAGTTTTTCCGTCAACCTCAAAATTATTGGCCGGCAAGGTGATGACCGGGATATTGATATACTCACCCCCATAAAACGAGGGCGCTGGATCGAGGCGAGCAACTACAATAATGTCAGACATAAGCACTGTACTCCGGGTAGCGTCGGGGGAGCTTCGCTTTTGCGAGAGTGTGCGACCCTTATTGCCCAAACCTGAGCCGCCATACCTACAGCTTTATGACAGGAGGTTCTCATCCTCTCAGCCCATGACGGCCTGCACAAGCGGCGAGGCCGCCTCCAACATCATCTCTCGCGCGTCAAACCCCTTTATCTTCCTGATCAATTTTTGGGACCGGAAGATGCTGGGCCACCAACTGCCATTGGACGAGTGCACCGACGAATTATGGAACGCCAAGGCAAACTGTCGTCATGCCTGGTGCTCAATCGAATAGCTGGATATGGGCCGCTTACGGGCATTCTGGATTTCGTGCGCGAAAACCCCCAAAATCCTTGTTTGCTGAACCGCAGTATCGGTGTCCCCGCCTTCGCGGGGACACTTATGTTATAAGCCGCTTGAAGTATCGATTTAATGGGCGCTTGCTCGTGCTTCCA
Organism: Sphingopyxis sp.; assembly: GCF_035998965.1. GTDB lineage: Bacteria > Pseudomonadota > Alphaproteobacteria > Sphingomonadales > Sphingomonadaceae > Sphingopyxis. The sequence continues at coordinate 37,922 of NZ_DASYHE010000029.1, forward strand.
GCCCGAAGGGCGGCATATCCATTCATCCGCTGGAATGTGTCTTCTCTGGACCCGGTCCCAAATCTT
>NZ_DASYHE010000046.1:0-5776 GCF_035998965.1 Sphingopyxis sp.
CGGTTGATGGCGGCGTTAAAAAGCAGTTTTTAGCGGTGAAACGCGAAAAAAGGTTAATTTTTTGGGTGATTCCCCGGTCACAATAGTGCAATGCGGGGTAAGAAAACCGGGCGGCGGGACACCCGCTCGTTTGGGTCGCAAGGTTGGGGAAGCGGCACCTGTCCGCCGCTGCAGGGAGACTTTTTGATGAGCATCAACATTGGCCCGCCACAAGTCGACGAACTGAAGCCGCGGATCGCGGTGATCGGTGTCGGCGGCGCGGGCGGCAATGCCATCGCAAATATGATTGCCTCGCGGGTTGAGGGGGTCGATTTCATCGTTGCGAACACCGACGCGCAGGCGTTGAACGCATCACCCGCCGAAAGGCGCATCCAGCTGGGAACGCAGATCACCCAGGGGCTGGGTGCGGGTTCGCGGCCCGAGGTTGGCCGCGCGGCCGCCGAAGAAAGCATCGCACAGGTCGAAGAGGCGCTGAACGGCGCCCATATGTGCTTCATCGCCGCGGGCATGGGCGGCGGCACCGGCACGGGGGCGGCGCCGGTCATCGCCAAGGCAGCGCGCGATCGCGGCATCCTGACCGTCGGCGTCGTGACCAAACCTTTTACCTTTGAAGGGCAGCGGCGGATGCGGTCGGCAGACTCGGGGATCGCCGAGTTGCAGGATCATGTCGACACGCTGATCGTCATTCCGAACCAGAATCTGTTCCTGGTCGCCAACCCCAACACGACCTTCAAAGAAGCCTTCACCATGGCGGATGAAGTACTTCAGCAGGGTGTGCGTGGGATTACCGACCTGATGGTGATGCCCGGCCTGATCAACCTCGACTTTGCCGACGTGCGCAGCGTGATGCGCGAAATGGGCAAGGCGATGATGGGGACCGGCGAGGCCGAAGGCGATGGCCGCGCGCTCGAAGCGGCGCAGAAAGCCATTGCGAACCCGCTGCTCGACGGCGTGTCGATGGCGGGCGCCAAGGGCGTCATCATCTCGATCACCGGCGGCGAAGACATGCGCCTGATGGAAGTCGACGAGGCTGCCAACCATATTCGCGAGCTGGTCGATCCCGATGCGAACATCATTTGGGGCAGCGCGTTCAACGACAGCCTGGATGGCAAGATCCGCGTGTCGGTGGTCGCCACCGGTATCGACAGCACGGGCGAAATCGCGGCGCAGGCCTCGCCCGCCACGCGCAGCTTCTCCTTTGCTCCCGCGCGCGCGGCGACGCCCGCGCCAGTGATCGAAGAGGCGTTTGCGCCGGTCGTCGACGAAGAGCCCGTCGCTGAAGCCCTGGCTGATGAAGCCAGCGACCCGGCACCGGGCTTTTCGCTGAGCGACACGGTCGACGTCGAAGCGGCCGCGGCCGAGGAAGAGCCGATGGAATTGTCGCAGGTCGCGGCGACCTATGATGACACCGCGCAAGAGCTGGTGCTCGACGCGCCCGAAGCGCCGGCGACCGATTACCGCACGGCACCGCCCCCGGCATCGGGCGGCGAGGCAGGGGCTGGCGAGGAGTCGCCCGCCCGTTCGATCGGCGGCGGCACGCTGTTCGAACGTATGTCGCGCCTGTCGCGCGGCGCCACGGCGCCCGAGGCAGAAAGCGGCGATAAGGATGACGGGGTCGACATCCCGCGCTTCCTGGGGCGTCAGAACAACCAGTAACGGGGCCATAATCGGCTGCCCGCAGGGCACGGCAGGCCGGAGATCGGGATGAATTGCCCATGCGGCAAGCGAAAATAACGGCGAGGCCGACACGCGTTCGGCTTTGCGCCGGTGCGTTCGGTGCGTTGTTGCTGGGGTTCATGGCGTCACCTGCCGCCGCGCAGGTGACGCCGCCCGATGCCGCGACCAAAGCCGCGATGGAAAAGCGGACAGCGGCCCGGACTTTGCTGTCGTCGGCGCTCGCCCGCATCGCGTCGAACAACAGCGATCCTCGGGCGCTGCTCGACGCCGGTCGCGCTTCGATCGAGCTGGACGACCATCGCGCCGCGCTCGGCTTTCTCGTGCGCGCCGAGCAGGCCAGCCCGCGCGACGGCGCGATCAAGGCCGCGCTCGGCTCGGCGATGGTCCATATGGAGAACCCAACCCGGGCGCTCGATTATTTCGGCGAGGCGCAGCTGCTCGGCGCGCCCGAGCGACTGTTCCTGTCCGACCGGGCGCTGGCGCGCGACTTGCTGGGGCAGCAGGATGCGGCGCAGCGCGACTATCAGCTGGCGCTCTCGATCGCCCCCAGCGACGAATTGACGCGGCGCTATGCGCTGTCGCTGGGGATCAGCGGCGAGGCCGATCGCGCGATCCAGATGCTGACCCCGCAGCTGCGCGCGCAGGATCGCGGCGCCTGGCGGCTGCGCGCAATGATCCTTGCGATGAACGGCCGTGACGGTGAAGCGAGCGAGATCGTCAACGCCACGATCCCGCCCGCAATGGCGCAGAATATCCTGCCCTATCTGACCCAGATGGACCGGCTCAATCCGGCGCAGCAGGCCGCGGCGGCGCATTTCGGGCGTTTTCCGAACGGCCAGCTGGGGGCGAAGCGCAAACCCGTGCAGGTCGCTGCCGCGACGCCCCCGCCGACCCCGCCGGCCGCAACCGGCAGGCGCGCGATGGCTAGCGCAAAGCGGCCACCTGCCGCGTCGGTCGCAGCGGCGCCGACCCCGACGCCCAGCCCCCGGCCAGTGGGGCCGGCCTATGCCCAGCCGCGCCAGCCGGTCACGCCGCCGACAACCGTAGCCGCCACGCCGCGCCCGGCGACTGTTGCACCTTCGACGCCGACGCCTGCGCCGCAGCCAGCCCTCTCACGTCCGACCGCGGAAAACCCGTTTCCCGCAGCAGGCGGTGCGGCGTCGACGACCGTGCGGGGCGGACCGACACCCGAAAATCCTTTTCCTGCCGCTTCGGGGCCAGCGCCGACCGTTGTTGATGTCCCAGCGACTGCCCCCGCCGCAGTCGTCTCCGCGCCCGCTGCGATCGGGCCGAACCCAAGCCAGTCCGCCGCGCCCGTCGGACCCGGCTTTTCCATTGCAGACATAGGCCGCAATTCCGTGAACGGCCCGTCAACGGTGCCGCAGTTGCCGTCCTCCGTCGCGGCCGTGCCAGCTGCGCCGTCAACGGCCGCTGCCGCTCCCCTTGCATCGCTCGCCGACATCGTCGGGTCGATCGAAATCCCGCCCGAGGAGCTAAGCCAGCCCGACAATGCGATCGGCGCCGACACGCTCGCCAAATTGCTCGAAGACAAGCGCCGCGCCGACGCCGCCGAAGAAGCTAAACGCGAAAAGGACGCCGTGGCGGCGAAAGCCAAAGCAGAAATCGACGCCAAGGCTAAGGCCGAAGCGGCAGAGAAAAAGGCCAATCCCGCGCGTATCTGGGTGCAGGTCGCGACCGGCGCCAACGCCCGCGCGCTGGCGACCGATTTCGGCAAATTTGCCAAGAAGAGCCCCGAGCTGTTCAAGGGCAAGGCGGGCGCGACCGCCGAATGGGGCAAGACCCGCCGATTGTTGGTCGGGCCGTTCAAGGACCGCAAGGCCGCGCAAGACTGGCTGACCGGCTACAAAAAAGCTGGCGGCGACGGGTTCCTGTTCAACAGCGAGGCGGGCCAGACCGTCGATCCGATCAAGTGAGTGCGGCTGAAGCCAGCGCCAATCCTCCCTGTGGCGAAGCCATGGGGAGGGGGATCGTTCGCGAAGCGAATGGTGGAGGGGCGGCAACGGTAGTGCAAAAGCCCCTCCGTCAGCGCTTCGCGCTGCCACCTCCCCATCGCTGCGCGACAGGGAGGATCTGAATGTTTCCGGTTGTCGCTTGCGCCAGCGATCCTGCGCAAAGCCGCGGGCGCCGCTATGCCGAGCTGGGCCGCGTTGTTCGCGGGCCGCGCGACGATTTCCAGCGCGATCGTGACCGCATCATCCATTCGATCGCCTTTCGCCGCCTGCGGCACAAGACACAGGTGTTCGTCGCTCCCGATGGCGATCATTATCGCGTTCGCCTGACCCACAGCATCGAGGTCGCGCAGATCGGCCGCGGCATCGCGCGGGCGCTGGGGCTGAACGAGGATTTGACCGAGGCTTTGTGCCTTGCGCACGACATCGGCCATCCGCCCTTCGGTCATGCGGGAGAGGATGCGCTGAAAGCCGCGATGGCGGATCATGGCGGTTTCGACCACAATGGCCATACGCTGCGCACGCTGGCGGCGCTGGAATGTCCCTATCCGCGGTTCGACGGGCTCAACCTGACGTGGGAAACGCTCGAAGGGCTCGCCAAGCATAATGGACCGGTGACCAACCCCGGCTGGGCGCTCGCCGATATTGATGGCGATTTCGGCCTCGACTTGGGCAGCCATGCCAGCCTCGAAGCGCAGATTGCGGCGGTTGCCGACGACATCGCCTATGACAACCACGACATCGACGATGGGCTGCGCGCCGGGTTGCTCGACGTCGATCAGTTGATGGAACAGCCGTTTGTCGCCGCCAATTTTCGCGCCGTAGAGGACCGCTTCCCCGGCGCGCCGCGCGACCGCTTGCTGCGCGAACTGGTCCGCGACCAGATTGGGGTGATGGTCAATGATGTCATCGCCGCAACCACGGCCAATGTCGCGGCGGCGGGCGTGGCGAGTGTCGCCGAGGTCCGCGCTGCGGGCCGCTCGCTCGGCGGCTTTTCCGCCGAACTCGCGGCCGAGGAACGCGAACTGAAGCGGTTCATGTACGCCAATCTTTATCACCACCCCGAACAGGTCGCGGCAGCAGCCGCAGCAAACGAGGTCGTTGGGCGGCTGTTCGCTGCCTATGCCGACGACCCGCGCCTGATGGGCGAGGATTGGTCGGCGCGTCTGCCCGGCGAAGAATGCGCGACAACCCGGCACATCGGCGACTATATTGCCGGGATGACCGATCGTTTTGCCATTGACCGCTATGCCGAGATTTTCGGACGCGCTGAGGTGCCGGAAGCGTTGGCGCATGTCTGACGTTCTGATCGTGGGCGCGACCGGGCTGATCGGGCGTGCGGTGATCGACGCGTTCGGCGACCGCAGTGTCACGATCGTCACGCGGCGGCCGGTCGCGGGGCTGCTGCCGCACCATGCCGAACGCGTGGCACCGCCCGACAACTGGCCCGACATCATAGCCGCTGAAAAACCGGCGGTGCTCATCTGCTGCCTCGGTACCACGATCCGCCAGGCGGGCTCGCAAGCGGCATTCCGCGCCGTCGACCATGACCTCATACTCGCGACTGCGCGCGGCGCCCGGCAGGGCGGCACGGCGCAAATGATCGTAGTCAGCTCGGTCGGGGCGTCGGCGAAAGCAGGCAATTTCTATCTGCGGACCAAGGGCGAGACCGAGGATGGGCTGCGCGCGCTCGGGTTCAAGCGGCTCGACCTGATACGTCCCGGCTTGCTGCTCGGCAACCGACCCGGACCGCCGCGGCTGGGCGAAGGGCTGGCGACGATTGCGGCGCCGTTCGCCGATGCCTTGCTCCGCGGTTCCTTCCGCCGCTACCGCTCGATTCAGGGCGCCACGGTTGCCGCGGCGATCGTCAATCTCGCGGGTCAGGGTGGTTCGGGCGTGCATATCCACGAAAACGACGCAATCCGCGCGCTCGCCGATTGACTCCGCATAAGGGCAGCGCCAAGGCTCGGGCGTCTGTCGGGTTTCGTAAGGGATTCGACCGGCCGCGCGGGAGAGCGTGAGGGCAGGGCAACCGGCGCCTCACCACCGAAGGAGCAACCGCCCCGGAAACTCTCAGGTCAGCAGGACCGCGCAGGCTGGAACGGACACTCTGGAAAGCGTTCCGGCTG
>NZ_DASYHE010000053.1:0-63014 GCF_035998965.1 Sphingopyxis sp.
TCACAGCACGACGGTTTAGCAAACCGTTGGTTTCAGCCACTCACCCACGTCTCCGCATGGTCTGTCGCGCTAACGACAGTTGGCCTAGGCGGGTCGCTATAGCCATGCACCTCGCGCCCCGCAACGCCTAAGATTGCGCAAAATTTCGCCGGTGCAGAGCATTTTGGCGCGTTATCGATTCAGTCTGGCGCAAAATCGACTCGGGTCATCGCCGGTTCATTGCCCGCCGCGCAAACCGAGTCATGATTAATGCCGGTCTCGGCGCGCACGCGCCGTTCGAATTTTGGGGGTCAGACATGCGAAAAACATTCACCAGCTTTGCCTTGGCGGCCATGGCCTCGCTCGGCCTTGTGCTTTCGCCGGTTCCCGCTGCGGCGCAGATGCGCGAGATCGATCCCAATACGACGATCGATTCCGATCTCGACAATCCCGCCCCGCCCCCGCCGGTGTCGAGCGATTCTACCGACGAAGTGATCAATTACGACAGCGACCTCGCCACCGGTGACCAGCAGACTAGTGCGGCGACCGCCGATGGCACCGCAGCCCCCAGCGACATGACGACAACCACGGTCATCACCGAGGATACCGCCACCTACAAGCAGGACGACCTGATCGGCGCCGCCGAGGGTGTGTTCGGCAAAGGTGCGCAAGGGCTGGCAGGTCTCATCGAGGACATCCTCAAGAAGCAGGGCGAACCCAACGCTTATATCGTTGGCCGCGAAGCCGGGGGCGCGCTGGTGCTCGGCGTGCGCTATGGGTCGGGCACGTTGCACCACAAGATCGAGGGCGAACTGCCCGCATACTGGACCGGGCCGTCGATCGGTTTCGACGCGGGCGCCAACGCAGGCAACACCTTCGTCTTGGTCTACAACCTCTTCGACAGCGAAGAGCTCTACAAGCGCTATCCGGCGGGCGAAGGCGCCGCCTATCTGCTGGGCGGCTTCAACGCCAGCTACCTGCGCCGCGGCGACGTCGTCCTGATCCCGATCCGCGTCGGAGTCGGGGCGCGACTGGGCGCCAACGTCGGCTATATGAAGTTCCGCAAGAAGCAGAATTGGGTGCCGTTCTGACGGCGTGTGACGATGTGACCGCAAAAAGGCCCGTGCTTCGGCGCGGGCCTTTTTGTTTGCGCGGCGTAAAAGAACGGTCGTCCGCTAACGACCAGTTGTGGACAATCGACATGTCGCTTATCTTAACTTTATGACTGATCAAAGCCGCTATGCAGGAATGACGGTCAACGAGCGGCTTTTCGACGCCGGCTTAATGGACAGTTTCGAAGGCGCTGCAATATCGAGAGATCGTGCTGAAATGATCCGCCTGCTTACCCTGATCGACGTAGAAGACGCGGGTCGTCAGTTGACGCAATTCTCAAAAGACCGGAATTCTACGGATACTGAGAACGTCAGCTCTCCACCCCAAAACAGACATCACCTCCAAAAAGGCCTTTCCTACATTATTCGGCTGTGCCAGCCTTCATTCGGCTCCCGCTTTTTGCGGATCAGGTCGTCGCTCGCGGCGGGCAAAATGCGTGAGCGTCGGGGCGACTTCGACGGAGCAACAGGTCCACATCGCGGCGCGCACAAGGCTGAACTTTCCTGAACTTTGGATCAGGTGACGAACGTCCGCTCCCCAAACCACAGCGGCCTAATCCCCGTCAAACGCGATCAGCGTCTCACAATGCAGCCCAGCCGCCCCTAACCGCTCCGAACCGCCCAAATCGGGTAGGTCGATGACGAACAGCGCGGCCGCTACTTCAGCCCCGACGCTGCGCATCAATTCTGCGGTCGCGAGGATTGTCCCGCCGGTCGCGAGCAAATCGTCCACGAGCACGACGCGATGGCCCGGCAGCACCGCACCTTCGTGCAGTTCCAGCCGGTCTACGCCATATTCGAGCTGATAATCGACCCCAATCGTCACGCCGGGCAGCTTGCCGGCCTTGCGCACATGAACAAGCCCCAACCCCATCGCAGTCGCCATCGCCGCGCCAAACAGAAAGCCGCGCGCCTCGACCGCGACGATGAAATCGGGGCGGTGGACGGCGGCCAGTGCGCTCAAGCGGCGCACGCTTTCAGAAAAACCGGCGGCGTCCCCGATCAAGGTCGTGATGTCGCGAAACTGAATACCCGGCTTGGGAAAGTCGGGAATGGTGCGGACCAGCGACGCGAGGTCGAGGTCGGGCTGGCGCGGCAGGGCGATCATGCGGTCACAATCGCCCTGCCTCAATTGCTCAATGCTTCTTGTCGGCCCAGATGTTGCGGTACGACAGATAGGCGAGGACGGTGAAGATCAGCAGGAAGAAGAACACGGCCCAGCCCACCTGCACGCGCTTCACCAGCTTCGGCTCGGCGGTCCAGACGAGGAACGCGGTCACGTCCTTGGCCATCTGATCAACGCTCGCCTTGGTGCCGTCGGCATAGGTCACCTGACCGTCGTTCAGCGGCTTAGCCATCGCAAGGTTCAGGTTCGGGAAATAGGGGTTGTAGTGCAGCCCCGTTCCCGGCTTCAGCTCGGCGGGCAAGTTCGCCGGCGGGTTCTGGTAACCGGTCAGCAGCGAATAGATATAATCCTTGCCGCCTTCGCGCGCCTTGGTGATTAGCGACAGGTCGGGCGGGATAGCGTTGTTGTTCGCCGCGCGCGCCGCCACGTCATTGGCGTAGGGCGCCGGAAAATGATCCGATGCCAAGCCGTCGCGCGTTGCGACTTCACCGGTGTCCGGGTTGACCGACGGAACCTGGAAGCCCTTGGCGAAGGTCTTTACCTGACCTTCGGTATAGCCCAGATCCTGAATGTTGCGGAAGGCGACGAGGTTCAGGCTGTGGCACGCCGAGCAGACCTCCTTGTACACCTGCATGCCGCGCTGCAATTGCGCCTTGTCCCAGTGCGGCACCAAGCCATCGCTTGCCAGTTTCAGGTGGCGGGGCTCCTTGACGAAGGAATAGGCGACATTCGGCTCGTTCTTGAGCGGGGTCGTAAAGATCGCGAGCACCAGCGCGGTAATGAAACCGAGGCCGACGAGAAATCCGAGCGGGCGAACCATGGCTGTATCAGCTCCTGTTAAAGTCTGGCGCTCAGGCCGCTGCCGGAACCGACGCGGCGTCGGGGGCATGTTTGGCAAGGACCGCTTCGGTAATCGAATTCGGCATCGGCAACGGACGTTCGATCCGTGAGACGATCGGCAGAATGACCAGGAAGTGGGCGAAGTAATAGATCGACCCCAGCTGGCTGAGGATCACCCACGGCTGCTCGGCAGGCATCATGCCGCACACGCCGAGGAGCAGCACGTCAGCGACGAGCACCCAGAAGAACCAGCGGTACAGCGGGCGATAGGTCGATGACTTGATCGGCGAGCTGTCCAGCCAGGGCAGGAAGAACAGCAGCGCGATCGATGCGAACATCGCGATGACGCCCCACAGCTTCGCGTCGATCCACAGGAAGTTGAAGGTGAAGGCCTTCAGAATCGCGTAGAAGGGCAGGAAATACCATTCGGGAACGATATGCGCCGGCGTCGAAAGCGAGTTGGCCGGGATATAATTATCGGCATGACCCAGCATGTTCGGGCTGAAGAAGGTCAGCGCGACGAAGACCAACAGGAAGATGCCGAGCCCGAAGCCGTCCTTCGCGGTGTAATAGGGGTGGAACGGGACGGTGTCCTGTTCATCCTTCACCTCAATGCCGGTCGGGTTGTTCGACCCCGGGATATGCAGCGCCCAGATGTGCAGGATGATCACACCCAGGATCACGAACGGCAGCAGATAGTGCAGCGAGAAGAAGCGGTTGAGCGTGGCGTTATCGGGGACGAAGCCGCCGAGCAACCACTGCCGCACCGGCTCGCCGACGATCGGAATCGCCGAGAAGAAGCCGGTGATCACCTGCGCGCCCCAGAAGCTCATCTGACCCCACGGCAGCACATAACCCATGAACGCGGTCGCCATCATCAGCAGGAAGATCACGACGCCGAGCAGCCACACCATTTCGCGCGGCGCCTTGTAAGAACCGTAATAAAGGCCGCGGAAAATATGCAGGTAAACGACAATAAAGAACATGCTGGCGCCGTTCATATGCGCGTAGCGGATGAACCAGCCGGCGTTCACGTCGCGCATGATATGCTCGACCGAATTGAACGCGACCCCAACATTGGCGGCATAATGCATCGCCAAAATGATGCCGGTGATGATCTGGATCATCAGCGCGGCGCCCGCCAGGACGCCGAAGTTCCAGAAATAGTTGAGGTTGCGCGGGACGGGATAGCCAGGACCGGTGGCGTTATACACCAGGCGCGGGATCGGCAATTTCTCGTCCATCCACTTCATCAGCGGATGCTGCGGCTCATAAGGCTTGGCCCAGGGAAAGCTCATCTTATCTCGCTCCTCAGCCGATCATCACGACGGTGTCGCTGGTGAATTCATACGGCGGCACGACCAGATTGGTCGGGGCCGGACCTTTGCGGATGCGCGCCGCGGTGTCGTAGTGCGACCCGTGGCACGGGCAGAAATAGCCGCCGAAATCGCCTTTGTTCTCGCCCTCGGCAGCGCCGAGCGGCACGCAGCCCAGATGGGTGCAGACGCCCAGCGTGACCAGCCAATTTTCCTTGCCCGGCTTGGTCCGCTCATCGATCGTCTGCGGGTCGCGCAGGTCGCTGAGCGGCACCGCCTTCGCCTCTTCGATTTCGGCAGCGACCAGATTACGGATGAACACCGGCTGCTTGCGCCAGCTGGTCTTGATCGCCTGACCGGGCTGGATCGCCGAAATATCGACTTCGGTCGTCGACAGCGCCAAAACATCGGCTGACGGGTTCATCTGGTTAACCAGCGGCAGCACCACCGCCACCGCGCCAACCCCGGCAAAACTCACCGCCGCTATATTGATAAAGTCGCGGCGCCGCACACCATCTTCGATGCCGGCATTGAGTTCGGATTCACTGGCCATTCGACTGCCCTTGCATGGGTGAACTGACAAAGTTCTCGGAAAGTCGGGTCGCCCTGTGGCGCGCGCACGAACGGACGCGCCCCGGCGGCCCCTCCGGGAATTGCGGGCCTGATAGCCGCACATCCGGGGCTTGCCAACAGGCAATTTCCCCTTCCGGCACCCCATCATCGCAATGCAGCAAAGCCCCTCGATTCCCACCCCGCCCCTCGCTATGGCAATATCATGGAAATCGCCCTGTTTCAGCCGGATATCGCTGGCAATGTCGGCACAACGCTGCGCACGGCCGCCTGTTTCGGGGTGTCCGCGCATATTATCGAGCCGTGCGGTTTTCCCTTTTCCGACGCCGCTCTGAAACGCGCCGGGATGGACTATGCCGTGCGCGCCAATGTTCGCCGCCACGCCGACTGGAACAGCTTTCGTGACTGGAGCGCCAAGGCGGGCCAGAGACTCGTGCTCCTCACCACCGCGGGCGCGACGCCCCTGCCCGCCTTTGCCTTTGCGCCCGACGACGTCCTGTTGCTCGGCGCCGAATCCTCGGGGGTGCCGCCTTATGTCCATGATGCCGTAGCGGCGCGGGTCGCGATTCCGATGCAGCCGGGCTTTCGCTCCTTGAATGTCGCGGTCGCGGCTGGCATCGCGCTGGCCGAGGCGCTCAGGCAAACGAAAGGCTTTCCGGCATGATCTCGCTCGACCCGCAACAGCAGACCGCGCGCAACTGGTTCGAATCGCTCCGCGACCGCATCTGTGCCGAATTCGAGAGCATCGAAGCCGAGGCGGGCAACGAAGCGCGCTTTGCCTATACGCCGTGGGACCGCGAGGCCGATGGGCTGCCGGTCGGCGAAGGCGGCGGCGGCGTGCGCGGGGTAATGACCGGCGAAGTGTTCGAAAAGGTTGGGGTCAATGTTTCGACCGTCGGCGGCCAGTTCGCCCCCGACTTCGCCGCATCAATCCACGGCGCCGGCGAAGACCCCAGCTTTTTCGCCACCGGCATCAGCCTGGTGGCGCATATGGCAAACCCGCATGTCCCCGCGGTCCATATGAACACGCGCTTCCTGGTCACCACCAAACGCTGGTTCGGCGGCGGCGCCGACCTCAACCCGCCGATCCCCTATCAGGAAGACACCGACGCCTTCCACGCGCGGCTGCGCGCCGCCTGCACGCCCTTTGGCCCCGATGTTTATGAACGCTATGCCAAATGGGCCGAGGATTATTTCTATATCCCGCACCGCGGCGTCCACCGCGGCGTCGGTGGCATTTTCTATGACCATCTCGAATGCGGCGACGATGCCGAATTCGACCGCAATTTCCAGCTGACCCGGGCCGTCGGCGAAGCCTTTCTCGACGTCTTTCCCCAAATCGTGCGCCGCCGGATGAACCAGAGCTTCACCGATGCCGACCGCGAGGAGCAGCTGATCTGGCGCGGCCGCTACGCCGAATTCAACCTGGTCTATGACCGCGGCACATTGTTCGGGCTCAAGACCGGCGGCAATATCGACGCGATCCTGATGAGCCTGCCCCCGCTCGCCAAATGGAGCTGAGATAGAAAAAGGCGCCCCGTTTCCGGAGCGCCCTTTCGCTATTGTCGCGGTCCGCTGGCGTTAGCCAAATACGTCCGAACTGCTTTTCGCGCTGATCAAGCGATATATCCCTGCCGGAATTGACACAGAGATCAGGACGATCGGCACATACACCAGCAGTGCGACAACCAGCGCCCCAATCATCGAACCTGCACCTGCATCAGGCGTCATCATGGCTGCCATGACGCCGCCCAAGACCAGCGAAATGACGAAAAAGACCACCAGGAACAAGACGATCAGCAGCAGGTAGAATCCGACGATGGTCCATTGCGATGCGCTGGTCAGCTTCCACGATTCAGCCATGGCCGAAAAGGGATTCGACGAACGGTTGACCGCCATCAGCGGTCCGGCAACCGTCAAACGGCCGTAGAACCACAGGAAAAACGCGATCAGCGCAATATAGAAGATTGCGCCAAACAGGATCAGACCGGCTGACGCGCCCCCGGTTGCAAAGCTCTCCAGCGACATCCCGCTGGCTCCGAAGAGTGCCAGCGCCAGCAAGCCGATGATGAACATCACGATATACATGACGATGACGAGTGCGATCTGAACCACGAATTGCGCGAACATGAATGCTGCGCCGGCGCCCAGACCCCAGCCGATGTCGCTCGCAGGCTCACCGCCCACCAGCCCGGTGCGCCAGATAAGCAAGCTCGCGGCATAGACGATTGTCCCGGCGACGATCCCGAAAAGCAAAAACGAACCGAGGGAACCCAACGCCGCCGATGGATCGCCTTGCGCCATCATCATCGTCGTCATCGCGTTGCGCAACATCAACCAGCCGAGCAGGCAAACGACAACGACCGCGCCGCCCAGCCAAATTAGCATCTGCATCCAATTGGCCTTCAGAAACGCAAAGGTTTCCGAAAAGGCCGCCCCTATGCTCATCTTTGTCATCACGCTTCCCCCGTTGTTAAACCCCATTCCCCAAGAGTCGTCCTGCAAGCCGGTGCTACTGGAACACGTCCGTTGACTTCCGCGTCGCAAGCTGGCGATACGCCGCAGCGGAAATCGCAACCGACACCAGGCTGCCAATCGCACCGAACCCGGCCTCGACGACCCCGCCCAGCATCCGGCCAAACCCATCGCCGGTTCCGGCAATCGCGCCGACGACCAGTCCGACGATCATCGCGGCGATGAAGATCACGATCGTAACCAGAAACAGGAAGAAGAAGATCGCCCAGCCATTGTTGCGCGTCAGTTCCCAGCTGGTTTTCAGCGCTTCGAACGGATTATACAGGCTGCGATCGGCGACGCTCGGTGCCGCCAGCGTCAACCGTCCGACCAGGTACAGGCCTGGGATGATCAGCAAGATTATCCCGACGCCGATCGCGAGACCTGACAGCAACTGCACCGCAAACAAGGTCGGAAAGAACATCAGCCCGAACGTCAACGCCTCACCGACGCTGATCCCGCTCCGCGCCAGCCACAATCGCAGGATTGCCGCCGATCCGACAATAGTGGTCAGCGCTACGATGATCTGGCCGGGAATCATTTGGCGAAATGTCTGTTGAAGCGCCGCCATCGACTGTTCGACGCTGGCCCCCGCGGGCGGCTCGATCGGTACCGGCCCGAACCAGGCTACCGCGAGCGCCGGCAGGAAAAAGAACACCCCGGCGATCGTGCCGATCAAAGCGGTATGCGATTTCAGCAATTGGACGCTGTCGTCCCACGCCGCGCCCATGTCGAATTTTACCATTGATACCCCGTCATTTTCTGATGTCCCGATTGCGGGCGAAGGTGCCGCTGTTCGGTGCATCTGTCCACCCCTGTCGGTGATCAGCGCGCAGAGCCTTGTGTCGCGCGCCACGGCAAGGCAGGAAGCCCGCGCAATGAGCAGCCTGCCGCCCCCCGAATGGATCGTCTCCTCTGGCCTGACCGACTATATCGCGGCGCTGACCGATATGGAGGCCCGCGCAGCCGCGATCCACGCTGGCGATGACAGCGAACGCATCTGGCTGCTCGAACATCCGCCGCTCTACACCGGCGGAACCAGCGCTGATCCTGCCGAGCTGCTCGATCCGCGCTTTCCCGTTTTTGATGCGGGTCGCGGCGGGCGTTACACCTATCACGGTCCCGGCCAGCGCGTCGGCTATGTCCAGCTCGACCTGACAAAGCGCGGGCGCGATGTTCGCGCCTATGTGTCGGCGCTCGAAGGTTGGGTGATCGACGCGCTGGCACTGCTCAGGGTCGAAGCGCGCCGCGCCGACGGCCGCATTGGCATCTGGACCGACGATCAAAATGGCCGTGAGGCAAAGATTGGAGCGATCGGGGTGCGGGTGAAGCGGTGGGTCACACTGCACGGCTTTTCGCTCAACGTCGCACCCGACCTTACCCATTTTGGCGGCATTGTGCCATGCGGCATCGCCGAATTTCCGGTTACCAGCCTCGCCGCGCTGGGCAAGCCTGCGTCCTTCACTGATGTTGATGCCGCGCTGGCCCACACGTTGCCCGCCTTTCTCGACAAGCTCCGACCGACCGATTAGGACCAGCGCATGACCCGCATCTTCCTCGCATCGCTCCCGCTCCTCGTCCTTGCTGCCTGCGGCAGCGGCGACCAAGCGGGGAAAACGACTACCAAGCTCGACGCCGTCGAAGTGCAGCCGGGTTCGGTCAGCGATTCGATGATCATTCTCGACGACGCCAGCGTCGATGGCACCGCGGTCGACAACAGCGTGCCCGACGACGGCACCAAGAAAGAAGCGGCGAAATCGGAAGCCGACAGCTCGGACGATGAAACCGCGGACACCGAAGAGGAAGAAAACCCCGACGCCGTCCCAGCTCCTGCCGCGAAAAAGGCGATCACCGCCGACAGTGCGGCAAAGAAGGGTGACTGAGTTCTAGCGCAGCCCCAGGCTTTTGTGCGTCTGGAGCGACAGCCGCCAACGCGGGTCAGCCATCACCAGATCGATGCAGTGCTGCACATTCGCCGCCGCGTTCGGATCGTCGAGCGGCTGAATCAGTCGGTGCGTGAATTCGAGTGCCGCGAGCTTTTCAACGTCGCTACCCGGCTGCGGCCACACCAGCTTCAACTCATCGCCGCTCAACTGCACCAACTCACTGCCCGCCTTGGGGCTGACACAAATCCAGTCGATGCTGCGCGGCACCGCCAACGTCCCGTTGGTTTCGATCGCGATTGTAAAGCTCTGTTCGTGCAGCGCGTCGATCAGCGCCGCATCGACCTGCAACATCGGCTCGCCGCCGGTCAGCACGACATAACGATCGTCGCCGCCCGCTCCCCAGCATTCTGCAATCACCGCTGCGAGCGTCGCGGCATCCGCATATTTGCCGCCCAGCGTTCCGTCGGTGCCGACAAAATCGGTGTCGCAAAATTTGCAAACGGCCTTGGCGCGATCCTGCTCGCGCCCAGTCCACAGATTACAGCCCGAAAAACGGCAGAAAACCGCGCGGCGTCCCGCCTGCGCGCCTTCGCCTTGCAAGGTCAGGAAAATCTCTTTGACCGCGTAAGTCACCGGTCAGGCCCGACCGCGTAGCGTGTCGGGTCGGTCAGTCCCGCGTCGGCAAATCCTTTGCTGCGCAGGCGGCAGCTATCGCAATATCCGCAATGCAGCCCACCGGGTGTCGGATCGTAGCACGACCAGCTCATTCCCGCGTCCATCCCCAGCCGCGCCGCCTCGGCAGCGATGTTCGCCTTGGTCATATGCTGGAGCGGTGCGTGGATGCGGAAATCGACCCCCTGATCGCCATCGCGCGTTGCGAGCCGCGCCAGATCCTCAAACCCGGCGATGAAATCGGGCCGGCAATCGGGGTAGCCCGAATAATCGAGTGCGTTGACGCCGATGACAATGTCCCGCGCCCGCCGCGCTTCGGCCAGCCCCAGCGTCAGCGACAGGAAGATCAGGTTGCGCGCCGGGACATAGGTCACCGGCACATCGCTACCGACACCATCTTTCGGCACATCGATGTCGGCGGTCAGCGCCGAGCCGCCAAAGCGGCGCAGGTCGAGCGGCAGGACGATATGTTCGGCGGCGCCCACCTCCGCCGCGATCCGTGCTGCGGACTCCAGCTCAACGCGGTGGCGCTGGTTATAGTCGATCGTCAGCGCGACGATGCGCGCGCCGGCTTCGCGCGCGAGCCCCGCGCACACCATTGAATCGAGGCCGCCTGACAACAGGACGATCAGGGTTTTTCCGGCAACATCGTGCATCGGCGCCCGATACGCCCGCTCTGGCAACGGCGCAAGGGGCGGCAGGGGCGGCCTGCTGCGGCGCACCAAAAGAAACGGGCCGCGTGACGGTGGTCACACGGCCCAGTGCGGCATGAAAGCCGTTAGGGAGAAGGACACACATCAGCGTGTCACCACTCCCGATTAGCGCAAGATGGTTAACATCTGGTTAGCGTCGTAGTGAGCGTCAGCACGGCCCCGCGCGGCGCGCTTCGATCGCCTGCGAGAAGGGCTTGCCGTCGGCAATGCCCTGCGTGTCGATCTGGACCAGCCGGTTTGTCTCGCTGCGAATGCTGGTGCGGCCATGCCCCGCACCGGGACAGGTGTAGTGCACCGTTACCGATTTGGGCGTGTCCTCGATGATATAGCGCGAGCAATTGGCCCGCGGATGCTGGATCTGGATCATCCGCCGCGCGTCGCCGACGCACACCGTTTGCAACACTGCATCACTGCCGCGTTCGCGCAGCTGCCAGCTGCCCTTTTCCAGCCCGTCGAGCATCGCCAGCGACGGCGTCTGCGCGGGTACCGCAGTGGCGCCAGCGAGCGCGGACGCGCCAAGCAAACATCGAAACAAGGAAGCAGCGATCGCCATTTTTACCTATCCATCGGGCGCCCATATGCGGGCTATTGCGCGACCCCGTTTGAATAGAGATAAGCATTCGGCGCGACGATTTCAACCACTCGGCGCTGACCTAGACCGTTTCGTCGTCAATTCGGTGCAACAATCTCGTGAAGCGGGATCGGGAAAATCCGCGAACAAAAGGCGCAATCGACCACGATCTGCCCGCTTTCGTCGGCCATATCGACCCGCTCGGTTTCCGGAAATTGCGCCAGCACGCCGGCGAAATAGTCGGTGCTGCAACGACAACCGCGCGACACCATGACCCCCGGCTCGACGCGCACCTCATCCTCATGAAACAACCGCCACGCCAGCGTTTCCAGCGAATGCGCCGGATCGGTAAGTTCCTCGGGCTTCAACGTCGCCGCAATCGTGCGCGCATGGTCCCATTCGGGCGTGTCGTGGCGCACGTGCAGCCGGTCGCGCCCGACCTCGCCCTCGGGCAGATGCTGGAGCAGCAGCCCGCCCGCGACGCAGCCTGCCTCGGCATCATGCCGCGCGGCGAGCCGGATCAGGCTCGAAATCTGTTCGGACTGCTCGAAATAATGTTCGGCTGCCTCGCCGATCGACGCGCCTTCGAGCGGGACGATGCCCTGATAGCGCTCGTCCGTCGTCGCCTGATCGAAGGTGATCGCGAGGAAGCCTTCGCCGAATAGCGCGAATAATGTCGGGTCTGGACCGACCGCCGCAAGCCGCTCAGCGTCGAACTTGAGGTACCCGCGCAATTCGCCGCCGCGATAATCGCACACGAGCAATTCGATTGGCCCGCCGCCGGTCTGCGCCTGCAACGTCATCTGGCCGCTCTCGTCCTTGAGCGTCGATCCGAGAAGCACGGTCAGCACCAGCGCCTCGCCAAGTAGCTTTTCGGCCACTGGTGGATAATTATGCGCCGCGATGATCGTGTTCAGCGTCGGCCCCAGCCGCACCAGCCGCCCGCGCACATGGCGCGCGGCGATGGTGAACAGCAACGGCTGGTCAAACCAGGTCTCGATAATTTCGTCGCTCACACCATCAAACTCACAGCTTCCCCATCGCCCACAACAGGATCGATTTCTGCGCATGGACGCGGTTTTCGGCTTCGTCCCACACCCGCGACTGCGGCCCGTCGATCACCGCATCGACAACCTCGTCGCCGCGATGCGCGGGCAGGCAGTGGAGGAAGATCGCGTCGCCCTTGGCGCCCGTCATCAACCTTTCGTCGACCTGGAACGGCGCCATCGCCGCCACCTTGTTGTGGGCATGGTCCTGCCCCATCGACACCCAGGTGTCGGTGACGACCAGATCGGCGCCCGCGACCGCTTCGCGCGCGTCCGCCATGATATCGATGCGAACACCCTTGGCGCGCGCTGCTTCAACAAAGCTCGCGTCGGGTCCATAGCCCTGCGGGCAACCGGCGCGGACGTTGAAACCGAACAGCCCTGCGGCCTCGATCAGCGACGACAAAACATTGTTGCCGTCGCCGAGCCATGCCAGTTCCAGCCCCGGCAACGCCTTGCCCTGCTCGACGATCGTCAGCAAGTCGGCGACGATCTGGCACGGATGCGACAGGTCGGTCAGGCCGTTGATCACCGGAACGCTCGCAAATTCGGCGAGCTCCTCGATCTTGGCATGATCGTCGGTGCGGATCATGATCGCATCGGCGTAACGCGACAGGACGCGCGCGGTGTCGGCGATCGTCTCGCCGCGGCCAAGCTGGGTCGTCCCGGCGTCGAGGATCATCGGCACCCCGCCGAGCTGGCGGATCGCGACGTCGAACGAACAACGTGTGCGTGTCGAGTTTTTCTCGAACACCATCGCCAGCACATGATCGGCGAGCGGCGCATCGGCGTCGGGTTTCGCCTTTGGCCAGCCCGCGCGCGCCGCCTTGCGATCGATCGCATCGGCAATCATCGCCGCAACCGCATCGCCACCCGCGTCGGCCAGGTTCAGGAAATTGGGCATCAGCCCCTCCGTTCTGCAGGAACGGACAACATCAGGACTCGGGCGGCGTGTAGCTCGCCGCGCCCGCTGATAATTTCTCGATAAACTCGTCGATATGGCTCTGTTCGATGTTCAGCGGCGGCAGCACGCGGACGACATTGTCACCCGCCGCGACGGTCAGCAGCCCGTGATGGTCGCGCAGATGCGCGACAAAGGCGCGGCTGTCCGAGCGCAGCTTGAGCCCGAGCATCAGCCCCATGCCGCGCACGCTTTCGAACAGCTGGTCATGGTTGGGGATCAGCTGCTCAAGCGCCCCGCGCAGCCGCTCGCCGGTCGCCTTCACGCCGTCGAGAAATCCGTCCTCCAGCACGACGTCGAGCACCGCCTGTCCTGCGGCACAAGCCAGCGGGTTGCCGCCATAGGTTGACCCATGCGTACCGATCACCATGCCGCGCGCTGCTTTCTCGGTGGCGAGGCACGCGCCCATCGGAAAACCGCCGCCGATGCCCTTGGCACTGGCCATAATGTCGGGGGTGACGCCGAATTCCTGATAGGCATAAAGCGAACCGGTGCGCGCGACGCCGCACTGGACCTCGTCGAACACCAGCATCAGGTCGCGCTCGTTGCAGATGTCGCGCAATCCCTGCAGGAAGGGCTGCGACGCCGGGCGGATGCCACCCTCGCCCTGGATCGGCTCGATAAGAAAGCCTGCGGTGTTGTCGTCGACCAGATCGAGCGCCGCATTCAAATCATCGAACGGCGCATAGGCGAAACCGGGCAGCAGCGGATCGAAACCCTTGCGCAGCTTTTCCTGATTTGTCGCCGAAATCGTCCCCAGCGTACGTCCGTGGAAGGCATTATTGAAGGTGATCAGCGTGTGCTTGTGCGCGTTGTCCGCGCTCGAATGATAAGCGCGCGCGGTCTTGATCGCACATTCGACTGCCTCGGCGCCCGAATTGGTCAGGAAGACCGTGTCGGCAAACGTATTCTCGACCAGCCGCGCGGCATAGGCCTCGCCCTGCGGGCTACCGTACAGGTTCGACACGTGCATCAGCGTCGCCGCCTGCTCCTGAATCGCCTTGGTCAGATGCGGATGACCATGCCCCAGCAGATTCACCGCGATGCCGCTGGCGAAATCCAGATAGCGCTCGCCGCGCTCGCCGATCAGATAGGCACCCTCGCCGCGCACCGGACGCACACCGCACCGGGGATAAACGGGCATCAGCGGCGTGATCGACATGGCAGGCACCTTTCAGACAAAAGTAAAAAGGCGACCCCGCTGGGCCGCCCTTGGTCGGGCCGCCCCTATACTGCCCCAGCGCGAGGTGCGTCAACACGGCGCGCACGGTGCAACCATGCCACGGCGCTTGCGTTCGCGCTGAGTGAAACCGCTGCTTTGGCCCCTTCCGTTTGTTCTCCTCGCGCTCACCGGCTGTGGTACCTTGCCGCGCGACGCGTCGGGGACAACCGAGCGGATGACGCGGACCGGCGAAATGCGGATCGCGGTTTTGCCGGCGACGCCCGACGCCGCTCCAGCGCTCGCTATGCTCCGCACCTATGCACGAAGCCACGATGCTCGCCTCATGCGCATCTCGGGGCACGGCGAGCATGCCTTGCGTTGGCTGGAGGAGGGCAAGGTCGATGCCGTCGTCGGCCATTTCGCCAAGGCGTCGCCGTGGCAGGCCGAGGTCGCGCTGTCGAAACCCGTCGGACGCCACGAACCCGATGACAGCAAACAACCGGTTCTCCGCATTGCTCGCCGCAACGGTGAAAACGCCCTGATCCTCGCCACTGATCGCGCGATCGCCGAGCTGGGCCAATGAGCCTCCACGGCGGCATTCCTGCAGCGATCGCCGACGACGTTCGCCATGGCGAACGGCTCGAATGGTGGACACTTGCCTGGATGATCAGCGTCGTCGCCGTTATGGCGCTGGTCATGGGCAGCAGCCAGGCGATGAAGGCCGCGGTGATTGAGGATGTACTCAGCTTGGTCCCCGCAATCGTGTTCCTGTTGTCGATCCACTGGGAACGCAAGCAACCCAATCGGCGCTTCCCCTTCGGCTATCGCCGCGCCAACAGCCTCGCCTTTCTGGTCGCCGCCACCGCGTTGCTCTCGGTCGGCGGTTTCCTCGCCTATGAAAGCGTCACCGCGCTGGTACGGCAGGAGCATCCGACCGTCGGCGGCATCACGCTCTTCGGCCACACGATCTGGCTCGGCTGGCTGATGATCGCCGCGCTCGCCTATTCGGTCGTGCCGCCGTTGATCCTCGGTCACATCAAACATCCGATCGCGACGCGCATCCGCGACAAGGTGCTCCACACCGACGCGTTGATGCAAAAGGCCGACTGGCAGACCGGGTTGGCGGGCATCGCCGGTATCATCGGCATCGGTCTGGGCTAGTGGTGGGCCGACGCCGCCGCGGCGCTGTTCATTTCGTTGTCCATCATCAAGGACGCGATCGGCGCCCTGGAAAAGGCGGTCGCCGAACTGCTCGACGGCACCCCCCGCTCACTCGACTCGAATGACCTGTCAGAGGATGCCGAACAGCTGACGGCGGCGCTTAAGGCGCAATTCGGCGACGTCGATGTCCGGTTACGCGAAACGGGCCGCTACATTGCCGCCGAAGTCGATTGCGCGCCGCCAAAGGCGATCCCGACCGCCGAAGATCTGCTCGGCAATGAACTGGCTTGGCGGCTCGCAAGTCTGACCTTCCGGCCCGAACCCGCCGATCCGCCGGTCAATTAATCCGTCATCCCGGCGAAGGCCGGGATCTCACCGGCGCGAGATAACTCTAGGGCGAGATCCCGGCCTTCGCCGGGATGACGAATATGCGCTAAAGCTGTTTCGCCGCGGCCATCGTCAGCGCCAGCGAGTGCTTGCGCGCAGCATGATCGTACATCGATGAAGCGATGATCACCTCGTCAACGCGCGTCCGGGCAACAAAGGCCCGCAAGCCAGCGGAAATATCGTCGGCAGTGCCAACCGCCGAACATTGCAGCACATGGTCGAGGATCGCGCGCGCGTTCGGCGGCAGGCTGTCTTTATAACCCGCGAGCGGAGGCTTCATTTTCCCCGGATTGCCAGTGCGCAGCGCCACGAACGCCTGCTGCTGCGACGATGCCAGCAACTCAGCCTCCTCGCGGGTATCCGCGGCAAAGCTATTGAACGCCGCGGCGACATAGGGCTCCGGGAGTTGCGCCGACGGTTTGAATTGGCGCCGGTAGATGTCGAGTGCTTCGTCCAGCGCATCCGGCGCGAAATGGCTGGCAAAGGCATAGGGCAGCCCGAGCATCGCGGCGAGCTGCGCACCAAAGGTCCTCGATCCCAAGATCCAAAGAGGGATATGCGTCCCTGCCCCCGGCACCGCGGTAATGCCCAGCTGCTCGTCGCCCGCCAGAAAGGCTTGCAGCTCGAGCACATCCTGCGGAAACTGCCGCTCGTCGCTGGCGAGCGTGCGGCGCAGCGCGCGCGCGACCCGCTGATCCGACCCCGGCGCGCGCCCGAGGCCGAGATCGACTCGGCCGGGGAACAAGGCTTCCAGCGTCCCGAACTGTTCGGCAATCACCATCGGCGCATGGTTGGGCAGCATGATGCCCGCCGACCCGATCCGGATGGTCGACGTCGCCTGCCCGATATGCGCCAGCACGACCGCGGTGGCCGCGCTCGCGATCCCCGCCATGCCATGATGCTCGGCAACCCAATAGCGCTGGTAGCCGAGCGCCTCAGCATCCTTGGCCAGATCGGCGGCGTTGGCGAGCGATTGGGCGATCGTGCCGGTATCGATGACGGGTACGAGGTCGAGGAAGGAAAGTTTCGTCATGAAACGGATATGCGGTTGGTAGGCCTGCGGTTCAACCTTTGGTTTCGTCATTGCGAGCAAAGCGAAGCAATCCAGAGCGGTTTACGCAGGCTCTGGATTGCCGCGTCGTTTTCGGCTCCTCGCAATGACGGGGCTTTGGACCCTACGCCCGCTCATCCTTCGTCGAATCCATCACCACATAAGTGCTGATCGAATGCACCTGCGGCAGTACGCCGAGCACTTCGGTGTGGAAATGCTTGTACGCCGCCAGATCCGTGGTTTCGATCCGCAGCAGATATTCGATGGCGCCGGTAATATTGTGGCATTCGCGCACTTCGGGCGCCCCCGCCATCGCCGCCTCGAAATCGGCCTGCGCCTTCTTGGTATGGGTCGACAGCCCGACAGTGACATAGGCGAGGAAGCCCATCCCCAGCTTCGCCGGATCGATGATGGCGCGATAGCCGGTGATTACACCGCTGCGCTCCAGTTCCTGCACCCGCCGCAGGCACGCCGAGGGCGACAGCCCGACGCGCTCGGCAAGTTCGAGGTTCGAGATTCGTCCGTCCTTTGACAGTTCGCGCAATATCTTGCGACCAATATCGTCCATCTTGCTCATAGATTGCATATGATAAGCGATCGGCGCCATTCTTTGCAACCCGTGCCTCGCGGAAACGCATTATGTTGCGCCCATGAACCAGACCACGCTCCTCGCCCTCTCCGCTTTCGCCCTCGTCTCGTCGATCACGCCGGGGCCGAACAATATGATGCTGATGGCGTCGGGGGCGAATTTCGGCCTCCGCCGCACCATCCCGCACGCGCTTGGTGTTGGCATCGGCTTCACGCTGATGATCATCCTCGTTGGCCTTGGGCTGATGGGATTGTTCGACCTGTTCCCGATCCTCAATACCGTGCTCAAGGTCGTCAGCGTGGTTTATCTGCTGTGGCTCGCGTGGAAGATCGCCAATGCCGCAGCCCCCGACACCGCAAGCGGCGCGCGCGGCAAGCCGATGACCTTGGTCCAGGCTATGCTGTTCCAGTGGGTCAATCCCAAGGCCTGGTCGATGGCACTGACCGCGATTGCGCTTTATGCGCCCGACCGCAATCTGGGCGCGGTCCTGCTCGTCGCGGTGATCTTTGGGCTCATCAACCTCCCTTCGACCAGCCTGTGGGCGGTGATGGGCCAGGTGTTGCGCGGCTGGCTGTCTAGTCCGGCGCGGCTGCGCGCTTTCAACTGGACGATGGCGGCCTTGCTGGTGGGATCGCTCGCGCTGTTGATCTGATTGCAAGGTTGCATCCCGCAACCTAAAGACGGCGCTCCCCTCTTCTGACCGGAGAACAGAACCATGCAGAGTCGCCGTCTTGGCAAGAGCGCCATCCATGTGTCCGACATCTGCATGGGGACGATGACCTTCGGCAGCCAGACCGACGAGGCCGCGGCGTTCCGCATCCTCGACCGCTGCTTCGAGGCGGGGATCAACTTCTACGACACCGCCGAGGGATATCCGGTTCCGCCCGATGTCAAATGGGTCGGCCGCACCGAGGAAATCGTCGGGCGCTGGCTGAAGACCAAGCCGCGCGACGCGATCATCCTCGCGACCAAGGTATCGGGGCCGAGCCATGTGTGGTTCAAATCGCCGTGCCGCAATGGGATGACCGCGCTCGACCGCAAGAACATCTTTCAGGCGATCGACGACAGCCTGACCCGGCTGCAAACCGATTATGTCGATCTCTACCAGACCCATTGGCCCGACCACGACGCGCCCTATGACGAGATGATGGACGCGCTCGACGAGCTCGTCCGCGTCGGCAAGGTCCGTATCCTCGGCTGCTCGAACGAAACGAGCTGGGGGCTCATGAAATCGCTCGCCGCGTCGGAAAAGCTTGGTGTCGCGCGCTATCACACGATCCAGAATAATTTCAGCCTCAACAACCGCCGTTTCGAGGATGAGCTGAAACAGGTGTGTCGCCAGGAAGGCGTCAGCCTGATCCCCTATTCGCCGCTCGCCGGCGGGGTGTTGTCGGGCAAATATCAGGGCGGCGCGACGCCCAAAGGTGCGCGCTTCTCGCGATACCTTGCGATGGAGGGGCGGCAGGCCGCGATGGGCCAGCGTTTCGTCAACGAGAAGAGCCTTGCCGCGACCGCGCGCTATCTACAGATCGCCGCCGACGCCGGGCTGCACCCGGTGACGATGGCGACTGCCTGGTCGAAACAGCATGACTTCGTCGCCTCGACGATCGTCGGGGTCAGCGCCGATGACCAGCTCCAGCCGATCCTCGATGCGATGGATCTGGTGCTGAGCGATGAGGTGATGACCGCATTGCATAAGGTGAGCAAAGACATCCTTTATCCGATGGGCTGAACCGCTTGTGCGGCGCGCCGCGGCTGCTACTCTTCGTTCGAATTCAACAAGGAACCCCGCCATGTCCCCCGCCCGCCGCGCTTTCTTCGCCCTCGCCGCCTTCTCCGCCACCATCAGTGTTGCCCACGCCGCGAACCCGACGATGTTCCGCGACGCGGGCTGTGGCTGCTGCCTCAAATGGCTCGAACAGGTGAAGGCGTCGTTCGGGCAGAAGGCGGTGATCGTCAATTCGACCGACATCACTGCGATCAAGGACAAACAAGGCGTGCCGCAGGCGCTGCGCAGCTGTCACACCGTGCTCGTCGGCGGCTATGTGATCGAAGGCCATGTCCCCGCCAAGGAAATCGCCCGCCTGCTTCGCGAAAAGCCCAAGGGCGTCAAAGGCCTTGCGGTCGCCGGAATGCCAATGGGATCGCCCGGGATGGAGCATGGCGACCACCGTGAGGCGTACAAGGTGATGACCTTCGGCAGCGGCGGCCAGCGCGTTTATGCGAGCTACGCCGCGAGCGGCGGCGCGCACGCGCACTGAGCGGCACGGCCTAATCTCCGTTCCATTCGTGTCGAGCGAAGTCGAGACCCCGTGAAGGCGTGTGCCACAGAAAAGTGTCGCGACTTCGCTCGACCCGAACGGATTAAAGCGGTGGGCGCTACAAACTCGCCTTGAACAGCTCGAGCATCCGTCCCCACGCCTTTTCCGCTGCCGCTTCATTATAAGCGCGGCCATCGGGCGGGCACCAGCCGTGCATCGCACCTGCATACACCTCAACCTCGTGCCATTGCTTGCGCGGTTCGAGCACCGCCTTCAGCAAGACCTTTTCGTTCGGGGTTTCCTTGTCGTCATTGTCGGCAATCGCGAACAGATAGCCCGCTCGCGTGCCGGGGATCAGCAGATGCGGGCTGTCGGGCTTGTCGGCACCAACCCCGCCGCCATGGAAACTCGCCGCCGCGCCGACGCGGTCGGGTTTCAACGCCGCGGTGTAGATCGTCATCGGCCCGCCCATACAGTAACCGGTGGTGGCAAGCTTGCGTGTCTTGTCGACCTCCTTCTGCGCGTCGAGAAACGCGAGATGCGCCGCGGCATCGGTTTCCACCGCGGGCTTGTTCAGCTGCTTCAGATAACCGAACAGCTTTTCGCGCACCGCAGGATTGCTCCAATCGTTCGCGGCATCAACCACCGGCGATTTCTGCCAGCGGTAGAAGGGATTGACGCACAGCACCGCATAGCCCTCACCCGCCAGCCGGTCGGCCATCTGGCGAAAGGCTGGGCGCAGGCCGCGGATGTCGGGCCAGATCAGCACCCCCGGATGCTTGCCGCTGGTGGGCGCGACGAAATAGGCGTCGCAGATGCCCGCCGCCGTCGTAATCTCGACGTCGCGGCCTTTCACCGGTTTCCCCGCCATCGCCCGCGCGGGCAGTGCCGCGATCAACGCGCCAGCCCCGGCCAGCGAGGCAAAGCTGCGGCGACCCACCGCCATTCCGGCGCGATCCAGATCGGCTTCGGTGTCTTCGGTACACATGGCGCTCTCCTTGGGGCGGTTTCGGCAAAGCCGCAGAAAACTGCGCAACTTCACGCGCGATTGCATATGTCGTCCCGCGCTCGGGACCGAACAGGGTGTGAGGCTAATCCAGCCGGGTTTTGTAGGACAGCGTTTTTTGCAGCAAATATCCTCCCCGTGGCGAAGCCATGGGGAGGTGGCAGCGCGTAGCGCTGACGGAGGGGCTTTGGCGCTACCGCTGCAATGCCCCTCCACCCTTCGCTGCGCGAGCGGTCCCCTCCCCATGGCTGCGCCACAGGGAGGACTATCGTGCAACAACCGTCAGCCTCTCAATCTCACCAAAAGTTAGTGCTACATGATGCACCCCGACCGCGCGCAGCATGTCGCCATGCGCCGCGCGATCGACGATATGCCCGGCGCCGCAAAAGCCGATCACCGTCATCCCCGCCGCCAGCGCCGCCTGCGCCCCGGTCGGCGAATCCTCGATCGCCAGGCATAGCGCCGGGTCGACGCCCAACCCGTTGGCGGCGGCGAGGTAGATGTCGGGAAACGGCTTGCCGCGATCCCACCCGTCGGCGCTGTACACATGATCGCCGAAATGATGCCCCAGTCCGAACAACCCGAGCGCCCAGCCAATATATTCGGCGCGGCTGGATGACGCGATCGCGCGCGGCAGCGACCCCAGCGTCGCGAGGAAATCGGCGGGCAGTGGGCGGCCGAACCGCGCCTCAATCCGCCGCTGCGTTTCCTGCCAGTTATGGCCATAATAGTCGCGCAGGCACTCGTCATAGCTCGACGGCATGCCGACCGCGGTCAGGCTTTCAGCAAGCGAATGGTTCGCGCGCACTTCGCTGTCGGCGATCACGCCATCGAAATCGAAAATGATCGCAGCGAAGCTCATCAGAATCCTACAATCTTCATACTTCGTACCTAGAGCCTGAACGAACAGGAGACATCGGCATGAAATTCATCGAACTCAAGTCGCGCGGCGGCAATTATCTGGTCGTCGCCGAAAATGTCGCCTGGCTCCGCGACTATGAAAATGGCCAGACCCAAGTCGGCATGGTCGGCGGCGCGCCGCTGCTGGTCGCGGGGACGATCGAGGAGATCGCGGCGTCGATTCTGGCGCAGGCGAATACGGTAGGGTGACCGCCGGATGAATTGGGCCGTTTGCCTAAGCTGATCGACCCACACTTTCAGCAAGTATGTTCGCGACATAGGCGTTGAGCGAAACCCCTTCACGCGCCGCAACCAATTTCAGCTTTTCGTGCAGCGAACGCGGAACCCGCTGCCGCCACTGACCGAGCGAGGCTGGTCCCGGAACATCACGGCCAAGCTTGCGCGCCGCGTCGTGCCATTCGGCGATCGCCGCTTCGGCATCCGCCAATGCCGCCTCTGGAGTCGGCCCATCGCCCATGCAGCCGGGAAGCGCGGGAACAGTCGCCAGCCAGCCACCACCGTCGGTCTCCGCCAGCGGCTCGACCATGATCGCATATTCGGTCTGCTTTGCTTTCGCCTTAACCATGCTTGCCATCCTTCACAAATTGCAGGAGCTTGCGGATATAGACCGGTTTGATCGGGCGCTTCGCGGGGATGGTTAGGATCGTGTCGCTCCCCGGTACCGCCACTTTCCAATGCGACCCGCCGCCTGTTGGCGGCAGACACGCCCAGCCGAGCCGGTCACAAAGCTTCTGAATATCCTCAATCGTCCAGTCCCCAGCGGGATTGCGACGCATCTGATCCAGCAGCTTGTACGCTTTGCTCATTTCAATATGATACCGTATGCGGTATTAGTTTTCAACCTCTGTCGGTGGGCGGAACAGTAGAGCCGATGCCCCGGACAATCGTCAGCGCATGAGTTCGGGATCACGGACATAGCCCCACGCCCCCTCGCCCGACCAATCGCGCCCGTCGGGAAAGCTGAGCTTCAATCCGCTGAGCTGCGACGGATTGAACAGCCGCATGTTGACGCCCATCATATCGACCGCGCCGCCCATCCGCTCGATCAGCCCCGCCGTCGCCGACCAGTGCGTCACGCAGCCGCAGGTCGGGCAGAAATGCAGATCCGAATTGGGGTTTTCGCGATCGGCACGATTATAAGTCTGCGTCTCACCCTCGATCACCACGTCACGCGGTGAACAATAGGCCCAGAGGATACCGTGCGAGAAGCAGAGCGAGCAATTGCATTCGGCAATTTCCTCGGGCGCCTTGGCGAGACGCACCGAGACGGCGCCGCAGTGACAGGTGGTATTCCAGCTCACTCCACCGTCACCGACTTCGCCAAATTCCGCGGCTGGTCCACGTCCGTCCCCTTCGCCACCGCGACATGATACGCCAGCAACTGCACCGGCACCGCATACACCAAAGGTGCGATGAGCGGATGGACCTTGGGCATTTCGATTGTCGCCATGCAACCGTCGCCGGCCTCGGCGATCCCGTCGGCGTCGGAGATCAGCACGACCTTGCCGCCGCGCGCCATCACTTCGTGCATGTTGCTCACGGTCTTTTCGAACAATGGCCCGCTGGGCGCGAGGACGATGACCGGGACCGATTCGTCGATCAGGGCGATCGGGCCGTGCTTCATTTCGCCCGAGGCGTAGCCTTCGGCGTGGATGTACGAGATTTCCTTGAGCTTGAGCGCGCCCTCCATCGCCAGCGGATAGTCGGGGCCGCGGCCAAGGTAGAGCACGTCGCGCGCGGGGGCGATCAGGTGCGCCATCGCTGCGATGTCGTCGTCGTGGCTGAGCGCTGCGTTGAGCGCGGCGGGCGCCTCGATCAGATGTTTGACGATCTCATGCTCTTCATCGGCGCTGAGCTTGCCCTTTTTGAGCGCGAGATGCGCCGCCAGCGCGGCGAGCACCGCGAGCTGGCAGGTGAAGGCCTTGGTCGATGCGACGCCGATTTCGGGACCGGCATGGGTCGGCAGCAGCAGGTCCGCTTCGCGCGCCATGCTGCTGGTCGGGACGTTGACGACGACCGCAATCGTCTGCCCGTTCGCCTTGCAATGGCGCAGCGCCGCGAGCGTGTCGGCGGTCTCGCCCGATTGCGAAATGAACAGCGCGAGCCCGCCGGGTTGCAGCACCGGGTCGCGGTAGCGGAACTCGCTGGCGACATCGATATCGACCGGGACGCGCGCAAAGGTCTCGAACCAGTATTTGGCGACCATGCCCGCATAGAAACTGGTGCCGCAAGCGACGATCGTGATGCGGTCGATCGCGCTCAGGTCGAATTCCATCTGCGGCAGCGCAACGGTCTGTTCGAGTGGGCGGATGTAGGAGGACAGCGTCTGCGCGACCACGGTCGGCTGCTCGAAAATCTCCTTCTGCATGAAGTGGCGGTAATTGCCCTTTTCGACCGCGGCGGCGGTGACGCCGCTGGTCGTGATCTCGCGCGTCACCGGGTTGTTCACGCTGTCATAAATCTGTGCGCCGTCGCGGGTGATGACGACCCAGTCACCCTCGTCGAGATAGGCGATCTTCTGCGTCAGCGGCGCGAGCGCCAGCGCGTCGCTGCCGAGATAGGTTTCGCCCTCGCCATAACCGACGACGAGCGGCGAGCCGAGGCGGGCGCCGATGAGCAGGTCGGGATGCTGGCGGAAGGCGATGGCGAGCGCAAAGGCCCCGCGCAGCTGCGGCAGCACCGCCTGCACCGCCTCTTGCGGCGACAAGCCCGCCTCGACCTGCTCGCTCACCAGATGCGCGACAACCTCGGTATCAGTCTCGCTCTCGAAGCTGCGCCCGCGCGCTTGGAGCGCCTCGCGCAACGGCTTGAAATTCTCGATGATTCCGTTGTGGACCAGCGCGACCTCGCCCGTCGCGTGCGGGTGCGCGTTGCTTGTTGTCGGCGCACCATGTGTGGCCCAGCGCGTGTGCGCGATGCCGACATTGCCGGAGGCGGGGTTGCCCGCGAGTTCCTTGACGAGGTTGGCCAGCTTGCCCTCGGCGCGGCGGCGGATCAGCTGGCCGTCCTGCACGGTGCACACGCCCGCGCTGTCATAGCCGCGATATTCCATCCGCTTGAGCCCGTCGACGAGGCGATCGGCGACCTGGTCCTTGCCGATAATTCCGATGATTCCGCACATGTCAGTCTGGCTTTCGTCTTAGAGCGTATAGGGGACACGGATGCCCGGCATATTGGCCGGGAAATCCTTGATATTCCGGGTTATGAGCACGCGCCCGCGGGTGAGCGCAGTGGCGAGGACGATGGCGTCCATCGCCTTGAGCCTCCCGCGTTCACGGCGCAAGGCGGCAGCGCGTCGACCGATTTCGGCATCGACTTCATCCACGCTGAAACCCGATAGAAGCGTTTCGGCGCGCCGCAATCCGTCGCCCTCGCCCTTTGACATCACTTCGATCCACACCACGCGGCTGATCCACGCGCGCGAACCATAATCGGTGGCGCGATCGATTTCCGCTCGCGCCGGACCGAACCCGGCCAGCGCATCAATTATCACATTGGAATCAAAGCTAAAACCGCTCACTGAGAAGCAGGCTTTTTAGGCTCGGGGTATTTTCCTGCCAGCATATCAAGATGGATTTGCCGCTGACGATCATCCTCCGCGTCGAAAAGGTCGGGAAACTCCGCTTTGACCTCTTCGTAGTCATCATCCCACGGGCGGGTCGAGGCAGCACGTTCCCGCCGCTGCCACTCCACAGAATCGCCGATATCGGTGCGATCCTTCCACGCCCCAAAGCCAATATCGAGCCAATCCTTGCGCTGCGACGCTTGTGACTGCGCACGGTAGTCCGTAACGGCATCGCGAAGCACCGACGCGCGCGACTTCCCCTGCTCGGCAGCAAGCTGGTCGAGCCATTGAATGTCTTCATCGGGTAGATCGGCGAGAATGCGAGTCATTGATATACTGATATCATATCATGATATCATGTCAATCCTTGTGGAGGTTCTTATCGACAAAGAGGTACGCGAATTGCACCGGATCGGCCGCCATGCCGTTGCCCGCCTCGAACCGCGCCTGGCCGTCGGTCCAGATTTTGCGGATTTGCGCGGGCAGTTCGGGACCGAATTTCATCTGCTGTTCGACAATCCGCTCCCAGCTACCCTTCAAACCGAAACTTTGTTCAAGCTGCGGCACCATCGCCTTGCAATAGCTTTCCGTCGCGGGGTCCAGATGCCCGATCGCCTTCAGCACCCAGGCATCGACAAAGCGCAGGAACGGCTTGTCGGTATAGCGGTCGGTCACAGGTTTTTCTCCATTGTCCATTCGTCGCGCAGCAAGCCGAAAATCAGCGAATCGCGCACGCCGATATGCGTTTCCCACTCGCCGCGCAGACGGCCTTCATATTGAAAGCCCAGCCTTTCGAGCAGTGCAATCGATCCGCGGTTCTCCGGATCGGTGTCGGCAAAGATGCGCCGCAGCTTCAGTTCGGCAAAGCCATAGTCGATGACGCGCGCCACGGCTTCGCGCGCGATCCCGCCGCGCCAATGATCTCGGTGCAGGATATAACCGATCTCCTTCACGTCAGGCTTGCCGTCGATCAGAATCACCCAGCCAATCGCAACATCATCGCCCAAGGTGATGGCCCAGCACGCGTAGCCCTCCCCTTCCGCGGCATTCGAAGCGACATAATCGGCGGTCTCGGCAAGCGAGCGATGCGGGCCGCTCGACCACCATTGCATCACGTCCGGGTCGGACAGCACCGGGAACAGCGCGGGTGCGTCGTCCGGGCGGATCTGGCGCAGCACCAGCCGCGGCGTGGTCAGCGTCGGCAACGGCATGGCGTTATTTGCCCGATTTTTTCTTGCGCATTGCGTCGTGGAAGCGGTCGGCCCAGCCGGGTTTGACCAGCTGCTCGGCGCGCACCATGCGCAGGTCGCCCGCGGCGACATCGCGCGATACCGCGCTGCCGGCGGCCACAATCGCATCGCGACCGATGGTGACGGGGGCGATCAGCGCGCTGTTGCTGCCGATGAAGGCGTTCTCGCCGATCACCGTCTGATATTTGAAATAGCCGTCATAGTTGCAGGTGATCGTCCCCGCGCCGATGTTCGCGCCGGCGCCGACGGTCACATCGCCGAGGTACGTGAGGTGGTTGGCCTTGGCGCCTTTGCCTAGCATTGCCTTTTTCGTTTCGACAAAATTGCCGATCTTGGCCTTTTCGCCGAGCACCGTGCCGGGGCGCAGCCGCGCAAAGGGGCCGACTTCGCAGCCGGAACCGATGGCGGTGCCCTCGATATGGCAATTGGCGCGGATTTTCACATTGTCGGCGACGGTGACGCCGGGGCCGAAGAACACATTGGGCTCGATCAGCACGTCGCGGCCGAGCTGCGTATCCCAGGAGAACCAGACGGTGTCGGGCGCTTTCAAAGATGCGCCGCCCGCCATCGCCTCTTCGCGCTTAAAGTCCTGCCACACCGCTTCGGCGGCGGAGAGTTCGGCGCGGCTGTTGATCCCCGCCACTTCTTTGGCGGCGGTCTCGACAACGGCGACGCGGCTGCCCTCTGCGATTGCGCCGGTGGCGACGTCGGGCAGATAATATTCCCCGGCAGCATTGTCGTTACCGACGGCTTCAAGCAGACGCCACATATCGTGCGCAGCGGCGACGATGACCCCGGAATTGCACAGATTAACCGCCCGTTCGTCGGGACTTGCATCCTTATGTTCAACCATCTTCGACACATTGCCTTCGGCGTCGGCGATGATCCGGCCATACGCGGCCGTGTCGGTCGGCCGGAAACCCAGCACCGCCACAAGGGCGCCGGCGTCGAGCGGCGCACACAGACGCCGCACGGTGTCGGCGGTCAGCATCGGGCAGTCGCCAAAGCAAACGAGGACAAGACCATCGAAACCGGCAAGCGCTTCCTTTGCCTGAAGCGCGGCATGCGCCGTCCCAAGCTGGGGATCCTGAACCGCGACCAGCGCGCCGCTTTCGGCTACCGCCGCCTCGACCTGTTCGCGCTTGTCGCCGACGACGACCACGGTCTTGGCGGGCGGCAGCGCGGCAAAGCTCGCCATCAGATGCAGCAGCATCGGCCGTCCGGCGATCGGGTGCAGCACCTTGTGCAGATCGGATTTCATGCGCGTCCCCTTGCCCGCGGCAAGGATGACGGCGGCGATGGGGCGGGTGGGCGATTGCTGGGTGGTCATGCGCGCCCCTTTGCCAGCAAATCATTGCGGTTTCCAGAGCGTCGCGCCATGCGCTTCCTCAAATCCGTTCGCATCGAGCGCAGTCGAGGTGCCTGTCGTCGACGCCCGCCTTATAGGTGTCTCGACTTCGCTCGACACGAAAGGAAATCAGGAGGTGCCGTGTGAGTTTTCCTTTCGCGATCGTCGGCTTCGACCTCGACGGCACGCTGGTCAATACCGCAGGCGACCTGACCGCGGCGGTCAACCATGCGCTGGGCCTGGCCGCACGCGCGCCGCTGACCGAAGCCGAGGTGCGGCCGATGATCGGGCTGGGGGCGCAGCACATGCTGGAACAGGGGTTCGCCGCGACCGGCGGCATCCCGGGCGGCGACTTTGAACGTCTCTTTCGTGAACTGCTGCGGTTCTACGAAGCGCATATTGCGGTCCACAGCCGCCCCTTCCCCGGCCTGATTGCCGCGCTCGATTGGCTCGATACGCTCGGGGTGAAGACCGCAGTGGTCACCAACAAGCGCGAGGACATGGCGCGCAAACTGCTCGGCGAGCTCGGGCTGGCTGACCGGATGGCGACGATCATCGGCGGCGACACGCTCGGGCCGGGCAACGCCAAACCCTCCCCTGCGCCGATCCATGCGATGATCGAGCGCTGCGGCGGCGGGCGGGCGGTGTTTGTCGGCGACAGCATTTATGACGTGATGGCCGCCAACAGCGCAGGGGTGACCAGCATTGCGGTCAGCTTCGGCTTTCTGGATCGGCCTGCCGACGAGCTTGGCGCGGATCATGTCATCGACCATTTCGACGAATTGGTCCCGCTGCTCGAACGGCTCTGAACCCAACTCATCTCCCGTTCGCCCTGAGCTTGTCGAAGGGCTGTCCTTCTCGTCGCGGCGGCTAAAAAAGAACGGTCCTTCGACAAGCTCAGGACAAACGGTTTTGGAAGGCTAGGCTCGATTCTTCCGCCACTTGGTCCATAAATGCCGCGCCAGTATCGTCGGCGGCATCCGGAGCCAGTGCGAGCGGACGTAAAACGCCTGTTCGAGCAACGGTCGCGTTACCCGCCCCCAGTCGTCGCGGGCGACGAGACGCTGGCGAAACCAACGGTCGCTCGCTTCCTGCTCGTTCCAACCTGCGGGCAACACCGCGCCATAAAGATCCCGCGACAGCCGCGCCGCACGCTGGACCGCGTCCGGCAAGCCATGCAGCCGCGCACGCACGCCGAGTTCATCCCAAAAACCCCGATCCGCCGCGGCAAAATCGCGCGTCATCAGGTGGAAGTCCCACAGGTTGCGCAGGCCACCCTGCAAATCGCCGTCGGCCAACATATGCGCCGCGCAGTGACACGCCATGTCGGCCGGGTTCAGCACCGCAAACCCACCCGCGCTCGTCACCGCATCGCTGACCAGTGCCAGCGCATCGGGTGTAATCCGGTGGGTGCGCGGCAGGATGGTGTGGTGGACGTCGATCATCCGGTCGCGCGACTTGTGGATCATCGGCGGCAGCTCGTGCATGTGCTCGCGGTAGTAGAAATCGTCATAGGGGTCGGACTTGACCCATTCCCACCCGGCGTTGAGCAAGGCGTTTTCGGCACGGCGGATATCCGACGCAAGCACCAATATATCGAGGTCGCCGATCTGGCGCCCTTGCGCACATGCCATATTCGCGGCGGCATAGGCCGCCCCTTTCAGCAGCACGAATTCGATGCCCAGCGTGCCGAGCGCGCGCCGCGCCATCTCCGCCTCCCACAGCGCCTGCCGCTGCGCAACCGCGGCGGCGGCGCGCTGATCGGCGAACAGCGCCGCGACCGCGGGCGGCAGATCGGCACCGTCCAGCTGGTGCGCCAGCGTCGCCAGCATCGCCTCACTGCGCGCGACCCCGATCACCCCGTCCCATTCGCGCGGCGCCAACGTTGCGGCATCGCAGCGACCCGCGAACAGGTCGACGAAGGTCTGTACCGCGCTCATTTCGCTGCCTCGGCCCAAAGCTGCTCGACCAACGCGATACCGGTTGCGCTGTCGGGATAGGATATGCCGAACGCCGGCGTCTCGCGCACCAGCCGCGTCAGCGCCGCAAACCCCGCCTCGCCCAGCGCAACATAGTTGGTCGACGCTTCGGTCAGCCGCACAAACGCCTCGCCCTCGCCCATCGGCTCGATCGCCGCGTCGCCGCCAAAGCGCGGGAAGAGCAGCAGCGCCGGACGCACGGGATCGTGCATCGCGGCAATCGCGGCGGCGCGCGGGATCAGGTGGCGGATGTCGCCCTTGGGCGTTCCCGCCATCAGCGGCC
The DNA here is from genome assembly GCF_035998965.1 of Sphingopyxis sp. Classification (GTDB taxonomy): domain Bacteria; phylum Pseudomonadota; class Alphaproteobacteria; order Sphingomonadales; family Sphingomonadaceae; genus Sphingopyxis. Next base: position 30,270 of record NZ_DASYHE010000053.1, read on the forward strand.
CGAGCCGCCCCGCATCGACCCGCGTCGCGACCGCAGCAATCGCTTCATTCTTCAGACTGACTGCGCGCGGGAACGCCAGTGAATCGCCACTCTCCGGCTCGATCAGCGTAAATTCGTCGCCCATCAGCCGCCAGTCGCCCTCCCCCAGCAGCGCCGCGAGGGTCGATTTTCCTGACCCCGACTCCCCGGACATGATCAGCGCGCGGCCATCCCGCGCCACCGCGCTGGCGTGCAGCAGCATATGCCGCCGCCACCCCAGCGCGACCTGCAAATTCATCCCCATTTCGGCGGCGAGCAGTCCCATCGAGAGCGGCAGCGGCAGTGCATCGGGAACAACGAAGTCGCCGCCGATATGCACCGAAGGGCGCACCCAGCGCCGCCACGGCCGCGCCGCGAACAATCGCACAGTGGCATCGGCGGGGCGCGCCTCGTCCTGCGGATAGCTGGCGTATAGCTGCTCAAGCGCCGCAATCGGTTCGGGCCAGTCGCTGCCGATCCGAAACTGCACCGGGCCGACTGCAATGCGAATGCTGTGCCTCACGCGCGCGCCACCAGCCCCATTGCCGCGAGTTCGCTCAGCCGTTCGGCCAGGATCGGTTGCACGTCATCAGCGCCGTCGAAATCAAAGCTTTCGGCAAGCCGCCCGGCAAGCGTCACCGCGTCACAATCATCCGCGCCCATCGCCTCCAAAATTTCGGGCATCGGCGACACCACGAGGTGCGTCTGCATCGACCGGCGATCGAAAATCGCGGTCAATTCGCCCAGCGGCTCGATGCGGAGCGCGCCGGGCGGCGCGGCGCGATAGGCGGGCTCAGGCATAATCTTCGGCGGCAGCGGTCAGTTTGGCGAGGATCGCCATCAGCGTCGCGCGCTCGGCGGCGGTGATCGTCGATTCGAGCTGCGCCTCGCTCGCCAGCGCCGCGGGGACAATCGCGTCGTACAGCGACCAGCCCGTCTCGGTGAGTTCCAGATGGTGCGACCGCCCGTCGACTTCGTGCGCCTGCCGCGCAATCAATTGTCGCTCGGCGAGCGCCTTGGCGGCGCGGTTGACCGTCACCTTGTCCATCCGCGTCGCCTCGACCAGCTCGCGCTGCGTCTTGGGCTTACCCTCCCCCAGCACCGCCATCAGCCGCCACTCGGGGATCTTCAGCCCAAAACGGTTCTGATATTCGGCCGCGATCCGTTCGGACAAGGCGTTCGACGCAATCGACAGGCGATAAGGCAGGAAATTGTCGAGGTTCAGTTTTTTGGCGACCATGGCCTGACCTTATCGACAATCCGTGCGCTGTGAAGGTCAGAACGACACCCTCGCCCCGATCCACAACGTCCGCGGCGTCGCGCGCTCGACGATCCCCGCCGACGAGATGGCCGCGGGCACCAGCTCGTCGAACAGATTCTCACCCCGTGCTTCCAGGCTGATCGCGTCGGCAAGCCGCCACGTCAGCCCGGCGTCGACCGTCAGCGCGTCGCCGAGCACGAGCAGGCCCAGATCATCCTCATTCTGTTTGCCCACATAACGCAACGTCGCGAAACCCTGCACGGCGTCCCTTGTGTTGCTGCGCAGCGAAACACTGCCGCTATGCTTCGCGATCTGCGCCGGACGGCGACCATCGAGCGCCGCCGCGCCGCTTGACGCGTCGACCGTGGCATCGGTCCACGCATAGGTCGCGCGCAAGGTCAGAAAGTCGATCTTCTGTTCGGCGCTGATCTCGACACCCTTGGTGTCGATTGCATCGAGATTCTGGCGCTGGTTCAGGTTGGGCGCCAAGGTCACATTGGCGATGGCATTGGTCAGATGGTTGACGAACAACGTTGCCGACAGCGTGGTGTCGTCGCTTTTCCAATCTGCGCCGATCTCACCACCCCATAACCGTTCGGGCTTCAGCATCTCGTTCGCGGTCGTCACCTCAGCCCCGACGCGAAACGGACGATAGAGTTCGTTCAGCGTCGGCAGGCGCCAGCCGCGATAGACAGCGCCGCGCAGCGACACGGCATCTTTTGTCCACTGGACCCCGGCCCGACCACTGCCTTCCCAGCCCTGCCGCGCGGCGAAGCGGAGGTCGGTGATGACGGGTCCGCCGATGTTGCGCTCGTTTCGATACCCTTCACCCAGCCACCAGCGATCGACCCGCCCACTGACCGTCCAGAGCAGGCCTTGGTCGCGATATCCCGACGTCCATTCGGCGAAAGCGCCGACCGTATCGCTGTCGCCGCCTGCCGTCCGGTGGCGACCGGGAACCGTCCCGGCGAAAAAGAAATCCTCCTCGGTGCGGCCCGTCGTGCGGCGCCAGTCGGCGCCGATGCGCAGCGGGTTGGCGCGGCCAATGAGCGGGCGAAATTCGACCCGCGCGCCAAGCCCGGTGGCGGGGACGCGCTGGAACAATGCGGGCGCCACGCTGTTGCGGTTCGCGGCGACGCTGGCAAAGCCGCTCTCGAAATCGCGCAGCTGCACATAGGCCAGCGCGAACAGCTGATTGGCCTGATAGGGATCGTGGATGAAGCGAAGGCTCGCATCGACCCCATCGACCCGACTGGTCGTGAAATCAGTGCCGCGGTCGCGCCGGTCCGAAAAGCCGCGCACGCTCGCCTCGATCCGGCTGCTTTCCCCGGCGTCGAAGCGCAATCGCACCCCAAGCCCGCCCTGTTCATAAGGCGCCGCGCGATCGACGCTGCCGCGCTGGCCCTTTGCAATCGGGATGAAGCCGTTGCCGCGGCTATAGCGCCCGTCAACCGCGACATGCCCATCGCCCAATTCACCGCCGACCGAAGCCGATGCGTCCCAACTGTCGCGGCTGCCATAGGCCAGGCTGGCGGTCCCGCCATAGGTCAGATCGGAGTGGAGCCCGATCGTGCCCGCCAGCGCGCCCGGCCCGTCGGCGCCGCTGCCGCCGCCGCGCGTAACTGTCACGCCGCGCAGGTTGATCGCATCATAAGCGGACCACGCGACCCAGCCGCCGAACGGATCGGCCTGCGGGATGCCGTCCAGCGTCACCAGCGCGCGGCTCGACGCATTGCCGCCCAGCCCGCGCAGCGTCACCCCCTGGCTGGTCGGGTTCGCCGATCGTCCGTCCGACCGGCGGAACTGCACGATCCCGGCCTCGTCGCGCAGGCGGTTCTCGATGCGGGCGCCGACGCCGGGGTTCAGACCTTCGATCAATGTGGTCGATTGCACCGCGTCGGCCGACGTCAGTGGCAGCGCGCCCGAACCATTGACGACAATTTCAAAGCGTTGCTGCGTCGTGCGCCCGCCACAGGTGATGATCTCGTCAAGATATTCGTCGTCCAGTTTCGTACTGTCGGCTTCCAAGGCCATCGCCGCCGCCGGCATAACCAATGCCGCAGCCCCCGTCAGCAGCCGGATCACGCCGCCTTCACCGCGTCGGGATGCGCGTTCTGAAACGCCGCCAGCTCCAGACACGCCGCGTCGATCGCCAACAGCCGCGGATAATCGTCCAGCGGCACTTCGAACCGGCGCGCGTTGTACATTTGCGGCACCAGGCAACAGTCGGCGATGCTGGGGGTGTCGCCGCCCAGATAGGTTGCGTCGCCCGCCATCGCCTCCAGCGCCTCGAACCCCTGCGCGATCCACGTCGCGATCCAGCGGTCCTTGGTCTGTTCGTTCAGCCCGAGGTCGCGCGTCAGATACTTCAGCACGCGCAGATTGTTGAGCGGATGGATATCGCTCGCCACCACCTGCGCCTGTGCCAGCGCGACGGCGCGCGGCATCGCATCCTCGGGAATCAGCCGCGGTTCGGGGAAGGCGCGGTCGAGCCAGTCGATGATCGCCATGCTCTGGATGATCGCATCGCCGTCGGCGACCAGCATCGGGACGAATCCCTGCGCGTTGAGTTCCAGATACGCATCGCTGCGCTGCTCGCCCGCTATCAGGCTGACCTCGACGCGCTCATAGGCCAGCCCTTTCAGGTTCAGCGCAATGCGCACGCGATAGCTGGCCGAGGAGCGGAAATAATCGTGGAGGACGAGGGATGTCATTGGGAGTTCACCATCTAAATCATGGGCCGACCCAACGCCGTTTGTGCTGAGCTTGTCGAAGCACCGTTCTGCTCTTTGACGCCGCAAAGAGCAGAACGGCCCTTCGACAAGCTCAGGGCGAACGGAATTGGGAAGCGACCTTTAGAGCGCCTTCTGCCCGCCCTTCGGCATTTCCGCAATCCATTGCCGCAGCAGCGCCGCGCCTTCCTTGTGCACCGTCGACCGCCCGACCTCGGGCATCGCGATGCCGGGGTCGGTGCTTTCGAGGCGATAGATCATGAAGCTGTGCGCGGGGTCACCGGGCGCGATCGCGAAGTCCATCCCCCCGCTGCCGCGCCCCGCGGCGGTCGGGCGCTTGCCGATGCCGTAATTCACGCCGCTGGGGTCGTCGGTCCAGCGTAGGAACAGCCCGCTGTTCGACGCGCTGCCCGCCGGGTTGTGGCAATGCGCGCAATTGACGTCGAGATAGGCGCGGGCGCGGTCGGGGACGCTGCCCGACTTCGGATCGTCCCATTGCGGCATCGTCGGTTTCAGCGCCGCGGGAGTCTCAAAATAGCGGTCGCGCACTTGGCTAGTCGCGGCTGGGTCGAGAACGAAATTTTGCGCCTTCGGCCCGATCGGTTCGATCACGCCATTCTTGCTGTGGCATTCCTTGCACTGGTTCTTGTTCGGCACGGCGTATCGGATGCTGTGGGCCTCACCATCGGGGCTCTTGAAGCTCACCGGCACCCGCCGCCCGCCCAGCGCCAGCGTCGCGTCCGTGCCGTCGGCGTCCCAGATATAGGGCAGCGCGACCCAGCCCGATGCGCGGTGGATCAGCAGCCGTGTCTCGACCGGTTTGCCGCCATTATGATCGGCCCAGCCAAAGCTTTTGAACAGCACCGTGCCAACCGGAAATTTGATCGTCCCATCCTCCGCCACGCGCGCTTCGCGGTCTTCCGGGATGTAAACAAAGCGCTGCTTGTCGGCATAGTCGCTGAACAGCGGCGTGCGCAGCGTATAACTGACCGCGGCCATCGGGCGGTAGCCGTCCGCGGTCATCCCGAACCCGAACGCGGACAGCTTTTGCGGCGTCGCCTCGCCCTCGACCACGGCCTGGTCGACGGTTGGACCGCTCATGGTGGCCGCACCGCTGACGCAGCAAAGCGCCGCCGCCAGCGCCGCGAATATACGCTTCACCGGACCTTCGCCTCCATCGCATCGGGCAGCTTGATCGCGGGCAGCGCCGCGGGCGGTGTGCCCTTCGACAAATCGGCAGGCGACGGTTTCGTCTCGCTCTGCGGCGTTTTGACATCGGGCAGGTTCAGCGACAGCACGCCAACCTTGTCGAGCACGATCGCATCGCCGGACCCGTCCCACAGCACCGGCGGGATGCTTCCGCCCATCGCTGCTGCGACCATGTCGCCGCCGGGGAATTTAGGCGCATAGCCTGCCTTGCCATGCTGGTTGCCGCGGACGACGATCTGCCGCGGCAGCGGCTGGTATTTCGGGTCTTTATGCTCGTAGCGATAACCGACAATCATCACATTGGCGGTGCCGTTGTTGTCAAAGATATTGTCGAAAATCTCGACATTGCGGTTCGCCATGACCAGCACCCCGGTGCCGGTCGGCACGCTCGCGACGATATTGCCCTTCGGCGCAAAGTTCGGCGTGCTGTTGTCGTTGACGATATTCTCGAACACCCGGACATTATGCCCCCCCTGCATCGGCAGGCTGGGCAGGTCGAACACCAGGATGCCGCCGGTGTTCTTCGTCGCAATATTGTCGTGGACGTCGGCGTTATAACTGTTCTCGATCTCGATCCCCGCGACATTCTCGGTTGCGATCGATTCGCGCACGATGATATTCTTCGACTGGCCGACATAGATGCCCGCGTCCGACGCGCCGCGCACATAAACGCTATCGATCAGGACGTCGGTGCTTTCGACCGGATAGATGCCATAGGCGCCGTTGGTTTCTTTTGGTCCCGCGGTCCATTCGACGCGCAACTGGTGATAAACGATGCGGTCAGCGCCCTTCGATTTGATCCCGTCGCCCTTGGTGTTGAGCACCGCAAAATTGGTCAGATACACATCGTCGCTGGTGACCAGCAGCCCCTCGCCCGCGCCCTGCTGGCCGGTAAAGTCGAGCACCGATCCGCCCTCGCCCGCCCCGGCGCCGCGCACCGTGACATTGGGAACGTCGAGCGACAGGCCATCGACCAGCTTCCACACCCCGGCGCCCAGTTGCACGATGTCGCCCGGTTCGGCCAGGATCAGCGCCTCTTGCAGCTTTTCATTGGCGTCGGGCGTTGTCGCACTGACGCTGATCGTCTTGGCGGCCGCCGGATTGGCAGCCAGCCCCGCCAATATGGCCAGCGTTGCCGCGTGAAAGCCGTGGAATCGCATCACTCTCTCCCCTGATTTTGAGAGAACATGCGGCAAGACTTGACGGATGCCAAGCGGGTTGCTGACATAGATGTAGCTAAAACCGGGGAGACGTCGCTTTGCTTACCAGATTATCATTGGCGCTCGTTGCGCTCATTGCCGTGCCGTCAATGGCCGCAGCGCCCGCGCCGATTGCCGGTCGATGGAAGACGGACGACGGCAAGGGCGTCGTCGTGATGGCCGCTTGCGGCAACAAGATGTGCGGCCGGATCGAACGCCTTTTGATCAAGCAGCCCGCGGGCGGCCAGCTCGACGAGCGCAATCCCGACAAATCGAAGCGCGACCGCAAGGTCACCGGGCTGCAAATTTACTGGGATCTGGTTCCGCATGGCGATGGTTGGAAGGGCGAAGGCTATAGTCCCGAGGATGGCCGCTATTACAAGGCGCATTTGCGCGTGAAGGGCGGCAAGCTGACGATGAAAGGCTGTGTCAGCGTGTTTTGCCGCACGGTGACGTGGACGAAGATGAGCTAAATTTAATCCTCTCTGCCGCGCAGCGGTGGGGAGGTGGCAGCGCGAAGCGCTGACGGAGGGGCTTTAGCGCAACGTCGCCGCCCCTCCACCATCGCCTGCGGCGACGGTCCCCTCCCCATGGCTTCGCCACAGGGAGGATTCAACTAGGCCTCATCCCCCAAAATCCAATCGACCCCCGCCGCGACGTGAATTCGCGTCGTGTCGTAGATCGGCAGCACATTGGCGTCGGGATCGACCAGCATCACCAGTTCGGTGCACGCCAGCACGATCGCCTGAATGTCCTGCTTGGCAATGTCGGTGATGAAGGTTTTCATCGTCCGCCGCGAAGCCTCGTTCACCTTGCCTTGCATCAGCTCTTCGTAAATGATCCGATCAATCTCGTCGGCGCGGCTCGTGTCGTAAGGCGCCAGGGTCAGCCCGTGGCGGACCAGCCGCTGGCGGAACCAGGCTTCGGTCATCACATTGCGCGTGCCGATCACCGCCGCGGCCTTGATCCCGTCGGTCTTCATCTTTTCGCCGGTTTCGTCAACGATATGGAGCAGCGGGATCGAGATTGCGGCAGCCACGTCATCTGCCACCTTGTGCATCGAATTGGCGGCAATCATCAGTGCAGTCGCCCCCGCTGCCTCCAGCCGCTGCGCCGATGCGATCAGCACCTCCTTGGCATGCGTCCATTGTTCGGGCGTCGTCAGCCGCGACAGATCGCAATAATTCAGGCTTTCCAGCATGATCGGTGCCGAACAGGCGGTGCCGAGCCGCTTTTGCACGCCCTTGTTGAGATGCCGGTAATAGAGCTCGGTCGATGCCCAGCTCATGCCGCCGATCAGGCCGATTTTACGCAAAACTCAATCTCCGAGCGTTCAGTTCAAAATGTCCGTTCGCCCTGAGCTTGTCGAAGGGCCGTTCTTTCTTTCAGGCGTCGCAAAAGAAGGACGGTGCTTCGACTAGCTCAGCACGAACGGAAATGGGTGTGCGCTAGTGCCCGCCGCCATTCAGCGCTTTCACGATGTCGTCGGTCATCTTCTTGGCATCGCCGAGCAGCATCATCGTCTGGTCCATGTAGAACACATCGTTGTCGACCCCGGCATAACCGACCCCGCCCATCGACCGCTTCACGAACAGCACTGTCTTGGCCTTTTCGACGTCGAGCACCGGCATCCCGTAAATCGGTGAAGTCTTGTCGGTCTTCGCCGACGGGTTGGTCACGTCGTTAGCGCCGATGACGAACGCGACATCGGCCTGCGCGAATTCGCCGTTGATATCCTCCAGCTCGAAGACCTCGTCATAGGGCACATTCGCCTCGGCGAGCAGCACGTTCATGTGCCCGGGCATACGGCCAGCGACCGGATGGATCGCATATTTGACCGTCACGCCCTCTTTCTTCAGCAGGTCGCCCATTTCGCGCAGTGCGTGCTGCGCCTGCGCGACAGCCATGCCGTAACCGGGGACGATGATGACGGTGTCGGCCTGGCTCATCAGGAACGCCGCATCGTCGGCGCTGCCGGGTTTCCACGGCCGCTGCTCGGTCGATCCGCTGCCCGCCGCAGACGCATCGGCGCCGAAGCCGCCGGCGATCACGCTGATGAAGCTGCGGTTCATCGCGCGGCACATGATGTACGACAGGATCGCGCCCGACGAGCCGACGAGCGCGCCGGTGATGATCATCGCGGTGTTGCCCAGCGTGAAGCCCATCGCCGCTGCGGCCCAGCCCGAATAGCTGTTGAGCATCGACACGACCACGGGCATGTCGGCGCCCCCGATCGGGATGATCAGCAGGAAGCCGATCAGGAAGCTGAGGCCCGTGACGGTCCAAAACACCCACGGTGACTGGTCGAAGGTGAAATAGGCCACCAGCCCGATGATTGCGGCGAGCGTGCCCAGGTTGATGATATGCCGCCCGGGCAACATGATCGCCGCGCCCGACATATTGCCGTTGAGCTTGAGGAAGGCGATGACCGATCCAGAGAAGGTGATCGCACCAATCGCGATGCCCAGCCCCATTTCGATCCGGCTGACCGTGTAAATCTGCCCCGCTGCATCGGCGATGCCGAACGCTTGCGGGTTGAGATAGGCGGCGGCTGCCACCGCAACCGCGGCCAGGCCGACGAGGCTGTGGAAAGCGGCAACGAGCTGCGGCATCGCGGTCATCGCGATCCGCCGCGCCATGACGATGCCGATGACTGCGCCGATACCGATAGCTGCGAGTATCTCGATCAGCCCGACGGGATCAACGCCCGTATAGCTGTTGGTGGCATCGCCGAACTTCATCGGCGCATGTGTCAGCAGCGTGGTGACGACCGCAATGGTCATCCCCATCATACCAAAGCGGTTGCCAGCTTGCGCCGTCGCAGGGCTCGACAGCCCGCGCAGCGACAGAATGAAAAGCACGCCCGCGACCAGATAGGCGATGGCGGCCCAAGGATTGACGGCTAGGCCATGCTCACCTGTGGCGGCGGAAAGGATCGACTGAAAATCCATCTCAGCGCTCCTTTTTCTTGTACATCGCAAGCATGCGCGCGGTGACCGCAAAGCCACCAAAGATATTGATGCTCGCCATCACGACCGCGGCCAGCCCCAGCCATTTCGACGACGCCGAACCGGCGGCGGCACTGGCGATCAGCGCGCCGACGATGATCACTGACGAAATGGCGTTGGTCACGCTCATCAGCGGGGTGTGCAGCGCCGGGGTCACCGACCACACGACGAAATAACCGACGAAGCACGCCAGGACAAAAATCGAAAATATCGCGATGAAATCCACGGCACGCTCCCCTGCTGATTCCGCTTGGCGCACCTCTTGCCGCGCACACGCCAGCGTGTCGACTCCAAAGCGGCCAAAAAGAAAGGCCCGCATCGCTCAATCATGAGAAATGCGGGCCGATCGGGACATTAAATGTCGCGGGGGCCGTTCGTTTGGCCCTCCGGATTACATCTTGGGGACGAGCACTGCGTCAACGACGTGGATCACACCGTTCGACTGGCCGACGTCGGCCTGCTTCACGGTCGCCTTGTTACCGCTGGCGCTGGTCAGGATGATCGAATCGCCACTCTGGGTCGCGGTCAGATCCTGGCCTTCGACGGTTTTCAGCGTCGCTTTCCCGCCGCCCGCAGTGATCTGCGACGCCAGGTCGGCTGCCATCACCTTGCCGGGCACGACGTGATATTTCAGCACGCCTGCCAAAACTTCCTTTTGCGCCGGACGCATCCAGCCATCGCGCGTTACCGGCGCGACTTGCGAGAAGGCGGCGTCGGTCGGCGCGAACACCGTGAACGGACCCGCGCCCGACAGCGTTTCGACCAAACCGGCCTGCGTTACCGCAGTCACGAGCGTCTTGTGGATCGGGGAAGCCGACGCGTTTTCGACGATGGTCTTGGTCGGCAGCATCTCTGCCCCGCCGACGGTCGGGTTGGCACCGGCGGTATCGACCGGTGCCGTTTCACCTTCGGCCACGGTCGTCGTTTCAGTCGCGGGCGTTTCGGGGCTGCTGTTGCAGCCTGCCAGGCCCAGGCCGATCGTGGCAGCCGCCGTCATCAAAAGTGCGCGCTTCATAACATTCTCCTTTGGGATCGGCATCATGTTGCCGGGGTCGCTTCTGCGGCGGGTGCCGCTTCGGCAGGCGCAGCGGGCTCTGCCGCTGCGGCGGGCTTGATTTCAGGCATCAGAACGCCGTTCAGGATGTGGATCACCCCGTTGGACTGGGCAACGTCCGCCTGCGTGACATAGCCGGTGCTGCCTTGCGTTCCGTCAACCTTGATGTTGCCCGACACTTCGGTGAAGGTCAGTTGCTGACCCTCGACGGTGGTCAGCGTGGCTTTACCACCGCCCGCCTTGATCTTTGCAAGCAGGTCCGCCGACGTGACAGCGCCCGGGACGACATGATAGGTCAACACTTGGGCCAACGCCGCCTTGTTCACGGGGTCCATCAGATAAGCGGTCATCGGCTGCGGGACTGCGGCAAAGGCCTGGTCCGTCGGCGCAAACACGGTGAAAGGCCCGGTGCCGCTCAGCGTCTCGGTCAGTCCGGCCGCGGTCAGCGCCTTCACCAACGTCGTATGTTCGGGCGACTTCGTTGCATTCTGAACGATGTTCCAGCTCTCGACCATCGCGCCGGCCGCGGCGTCTGCCTCGGCAACGGTGGCTTCGGCCGCGTCCGCGTCGGCAGCATAAGCCGGAGCAGAAAGGGTTGCCGCGGTCAGGGCAAACAGGGGAAGAGCAATAAACTTCGCACGCATTATCGAGTCTCCATCGAATTGTGGCAGTTACGGTTGGAACCAACCGAAAGACGCACAGCGACGGAAAATAGTTTCATGCGAAGCGCGATAACGCGGCTTTTCTAACGCTTTGATGACAATAGGGGGCGGCAGCAGCTATCGCTTGAGCAAGGTCTGCTCGGCCATGATGCGCTGGATGACGCGGGGATCGCTCTTGCGCGAAACCTTGACCTGCAACGGTTCGGCAGCGCCCGATACCCAGATTTTCATGTCGGCATCGAGGTCGAATGTCCCCGCTGTTTCCAACGCAAAGCGGACCACCGACCGCCACGGCACCGACTGAAACTCGACTTTCGATCCGGTCAGCCCCTGCACGTTGATATAGATCAGGCGCTGATCGGTCAGCAGCACCGAATCACGAATCGTGCGAAACGCCGCCAGGATGGTTTCACCGGCAATCAGCGCATGGCCGAATTCTGCCGAAGCCGATGTGACGTCAAGGTCGCTGGCGCTGAACAACCCCATCAGAGCGGGCCCATCAGAGCAGCCGCTCGTTCACGACCTTGCCGCCTTGCGTCAGGCGGATCGCGTTGCCGATTTCCTCGTCAAGCACCGGCTTGCCCGCTTCCTTGTCCCAAAAGGCCGACAGGAAGTTGAACAGGTTGCGACTGAACAGCGCGCTGGTGTCGGCGGGCATCAGCGCCGCGATGTTGCTGGCGCCGATCACGGTGACGCCGTGGATGCGCTTGGCTTCGCCCGAAACCGATCCTTCGACATTGCCGCCGCTTTCGGCCGCCATGTCGACGATCACGCTGCCGGTGCGCATCGTCGCGAGCTGCGCGTCCGAAATCAGCCGCGGCGCAGGGCGCCCGGGGATCAGCGCGGTGGTGATGACGATGTCCTGCTTGGCGATGTGCGACGAAACCAGTTCGGCCTGCGCCGCCTTATATTCGTCCGACATTTCGGTGGCATAGCCGCCGGCGCCTTCGCCCTCGATCCCCGCGACACTCTCGACGAAGATCGGCTTGGCGCCAAGCGACAGGATCTGCTCCTTGGTCGCCGCGCGCACGTCGGTCGCGCTGACCTGCGCGCCGAGGCGGCGTGCCGTCGCGATCGCCTGTAGCCCGGCAACCCCGACGCCCATGACGAAGGCCTTGGCGGCACTGACGGTGCCCGCCGCGGTCATCATCATCGGAAAGGCGCGACCATAGGCGTTCGCCGCCATCAGCACCGCTTTATAACCCGCCAGATTTGCCTGGCTCGACAAGATATCCATCGACTGGGCGCGCGTGATGCGCGGCATGAATTCCATGGCCAGCGCTTCGGTGCCCAGCTTGGCATAGTCATCGACGCGCGCGCGCTCACCGAACGGGTTGAGTCCTGCCGCCAGCCACGCGCCGTCGGCAAAGCCGCTCAACCCCTTCGGATCCGGCCCCTGAATCGCGAGGATGATGTTCGCGCCCTTCAGTACCTCGGCGCGGGTGGCGACGGTGGCGCCTGCAGCACTATAATCGGCATCGGCGACCGAGGCCGCTACGCCCGCTCCCGTTTCGACGGCGACTTCGGCGCCCAAGCCAATGAATTTCTTCACGGTTTCGGGGGTAGCGGCGACGCGGGTCTCGCCGGGGGCGAGCTCCTTCAGGACAGCGATGCGCATGCCGACCCGGTCAGGACGCGATGAGGAGAACGACGAAAACGGTCACGATCGCGGTGATGATCGATCCGACTTTAAACAGGCTGATGAAACCGGTGTAGGTTTCTTCCGCTGCCTTCATTTCCTGCTCTGCCATGGTTCTTTCCCCTTCAGCCGCCGTTCGCTTGCCACAGGCGCGCCGCGCCCGGCCCAGAATCGGCCTTCGCGCCGGTCTTAGCCACGCGACCGCTGATGCTCAAGGGCGCTGTGAATCGGCGGCCGTCCGCAAAAGGCGAACGGCCTTAATCGCCCCTTTACCCGTGTGGCGTACATCACTGCGCTTAAGCGGATGAATCGGCACATCAGCGCCGAACCAAGGGCAGATTCGAAAACGATGGCAACCACGCGCGACACGCGAACAGTGATGATCGTCGACAGTGAGCCGGCGCAGCAACGCTTTCTGGCGGCGCTGGTCTCGCGCGGCGGCTGGCGCAGCATCGTTGCGGGCGACACCGATACCGCGCTCGCCAAGCTCGGCACGCAGGAAGGCATGGCGCTCGACGCAGTGCTCGTCGATCAGGGTACGCCGGGCATGGACATATCCGAATTTGTCGCTGAACTGCGCCGCTGGCGCCCCGCCCTGCCGCTCATCGTTATCACGATGCGCAACGGGGTCGAGGTTGCGGTCGGCGCGATGCGCGCCGGGGCCAGCGACTTCGTCCAGAAACCGATCGCGCCCGACCGCCTGCTCGAAGCGCTCGACCGCGTCGTCTCGACCAGCGGCCCGCAGGGCGAACTGCGCCCGCTCACCGAAAAACTGCGCGCGCCGCTCGCCTTCGAAGAAATCATCGGGTCGAGCCCCAATTTCCGCAGCGCGCTTGCCATCGCCGCCAAGGCAGCGCGCGCCCGCGTCCCCGTCATGATCAACGGCCGCCCCGGCACTGGCAAGGAAGTCTTTGCGCGCGCCATCCACAGCGCATCCCCCCGTGCGCGCGGCGCGCTGGTGATGGTTGATTGCTCGGCGGTTTCGCCGGGCCTGATCGGATCGGGGCTGTTCGGCCATGAGCGCGGCGCCTTTGCCGGCGCGTTCGACCGCCAGATCGGGCGACTGGTTCAGGCCGACGGCGGCAGCGTCATCATCGACCATGTCGAATGTATCCCACTCGAAACCCAGGCGAAGCTCGTCGAATTTCTCAATACCGGCGAAGTCCAGATGATCGGCGGCACGATCCGCCAGAGCGTCGATGTCCGCATCATCGCGACCAGCACCAGCCCGCTGGAAAAGCTGATCGAGGCAGGTCATTTCCGCGAAGACCTCTACTACGCGCTTTCCACTGCACAATTTACTCTGCCCTCACTGTCCGAACGCCGCGGCGACGTCGGCCCGCTCGCCCGCCATTTGCTCGCGCGCATCGGCGGGCTGCCCGGCATGGGGCCGATCGGGGTCACCGACGACGCGCTGCGCCTGCTCGCTGCCTATGCCTGGCCGGGCAACGTCCGTCAGTTGCAGGATGTGCTGTTCCGCGCCGCGGTTGGCAGTACGACCGACGTCCTGACCAGTGCGGACTTCCGCGCCATCGAAGCGACGCTCGGCGGCGGCAGCCCCAGCGGCGAAGGTGAAATCGCGATCAATGGCGAAGCGATCGGCGTCACGCTTTACCTTCCCGACGGCAACCTCCGCCCGCTCGAAGAAATCGAGGCCGACGTCATCCGCCTCGCCATCGGCCACTACCGCGGCCGGATGAGCGAAGTCGCCCGCCGCCTCGGCATCGGGCGCTCGACGCTCTATCGCAAACTCAGCGATCTCGGGATCGACACCGCCGCCTGACCCGATTAAATGCGGCGGCATGACGCGCCGCTTTGCCGATAAAACCGCCCTCGTCACCGGCCATGCTTCGGGCATCGGCGCTGCCACCGCCACGATGCTGGCGGGCGAAGGCGCGCGGGTCGTCGGGGTAGATCTGTCGGAAGGTCAGGACGTCGCGGATCCGGCCCTTTGGCAACAGCTGGCGAGCGACCTGACCGACATCGACATCGCGGTGGTCAACGCGGGCATTGCAACCGCGGCACCGCTCGTCGATCTCGACTTTGCCGATTGGCGCCGCACCCTGTCCGTCAATCTCGACGGCGCGATGCTCGGTGTGCAGGCGGCAATGCGCGCGATGATCGGCCATGGCCGCGGCGGCGCGATCGTCGTCACAGCCTCGATCGCCGGGCTCAAGGCCGAACCCGGAACAGCCGCCTATGCCGCATCGAAGGCCGGGGCGATTCACCTGGCGCGCGTCGCCGCCAAAGAAGGGGCGCCGCATGGCATCCGCGTCAATGCGATCGCGCCTGGCGGGGTCGACACCCCGATCTGGGACGACATGGAATTTTTCGCCCAAATGGTCGCCGAGCTTGGCAGCCGCACTGCCGCCACCGCGGCGATGGCGCAGATCGCCACCCCGCTCGGACGCTGGGCAACCGCCGACGAAATCGCGGCTCAAATTGCGTTCCTGCTGTCCGATGCCGCCGCCACCATCACCGGCAGTGTGCTGACCAGCGACGGTGGCTACAGCCTGTAGGCCGGTTAAGCGTTCGCGATCGATTTCAGAATATCGTCGGTCGACTGGCCGGTCAGCGTCTTGGCAATCTCGCCCACCAGCGCCGCTTCGAGCGTCTTGTGATACAGCTTGCGCATTTCGCCCAGCGTGCTCGGGTCCGCGATCACGACCAGATCCTTGATCTTGTTCGAGAGCACCGCCGCATTCAGCGCCGACGCGACGGACGCCGCATGACCGGCTTCCTCATTCTGACGCGGCGAGTCGCCCTGCCCAGCGTTATGCGCCGATTCATCGCTCGTCGGCAGATCGACCGCCTTCAGGCTGGGCTCCTGTTCGGTACCGCTATTGCGGAACAGTTGAAACTGGGTGCCGTCGGCGACGGCGACGTGCGAGCCGATGGGAAGATGCATAAACTCTCCTGTGAGGATCGGCGCCGAGCTGGCGCCAGGGTCCGGGGAGATACGCGGGAGGTCGGTGAGGGTTGCCTCGGTTCGCCTCAGCCGGTGAGCGCCGCGTCGCGCAGCCCGCGCCAGACACGCAGCGCCTGCCGGTTTTCGGCGACGTCATGGACGCGCAGCAACTGCGCGCCCTTCGTCGCCGCCTGATAATGCAGCGCCACCGTGCCGCCCAGTCGCTGGTCGGCGGGTGCTTCATTGTCGAGCGCCCCGATCATCCGCTTGCGGCTCGCGCCAAACAGGATCGGACAGCCGAGAGTGTGAAACAGTGCCAGCCCGTTGATCAGCGCCAGATTATCAGCGACCCCCTTGCCAAAGCCCAGCCCCGGATCGACGATAATCTTTGCCGGATCGATTCCC
Source organism: Sphingopyxis sp. (assembly GCF_035998965.1). Taxonomy (GTDB): domain Bacteria; phylum Pseudomonadota; class Alphaproteobacteria; order Sphingomonadales; family Sphingomonadaceae; genus Sphingopyxis. The sequence continues at coordinate 46,365 of NZ_DASYHE010000053.1, forward strand.
GCCGCAACACATGCCGCGACGCGCTCGGCCAGCATGTCGTAAACGTCGAACAGGATATGGGTGTAACCGCCGCCCTCGTGCGGATCGCTCTTGGCCGACGGCGCGTGCATCAGCACGACCGGACAGCCCGCGGCGAGCACAACTTCCATCGCGCGGTCGTCATAGCGTAGCGCCGACACATCGTTGACGATCCGCGCGCCCGCAGCGAGCGCCGCCTCCATCACCGCCACCTTGCGCGTATCGATCGAGACCGCGACGCCGCCCTTCGCCAGCGCCGCGACGACGCCCTCGACGCGTTTGATTTCATCACCGTCCCAGACCAACGGAGCGCCGGGCCGCGTCGATTCACCGCCAACGTCGATGATCGCCGCGCCCGCACTCGCCATTGCAAAGCCCGCGTCGGCGGCCGCGACGGCATCGACATGCTTGCCGCCGTCGGAAAAACTGTCGGGGGTGACGTTGAGGATGCCCATCATCTGCGGCTCGTTCAGCCGCACCGTCCGCTCGCCCAACGGCAAAGCGCCGCGCGGCCGTACCACCCCGGCGCGCTGCACGGTTGCAGCCTGCGCCAGACCGTCCGGCATTGCCGCGATCCAGTCGGCCCATTCGGCGACCGTCACGATCGCCGCCTTGACGCTGGCCCCGTCGCGCAGGCTGATGTGCCAGGCCGCGAACCAGACCATCGTGTCGGCAATCCGCAGGCAATTGTCATCAAGCTCGTGCGGCCGATCGACGAAGCAGGTCGGACGGCAATAGAGCTTCGCGGTCGCGGATGCACTGCCGAGGTCGGGTTTCGTTAGTGGTTGGAACATGCCTATCCCTTTACCCGTCATTGCGAGCGAAGCGAAGCAATCCAGAGTAGCGTAAACCGCCCTGGATTGCTTCGCCTCGCTCGCAATGACGCCGTGATGTTACGCCTCGTTCGCCAGCAACCAATCCTGCCGCACCGCGTCGATCACGCGCAATTCCTTGCCATTGTCGACATGCCAGAAAGTCCAGCCGTTGCAGCTCGGCGCGCCCTGCACACCGGCGCCGACCTTGTGGATCGACCCCGCGGGCTGCCCTTCGCAATCCAGCGAGCCATCGACGCGCACGATAGCCTTCCAGCGACGCTTCGCATCGGTCAGCAGCGTTCCCGGCGCGATTAGCCCGTCCGAAACCAGCATGCCGAACGCGACGCGCGTCGCCGCTTGCGGCGCCATCATCGTTTTCACCGCGCTCTCGTCGAGCGGCAGCGCCATTTCGATCCGCTCCAGCGCCGCGGCGATATAGTCATCCTCGCGTTCGATCCCGATGAAATGCCGCCCCAGCCGCTTCGCCACTGCGCCGGTCGTGCCGGTGCCGAAAAACGGATCGAGGATGACGTCGCCGGGGTTCGAGCAGGCGAGCAGGATGCGATAGAGCAAGGCTTCGGGCTTCTGCGTCGGGTGAACCTTGGTCCCGCCCTTTTTCAGCCGCTCCGGACCGCCGCAGATCGGGATCAGCCAGTCGCTGCGCATCTGCAATTCATCGTTGAGCGTCTTCATCGCGCGATAATTGAAGGTATAGCGCGCCTTCTCGCCCATCGACGCCCAGATCAACGTCTCATGCGCGTTGGTGAAGCGGGTACCCTTGAAATTGGGCATCGGGTTCGCCTTGCGCCACACGATGTCGTTGAGGATCCAATAGCCCTGATCCTGCAGCGCCGCGCCGACGCGGAAGATATTGTGATAGCTGCCGATGACCCAGATGCTGCCGCCGGGTTTCAGGATGCGCTTCGCTTCCTTCAGCCACGCGTGGGTGAAACGGTCATAGGTCGCGAGGCTGTCGAACTTGTCCCATTCGTCGTTGACCGCATCGACCTGACTGCCGTCAGGGCGATGCAGATCGCCGCCAAGCTGGAGGTTGTAGGGCGGATCGGCAAAGATCATGTCGATCGACGCCGCGGGCAGCGAGCGCATCATTTCGATGCAATCGCCCTGCAGGATGCGGTCGAGCGGCAGCTCCACGGGTGCCGCTTTCGCCGCCCGCTGCTTGACCGCCGGGGTCTTCACCCGTTCCATAACACCCATATTTGCCCCCGCGAAAATCCGAAAGAAGCCCCTGATGAGTCCGGCGGAGTCCGCCGTCAAGCGCAGAAGTCTAGGGATTCCGCGTCACTAAGTGGTTAACGGGGTGAGAACGAAAGGAGTCTGACACAGCATATGGAGTCCGACGCGACTCGGGGACTCAACGGGTGGTGGTGTGGCGGTGAGGACTCAGTGGTGGAAAATAATCGTACTTCCCTCCCCCTTGACGGGGGAGGGTTGCGCAGACTTGGCAGCTTGCTGCCTAGTCGAAGCTGGGAGAGGGTGATTGGTCGCGAAGCGACCGCGAGCCTTCGGCTCGCAACCCCTCATCCAAGTGCGCCTAGCCAGCAAGCTGGCAAGGCTCCCTATCCTTCTCCCGCAAGGGGAGAAGAATTACATCCCCGGATCAACCCCGGTCAGCTCCACCGACCGTTCCCACAATTCGCGCGCCAGCTTTGGATCACGCGCCGTCCGCGTCGCGCGCGCCGGACCCGATCGCCCTGAAACCTCGCCCAACCCCTGCGGCCCCAGATAGTCGCCGCCCTGCACATGCGCGCCGGTCGCGGCCTGCAACGTCGGCCAGGCACCCTGCGCCGCGCTGTTGAAAAAGGGGGTCGCCAGCGGCGTCATACCGCGCAGCGGAAACGGCAGGTGCCGCGTCAGCTCGGTGATCGCGACCCCCGGATGGCACCCGATCGCCTGCGTCGCCCGCCCCGCGGCGCTCAGCCGCCGGTCAAGCTCGAACATATGCAGCAAATTCGCCAGCTTGCTCATCTGATAGCGCGGCAATTTATGATAGCTGCGAGTCGCCGACAGGTCGCTAAAATCAATCGTGCCGCCCTTGTGCGCCAGGCTGGCGGTGATGACGATGCGATCCTCGACATGTCCATGCACCAGCCCGGTGAAGGCAAAGGTGCCGAGGTGATTGACGCCGAATTGCAGCTCATACCCCTGCTTGGTCAGCGTCTTCGGCGGTATCATCACCCCCGCGTTGTTGATCAGCACATCGATCCGCGGCCCCGCCAGCACCGCTGCAGCGGCCTCGCGTACCTGATCGAGATCGGCCAGATCGAGCGGCTGGAACGACAGGTCGGCAGTGGGAACATCGCCGCGGATGCGGTCCATCGCTGCCTCAGCCCGATCCGCGTCGCGGCACGCCAGCACCACATGTGCGCCGCGTGCCGCCAGAACTTTCGCCGTCTCGAACCCGATGCCGGCGTTGGCACCGGTGACAAGAATGGTGCGGCCGGTCTGGGCCGACACGTCGTCGGCCGTAAATCCCTTGCTCATCGCGGCCTCCTGTTGGTCAGACCAGCTGCATTTGTGCGACCGGGGCAAAGCTGGTCCGGTGAAGCGGCGTCGGGCCATATTGGCGCAGCGCCGCGAGATGCTGGGCGGTACCATAGCCCATATTGCGTTCCCAGCCAAAGCCCGGGAAATCCTGAGCCATTGTGATCATGAAACGGTCGCGATGCTCCTTGGCGATGATGCTCGCCGCCGAAATGCAGGGGTGCAGCGCGTCGCCACCGATGATCGCCCGCGCCGTGTAGCGCCAACGCGGCAACCGGTTGCCATCGACCAGCACCTCGGCGGGTTCGACCCCCAAAGCCTCGACTGCGCGGGTCATCGCGAGCATCGTTGCCTGCAAGATGTTGATACGGTCGATCTCCTGAACACTCGCCTCGCCAATCCCCCAGCGGCAATGCGCCTTGATCAGCGCTTCGAGTTCGGCACGGCGTTTGGCGGAGAGTTTCTTGCTGTCGTCCAGACCCGGGATGCCGTCGGGACACAAGATCACCGCCGCAGCGACCACCGGCCCAGCAAGCGGCCCGCGCCCGGCTTCGTCGACGCCGACGATCATCTGTCCCCCTCCCTTTCAAGGGAGGGGTTAGGGGTGGGTGCGAGCGCAGCGAGCCGCTCAACGGCGGCAAAACTCGCTCCGCTCGCACCCACCCCCAGCCCCTCCCTGAAAGGGAGGGGAGCAGGGATATCTACACCCGCCACGGCGGATACCTCCGATATTCGCCCGCCTGATACAGACACAACCGGTTCCCCGCCGGATCGCTCAGCCGCGCCTCGCGCCAGCCCCATGACTCATCCTGCGGCATCCGCTCGAACCGCACCCCGCGCCGTGCGAGATAAGCGACCCACGCATCGAGCGCGCCGCTTTCCAGATAGGTCGTCGCCCCGCCCGCTACACCGTCGCCAACATGGATCGACAGCGTCACACCGTTCGCCGCCTCAAACCGTGCATAGCCATTGTCGGGGCTGTCGACGATCTGCGCCAGCCCCATCTGCTTGTAGAAAGCCACCGACGCTGCATAATCGCTCGTGGGCAGGGTGAATTGATTGAGCGCCGGCCCGGTGAACAGTCCGTCATTGCGCACAAACTGCTGGCCCATCGGACCATGCCCTGCCCCTAGCCCCGGCGCGTCCATCAGCGATAGCCGCACGAAATCGCGCGCCCGCGCAATGGCGGGCTCCAGCGGCATCCCCTGCGCCAGTCCGCACGCAATCGCGCTCGCCAGCGTGCAGCCGGTGCCATGGGTACTGGTCGTGTCGATCCGCGGCGCTTCCCAGCGCGCCACCTCGCCCTCGCCCGTTTCGAGCAGGCGGTCGATGACGGTCTGGCCCTCGGCGTGGCCGCCCTTGATCAGCAGCGAACAGCCGTGCGCCAGCACCGCGTCCTCGCCGCCCAGCGCGTCCAGTTCGGGCAGGTTGGGCGTCGCGACCATCGCGCGGTTCAGCAAGGCGCGGAATGCCTCAATTGTCGCGCTATCGGCCAGCACCGATCCGCTGGTCGCGACCATCACCGGGTCGAACACCACCGCCGCCTGCGCCAGATCGGGCCGCGACAGCCGCTGCGCCACCGCCGCCGCGGTCTCGGCGCTGCCAATCATCCCGATCTTGACGGCATCGACGCCGATGTCGGACGCGACGCTGTCGATCTGCGCCAGCACCATGTCGGTCGGCACCGGATGGACGCCCTGCACCCCCAGCGTATTCTGCGCCGTGATCGCGGTAATCGCGGTCATTGCGTGACCGCCGAGCATCGTGACCGTCTTGATATCGGCCTGAATCCCCGCGCCGCCGCCGCTATCCGACCCCGCGATGATCAGGACGCGCGCGCTCATCGCAATCCCTCGCATTCATCGTCACCCCGGACTTGATCCGGGGTCCATGACGCCCATACGGCGATGGATGCCGGATCGGGTCCGGCATGACGAACGGAGGAAATCGTCAAACCTTGTATTTCCGCACCGTCGAGCCGGGATATTTCGCCAGGATCGCGCCTTCGCGCAGCGGCCGGTCGAGCAGGTCGCCGCCGCAATTGGGGCAGCGCTCGTCCATCCGGTCGGCGCAATTCGCGCAAAAGGTACACTCCATCGAACAGATGAAGGCACCGTGGACATTCGCGGGCAGATCGCGGCCGCATTTTTCGCAATCGGGTCGCATTTCAAGCATAGTTGAGCTTCCTTATTTTCCGTTCGCCCTGAGCTTGTCGAAGGGCCGTTCTTCTCTCACCGCTATTAGAGAAAAGGACGGTGCTTCGACAAGCTCAGCACGAACGGGAAGAGAGAATAGATTTTATTGGGTCGCCACGCGCACCGCGTCGCAAATCATGTCGACGACGCGCTCGACCTGTCCGGCATCATCGCCTTCGGCCATCACGCGGATCAGCGGTTCGGTCCCCGACGGGCGGATCACCAGCCGCCCGCGCCCAACCAACGCCGCTTCGCCCTCGGCGATCGCCGCCTGAACCTTACTATCGTCGAGCGGTGTACCGCCCGCAAAGCGAACATTTTTCAGCAACTGCGGCACCGGGTCGAACTGGTGCAGCAACTCGCTCGCCGGTTTGTCCGCCGCAACCAGCTCGGCCAGCACCTGCAATCCCGCCAGCGTGCCGTCGCCGGTCGTCGCATAATCCGACAGGATCATATGCCCCGACTGTTCGCCGCCGACGTTGAATCCGCCCTCTTTCATCCGTTCGAGCACATAACGGTCGCCGACTTTGGTGCGCTCCAGCCGCAGCCCCGCGCCTTCCAGAAAACGCTCGAGCCCGAGGTTCGACATCACCGTCGCGACGACGCCGCCGCCTTTCAGCCGCCCCTGCCGCGCCCAGCTCGCGCCGATCAGCGCCATGATCTGGTCACCGTCGACGATCTTGCCCTTTTCATCGACGACGATCAGCCGGTCGGCGTCGCCGTCGAGCGCGATGCCGATGTCGGCGCCGCTGGCGACCACGGTTTCCTGGAGCAGCGCCGGCGCGGTTGAACCGCATTTGTCGTTGATGTTGGTACCATTGGGGGTGATCCCGATCGCGACGACATCGGCGCCCAATTCCCAGAACACCGTCGGCGCACTGTTATACGCGGCGCCATTGGCGCAATCGAGCACGATACGCAGCCCGTCGAGCCGCACCGATTCGGGCAGGCTCTGTTTCACCGCATGGATGTAACGCCCGCGCGCATCCTCGATCCGCTTGGCGCGCCCGATATGCGCGGGGTCGGCCAGCGTCGGCTGCTGCGCGAGCAGCAATTCGATCTGTGCCTCATCCTCGTCGGACAGCTTGTAACCGTCGGGACCGAACAGCTTGATGCCATTGTCATAATAGGGATTATGGCTCGCCGACAGCATCACGCCCAGATCGGCGCGCATCGACCGCGTCAGCATCGCGATCGCCGGGGTCGGCATCGGCCCGACTTGCACCACATCCATGCCGACGCTGGTAAACCCCGCGACCAGCGCATTTTCCAGCATATAGCCCGACAGCCGCGTGTCCTTGCCGATCACGACGCGGTGCTTGTGGTCGCCGCGCAGGAAATGCGCACCCGCTGCCATGCCGACGCGCATCGCGACCTCGACCGTCATCGGGATCTGGTTGGTCAGCCCGCGAATCCCGTCGGTTCCGAAAAACTTGCGCATGTACCCTCTGCTACTTAAGCCGAGGGGCAGACCAATGCCTGCCCGGCTTCTTCCGGATGGCCCTAAGTCACCCTCTTTTGCTTGGCAAGCTGGCCAGGAATATCGCCGGGAGAATATCGCTTGAAATCAGCATGGATTGTTCTCTCGGCACTGGTCGCCGGGATGCTGCTGGGAATTGGCGTCGAATTGGCCGCGCCCGGCGCGGGGACCGCCTCGCTGCCCTATATCGAACCTATCGGGCTGCTCTGGCTCAACGCCCTCAAGATGACGATCGTCCCACTGGTCGTCGCATTGCTGATCACCGGCATCACCGCCACCGCCGACGCCGCACGCGCGGGCAAGCTCGCGGCGCGCGCGGTGATGACCTTCCTCGCCGCGATCTTCATCTCGGGGTCGATGTCGCTGCTGATGACGCCGCTGTTGCTGCGCCTCTTCCCGCTGTCGACCGGCGCCGCCGATGCGCTGCGCAATGGCCTTGGCGGCACCACCGAAGCCGGACCGTCGCCGACCTTTGGCGACTTCCTGCTCTCGCTGATCCCGACCAATCCGATTGCCGCGGCCGCCGACACCGCGATCCTGCCGTTGATCATCTTCACCACCATCTTCGCTTTCGCGATCACCAAGCTGGAGCCCGTCCAACGCGCCACGCTGTCGGGCTTCTTCAAGGCGCTCGGCGACGCGATGCTGATCGTCATCAGCTGGGTGCTCGCCCTCGCCCCGATCGGGGTCTTCGCGCTCGGCTATGCCCTTGCGGTCAAGGCCGGGTTCGCGGCGTTCGGCGGGCTCATCCATTATGTGCTGATCCTGATGGGGATTGGCGTCAGCTGCCTGATCCTCGGTCTGCTGCTCGCCTGGCTCGTCGTCGGTATCCCGTTGCCCCGTTTTGTGCGCGCGATGGTGCCGACGATGGCGGTGGCGATCAGTACCCAAAGCTCGCTCGCCAGCCTGCCCGCGATGCTGAAATCGTCCGAGGAGCTTGGCGTCGATCCCAAGAAGGCTGACGTCGTGCTCCCGCTCGCGGTCGCGCTGTTCCGCTTCACCAGCCCGGCGATGAACCTGGCGGTCGTCATCTATGTCGCGTGGTTGTTCGGCGTGGAGCTGACCCCGTGGGAGATGGGCGTCGGCCTGCTCGTCGCCATGGCGGCGGCATTGAGCTCGGTCAGCCTGCCCGGTTCGATCAGCTTCGTCACCTCGATTGCGCCGATCGCGGTGTCGATGGGCGTCCCTGTCGCGCCGCTCGGGCTGCTCGTCGCGGTCGAAACTTTCCCCGATATTTTCCGCACCCTCGGCAATGTCGTCGGCGACGTCGCCGCGACCAAATTTGCCGCCGACAGCGTTGAAGAACCCGAACCGACAGGAGAAATGCCATGAAATATCGCAAGCTCGGCCACGGCCTTGAAGTCTCCGCAATCGGCATCGGCTGCATGCCGATGATCAAGGGCGGCAACATCCTGTATGGCGAGGCCGCCGACCTCGATGAATCGACTGCGACGATCCACCGCGCGATCGACATGGGCGTCACCTTTTTCGACACTGCGCAAATCTATGGCCCGTTCAGCAACGAGGAACTGCTGGGCGCCGCGATCAAGGGCAAGCGCGAGGGCCTGGTCATCGCGACGAAGTTTGGCTTCAAGTTCGACGGCAACCAGATTGTCGGGGTCGATGGCTCGCCCGAAAATGCGCGGCGCAGTTGCGAAGGCTCGCTGCAGCGGCTTGGCATCGACACCATCGACCTGTTCTATCAGCACCGCGTCGATCCCGCGATCCCGATCGAGGAGGTCGTCGGCGGGATGATGGAACTGGTTAACGAAGGCAAGGTGCGCCATATCGCATTGTCCGAAGCGGGTCCCGACACACTGCGCCGCGCCGCGAAAGCCGCGCCGATCAGCGCGCTGCAAAGCGAATACTCGATCTGGGAACGCGACATCGAGGACGAGATCCTGGGCGTCTGCCGCGAGCATGGCATTGGCTTCGTTCCCTATTCGCCGCTCGGGCGCGGCTTTCTGGCGGGCGCGGTGCGCAGCCGCGACGAACTGCCCGAGCATGACTGGCGCCGCAACGACCCGCGCTATTCGGACGAAAACCTGCCCGCCAACCTCGCGATCGTCGATGCGATCGGCGCGGTGGCGGACAAGCATGGCGTGTCGAAAGCACAGGTCGCGCTGGCGTGGCTGCTCGCGCAGGGCGACGACATCGTCCCGATCCCCGGCACCAAGCGCCGCGTCACGATGGAGGACAGCGTCGGCGCGGTCAACGTGACGCTGACCGCCGCCGACCTCGCCGCCATCGATGCGGCAGCGCCGAAGGGCGGCACCAGCGGACCGCGTTATGGCGAAATGGGGATGCGGATGGTGCGGCTTTAGTTCTTGGATCCTCCCTGTGGCGAAGCCATGGGGAGGTGGCAGCGCGCAGCGCTGACGGAGGGGCGTTGGCGCGAGGTTGCTGGCCCCTCCACCATCCGCTTCGCGGACGGTCCCCCTCCCCATCGCTGCGCGACAGGGAGGATTAGCGGGCTCCTCGCGGCCCCAATTCCCGAACCGCCGCCGTCAACGCTTCAATCCGCTCTTCGAGCCGCTGCACCTGCAACGCGTCGACCTTTTCATGCAGCCGCATGATCTCCAGCTCGGCGCGCAGGTTGATCTGATAATCGAGACTGGCCGCGAGCCGGTCCTTCGCCGCCTGCCGGTTCTGGCTCATCATGATCACCGGCGCCTGGATCGCGGCGATGGTCGAGAGCATCAGGTTCAAGAAGATGTAGGGAAAGGGATCGAACGCCTCGTGCCAGCGGCCCAGGATTTCGCTGTTCAAAATCATCCAGCCGAACAGCACCAGCGAAAAGACGATGATGAAGCCCCATGAGCCGCCAACTCGGGCTACCCGGTCGGACAGCCGCTCGCCAAAGCTTGCCTGTTCGTCGGCGACATCCATCGCATCGCGGCTGATCAGGCTGCGTTCGACGATCGAGCGCAACACCCGCTGTTCTTCGGCATCGGTATCGGCAATGTCCTTGCCCAGCAGCTTGAGCGAGAGATCGGCCAGTGCCGTGTCGGGGCTCACCCCGTTCATCCCACCCAGCGCCAAATGCCCGCAACCATATAACCCAGCGCGCCATGCCCCCAGGTCGCGGCCAGCCACAGCACGATGCCGCCGAACAGCGCATGCGGGCGCGGGATCGTGTCGCCCCACGGCGTCGCGCCGCCGATCTGCCGCGCGAACGGCACAAAACTCGTCCGCGCTGCCCAGTGCCGCCACGCATCGCCCATCAATCGCGCCTTTTTGACATCCTGTCCCGCCGAACCGACCAGCGCCAGAAAGATGATCGTCCCCGAAAGGATGATTTGCGCAGGCGTTGGCACGACCATGACATGCGCGGCCGCCCACAACGCAAAGCTCCACATCATCGGATGCCGCGTGATCGCAAACACCCCGCGCGGCGCGCCTTGCGCGGCGGCGGCGGCGCCGGGCGCCGCCAGCGCCGGATTGCCGATCAGAGAGCCCATGAACAGCACGCTGGCGAACAGCACGATGATCGAGGCAAGGATCCACAATATATCGCCGACCGCCCATAATGGCGGTTCGGGCGGCATCCCGCGCCACGCCTGCACCAACATGATCAGCGTCGCAATCGCGATGATCGAATAGACGATCTGGAACCCGCGCTCACCCAGGCGGCTGGCAAGGCCGTGTCGCAACGGATGCGACAGCGCCAGATGCGAGCCGACGAACAGCACGCAAGTCGTGATCAAAAGCGACATCGGTTGCATGGACAGGGCTCCCTTTACCAAGGCACGCCCATAGCATGTTGCGTCATCCCGGCGAAGCCTGTCCTGAGCGCCTGCAAGGCAGTCGAAGGGGCCGCGATCTCGCCGCTGCGTTACCGAGCGACGGTGAGATCCCGGCCTTCGCCGGGATGACGAGCAAACAGATTGGCGTCCAAACTAACGATCATAAGCCTTGGGCAACGCCCCTTCGCCCGGCGTCGCATAACGGTCGCGCAGCCGGTCCTGCCGCGTCGTCAGCGATTGCGCCTTGCCGTCGATCCAGATCGCGGTCGGGCGGCTGCCCAGCTCCAGCGGGTCATTGTCCCACATCACAACGTCGCCGACGCGGCCCGGGCGCAGCGACCCGATGCTGGCCTCCATGCCGACCGCCCGCGCCGGGGCGCTGCTGATCGACGCGAACGCCTGATCCCAGGTCATCCCGCTGGCGCCGGGCAATCGCGCCAACCCGACCAGATTGCCGGCATATTGCGTCGCATAGCCCATCTTGTGTGCGTCATCGTCGTCGAACACCCCGACCGACACATCGACCCCCGCGGCTTTCAGCCGTCCGGCGTTCGATTGCGTCGCGCCCAGCTGCTCGAAACTCGACGGCAGATCGGTCAGCGGCGACACCAGCACCGGCACCTTCGCCGCCGCCAATTCGCGCGCGACCAGCCAGCCTTCTGTGACCCCGACCAGCACCAGCTTCAGCGCCGGAAACTCGCCCTTCAGCTTGATGACGTTCAGGATGTCCGATGCCCGATCAACGCGCACGAACAACGGCGTGGTGCCATTGATCACCTGCACCAGCGCATCGGCATCGGCGCGCTGGATCATCGCGTCATTGCCCCATTCGGCAAGTGACGCGGGATTGCGAGCATAGCTGCGCGCGGCCAGCAATTGTTCGCGGAAAAGCAGGAAGGTCGCAGCGCGGCTGCCCCCTGCCTTCGCCGATCCCGCCTCGCCAAACGCCACAAACTGCAACGCGCGCGGCTTTGTGACCATGTCCATATCGTCGGCCAGGTCGACAACCGCGCCCTGCCCGGCGAACAAATTGCTGCTGCCCCCCGGCGCGACGATCGCACGCGTGATCCCCGACGCGCGGTTGACCGCGACAGGCGAGCCCATCGGATTGAGCGCGGGCGCGATGTCGAGCCCCGCCGAAAAACGTGTGCGCGGCGCGCTCCGATCATTGGTGCCGCCGACCGCATCGACCTCGACCAGCCCGACGCGGCTGAACGCCGCGACGATCCCCGGCGTGACCCAGCGGCCCCCGGCATCGATGCGCTCGACCCCGGCGGGCACGGCGACGCCAGCGCCCGCGGCGACAACCTTGCCGCCGCGCACGACGACGGTGCCGCCCTCGATCGGCGCGCTGCCGTCACCGATGACGAGCTTGGCGTTGGTGATCGCGACATCTTGGGCGGCTGCGGGCGCGGCAAGCGCCAACACGGCAACCAATGCGCCCCCCAAAGCCGTCAGCGCTGTGCCCCTGCGAAGGCAGGGGCCCATCACCCGAGCTCTCGCCTTCTCACCACCGTTTACCGAATGCCGCAATGACCGGAGATGCCCCCCCGCCTTCGCGGGGGAACACAAAAAGGACGTGAGAAATGTTGGAAGATTCATCATTTCACATCTCCCTCGCCGGGCTGGCCCAGCTCGAAATCGCTCACCGGACGGCGCTTCGGATCGTTTGCATCGAACATCAACGCGCCATCGACCCACACCTTCTCGGGCCGCGTATAGGCGCTGAACGGATTGCCGTTCCACAGCACCACGTCGGCCATCTTGCCCGGCTTCAGACTGCCCGTCTTGTCGCCGATGCCCAGCGCGTTGGCGGGGTTGTACGACAGCCAGGTCCAGGCCACTTCGTCGCTGACGTCGATCCCCATCCGGCGCCCCGCGGCGCGCGCTTTCGCGGCTTCCTGATTCAGCCGCTGGATCTGGTTCGCATCGTCCGAATGGACGATCGCGCAGGCACCGGCATTGTGGACCAGCGGGATATTCTCGTTCACGCTGTCATAGGCTTCCATCTTGAAGCCCCACCAGTCGGCCCACATCGCCGAACAAATGCCCTCTTTGGCCAGGATGTCGGCGATCTTGTAGCTTTCGACTGCATGGTGAAAGGTCGATACCTTATATCCAAATTCCTTGGACATAACGATCACCAGCGCCATCTCGTCGGCGCGGTAGCAGTGGTTGTGGATCAGGATTTCGCCCGCCAGCACCCCGGCCAGCGTCTCCATGGCGAGGTCACGATCGACGGCTTTGCCATCGTCCATCTTTTTCTTGTACGCCGCGGCCTTTTGCCAGGTCGCGCGGTTGACCGCGAAATTGCCCATGCGGGTCGAAGGTGCGCGGCCCTTGCCGCCATAGACACGCTTCGGATTTTCGCCGCATGCCATTTTCAGGCCATAGGGCGCGCCGGGAAACTTCATCCCCTGCACCGTGCGCGACGGGACGTTCTTGAGCGTCACCGACCGCCCGCCCATCAAATTCGCGCTCCCCGGCAGCACCAGCAGCGACGTCACGCCGCCATTGGCGAGCGCGCGGCTGAACCCCGGATCCTGCGGCCACACGCTATGTTCGGACCACACTTCGGGCGTCGTCGGCGACGTCGCTTCATTGCCGTCCGAATGCGCCTCGACGCTGGGCGAGGGATAGTCGCCCAGATGGCTGTGGATGTCGATCACCCCAGGGGTCACGAACTTCCCCGTCCCGTCGATGACATCATAATCGGCAGGGATCGCCATGTCGGAACCGCCAACCGCCTCGACCTTGCCGCCCGCAAACAGCACGACGCCATTGTCGATCCGCCCGCCTTCGCCGTCAAAGATCGTCACGCCGCGCACCGCTGTTGGCCGACCGCCATAGGGGCGATAGGTCGACGGATAAGGATCCTTGTTGAACTTGACCGGCTTTTCGGCGGCAGCGGGCTTGTCGCTCGCCGACTTCGCCTTGCCGCCGCTCGCCGCACAGCCGACCAGCGCCAACGACACCGCCGCCAGCAGGCTGCCTTTCACACCATGGATCATCGATTATACTCCCGGCTTGGCGGCAGGATGGATACCGGCGGCCTGCGGCTCGCCGATCTCGCCCCGTCCTGCCAGCTCGTCACCGTCGCTCAGCGTGTCGAGGTGCATCAGCTTCTTGATCAGCGGTGACACCAGAATGACCAGCACGCCAAATCCGATCGCCCACAAACCGATGGTCTGGTAAACATCGAGCACCAGCTGCTTGCCCGCACCCTCGCCGCTCGCCTTTTCCGACCCCGTCGCCGACGCGATCAGACCTGCGGCGAAGTTGCCGGTGGCCGACGCAAAGAACCACGTCCCCATGATCAGCGACGCCATATGCGCCGGGGCCAGCCGGTTCATCGCGCTGAGACCCACCGGCGACAGGCAGAGCTCGCCGGTCGTGTGGAGCAGATAGATCAGGAATATGAACAGCACCGGCGTCGCGCTGCCGATGCCCACCGCTTCGGCGCCCCACTTCAGCACGAGGAAGCCGAGGCCAAGCTGGAGCATCGCGAGGCCGAATTTTGCCGGGGCCGAAGGCTCCATGTTGCGACGGCCGAGCCACGTCCACAGCGCGGCGAACAGCGGCGCCAGCAGCACGATGTAACCGGCATTGAGCGACTGGAACACTGACGCCGGCACCCCGGCGCGATCGACATAGCGGTCGGTAAACAGATTGAGCGACGAACCCGCCTGTTCGAACAAGGCCCAGAACAGGATGGAGCCGAGGATCAGGAACATCGCGGCAAAGATGCGGTCGCGATCTTCGCGCGGCAGCTTCACCACCGCGGTGAAGATCACATAGGCGACAAGCGCCGCGCCTGCGACACCCAGCAAGGTGCCGACGACGCTCTGGTTCTGTACCATCCACCAGCACAGGCCGACGGCGACGAGACCGACGAGATAGATCAGCCATTCCAGCTTGATCCCCATCACTGGCGATGCCAGCTTGACCGGATCGGGCGATTCACCGCGACCGAGCAGCAGCGGCTTGCCCAGAATGAAGACGATCAGGCCCAGCAACATGCCGACACCGGCGGCGCCGAAGCCGTAGGCCCAGCCATAGGTTTCGCCGAGATAGCCGCAGAGCAGCGCGCCGAGGAAGGCGCCAAGGTTAATCCCCATATAGAAGATCGTGTAGGCGCCGTCGCGGCGCACATCGGTGCGCGGGTACAGCTGGCCGACGATCACCGAGATATTGGCTTTCAGGAAGCCCGACCCCACGATGATGAACGCCAGCGCCAGCCAGAAGATATTCAGACTGGCCGGATCCTGTCCGCCATTGCCCTCAAAACCCATGATGAAGTGACCGAATGTCAACAACACCGCGCCGTAGAGCACCGCCTTCCGCTGCCCCAGCCATTTGTCCGCCAGATAGCCGCCGAGCACCGGGGTAATATAAACCAGCGCGGTGTAAGCCCCATAAATGACGCCTGATTCCCCGTCCGAAAACAGCCAGTGCTTGGTCAGATAAAAGATCAGCAGCGCGCGCATCCCGTAATAGGAAAACCGCTCCCACATCTCGGCGAAAAACAGGACGAACAGGCCCTTGGGATGGCCGAGGAAGGTTCCTGCGGCGTCTCCCGGCTGGGCATAGGCTTTGGTCATGTGCGACTTTTCCCTGGATATTGTTGGCTTTGGGTGCCGTCGATACGGCCCGGTTGTGCGGCAACCTAACGCGAAAATTGCGTAAGGGAAGAATCTAATTGCGCCGGAAACTTTCTGCCGCAAAGCGCCAGTTGGGCCAATTTCTATTGCGAACGGTTCGCAACACTTGCGCAGCGCCCCGGAAAAGGCCACATGGGCGCGATGTTCAACGATAGCTCCTCGCTCCGCAACCATCTCGCCACCCGCCGCTCGGGCAAGCCACGCGACATGATCGAGCCCGGCCCCAGCACCGCCGAACTGCACGACATCATCGCGCTGGCGCTGCGCACCCCCGACCATGGCAAGCTCGCCCCTTGGCGCATCGTCACCGTAGCTGCCGATCAGCGGGGCGCCCTCGCGGCGCTGCTCAAGACAGCCTGGGTCCAGGAAAATCCCGGCGCCGCAGGACTGGACCTGTCGGCGCTCGACCAGTTTGCGCATCAGGCTCCGACGTTGCTCGTGCTGCTTTCGACCCCTGTCATGAACAGCAAGATCCCGGTTTGGGAGCAGCAGATGTCGGCGGGCGCGGTGGGCATGAACCTGCTCCATGCTGCGCACGCGCACGGTTTCGTCGGCAGCTGGTTGACCGGCTGGGCCGCTTACAGCCCCCAGGTCGCCGCTGCGTTCGGCGCGGGCGACGGCGACACGATCGTCGGTTATTTCTTCATCGGCTCTCCGGCCCGCGACCTCGACGAACGACCACGCCCTGAATATGACGACGTTGTTCGCGCTTGGGAAATTTAGTTACGCGCTGAGCGGCGGCTTTGTAATAACCGGCATTTGACTGTGCTGCTGTCTTATGGCATTAAGGCGGCATGCTCGATCAATCCAAACCCGTATATCAGCGTCTGCGCGACGTCATCGCCAACGCCATCCTCGACGGCAGCTTTCGCGACGGCGACATGCTCCCGTCGGTGCGCTCGCTCGCGGCCGAGGAAGGCGCCAACCCGCTGACCGTGGCCAAGGCGTATCAGACCTTTCAGGACGAAGGGCTGGTGACGGTCAAGCGCGGCGTCGGCATGTTCGTCGCCGCGGGCGCTACGGAACGGCTGCGCACCCTGATGCGCGAAGATTTCCTGACCAACGTCTGGCCGCCCGTTGCCGACCAGATGCGCCGCATCGGCCTTGACGCGCGCACCTTGCTGGATTTGACCGAGGCCTGACCCGTTTTTCCGTTTGGGGGTGGTTTCGAATCCATCCTCTTCTTCCGTTCGTGTCGAGCGAAGTCGAGACACGCTTGGGAAGCGTTAG
>NZ_DASYHE010000094.1:0-104730 GCF_035998965.1 Sphingopyxis sp.
AATTTGAAGCGTTTCTTCACACCGCTCTTGGTCTTCAATTTGGGCATTTTGGTCTCCTTTGGAAGTCCGTTTGCGTATCGGCCTGGCAGCCCTTTCAGCCAGCCGACACAATCGGAAGCGGGGCGCTTAGGGGGATTCGCCCGCAAATGCAAGCCTAGCGGGCGGGGCCAACGGAACCAAGGGTGTTCGCAGCCGTTCACAGCGCATGAACCTGCCCACCGGACAGATGGGCCATCCGCCCGCCGCGACTGCCGCCCCCGACGGTGGATCGCCCTACTCGCGCTGGTCCACCGTCTCGTCGATCGTCGCGCGCCGCATCTGGACCCCGCGCTGGCTGGAAAAGCGGCCGCGTGCGGTGCGCATCGCGGCACGCACGGCTGCGATCATCCTGCTGCTGCTGGCGACGATCTGGCTGGTGCTGTTCATCACCAAGGGGCGCTTTCTGAAAGGGGCGTTCGAAAGCGTCGCGTCGTCGCAGCTGGAACGACAGGTCGCGATCGGCGGCGACTTCCAGCTCTATTTCGCGCCGTTCAACATCAAATTCCTCGCTGAGGATGTGCGGATCGCCAATCCTGAATGGGCGCAGGCGAAGCAGTTTTTTACGGCGCGCCGCGTCGACACCCGCCTGGCCACCCTATCGCTGATCTTTGGCAAGCGCGTAATGACCTTTGCCGACATCGATCAAGCGCAGGTGGCGCTCGAATGGGATGCGCAGAACAGGCATAACAGCTGGACCTTTGGCGATCCCGATCGGCCGCCGCAGCCGCTCAACCTGCCGACGATCGAGCGCGCTGCGATCACCGAGAGCGGCCTGACCTATCGCGACCCGCGACTGCGCCTGTTCGCCGACATCGACATCGATACGGTGCGCTCAACCGGCAGCCAGATCGACGAAGCGATCGGTTTCAACGGCCGCGGGACGATGCGCGCGCAGCCGTTCACGCTGACCGGGCGGTTGTCGTCGCCTAACCAGACGGTCGCGGGCGGCAAGAACCGGCTGACGATGCGCGCGATCGGGCTGGGGAACACCGTCGATCTGGTCGGCACGCTGCCCGGCCCGACCGAGCTGGTCGGTGCCGATCTGGCGCTGACCGCGCGCGGCGCGAACCTGTCGCGGCTGTTCGATTTTCTGGGGGTCGCGATCCCCGATACGCGCCGCTACCGCGCGACGTCGAAGCTCGGCTACGACGGTACGGTCTGGAAATTCACGAGCTTGAAAGGCGTGTTTGGCGACAGCGACCTCGCGGGAACCTTCGCCGTCAGCATGCCCAAAGGGCGCGTCTATCTGAACGCCGACCTCACCACCCGGTCGCTCAACATCATCGATGCCGGGCCGTTCATCGGTTACGAGGTCGACCGGCTTGAACGGATGGGCACCGATGGCGCAATCAAAACCGTCGGAGGGCGCCCGCGCGTGCTGCCCGATTCGCCGCTGCGCGCCGACTCGCTCAAGGCCTTCGACGCCGATCTGCGCTACAAGGTTGCCCGGGTCCGCGCCGAAAGTTTTCCGGTCAGCAATGTCGACTTGACGCTGTCGCTCGAGGACGGGCTGATGGAGATGAAGCCGCTGACCTTCCTGCTCGCGGGCGGCAAGGTGGCGAGTGATATTTCGATCGATTCGCGCCCCGCGGTCGTGCGTACCGCCTATGACATTCGCTTGTCGCCGACGCGGCTCGGCACCTTGCTGGCGCGGTTCGGGGTGGCCGAATCGGGGACCACCGGCACCGTCAGCGGCCGTATCCAGATGGTCGGCCATGGCGACAGCTTGCGCCAATCGCTCGCCAGTTCGAACGGCCGCATGGCGTTTGTCCTGCCGCAGGGTAGTTTCTGGACGCGGAATATCCAGCTCGCCGAGCTCGACGTCGGCACCTTCGTGCAAAAATTGTTCGAGGATAAACTGAAGAAGCCGGTCGAGATCAATTGCGGGGTGATCGCCTTCACCGTCCGCAATGGCGTCGGCGCCGCCGATCCAATCCTGATCGACACGCAGAAGAATGTCATGGTCGGCCGCGGCGGCTTCTCGTTCCGGACCGAGGCGATCGACATGGTGGTGCGCGCCGACGGCAAGAAATTCAGCCTGTTTTCGGGCCAGTCGCCGGTGAGCGTCGGCGGCTATTTCGCGGCGCCGCGCATCGACCCGATCAGCGACCAGCTGATGGGCCGCGCGGGCGCTGGTCTGGGGCTGGCGCTGGTCGCAACACCGGTCGCCGCGATCATTCCCTTCATCGATCCGGGCGATGCGAAATCGGCGCAATGCGGCCCGATCCTTGCCGGCGCGCGCGCCAGTGCGCAGCGCACGACGAAGGGCGACGTGCGCGACGATGTCGGCAAAGGCACGACGGCGAAGGGCGAGGACGGCAAACTGTCGAAGGACGAAGGCGGCAAGCAGCGCAAGAAGTTCCTCGGCATTTTCTGATGCCGATGCCGCCGCGCGTCAGTGCGCGCAGGCGAGGCCTTCGATGACATCTTCCAGCCGCGCCGGATCGCCGAGCGCAATCACATGGCCCGCGCTGTCGGCGTTGAGCGGGTCGCCGTTCCAGTCGCACATCGTCCCGCCCGCGCCTTCGACGATCGGCACCAGGGCCGCGAAATCGTGCAGCTTCAAGCCCGCCTCAACGACCAGGTCGACATGACCGCTGGCGAGCAGGCCATAATTGTAACAGTCGCCGCCAAAGATCAGCCGCTTGTGCGCGGTCTTGGCCGCGAGCGCCATGAAATGCTCGGCATCATGATCGTCGAAATATTGCGGGCCGGTCGTGGCGAGCGCCGCATCGGCGAGGGAGCGACAGGTCCGGGTGCGCGCGGGCTTTCCGTTGAACAAGGTCGGCTGACCCAGCGCGCCCACCCAGCGTTCGCCGCTGATCGGCTGGTCAATAATGCCGAGCACCGGCCAGCCGTCTTGGAGCAGCGCGATCAGGGTACCGAAAATCGGGCGTCCGGCCATGAAGCTGACGGTGCCGTCGATCGGATCGAGCACCCATTGGCGCGCCGCATCGGGACGTTCGGCGCCAAATTCCTCGCCGATGATGCCGTCGCGCGGCGCCTCGGCGTCGAGGATCCGGCGCATCGCGGTTTCGGCGGCGCGGTCAGCTTCGGTCACCGGCGAAGCATCGGCTTTCGCTTCATGCGTCCAGTCGGCACGGAACAGCGGCCGGATCGCGGCGCTCGCGGCGTCGGCCAGGCGATTGGCAAGGGCGAGGTCGGCGGTGATCGTCATATCATCGGCGCTAGCGCAGCGCGGCGGTTCCCGCCAGCCCCAGAGAGCCGAGGCCGCACGGGCGAGACCAAATATATCAATTGTACAAATATCATATATTCTGTAAAATTGCGCTCATGGCCGACCGGATTTCCGTCAATTCCATTTTGGCCGTCGTGGCGCGCACCGGGTTTCGCAAGGCTTCGATGGAGGAACTGGCGCTGGCAACTGGCGTGTCGCGTCAGGCGCTCTACAACCGCTTCGGATCGAAGGGCGCGCTGATCGACTGGGCAACCCAATCGCTGATCGACCAGTCGCTGGCGGTGGCATTAGATGCTCTGGAAAATCCCGCTGCGGCTTTGGTTGCGCGGCTGGCGACCGCGCTCGATGCGTGGATTGGCGAGCATATGGCGATGTTGCGCGCCTCGCCGCATGGCATCGACGCCGCACCCATGGCCGCACCCGACGCCAGCGAAGCGGTGCGCGGGGCCGAACGCAAGCTGGTCACGGCCATGGCGAACGCCATCCGGCGCGGCGGCCCCGGCACCGCGGTCGCGCGCGCCGGCAGCCTGGCGCAGGCGCTATGCTGGACTGCGAAGGGGCTTGTTCATGCTGCGCCCGATCATGCGGCTTTTCGCCGCGAACTGGAATTGATCGTCGGTGCCGTGCTGGCGCGATGACGGATTAGTCGAACAGCGACGAAACGCTCGATTCGTCGGCGATGCGTTTGATCGCTTCACCGAGCAGCGGCGCGACGGTCAGCGCGCGGACCTTCTTGCTGTCGTTGACCGCGTCGGTCGGCTGGATCGAATCGGTGATGACCAACTCGGTGAGCTCGCTCGCCTCGACGCGCGCGACTGCGCCGCCCGACAGGACGCCGTGGGTGCAATAAGCAACGACGCCTTCGGCGCCCGCGGCCTTCAGCGCCCCGGCGGCGTTGCACAACGTCCCCGCCGAATCGACGATATCGTCGATCAGGATGCAGAAGCGGCCTTTCACGTCGCCGATGATATTCATCACTTCAGATTCACCGGCGCGCTCGCGGCGCTTGTCGACGATCGCCAGCGGGGCGTTGTCGAGCCGCTTGGCGAGCGCGCGGGCGCGTACCACGCCGCCGACGTCGGGCGACACGACCATCAGATTCTTGCCCGCAAAGCGCGCCTGAATGTCGGCGCTCATCACCGGCGCGGCGTAGAGATTGTCGGTCGGGATGTCGAAAAAGCCCTGGATCTGCCCGGCGTGCAGGTCGATCGCGAGGACGCGGTCGGCGCCCGAGGTGGTGATCAGGTTGGCGACGAGCTTGGCGGAGATCGGCGTGCGCGGGCCGGGCTTGCGGTCCTGCCGGGCATAGCCGAAATAGGGAACGACGGCGGTGATCCGTTTCGCCGACGCGCGGCGCAGCGCGTCGGTGATGATGAGCAATTCCATCAGATTGTCGTTCGCCGGGAAATTGGTCGGCTGGACGATGAAGACATCTTGGCCGCGGACATTTTCATGAATTTCGACGAACACTTCCTCATCGGCAAAGCGGCGCACGCTGGTGTCGGTCAGCGGCAGTTCCAGATAGTCCGCGATCGCGCGGGCGAGGGGGAGGTTGCTGTTGCCGGAGATCAGTTTCATGGGGTGCGCGGCCCTTTCGCGGCGGATAGGATTGCGCGCCCCTTAGCCAGCGGGGGGCGATAGGGGAAGGGCGAAGTTGGCGCTGCGCGTTCGCCGACCCCTTGGGTCATTGCAATCGCGGCGGCGGGGGGTAAGGCTCGCCGCCATGACCGACGCAGCCGACACGCTCACCATCGTCCTCGCCCAGATGACGCAGGCGGTTGGCGATCTTGCCGCCAATGCCGACGCGATGCGTGCGGTGCGGGCGCGGCACGCGCAAGCGGACCTGATCCTCTATCCCGAGTTTCAGCTGATCGGCTATCCGCCCGAAGATCTGGTGTTGAAGCCTGCCCTCGCCGAACGCGCCGCGAAGTTGCTCGCCGAGCTGGCGGCCGATACCGCCGACGGTGGCCCGGCGATGTTGGTCGGGTCGGTCGAACGCGACGGGGCGGACCTGTATAACATCGTCGCGTTGCTCGACGGCGGCCATGTTGTCGCGACGCGGCGCAAGCATGAGTTGCCGAATTACGGCACTTTTGATGAAAAACGGATTTTCGTGCCCGGCCCGCTGCCCGACATCGTCGAATGGCGCGGGATCCGCCTCGGCCTGCCGATCTGCGAGGATGGCTGGTTGCCCAAGGTATCGCGGCATCTGGCCGATCAGGGCGCCGAACTGCTGATTTCGGTCAACGGCAGCCCCTATGAAATCGACAAGGACGAGCGGCGGCTGAGCCAGGTGTTCGCGGGCCGCGTCGCTGAAACCGGGCTGCCGCTGATCTTCTTGAACCGCATCGGCGGGCAGGACGAACTGGTGTTCGACGGCTGTTCGTTCGTGCTGAACAGCGATGGCTCGACCGCGCATCGGTTGACCGACTGGGAAGCCGAGGAAAGGGTCACGCGCTGGACAAAGAAGGATGGCGGCTGGACGTGCGACGCCGGCGCGATCGCCGAATGGGAGGCGCACCCGGCTGACATTTACAGCGCGATGATTGTGTCTTTGCGCGACTATGTCGAACGCAATCGCTTTCCCGGCGTCGTGCTCGGGCTGTCGGGCGGCATCGACTCGGCGATCTGCGCCGCAATCGCCGCCGACGCGCTCGGTCCCGACCGCGTCTGGTGCGTGATGATGCCGAGCCGCTTCACCAGCCTGGCGAGTCTTGACGATGCCGCGGGCTGTGCCGAACTGATCGGGTGCAAGCTCGACACGATTTCGATCGTCCCGGCGGTCGAGGCGTTCGATACGATGTTGGCGGGCAGCTTTGCCGATGTCGAGGTCGATATCACCGAGGAAAACGTCCAGTCGCGCATCCGCGGGGTGACCTTGATGGCGCTCAGCAACAAATTCGGGCCGATGCTGCTGACGACGGGCAACAAGAGCGAGATGAGCGTCGGTTATGCGACAATCTATGGCGACATGGCAGGCGGCTATAACCCGTTGAAAGACGCGTATAAGATGACCGTTTTCGCGCTCGCCAAGTGGCGCAACGAAAATGTGCCGCGGCTGTCGCGCAACCGGGTCGCCCCAGTGATGCCCGAGACGATCATCACCAAACCGCCGAGCGCCGAACTGCGCCCCGACCAGAAGGACGAGGATAGTCTGCCACCCTATGCCGACCTCGACCGGATGCTGCATATGCTGGTCGAGGAGGAAGCGAGCGTCGATGATGTCGTCGCGCGGCACGGCTTTGACCGCGATGCGGTCGTGCGGATTGAGCGCTTGCTGATGCTGGCCGAATATAAGCGGCGGCAGGCGCCGCCGGGGGTCAAACTATCGACGCGCAATTTTGGGCGCGACCGGCGTTATCCGATCACCCACAGTTTCCGCACCGGCTGACCCGTCCTGCGGGCACCGACCTCTGTGGGTACCGGTACGTCCGTGTCTCTTCGTCGCGCTGTGTGGCGGGGCTAAGATCGCGGATCGGGACACGGCAATACGGGGAGCGGGATATGGGGTTGCTGGGAGAAAAGGCGTCGCCGCAAAAGGCCGAGCGGGCGCTCGACGTGCTGCGGGTCACCGTCGCGCTGCTGATTTTGATCCACGGGGCCTTTCGACTCGTCGCGGGCGGCGTGGCGCCGTTTGGCGTCTGGCTGGAAAGCCAGGGCTTTCCCATGGGCTTTGCCTGGGCGCTGGCAGTGACCTTGTTCGAACTGGTCGGCCCGGTCCTGATGTTGGCCCGCCGCTGGACCAGCCTCGCCGCGCTCGGTCATGCCGCAATTCTCACGCTTGGCATGGTGCTGGTGCATATGCCCTTCGGCTGGTTCGTGGTCGGCGCGGGGCGCAACGGGATGGAATATAGCGTCATCCTGATCGTCTCATTGCTCACGATCGCCTGGGCCTATTGGCCGGAGCGCCGCCGCGCGGCCTGACGCTGTACGACGGGGTCGCGCACGGGGAGCGAAGCGGTTATAGGCGCGCGGCATGATCGTTGTGACCCGCTTCGCCCCCTCGCCGACCGGCACCCTGCATGTCGGCAACGTCCGCACTGCGCTTCATAACTGGCTGTGGGCGCGCAAGCATGGCGGGCGCTTTCTGCTCCGCATCGACGATACCGATCTTGAGCGGTCGAGAGAAGAATATGTCGACGCGATTCGGGCCGACCTCGCATGGCTGGGCCTGGACATCGATGGCGCGGAACGCCAGTCAGCGCGGTTCGCGCTGTACGAGGCGGAGTTTGCCAAGCTTAAGGCGGCGGGCCGCGTCTATCCCTGTTACGAAACCCCCGAAGAGCTCGACATCCGCCGCAAAATCCTGCTCTCGCGCGGAATGCCGCCGGTCTATGAGCGCAAAGCTGTCGATGCGCCGGTGCCCGCGGGTGTGGCGCCGCACTGGCGTTTCCGGCTCGATCATGAGGCTCCTATCGAAT
The DNA here is from genome assembly GCF_035998965.1 of Sphingopyxis sp. Lineage (GTDB taxonomy): Bacteria > Pseudomonadota > Alphaproteobacteria > Sphingomonadales > Sphingomonadaceae > Sphingopyxis. Next base: position 7,660 of record NZ_DASYHE010000094.1, read on the forward strand.
GGACCGACATGGTCCGCGGCGATCAGCATTTCGAGCCGAGGACGATGTCCGACCCGGTGGTGCGCCGCGCCGACGGCACCTGGCTCTACCTGCTGCCCAGCGTGATTGATGACATCGCGATGGGAATTACCCATGTGGTGCGCGGCGAGGACCATGTGTCGAACACCGCGACGCAAATCCAGATGTTCGCCGCTTTGGGGGCTGCGCCGCCGCAGTTCGCGCATGAAGCGTTGCTGGTTGGAACCGAAGGCAAATTGTCAAAGCGGCTTGGCTCGCTCGGCATGGCCAGTTTGCGCGATGCGGGAATCGAACCGATCGCGCTCGCGGCCTTGCTCGCACGGCTCGGCACCAGCGACCCGGTCGAGCCGGTGACCAGTCTGCGGCCGCTGATCGAGAGCCTTGATTTCGCACGGTTCGGCCGCGCCCCGGCGCGATTTGATGAGGCGGAATTGGCGCTGCTCAATCAGAAGATCCTGCACCACACCGCGTATGAAACGGTCGCGGACAGGCTGCCCGCTGCGATCACCGCGGCGCGCTGGCAAGCGATTCGTCCCAATTTGATGACCGTCGCCGAGGCTGCCGATTGGGTGGCGGTATTTGATGGGCCACTTGCGCCGCCACCGGTCGATGATGCCGACCGCCCGGTGCTCGCCGCTGCCGCCGCCGCGGCGCCCGCGATCGACTGGAGCGCCGACCCCTGGCACGCGCTGACTGCGACGGTGAAAGAGGCGACGGGGGCAAAGGGCCGCGCGTTGTTCCTGCCGCTGCGCCGGGCGCTGACCGGGCGCGATCACGGCCCGGACATGGCCGAACTGTTGCCGCTGATCGCCAAGGATCAGGCGGTCGCGCGGCTCGCGGCCAGCTAAACCGACCCTCGGCGAAAATGCATCACCATTTTTGCCTACCGCTGCGCTTGACAATGTGAGTTATGATATACTATAACTGATATCTGACTTGGCCGATAGCGGTGGTCGAAACACGGCGGGGCCGGATCTGATAGGCAAGGAGAGATGCCATGACCCTGATACCCCTGATTTCGACCATCCTGACTGCCCCCGAGGTGACAACGGCCCCCGCGGGTCGATCGGCGACCATGTCCCGCAACATCTATGGCAGCGACACCGGTCGCCACCCGGTCGCGGCGCTCCTCGCCGTCGGCCTGCCCGCCGCACTGGTCGTCGCGGTGGCGCTCTCGCCGATGATCGTTGATCCGATACCCAAGACCGACCCGATGGTCGGAACATTGATCAAGCTACCGACGCCTCCACCGCCGCCCCAGCCGACTCCCGACGCAAAGCCCGCACCGCGAACCGCGTCCGCGACCGACACGGTGAAACCTCTTGTCGAAACAATGCCGTCCTTCGATAATCGCGTGGTCGAAGGGCCGGTCATCGTCGACCTTGGCCCGATCGACCTTGGGCCTCCAGCCCGGCCCGCCGATCCACCACCTATGCCCAAACTGGTATTCGCGGAACTTGATCCGCGCTACGCCGGTGCGTTCCAGCCCGACTATCCGGCAAGCGAACAGCGGCGCGAGATCGAAGGGGTCGCCAAAGTGCGCGTGCTGATCGGCACCGACGGGCGGGTGAAGGCGGTCGAACTGGTCAGCACCGACAGCCCGGGCTTTTTCGCCGAAACCAAACGTCGCGCGCTCGCCAAATGGCGCTTCACCCCCGCGACGCGCGGCGGCGTGGCTGAGGAAAGCTGGAAGACGATGACGGTTCGCTTCGAGATCAGGGCCGGTTAACCGCTGGTCGAACTCCCTCCCGGGCGGATGGCGGTGCGCCGTCCGCCCGCTCTTTTGCTTGACAGAAGCGCCGAATCCGGTCAGAGGCGCGCGGATATTGGGGGCGGCGCCTCGTGCGCGGCCCCTGAGTTTTTTCACACCAACGTCGGGGCCATAGTCCCGCCGCATCCTTCGGAGCTCCGGCGGATGTGCAGTTATTTCGAGGAACAGGGCCATGGCCAAGCCGACGACCGTCAAGATCAAGCTGGTGAGCACCGCCGACACGGGCTTTTTCTACGTGACGAAAAAGAACCCGCGCACGATGACCGAAAAAATGTCGGTGCGCAAATATGACCCGCGCGTGCGCAAGCATGTCGAGTTCAAGGAATCGAAGATCAAGTGACGCGTTTTCCTGCGCGCTGAACGCGCGCGGCAAGAAGATGCGCTACCCCGGTGAAAGCCGGGATCAAGGGGCGGCCATTTGCGCCGCCCTTTTTCGTGCGCCGATTATCTGGTCGTTTACGAGCGCGTCCTATGTATGCGGCCCAAGGGAGCAGCACCATGAGCCTCGAAGACTTCTCGCGCGAAGTCATGGGCAAAGAGCCCAAGAACCGGAGCTGGCTGGATCGCGTGACATTCACCGACGACAGCGGGTGCAGCTATGACCAGCAGGTGATGGTTGGCCGCTTGCCGTTGGGCGTAGGCCTGGCCCTGGTTGGCGGATTGTTGTTGGTCGCTTGGGCAACTGACGATCCCGCGTGGGCCAAGCTGGTCGAACAACTCCAGTCGATCATGAATTTCTTTTAGCAGCGCCGTCTCAGGCAAACACCCCAACGCTCTCGATGAACTTGATCACCGAAATCGGTTTCGACACATAGGCTTCGGCGCCCGCGGCGCGGATCTGCTCCTCGTCGCCTTTGCCGGCATAGGCCGTGACCGCCATGATCGGCACCGCGCGCAGCGTCAGATCCGCCTTCATCTGGCCGATCAGCTCGAGCCCGCTGACATGCGGCAGCTGGATGTCCATGATGATCAGGTCGGGAGCGACCTCGCGTGCCTTGGCCAGCGCGTCGCGCCCGTCGCGTACCGGGTGCGCCGTATAGCCGTGGGCGTTCAGCAGGTCGCAGAACAGGCGCAGGTTCAGCTCATTATCTTCGACGACCAATATGGTCTTGCCCATGATTATTCGCTTCCCCACCTTGCGTCCGCGGCCCGTTTAGGCGAATCGGCGACATGACACAATTGCCTCCCGTTGAAGGGAAATATGCCTTGCACGACGACGACGCAGCCTTGGCGCTTCAGGCGCTCGGCTGGATATTAGGCGACGAACCGCGCGGCGAGCGGCTGCTGGCGCTCACGGGTCTCGCGCCCGACGAGCTGCGCGCGTCGCTGGACGAACGCGCGACGCTCGCGGCTATCCTGTCGTTCCTGACCGCCCATGAAAACGACCTTGTCGCCTGCGCCGATGCGTTGCAGGTGCCGCCTGGCACCCTATCCGCCGCAGCGCAGCGCCTCGAAGGAATGACCCTATGACCCGACCGCTCGTCATCACCGATTGCGACGAGGTGCTGATGCACATGGTCGTCCCCTTTGCCGAATGGGTCGACGCCGAACATGGCGTGCTGTTCCGCATCGAGGATGCCAGCTTTGCCGGGGCGCTGAAACGCAAGGAATGCGGGACGCCGCTGGAGGCAGCCGAGGTCTGGCCGCTACTCGACGCCTTTTTCCGCGGCGAGATGGCGCGGCAATATCCGATTCCGGGCGCGCTCGCGGCAATGGCGGCGATCGCCGAGCAGGCCGACATCGTCGTGCTGACCAACGTCGGCCCCGACCATCAGCAGGCGCGGATCGAGCAACTGGCGCTGCACGATTTTCATGCGCCGGTGATCGGCAGCCGCGGCGGCAAGGGCGAGCCGGTGTGCCGCCTGATCGAGCAATATCGGCCGTCGGTCGCCGTATTCATCGACGATCTGGCAGGGCATCATCAGTCGGTGGCGCAGGAAGCGCCCGACGTGTGGCGGCTCCATCTGGTCGGCGAGCCCGCCATCGCCAACAAGATTGCGCCGTCGCCTTATGCCCATGCGCGCATCGATGACTGGGCGGCGGCGCAGGACTGGATCCTCGCGCGGCTCGCCGAAAATGTCCCCGCTCCGGCCCCCGAACCCGTTTAAGAAGGAACGACCATGGATATCACCGCAAAGCTCACCGAACTCGGCCTCGAACTGCCGAAGGCCGCCGCGCCGGTCGCCGCTTATGTCCCCGTCGTCGAACATGGCGGGCTGCTCTATGTCAGCGGCCAGCTGCCGTTTCGCGACGGACAGGTCGTGACCGGGCGTCTGGGCGACGACATGGATGTCGGGGGCGGGCAGGATGCGGCGCAGCGCGTCGCGCTGATGCTGATCGCGCAGCTTGCGCAGGCGCTGGGCGGCGACCTGTCGCGTGTCGAGCGCGTCATCAAGCTGGGCGTGTTCGTCAACAGCGCGCCTAGCTTCACCGATCAGGCAAAGGTCGCCAATGGCGCGTCGGACCTGTTCGAAACGCTGTTCGGCGAGGCTGGCCGTCACGCGCGCGCCGCGGTTGGCGTCGCGGTGCTGCCGCTGGGCGCTGCGGTCGAGGCCGACGCGATCGTCGCGGTGCGCCCGGCGTAAATGGCCGAGGCCGACCCCCCGGCGCGGACGATAGCGCTCGGCACGGGGGTGGCCGCGGTCGATGCCGCGGCGTGGGACGCGCTGCATGACGGCGGCAATCCGTTTGTCGGCCACGCGTTCCTGTCGCTGCTGGAGGAATCGGGCAGCGTCGGGCCGGGGACCGGTTGGCAAGCGGCGCCGCTGCTGGTCGAGGACGAGGCTGGCGTGTTGGTCGCTGCTGCCCCCGGCTATCTGAAATCGCACAGCCAGGGCGAATATGTCTTTGACCAGGGCTGGGCCGACGCGTGGACGCGGGCAGGGGGCGATTATTATCCCAAGCTGCAGATCGCGGCGCCCTTCACACCGGTGCCGGGGCCACGGTTGCTGGCGCCGGACAGCGACGACGCGCGGCTGCTGATCCGTGCCGCCGAAACGGTGGTGCGCCAGAACGGGCTGTCGTCGGCGCATGCGACCTTTGTCGCGCCCGAGCAGATGCCGCTGTTCGAAGGCGCCGGGTGGCTGGTCCGCCGCGACATCCAGTTTCATTTCGCCAACGTGGGTTACGCCAATTTCAACGATTTTCTCGCGACGTTGACCTCGGCCAAGCGCAAGCAGCTGCGCAAGGAACGCGCGCGGGCGGGCGAAGGGATGCGGATCGAGGAGTTGACCGGCGCCGCGATTCGCTCCGAGCATTGGGACGCGATGTGGCTGTTCTATCAGGACACCGGCGCGCGCAAATGGGGACAGCCCTATCTGACGCGCGCGGCCTTCGACTTGATCGGCGCGCGGATGGCGGAGCAGGTCATCCTGCTGCTCGCCTATGACGGCGAGCGACCGGTGGCAGGGGCTTTGCACTTCCTCGGCGCCGATACGCTCTACGGGCGCTATTGGGGCTGCTTGGTCGACATCCCCTATCTGCATTTCGAGCTATGCTATTATCGCGCGATCGACATTGCGATCGAACGCAGGCTGGCACGCGTCGAAGCGGGCGCGCAGGGCGGCCACAAGCTGGCGCGCGGCTATGGCCCGGTCGCGACCTGGTCGGCGCATTTCATCGCCGATCCTGGCTTTCGCCGCGCGGTGGCCGATTTTCTGGAACAGGAACGGCGTGCCGAAGAAGTCGAGATGGAATGGCTGGCGGGGCATATGCCGTTTCGGCGGGCCAGCTAGAGCATCCTCAAATCCCGTTGGTGTCGAGCGAAGTCGAGACACGCTGAAGGCCCGGATTCCTGATGGGTGTCTCGACTACGCTCGACACGAACGAACGAGGGAAGATTTTTACGCGGCAAACCGCCGCGCGGCCGGGCGGCGGGCTGTCTCGTCGAGCCAAGCGCGCGCCTGGCGCTGCGCTTCGGCGATTTCGTCGCGGCTCATTTCGTCGGACAGGTCGGCGCGGCATTGCTGGCCTTCCTTGTTGCCGCCGAGCGCGGCGAGGTTGAACCATTTATGCGCCTGGATCAGGTCGACATCGACCCCGCCGGTGCCGGTCGAGAAAGCGATGCCCAAATCGAAATAGGCATTGGCGTCGCCGCGCGCCGCATCGAGCAAGCGGCTTTCGATCAGATATTGCGCGGACTTCAGACTGTTGGCCATAAAAACCCCCTGTCGCTTCCCCCCACAGGAAGCTTCGAGGTCCACCCTTGCGGCTTATGGTCAACAAAACGTTAACGACGCGGGTAATTTCTTGTGGATAGCGCAGCTAAACGACTGAATTGAAAAGTTTTCGTTCTCCGTCAGCCTACTGGATAATTGTCGATAAGCCGCGTTTTTCCGATGCGAGCCGCCGCCAGCAGGCGTGCCGGAGCGCGAAAACTGTCCAGTCTTTCCAGACTGTCGGCATCGGCGAGCGCGATATAATCGACGCTGTCGAACCCGCCGGCGACGATCGCCGCCTCGGCTTTGGCGAGCGTTTCGTACATATCGCCGCCGTTCGCTAGCGCCGCGATGGCGCTCTTGAGCGCGTTCGGAAACGCGATAGCGGCGCTGCGCTGAGCGGGCGAGAGATAAGCATTGCGGGACGACAGCGCGAGGCCGTCTGGATCGCGCGCGATTGGCGCTCCCAAAATATCGAGCCCGAAATCGAGGTCGCGCGCCATGCGGCGGATGATCGCGAGCTGCTGCCAGTCCTTTTCGCCAAAGATCGCGATGTCGGGACGGACCTGGTTGAACAATTTGGCGACGACGGTGGCCACTCCGTCGAAATGACCGGGCCGCGCGGCGCCGCAATAATCGGCACCGAGTTCGGCGACCTCGATATGGGTGCTGTGGCCACCCGGATACATGACCCCGACATCGGGCGCCCAGAGCAGGCTGACGCCTTCATCGACCAGCAGCGCCGCGTCGCGTGCTTCGTCGCGCGGATAGGCGGCGAAATCTTCATTGGGACCAAACTGGGTCGGGTTGACGAAGATCGACACGACGACATGGTTGGCAACGCGCCGCCCCATCTGCACAAGCGAAAGGTGACCATCGTGCAGTGCCCCCATCGTCGGCACCAACGCGACGCTTTTGCCGTCCTGCTTCAGCGCGGCGATGGCGCGGTGCAGCGTCGCGATATCACGGATGATTTGCACGCTTGCCCTGCCTCCGATATTGGCGGCGCAACAGCACCACTCGCGCCGCCGCCATGCGCCGCCAACCGGAAAATCGCAACTGCCCATGACGAACAGCGTGACCAAACCTGCCCCGCATCGCATCATCTTTGCCAATGAAAAGGGCGGCACCGGCAAATCGACCTGCGCGGTGCATTTTGCGGTCGCGCTGGCCAGCCAGGGCTGGAAGGTCGCCGGGCTCGATCTCGATCCGCGCCAGCGCACCTTTCACCGCTATCTCGAAAATCGCACCAACACCGCCAAGCGCCGCGATATCGAGCTGCCGATGCCGCAGTTCGAAGTGTTCGAAGGGACAACGATCGAGGAACTCGACGCGCAGGTCGCGCGGCTGATCGCCGATTGCGACTATTTCGTCGCCGACACGCCGGGGCGCGATGACGTGTTTGCCCGCCATCTGGCGATGACCGCCGACACGCTGGTCACCCCGATCAACGACAGCTTCATCGATTTCGACCTGATCGGGCAGGTCGATCCCGAGACATTCCAGGTCACCCGCCCCAGCTTTTACTCCGAACTGATCTGGGACACGCGCAAGGCGCGCGCGAAGACTGATGGGCGGACGATCGACTGGATCATCCTGCGCAACCGCCTCCAGCATGTCGACGCGCACAATATGCGCCGCGTCGGTGAGGCGCTGAGCCAGCTGTCCCGCCGCGTCGGCTTTCGCGTCATCCCTGGCTTGGGCGAACGCGTGATTTATCGCGAGCTGTTCCCCGCCGGGCTGACCTTGCTCGACAAGGCGCATCTGGGCGGCATGGGCATCGGTCATGTCGTCGCGCGGCAGGAACTGCGCGAGGCGATGGGCGGGTTGAACCTGCCGACGCGTGAGCGCTTCCATCCCGACGGCGATCTGTTCGCTGCCGCCTGAATTTCTCTTTACCAATCAGGATTCCCGCATGACCCATATCTTCCATCCCACGATGCTGCGCGAATATGACATTCGCGGCGTCGTCGGCGACACGCTGTCGGACAAAGACGCCTATGCGATCGGACGCAGCTTTGCTACGCTGGTCGCGCGCGCTGGGGGCAAGCGTGTGGCGGTCGGTTTTGACGGGCGGCTGTCGTCGCCGATGCTGTGCGATGCGCTGGTTGCCGGGATCAACGCCGCGGGTATCGACGCCTTGAACGTCGGGCTGGGGCCGACGCCGATGCTCTATTATGCAGCCTCAACCGAGGATGTGGACGGCGGCATCCAGATAACCGGCAGCCACAATCCCCCCGACTATAACGGGTTCAAATTCGTGATGCAGGGGCGGCCCTTTTATGGTGCCGATATTCAGCGGGTCGGCGAAATGGCCGCCGCGGGGGATTGGGAAGTTGGCGAAGGTGCCACGCAGAGCATCGACATCATCGACGCTTATGTCGATCGGCTGGTCGAGGGTTTCGCCGGCGGCGCCTATCGGGTCGGCTGGGACGCAGGGAATGGCGCGGCGGGGACGGTGATCGAAAAGCTGACCGCGAAGTTGCCGGGCGAGCATCATTTGTTGTTCACTGACATCGACGGTCATTTCCCGAACCACCATCCCGATCCAACCGAAGAGAAGAATCTGGCCGATTTGCGTAAGCTCGTCGCAGAGAGGAGCCTCGATTTCGGCGTCGCTTTCGATGGAGATGGCGACAGGATCGGCGCGATCGACGGCGAGGGGCGGGTGATCTGGGGTGACCAGCTGCTCCAAATCTATGCCGCGGCGCTGCTGCAGGACAAGCCCGGCGCGACAATCATCGCCGATGTGAAGGCGAGCCAAGCGCTGTTTGACCGGGTTTCCGAACTCGGCGGCACGCCCTTGATGTGGAAAACTGGCCACAGCCTGATCAAGGCGAAGATGAAGGAAACGGGCAGCCCGCTGGCGGGCGAGATGAGCGGCCATGTGTTTTTTGCCGATCGCTATTATGGCTATGACGACGCGCCCTATGCCGCGGTGCGGTTGATCGAGGCGGCGACGAAGCTGGGGCAGAGCGTCACCGAATTACGCGGCGCGATGGCGCCGATGGTCAACACGCCGGAGCTGCGTTTCCAGGTCGACGAGGTGCGGAAATTCGCCATTGTGGACGAAGTTCTGGCGCGGCTGACCGCGTCAGGGGCCAAGGTCGATCGCACCGACGGCGCGCGCGTGCTGACCGACGACGGCTGGTGGCTGCTCCGCGCGTCGAACACGCAGGATGTGCTGGTGGCGCGAGCCGAGGCGAAGGACGAGGCCGCGCTGGCGCGGCTGCTGGCGGCGATCGACGAACAGCTGGCACTGTCGGGGATCGCCCGCGGGCCGCAAACGGGGCATTAAGGCGAATTCTTGCCCTCCCCTTCAGGGGAGGGCAGCGAGACTTGGGAGCTTGCTCCCTAGTCGCACGGGTGGGGTCCATCGGCCTTGCGCGACGCCGACAGAGCCCACCCCAACCCCTCCCCTGAAGGGGAGGGGCTTTAGAGATGCAAAAATCTTGCCAGATTGACCTTGGCGGCGCTCCTCGGGTAACGCCCCTGCATATGTCTTCAGGAAGCGATCCAGCATGATCCATGACGAAACGACCCCGGCCACGCTGATCGCCGACAGCGACCACGGCATTGCCGAACATCGCGCACACGCGCGCGACGACGCCGCGTCCGGCAATGGCCTCGCGGTGATTTCGATCGCCAAAAGCTATGACAAGCGCACCGTATTGTCCGACGTGTCGCTGTCGGTCGGCAAGGGCGAGGTTGTCGGTCTGCTCGGCCCGAACGGCGCGGGCAAGACGACCTGTTTCTATTCGATCATGGGGCTGGTGAAGCCTGACGCCGGGCGCATCATGCTCGACGGCGCGGATATTACCGCGCTGCCGATGTACCGCCGCGCCATCCTCGGCCTCGGCTATCTGCCGCAGGAAACCTCGATCTTTCGCGGTATGACCGTGGCGCAAAATATCAGCGCGGTGCTCGAACTCGCGGAGCCCGACAAGGTGTCGCGCGAACGGCGGCTCGAAGAATTGCTCGACGAATTCGGCCTGACCCGGCTGCGCGATTCGGCGGCGATGGCGCTGTCGGGCGGCGAACGGCGCCGCGCCGAAATCGCCCGCGCGCTCGCCGCCAACCCGTCGATCATGCTGCTCGACGAACCTTTTGCCGGTATCGATCCGCTGTCGATCAGCGACATTCGCGACCTCGTTGCCGATCTGAAGACGCGCGGCATCGGGGTGCTGATCACCGATCACAATGTCCGCGAAACGCTCGACCTCGTCGACCGTGCCTGCATCATTTACGACGGCAAGGTGCTGCTCGCGGGTTCGCCCGAAGAGCTGGTCGCCGACCCCGAAGTGCGGCGGCTGTATCTGGGCGAGGGTTTTTCGCTGTGAACGATGGCGTGCATCGTCCGAACAATGGCTGTTCCCCCGCGAAGGCGGGGGCCCATCACCGGGTGGCGCCATGTTGAACCGACCGGTGATGGGTCCCCGCCTTCGCGGGGACGCACGGCTGATTTGATAGTGTAGCACCGATGGCGTTGGGTCCGCGCCTCGATCTCCGCCAGTCGCAATCGCTGGTGATGACGCCGCAGTTGCAGCAGGCGATCAAGCTGCTGGCGCTGTCGAACCTCGAACTCGAAACCTATCTGGCCGAGGCGCTGGAGGGCAATCCGCTGCTCGACGCGACGCCCGGCGATAGCGACGGCAGCGCGGGCGATGCGAATGACGGTCCGGGTGACGACGCGCCGGTGACCGAGGCGGCGGCGCTCGATACCGACCATGCCCTGTCGTCCGATAGCGGCACCGCGAACGATCTCGATGTCGATATGACCGCCGAAAGCTTTCACCACGACAGCGCCAGCGACAGTGTCGGCCTGTCGGGCAGCGACAGCGAGGGCATCGATTTCGACAGCTTCGCGGGTGAGGACGAAACGCTGCACGGCCATCTGCTCGCGCAGGTCGGCGAGCGTTTCGGCGGGCTGGAAGCGATGATCGCCGAGCAGCTCGTCGCCCTGATCGACGAGACCGGCTATTTGCGCGCCGACCTGGCCGAGGTCGCGCAGCGGCTCGGGGTGCCGCTCGCGCTGGTCGAGAGCGTGCTCGCGGGGGTGCAGTGTTTCGACCCGTCGGGGGTTGGCGGCCGCGACCTCGCCGAATGTATCGCGATCCAGGCGCGCGAGGCGGACCGCTACGACCCCGCGATGGCGACGATGATCGCGCATCTCGATCTGGTCGCCAAAGGCGCCTTTCCGCAGCTCAAACGTATCTGCGGGGTCGATGACGAGGATCTGGCCGACATGATTCGCGAATTGCGGGGTTATGACCCCAAGCCGGGGCTGAAATTCGGCGGTGATCGGGCGCAGGCGGTCGTCCCCGACCTGTTCATTCGCCAGACCGCCAAGGGCTGGGCGGTCGAGATCAACAGCGGCACCCTGCCGCGCCTGCTCGTCAACCGGCGTTACTATACCGAACTGGCGACGGGGGCGGCGGCGAAGAGCAAGGCGTGGCTGTCCGAACAGCTGGCGAGTGCCAACTGGCTGGTCCGCGCGCTCGACCAGCGCCAGCGCACGATCGTCAAGGTAGCGAGTGCGATCGTCAAACAACAGGAGGGGTTTTTCCTGCACGGCGTCGCGCATATGCGCCCGCTGACCTTGCGCCAGGTCGCCGAGGAGATCGGCATGCACGAATCGACCGTCAGCCGCGTCACCAGCAACAAATATCTCAGCTGCGCGCGCGGGCTGTTCGAGCTTAAATATTTCTTTTCCAGCGGTATTTCGGCGACCGAGGGCGACGGCGCAGTGTCGTCCGAATCGATCAAGAGCCGGATCAAGGCGATGATCGAGGCCGAGGATGCCAAGGCGATCCTGTCCGACGAGACGATCGCGCAGAAATTGTCGGCCGAGGGCCACGACATCGCGCGGCGCACGGTGGTGAAGTACCGCGAGGCGATGGGGTTTGGATCTTCGGTACAAAGGCGGCGGCAGAAAGCGCTGGCGGGATAGAATTTGATTCGCGCAGAGGCGCAGAGATCGCAGAGAATTTTGGTTCACGCGGAGCCGCAGAGCCGCGGAGGAAGAAGGAGATTGGCGGCTTTGCCGCCCTTTTCTCTCTCTGCGGACTCTGCGCTCTCTGCGCGAATATCCTCTTCTCCGCGCCTCCGCGTCTCCGCGTGAACTTTTTGAGCCGTTAGCACTCCATGCGACAGTTGACTTTTTCGGCGCATCCCCATAGTTGCGCCGCTTCGCGTCAACACGCCAAGATTTACGGACAGAGATCATGAAGATTCGCAACAGCCTGAAGTCGCTGAAGGACCGTCACCGCGATAACCGCGTTATCCGCCGCCGTGGCCGCACCTATGTGATCAACAAGACCAACCGCCGCTTCAAGGCGCGCCAGGGCTGATGTCCCGGCGCGGGGTGGTTTCACCCCGTTTGCTTTTGCTGAACAGCGTAACGCCGTCGGATGCTTCCGGCGGCGCTTTCGCGTGTCTGGAGGCTTCATGATTGCCCGTTGCGTGATTTTCGACGTCGGCCGCGTCCTGTTCGACTGGGATTTGCGCCACCTGTTCGCGAAGCTGATTGCCGACCAGGACGAGCTCGAATGGTTCGTCACCCATGTCGTGACGCCGCAGTGGCATTTCCAGCACGATGCGGGCCGCCCGCTCGCCGACATGCTGCCCGAGCTAAAGGCGGAATTTCCCGATCATGCGCCGCTGATCGATGCCTATGCGGCGCGTTTCAACGAAACGATCCCCGGCCCGATGCCGGGCAGCCTCGAACTGGTCGAGCGGCTCGATGCCGCGCGCGTGCCTTTGTTCGCGATCACCAATTTCGGGCATGAATTCTGGGAAGGCTTCCGCCCGACCCAGCCGATCTTCGACCGCTTCCAGGGCATTATCGTCTCCGGCACCGAAAAACTGATGAAGCCCGATCCCGCGATCTACCGCCTCGCAATCGACCGATTCGGCATCGACCCCGCGGGCGCGCTGTTCATCGACGATGTTACGGCGAACGTCGCGGGGGCCGAATCGGTCGGGATCGCGGGGCATCGGTTTGTCGATGCTGCGACGCTGGAGCGCGAGCTGGCTGGGCGAGGTTATTTAGGCGCCTAAATCTCGGTAGTCTCACATCCGGCGATTGCCCTATCAATCTGCCTGGTTAGCTTGAAGCCGATATAGTCCTTCTTACGTGTGGAGCGCCGGTAATAAACATTCCAATAGCTGGAAACGCGCTGCTTCGTCAGAAACCAATATGCGGGGTTTTCTCTAAGAAACTCAATTATTGGATCGGGGATCGAATCGTCAAATGCCTCCGCAACATCGCGTAAGATTTCGACCACATATTCGCCGATCAAGGCAACGATGAATGGCGCGGTCCAAGGTTCAACTTTGAGCAAAAGATCACGAACCGCTCGCTGCCGTTCGAACCCGTCGCTGCTACGGGATCTCAGGCATCGCACCATTAAACGAACATCGCCGCTCAATGCTTCGTCCGAATGATTGTTGCGGAAGCGCAGCCGCGCTGGAATTCGAATTGATTCTCCCCAAAGAGCGACTTCAAATTGCTCGGTCCATTGACTGGCTTGGAGCTGGACAGCGCTATAGATGGAAGCATCCATCGCCTGGTCACGCAGCGATAGAGGAAATGCTTCGCCCAGCTGATCGGCGCTCAAGCTCGTGTACATTTCCGCCATGACGCTAAGCCAACGCTCTACTTCTCCACCCCCAGCTGCGTCAGCACGAAGGCAAACTCCTCGGCATCCTCGCGTAGCGCGCCCCAGCGGCCCGATTTGCCCGCATGGCCTGCGCCCATGTTGGTGCGCAGCAGCAACGTCGCGTCGTTGGTGCGCGTCGCGCGCAGCTTGGCGACCCATTTGGCGGGCTCCCAATAGGTCACGCGCGGGTCGTTGAGCCCCGCCGACACCAGCATCGGCGGATAGGCTTTTGCCGTCACATTATCATAGGGGCTGTAGCTCAACATAAAGTCGAACGCTGCCTTGTCGGTGATCGGATTGCCCCATTCGGGCCATTCGCCGGGGGTCAGCGGCAGGGTTTCGTCGACCATCGTGTTGATCACATCGACAAAGGGCACGCCCGCGAGCACCGCGCCCCACAGCTCGGGCGCCTCGTTATAGACGACGCCCATCACCTGTCCGCCGGCCGAGCGGCCCTCGATCGAAATTTTGCCCGCGCTGGTATATTTGGCGGCGATCAAGCCTTTGGCGACGTCGATAAAATCGTTGAAGGTGTTCTTGCGCGCGGTCGTCTTGCCCGCGAGATACCAGGCGCGGCCCAGATCGTCGCCGCCGCGGACGTGGGCGATGGCATAGATCATGCCGCGATCCACAAGGCTGAGGCGCGTGGTCGAGAAACCCGGCGGCACGCGGTAGCCGTAGGAGCCATAGACATAGAGGTGCATCGGCGCGCTGCCGTCGCGCGGCGTGCCCTTCTTGTATACCAGCGATACCGGCACCGGAGTTCCGTCGCGTGCGGGCATATTTACCAGTTCGGTTACATATTCGTCATGGTTATAACCGGAAGGAATTTCCTGTACTTTCAGTGTTTCCAGTTTCTGGCTCGCGACATCGAAATCAAACACCGTGTCGGGGGTGACCATCGATTCATAGTCGAGGCGCAGCTTGTCCTGATGATATTCGGGATTGTCGCCGAGCCCCGCGACATAGGTCGTCTCGGGGAACTGGATGCGGCCGGGGGTCAGCGGCGCGTCATATCTGCGGATATCGACCTGATCGACGCCCTTTTCGCGCGCCTCTAGGACGAAATAGTCGCGGAAGATCGCGAGCCCGGTGATGTAGGTCGCGTCCGAACCGGGGATCAGCGTTTTCCATTCGCCGGGCTTGTCGAGGCTGGCGGTGGCGATGCGGAAGTTGGCATGTTCGTCGTTGGTATAGATGTAGAGCGTCCCCTCGCGCTCATCGACGCTGTATTCGCGGCCCTTTTTGCGTGCCGACACAAGCAGCGGCTTGGCCTCAGGATTGTCGGCGGGGAGCAGATAGACTTCGCTCGTCTCGTTATCGCCGGTCGCGATGACGATATAATTGTCCGCCGCGGTCTTGCCGATACCGACGCCGAAACCGATGTCGGCTTCCTTGTAGAGCAATTTGTCTTCGCTCAGCGGGGTACCAAGCTTGTGCAGGCGGACATTGTCGGTGCGCCAGTTTTCGTTGGCGAGGCCGTAGAGCAGCGCGTCGCTGTCCTCGGTCCACACCAGCGACGACAGGGTGCCGGGAATGACGTCGGGCAGCGCCTTGCCGGTGGTCAGATCGGTGAAGCGGACTTCGAAGCGTTCGGAGCCATTGTCGTCGACCGCATAGGCCATCAGCTTGCCGTTCGGGCTGACCGCCACGTCGGACAGGCGAAAATATTCCTTGTCCTTGGCCATCGCGACTTCGTCGAGGATCAGGACGGCATCACCGCCGGCGACGGGTTTGCGATACCATTTCTTATACTCGGCGCCTTCCTCATATTCGACCCAGTAAATCCAGTCGCCGTCCTTTTGCGGCACGCTCGAGTCGGCCTCCTTGATCCGGCCCTTCATTTCCTGGAACAGCGTTTCGACGAGTGCGGCATGCGGTTTCATCGCGGCGTCGAAATAGGCGTTTTCGGCTTTCACATAATCCAGCACGTCCTTGTCATCGATCACCGGATAGCTCTCGTCCTTCAGCCAGTGATAGGGATCGGACAATGTTTTGCCGTGCAGCACCGTCTCGTGCGGGCGCTTCTCGGCGACCGGGGCGGCGGGCAGGGCAGGCGTCGGGCTGGTCAAGGCGGGGTCTTTCTGTTGAGCAAGCAGGGGCGGTGACGCGACAAGCGGGGTGGCAATTGCCGCCAGAAACATCCAAATAGCGCGCATCGATAAATCCCCTGCGGTGTCGCCCGATTTGGGCGGGATCGCCCGCGATGTAGGAACAAGGAACGCGTCATGTCCAGCCCCGTCCATGCAGAACGCCTCGCCCGCGTCCGCGCCGAACTCGCCGCGCGCGGCCTCGACGGCTTTGTCGTGCCGATCAGCGACGAGCATATGAGTGAATATGTCGGCGATTATGCGCAGCGCATGGCGTGGCTGACCGGCTTTGGCGGCTCGGCGGGGACGGCGGCGGTGCTGCCGTCCAAGGCCGCGGTGTTCGTCGATGGGCGCTATACGGTGCAGGTGCGCGACCAGGTCGACGGGTCGCTGTTCGACTATGTCGGGGTGCCGCAGTCGAGCGTGGCCGAGTGGCTGGGCAGCCACGTCAGCGCGGGGCAGAAGATCGGCTTCGATCCCTGGCTGCACGGCATCGACTGGGCGCGGTCGCTGGGGCGCGCGCTGACCGCCAAGGGGGCGCAGCTGGTGGCGGTCGACAAGAATCCGCTCGATGCGGCGTGGGACGATCAGCCGGCGCCGAGCGCTGCGCCGATCGCGGTGCACGATGTCGCGCTCGCCGGGCAGAGCGCGGTCGAGAAGCGCGAAGTGATCGCCGATTGGCTGAAAGCGAACAGCCTCGATACCACGGTGATGACCGCGCTCGACTCGATCGCGTGGACCTTCAACATCCGCGGGTCCGATGTCAGCCACACCCCGGTCGGGCTGGCTTTCGCCTTGCTTCACGCCGACGCGACCGCCGACCTGTTTATTGCGCCCGAGAAGGTCACCGACGCGGTGCGCGCGCATCTGGGCAACAGCGTGCGGATCCATGACCGCGATGCGTTCGAGGCGGCGCTTGCCGACCTCAAGGACAAGAAAGTTGCGGTCGATCCCGATCGGGCGGTCGCCGCGATCTTTACCGCGCTGGAAGCGGCCGGCGCGAAGATCGAGCGCCACCGCGATCCCGCGGTGCTGCCCAAGGCGATCAAGAATGACGTCGAACTCGGCGGTACGCGCGCCGCGCATGTCCGCGACGGCGTCGCGGTGGCGCGCTTCCTGCAATGGATGGAGGATGTTGCGCCGCAGGGCGGGCTCGACGAACTCGGCGCCGCGGCGAAGCTGCGCGAATTTCGCGAGGAGGGCGGCGGGCTTGTCGACCTGTCGTTCGACACGATCTCGGCCGCGGGGCCGAACGGCGCGCTGCCGCATTACAAAGTCGATGCGACGACCAACCGCGCGATCGAGACCGGCACGCTCTATCTGGTCGATTCGGGTGGGCAATATGCCGACGGCACGACCGACATCACGCGCACGATCGCGATCGGCGCGCCGACCGCCGAAATGCGCCGCCGCTTTACCCAGGTGCTCAAGGGCCACATCGCGCTTGCCACCGCGCGCTTTCCAAAGGGCACGCGCGGCAGCCAGCTCGACATATTGGCGCGCCAATATCTGTGGGCCGACGGGGTCGATTATGCGCATGGCACGGGCCATGGGGTCGGGACGTATCTGGCGGTGCACGAGGGCCCGCAGCGGATCGCCAAGCCCGCGGGTGGGCAAGCGGGGACCGAGGAGCCGCTGCACGCGGGGATGATCCTGTCGAACGAGCCCGGCTATTACAAGGCGGGCGCGTTCGGCATCCGGATCGAAAATCTGGTCATCGTCGTCCCGGTCAGTATCGACGGCGCCGAAGAGGATATGCTGGGGTTCGAGACGATCACCTTTGCCCCGATCGCCCAGAATCTGGTCGAAACCGCGTTGTTGTCGTTCGCCGAGGCCGACTGGCTCGACGCTTATCATGCCGCGGTGTTCGCCAAGCTGTCGCCGGGAATGGATGCAGACGAGCGGGCCTGGCTCGAAGCGGCGTGCGCACCGCTCGATCGCACCCCCGCGGCGCTCGCGGCCTGACGCGGTGATGGACCGCAGCAACTGGGACGTGCCGCTGGACGATTTTCGCGTCCGCGAAACGGTGCGCGTACGTTTCAACGAGATCGACGGCCAGAACATCGTCTTCAATGGCAATTATCTGGTCTATGCCGATATCGGAGTGACCGAGTATTTCCGCGCTCTGGGCGAAGGGCAGCCTGGCCCCTATTTTCACCAATATGGTACAGACATTCGCGAGACGCGGTGCGAAATCGAATATCATGCCCCCGCGCGGCTCGACGAGCGGATCACTATCGCAGCGCGGGTGAGCCGGTTCGAACGCACAAGCTTCACGGTGCATTGCGCGATTTTTCGCGATGCCGAACGATTGACCGATATCGCGATCAGCTATGCGCATATCGACCTCGACAGTGGTGGCGCGACCGCGCTGCCGGGCAGCTTTATCGCCGAAGTGCGGCGATTCGAAAAGCGGACACCGCTTCAGGCGTGATTCGCGAATCACCGGCCGATGGAGAATATCCCCATCTCTCAACCAAAAAGGTCGAAAAAAAAGGGCCACCCGAGGGTGGCCCATGAAAGTTTTGGGAGAGGATGCCTAAAAGGCATGCTCATATTGCAGCGCACAAAAAATTGTGCAACTGCGAAATAAGCATCTGCACTTGCATTTTTTGCAATCGTCAGCATGTTTGCAATCGTCCGGCGCAATCGCCCGCCCTCTCGCAAATTGCGACAAGATCGCCTAAATTGGTCGCATGGGAATGTTCAACACTGTCGATGTCGGTGGCGGCCTGTCGGATTTCTGGGCCTATATCCGCGAACCACGCCCGCATCGCTGGGCCAGCTGGGGGGTGGCGATCACCCTGCCCATCGTGATCTTCTACGGCTTTTCCGAGCATCTCATCCCATATGAGAAAGAGAAGACCAAGATCATCTATTTCGAAAACTGGACGCAAGACCGCAGCGCGGCAGAGATTCGTGCCGAATGGGTCGCGCGCGCCAAGGCCACGACGCGCGCCAATGCCGAAAAGCGCGCCGAATATCAGCGGCTGGCCGACATGATGGGGGTCGAATATGATTCGGCCGAAGCCGACAAGGTGACCCGCGAAACGCTGGGCGAAGCCGAGGCGGCTGCGGCCAAGCAGAAAAAGCCGGTGGCCGTCCCGCGCTCGACCCTCGCCGAGCGCGCGGCGCGCGGACCGCAAGCCCAAGCCGCCGACTGAGCGCATGCAGCGCCCGCCCGCCGATGCCGACTGGATGGCGGCCGCCATCGCGCTGTCGCGGCGCGGTCGCCCGGCGTCGGCGCCCAATCCCAATGTCGGCTGCCTGATCGTGAGCGACGGCCGCGTTGTCGCGCGCGGCTGGACGCAGGCCGGCGGGCGGCCGCATGCCGAGGCGGTTGCGCTGGCGGCAGCGGGCGAAGCAGCGCGCGGCGCCACCGCCTATGTCACGCTGGAACCTTGCGCGCACGCCAGCCCGCGCGGCCCGGCGTGCAGCGACACGCTGATCGCCGCGGGCATCGCGCGCGTCGTTGTCGCGGCGCAAGATCCCGATGCCCGCACCGACGGCAAGGGTATCGCGCGCCTCCGTGCGACGGGGATCGCGGTCATCGAGGGCGTCCTGCCCGCCGAGGCGCGCGCCGCGATGGCGCCCTGGTGGACCCGGCAGGCGGCCCGTAGGCCCTTCGTCACGCTCAAGCTGGCGACCTCGCTCGACGGCTGCATTGCGATGGCTGACGGATCGAGCCACTGGATCACCGGGGAGCGCGCGCGCGCGTACGGCCACCTCGAACGCGCGAACCATCAGGCGATCCTCGTCGGGCGCGGCACGCTGGTGGCTGACAATCCTCGGCTCGATGTGCGACTGGCCGGATTGGAGGATCGCAGTCCGAAGAAGCTGCTGCTGACCTCGGGCAAAGCGCCCGAAGGCTGGAGTGCGGTTTCTTCGCCCGAAGCGATCGACGATGTCGATTCGGTGCTGGTCGAGGGCGGCGCCGGGGCGGCTGCGGCCTTCCTCGCCGCCGACCGCGTCGATCGGCTTTTGCTCTACCGCGCGCCGATCCTGATCGGCGGCGGCAAGCCCGCGCTCGGCGACATCGGCCTGACCGATCTGGCCGACGCGCATGGCCGCTGGCGCCAGACCGACAGCCGCCTGCTTGGCAGCGACCGGCTCGACGTTTACGAGCGGGTCAGAGAAGGATAAGCGCTCCCCATGTTCACCGGCATCATCACCGACATCGGCACTGTTCGCTCGCGCGAGGATCGCGGCGACGCGCGGCTGATCATCGGCACGACCTATGACACCACCACCGTCGATCTGGGGGCGTCGATCGCCTGTTCGGGCGCGTGCCTGACCGTGGTCGATAAGGGCGCCGATGCAGACGGGCATTGGTTTGCGATCGACGCCAGCGCCGAAACGCTCGCTTGTACCGCGCCGGGCATGTGGGACGCGGGGCGCCGCCTGAACCTCGAGCGTGCATTGAAGGTCGGCGATGAGCTGGGCGGGCATATCGTTACCGGGCATGTCGATGCGGTGGGGACGATCGTGTCGGTCGTGCCGATCGGCGACAGCGTGACGGTCACCGTCGCGGCGCCCGCCGCGCTGGCGGCGCATATCGCGCCCAAGGGATCGATCACCGTCGACGGGGTATCGCTGACCGTGAACGACGTCACCGACCAGTCCGACGGCAGCGCTTATTTCACCCTCAACATCATCCCGCACACGCAGGCGATGACAACGCTCGACGAAGCGGCGGCGGGGCGGCCGGTCAATCTGGAGATCGACATTCTGGCGCGCTATCTGGCGCGGATGCAGGCGCGGGGATAGGCGGGCTTCAAAGGTCGGTTGTGAGAATGTCTCACGCAAAGGCGCAAAGGCGCGAAGAGGAAAAAGTCAGCGCGGCGGGCCTTTCGATAATCTCACACAAAGACACAAAGATGGCGGTCTTCTCGAACACCGTCGCGCGCAAACCACGCGAAGCGCCATTTTGATGGTCGCCTGCGGCGACAAGCGACGGCCGCGGAAAATCACGCCCTCTTTGTGACTTTGTGTGAGATTCTTCTTCTTTGCGCCTTCGCGCCTTTGCGTAAGATAATATTCCCGCGCCGACGCGAGCGGCATCAACCCTCGACCCACCCCGCCGCCAATTCAGGGTCAGCCGCCACCATTGACCGCCGCATCGCGAGCCTCCCGATCCGCAGCAGTTCGGCCTTGCGCCGCGCAGGAGCGAGGTTGCAGCTTGCGGCTTCGCGCACAACTGCTGCGCCATAGCGGTCGGCGATGATCAGGCCGGAAGTTTCGGGGCGATAGTCCGCGGTGTCGAGGATTGCGGGGTCCAGTCCCGACGCCAGCGCCCAGTAAAAATTGTCGCACCAGTCGCAATAGTCGGGCCATTTGCCGTCGCCGTGCAGGTCGGCGCGGCTGACCTTGATCTCGACGATGGTGATCTGGCCCTTGGCATCGATGGCGGTGAGGTCGGTGCGCCGTCCGTTGGGCAACGGCACTTCGGGAATTGCGACCAGCCCCGCCTGCGCGAACAGGCGGCACACGCCGCGCGCGACGTCCGCGGCGGTGATCTGTTCGCTCAGCATCGTGTCAGTTTATCGTCAGAACGGGACGTCGTCGTCCAGATCGTCGTCGAACGGCGGGCGTCCGCCGCCACTGCCGCCGCCGGACGATCCGCCGGAGCTGCCGCCCTGGTTCCAGCCGCCGCCCGATCCACCGCCCGAGCCGCCGCCGCCGCCCCAGCTATCCTCGCCGCCGCCGCCGCGCGATCCGCCGCCCCCGCCGCCGGGCGCGCCGTCCAGCATGGTCAGATTGCCGCCCATGCCTGCGATCACCACTTCGGTGGTATATTTGTCGTTGCCGTCGCGGTCCTGCCATTTGCGGGTGCGCAGCGAGCCTTCGATATAGACCTTCGAGCCCTTTTTCAGATAGCGTTCGACCACCCCGACCAGCCCTTCGCCGTTGATCACGACATTATGCCATTCGGTGCGCTCCTTGCGCTCGCCGGTCATCCGGTCCTTCCACTGTTCGCTGGTCGCGATGCGGATGTTGGCGATCTTGCCGCCATTCTGGAACGACTTGATTTCGGGGTCGGCGCCCAGATTGCCGATCAAAATTACCTTGTTGACGCTGCCAGCCATGCCGCTCCGCTCCGCTTGAATGTTGGAAGGATCAGCCTAGTCCAAAGGCAACGGCTGTCCAGTAGGTGATGCCCGCAGCGGCATAGGCGAGCGCGAACAAATAGCCAACCATGAACAGCGGCCATTTCCACCCATTGGTCTCGCGCCGGGTGATCGCGATTGTCGAAATGCACTGCGGCGCGAACACGAACCACGCGAGAAAGGCGAGTGCGGTCGCGATGCTCCAGCGGCCCGCGATGCGGTCGCCGAGCTGCTCGGCCATCGCTTCCTCGTTGTCACCGGCGTCAATCGCGTTCGCGGTCGCCATCGCGGAAACCGCGACCTCGCGTGCCGCCATCGCGGGGATCAAAGCGAGCGCGATATCGTGGTTGAAGCCGATCGGCGCGACGACGACCTCCAGCCCGCTCGCGATGCGGCCGCCAATGCTATATTCGACCTGACTCTGTCCCGGTGGCGCCTGCGGAAAAGTCAGAAGAAGCCACAGGATGACCGTCGTCGCCGCGATGATTGTGCCCGCGCGGCGCAGAAATATCCACGCGCGTTGCCATAGCGCAATGGCGATGTCCGCGGGCCGCGGCCATTGGTAACGCGGCATTTCCATCATGAAGCCCGTCGCATTGCCCTTGGTCACCGAACGGCGAAGGACGAGCGCGACGAGCAGCGCGCCGATGATACCGCTGAGAAACAGCCCGAAGAGTACGAGCCCCTGTAGCCCGATCGGTGTCCCTCCGACCTTCTGCGCCGGGATGAAGGCGCCGATGATCAGCGTGTAGACCGGCATGCGCGCTGAACAGGTCATCAGCGGCGCGATCAATATCGTCGTCAGCCGGTCCTTCTCGTCAGGGATAGCGCGTGTCGCCATGATGCCGGGGACCGCACAGGCGAAACTCGACAAGAGCGGGATGAAGCCGCGCCCCGAAAGGCCGACCTTGCCCATCAGCCCGTCCATCAGGAACGCCGCGCGTGTCATATAGCCCGACGCTTCGAGCAGCAGGATGAACAGGAAGAGGATCAGTATCTGCGGCAGGAAGACGACGACTGCGCCGACGCCTGCCAGCAGTCCTTCGACCACCAGTCCGCGCAGGAAATTGTGCGGAAAGCTATTGACCACCCATGTCTGGATCACGCCGATCCCGCCTTCGAGCGCGTCGGCGAAAGGCGTCGCCCACGAAAAGACCGCTTGGAACATCACGAACATCAGTGCGACGAGAAGGATGAAGCCGCCGACCGGATGAAGCACGACATTGTCGACGCGCCCGGTCCAGCGGCGCACCGGGGTTTCGGACAAGGTCGCGGCGCGCGCGATCGCCTTGGCGCGCTGGTGCAGCGCGGCGTCGGAGGGGGGCGGGGCGGGTTGCGCCGTCGCCTGCGTCTGGTGCGACAGGATCGCGCCGTCGACCGCGGCGAGCAGGTCGGTCAGCCCGCGCTTGCGCACCGCGACGGTCGGTACCACCGGGACGCCGAGTTCGCGCGACAGGATCGCGGGGTCGAGCACCAGCCCGTCGCGTTCCGCCAGATCGAGCATGTTGAGCGCGACCACCGTCGGCAGCCCGAGCGCGATCAGTTCGAGCGCGAAGCAGAGATGATTGTCGAGATTGGCGGCATCGACGACGACGACCAGCGCATCGGGGCGCCGCTCGCCCGCCTGCTGGCCCAGCACGACATCGCGCGTCACCGCCTCGTCGGGGCTGGCGGGGGTCAGGCTGTAACTGCCGGGCAGGTCGACCAGCGACAAGGGGCGCCCGTCGGCAAAACTGGCGTGGCCGGCTTTGCGTTCGACGGTGACGCCGGGATAATTGGCGATTTTTTGCCGCGCGCCGGTCAACGCATTGAACAGGCTGGATTTGCCGGCATTGGGATTGCCGACCAGCGCGATCGTCGGGATGGCCGCGGTCATGGCGCGGTCGGCGCCACTTCGATCATCGCCGCCTGCCGCGCGCGGATGATCACTTGCATCCGCCCGACCGCCAACGCCAGCGGATCGCGCGAAAACAGGCTGCCGCGGTGCAGCGGGGTGACGTCGATCCCCTCCATCAAGCCGAATTCGCGCAGCCGCCGCCCCTCGTCATGCGACATCTGATCCCAATCGATACGGGAAATGCGGACAGCAACGCCGAGCGGCGCAGAATCGAGCTTTGCGTTCATTTGCGAGCGATTATCAATAACGGCGGGTTAGCGCCAGTTGTTTATCGCCGACGTGTTAGCGCCCCGGATAACGCAGCCGTCCGACGAAGCGGGCGAAGCTGGGGCGTTCGGTGCTGCGCGAGGCGCGGCGATATTTCCAGCTTTCGAAGCGCATCACCTGATCGATGCGGCGGGCCAGAAAGGCGCGGGTGTCGGCGAAACCGTCGCTCTCGTCGTTCAGGAACACCGCCATCGTCGATGCGTAGACGGCGCCCAGGATCGCGCGCTTGCTGTAATGATTATAGTCGGTCGCGGTGTCGCCGGCGAGCCGCCACATGATATCGGCGCTGCGCCAGCCGAGCTTGGCCGCGAACGGGACATTGGTCGGCAGCGCCAGCAGCGCGAGGGCGCGGCGCAGCGCCTCGCGGTCGGGGGCGAGCAGGTCGATGCGCGTTTCGACGAGGGTGGTGATGCGTTCGCGGATTTTCAGCGTCGCCAGTTTCTCGGCGGGCCATTTCGCCGCCATGCGATCGTCGATGTCGGCGAACCAGGCGTCGACCATGTCGCGTCCGCCGCCGGGGAAGGCGAGGCGGGCGACGTCGGGATCGACCGCGGCGCGGCGCGCGGCGTCGGCGAGCGCGGCGGCGCCGAAGCCGTCGAACGCCGCCGACGAGGCGATCAGCGGCGCGAGCGCGGCGCGAATTTCGTCGAGGGTCGGATCGGCAGGGAGCATTGAAGCCATAGGCATCAGATAGGCGACGCGCGGCGGTTCGGCAACCGGATCAGCACCAGCGCCGCGCCGACGAGCATGCCGCCAAAAATATCGATCGGGCCGAGCAGCTCGCCGAACGCCAGCCACCCCGCCAACGCCGCCACCGCGGGCTGGACCAGCAGGGTCAGCCCGATGACGAGCGGCGAAAAGCGCGGCAGCGACCAGGTCATCAACCCCTGGCCGATAATCTGGCTGGTCAGCGCGAGCAGGATCAGCGGGGTCCAGTTCTGCGGCATGATCGTCTCGCCCAGCGCCAGCGCGGTGGCGAGCAGGATCGGGACGCAGACGACTGATGATATGGCAAGCGCGGTCCAGGGTTCGAGCGCTCCGCGCACCCGCAGCATCAGCAGGACGTAAACGGTGTAGAGTACACCCGCGAGCAGGCTGAGCAGGTCGCCGACGAGGTAGGCAGGCGACAGTTCGTAGCTTTGCCCCATGAGTAGCGCCGACCCGGCAAAGGCGAGCAGGATCGCCAGCGCCTGCCACCCGCGCGGCCAGCTGCGCGCGAGGAAAATGCCCCAGATCACCAGCAGCAGGCTGGCGCAATTGCCGAACAGCGTCGCGTTGGCGACCTTGGTCTGGAGGATGCCGATATGCCAGGCGGCGAGGTCGAGCGCGAAAAAGATGCCCGCGGCGCTGGCGACGACGATGGCATTGCGCGGCGGCAATCGCCCGCCGCTCTCGCGCCACGCCAGCGCGAGCAGGAAGGGCAGTGCAATCGCCATGCGCCAGAAGGCCGAGGCGGTGGGTCCGGTATCGGCAAGGCGGACGAGCAATGCGCCAATCGACAGCGCGATATTGCCCGCGAGCAGCGCCAGAAACGCCCAGCGTCCCGCGTTCGGCACGGCGGCATCTTTCGCGTCGAGGCTTTCGATCTTGGCTGTCATTTAGATTTTCTTTTGATACTCACCATTGTGCAGGCACCGCAGCGTCCATAGCTTTGCGGGCCATAGCGGCGCCCCGATCGGTCGTCGCCGGAAAATTGGAACGTGGAGGATTTATGGCCGTATCGCTTTTCGACCCGATCAAGCTGGGCGCCATCGAGGCGCCGAACCGCATCATCATGGCGCCGCTGACCCGCGGCCGCGCCGCGGCTGGGTTCGTCCCGACCGAGCTGGCGGTCGAATATTATCGCCAGCGCGCCTCGGCGGGGCTGATCATTTCGGAAGCGACCGGCATTTCGCAGGAAGGCCTGGGCTGGCCGTCGGCGCCCGGGCTTTGGACCGATGCGCAGGTCGAAGGCTGGAAGCCGGTCACCGACGCCGTCCATAAAGCGGGCGGGCGGATCGTCGCGCAGTTGTGGCACATGGGCCGCCTCGTCCATTCGGTGTTCAACGATGGCAAGCCGCCAGTGTCCGCCTCGGCAACGCAGGGCGAGGGCCGCGCACACACCCCGGTCGGCCGCCGCGATCTGGAAGTCGCGCGCCCGCTGGAACTAGCCGAAATTCCGCGGTTGATCGCCGATTACGCCAAGGCCGCCGAGAATGCGAAGCGCGCCGGGTTCGACGGGGTCCAGCTTCACGGCGCCAATGGCTATCTGATCGACCAGTTCCTGCGCGATAACAGCAATTTGCGCGATGACGACTATGGCGGCCCGGTCGAAAACCGCATCCGCCTGCTGCGCGAAGTCACCGAAGCACTGATCGGCGTCTGGGGCGCCGACCGCGTCTCTGTCCGCCTGTCGCCCAATGGCAATTCACAGGGCGTCGATGACAGCAATCCTGAGCCCTTGTTTACGGCTGCCGCCTCAGCGCTCGACACGCTCGGTATCGGTTTCCTCGAACTGCGCGAGCCCGGCCCTGACGGGACGTTTGGCAACACCGACGTGCCGAAGCAGTCGCCCGCGATCCGCAAGGTGTTCAAAGGCCCGCTGATCCTCAACAGCGACTATGATGTCGCCAAGGCCGAAGCGGCGCTGGCGAGCGGCGTGGCGGACGCGATCGCCTTTGGTCGCCCCTATATCAGCAATCCCGATCTGGTCGAGCGGATCAAGAGCGGCGCCGCATGGGCCGCAGATAACCCGCAGACCTGGTATTCGCCGGGGGCGGAAGGTTACACCGACTATCCGGCGCTGGTGGACGCGTAATTTACATCGTCGCCCCCGCGAAGGCGGGGGCCGCTATCGGTTTTCGCAACGAGGCGGAATGAGGCTCACAACGGCCCCCGCCTCCGTGGGGGCGACGATCAATTTCTCTCCGCTATCGCCTTGTCGACGATCCCGGCGCCCAGCGGGCCGAGGATGTTGCTGCCGAAACGGAACAACAGGAAGGCGCCGACGAATAGCAGGAGCGGTTCGATGACGAGCGCGACGATCGCGGCGATCACCGCTATGACGAACAATGTCACAAAACCGCCGCTCAGCACCTGCTGCCCCTTGGGACCAAGCTCGATCGTGCGCGGACCTTTGCTATCCCACCATTTGCCCGTGACGATCGTCTTGCGGGCGCCGCTTTGCGGTGCGGGACGGTTCGGGATGCGGGCCGGTGCGTTGGCCTTCGGCGCGGGCCGGTCGCTTTGGGCTGGCGACCAAGGGCGGTTGCCCTGCTCGGCTGTCGCGGCGACTGCGCGTGGTTTGGCGGCAGTACGCGCTGCCGCTTGCGGCTGGACGGGTGCCGGCCGCGCGCTTAGTCCCGATTCGGCGCGCGCCGCCGCCGAAAGGTCGGGCGCATTCGTCCGCGGTTCGGGACGGATCGGTTCGATGCCCAGATTGCGGTCATGAATTTCCATCCGCTCGGCAGCGGTCAGCGGCGTCTGGCCGGTTTCGCGGTCGATCACCACCAGCCGCCCGCCGCGCTCGACGACAGAAAAACGGCTGGGAGGTGCGCCATCAACCAATGCCGAATTGTTCCTTCAGAGCCAGCATGGCGAGCGCGGCCTTCGCCGCTTCGCCGCCCTTATCCTTGCGCGTCTTGTCGGCGCGCGCAAGCGCCTGTTCGTCATTCTCGACCGTCAGGATGCCATTGCCGATTGCAAGACCATCGAGCGTCAGCGCCATGATGCCGCGCGCGCTTTCGTTCGACACCACCTCGAAATGATAGGTTTCGCCGCGAATGACGACGCCGAGCGCGACATAAGCGTCAAAGCGGCCGGTATCGACGGCGAGCGAGATTGCGGCCGGGACTTCGAGCGCGCCGGGGACGGTCACCGTCTCATGGCTATGCCCGTCGGCCTCAAGCGCACTGCGCGCCCCGTCGAGCAGCATGTCGTTGAGCTCTGAATAGAAACGGGCTTCGACGATCAGTATATGCGCCATTATGCGGCCTCCCCGGGGATGGAACGTTCGCCGACGACCGACAGGCCATAGCCCTCCAGCCCGACCAGATTGTTGTGCGAAGGCGTCAGCAGCTCCATCGCGTGGACGCCGAGATCGGCGAGGATCTGCGCGCCGATGCCATAGGTGCGAAGGTCCATGCCCCCCGACGGCGGCGGAATTTCCTCGGCTGCCGCCGATCCGGGCAGCGGGCGCATCAGCATGACGATGACCCCCGATCCGGCCTCGCCAATCGCTTCCATCGAGCGTTGCAGGCGGCGCTTCTTCGGCCCCGGACGACCCATCAGGTCGTCGAACAGCGACACCGGGTGCATCCGGACCAGCGTCACCGCGGCGGGATCGATCGCGCCCTTTTGCAGCACCAGATTGACGCTGCCGTCGATCTTGTTGCGATAGGATTTGAGCCGCCAGTCGCCGCCATAGTCCGATTCGAACGGATCGTCGGCGACGCATTCGATCAGCCGGTCGTTGCGGTGGCGATAGGCGATCAGGTCGGCGATCGTGCCGATCTTGAGCCCGTGGCGCCGCGCAAAGGGAATCAGGTCGTCGAGCCGCGCCATCGACCCGTCGTCGTTCATGATTTCGCAGATCACCCCCGACGGGTTGAGCCCGGCGAGGCGCGCAATGTCGACCGATGCCTCGGTATGTCCGGCGCGGACCAGCACGCCGCCGTCGCGCGCGATCAGCGGGAAGACATGGCCAGGGGTGACGATGTCATCGCGGCCCTTGGCACCGTCGATCGCGACCGACACGGTGCGCGCACGATCGGCGGCCGAAATGCCCGTCGTCACGCCTTCACGCGCCTCGATCGAGGTGGTAAAGGCGGTTTCGTGGCGGGTGCCGTTGGCGCGGCTCATCAGTTCAAGCCCGAGCTGATCGACGCGCGCTTTGGTCAGGGTCAGGCAGATCAGTCCGCGACCGTGGGTCGCCATGAAATTGATCGCATCGGGGGTCGCCATCTGCGCCGGGATGACCAGATCGCCCTCATTCTCGCGGTCCTCGTCATCGACCAGAATGAACATGCGGCCGTTACGCGCCTCGGCGATAATCTCTTCGGGGGTCGCCATCGGCGACAGGTCGCTGCCGTGCGCCAGCCAGTTTTCCAGCTTGCGCAGCGTGTCGGCGGTCGGGTTCCAGCCGGGCGAGTCGAGGTCGCGCAGGCTGTTGGCGTGGAGGCCCGCGGCGCGCGCCAGGCCAGAGCGCGACATGTTGCCGTCATCGACAATGGCGCGGATGCGATCAATGAGCTGTGTGGACATGAAGCCCATGTCTCACACTGTGATGTGAATGTCAATCAAGACATCACATTGCAAGCTTCAATTGGGTCCGATGCTCGGTCCCAGATCGCGCCGCGGCCCATCGGCTTTCGCGTCGAGGATGGTCACCAGTTGCCCGGTGCGGTCATCGCGCTTGGCATAATCGCGCGCGCTCATGCCCGTGGCATGGTCGGCCTTGTCGGGATTGGCGCCGCGTCGCACCAGCAGGCGCACCATCGCGGCATTCTTGGTCTGCACCGCCAGGATCAGCGCGGTTTCGCCGCGGCGGTTGGTCTGATCGACCGGCGCCTTGGCATTGAGCAATTCCTCTGCGCCATCGGTGAAATTGAGGAGCGCCGCATGCATCAGCGGAGTCATGCCCTGGCGGTCGGCAATCGCCGGATCGGCGTCTTTCGCCAGCAGAAAGCGCAGCCAGGTCGCGTCGCGGCGCTTGGCAACGATGGCGAGCGCGGTCTCGCCCGATTCGGGGTGCCGACTGTTGATCAGCGTCGCATCGTCCTGCAACGCCTCGGTCGCCTTGGTGCCGTCGCGGCTTTCGACCGCCTGCAAAAAGGCATAGCCGCCGCGAAACTGCGCCTGAACCGGGCCGGCGAGCAAGGCGGACGTCGCGACGAGGGCCAACAGGAAGGCGGCAAGGCGGAATTCCGCGCGTCGGAACATGATCTGGGTGACCCCTGGCAAGCACCGTCGCGACATCGCGACGAGAATGGTTGATTTTCGCGGGCTAGCCGACCAAGGCTGGCCCCATGATGAATATCGCGAATATGGGACAAACGCTTGTCCGTGCAAGCCTGATCGTCGCGTTCGGCGCGATGCTGGCGGGTTGTGGCGCCCCCGCCGACGCCCCGCCCGCGACGCCGCCGCTCGAAGGCGCGCGGATCGGCGGGCCGTTCACCCTGACCGACCAGAATGGCAAAACCGTTCGCGACACAGATTTTGCCGGGAAATATCGCCTCGTCTATTTCGGCTACAGCTTTTGCCCCGACATTTGCCCGGTCGACCTGCAAAAACTGATGCGCGGGCTGGCGCAGTTCGAAAAGGCCGATCCGGCGCGCGGCGCCAAAATCGCGCCCTTGTTCATCACCGTCGATCCGGCGCGCGATACGCCCGCAGCGCTGAAGCCCTTTGTTGCCCGCTATCATCCGCGCCTGCTCGGGCTGACCGGCACCCCCGAACAGATCGCCGCGGCCGCCAAGGCCTATGTCGTCACTTATCACAAGGTCGATGGCTCAGCGCCCGACCGCTATCTGATGGCGCACAGCCAGCTCGCGTTCCTGATGGACCCGGCAGGCAAGCCGCTGGCACTGCTGCCGCTCGATGATCCGTCGACCGACGCTGATGAAGGGGCGCCTGCGGCGGTCGCCGCCGATCTGGCAAAATGGGTCCAGTGACCGGAGGCGCGGCGCCTCGCCCGTTCTGGGAGGCGCCGCTCGCCAGCCTCGACGCCGGGCAGTGGGAAGCCTTGTGCGACGGGTGCGGCAAATGCTGCCTGCACAAGATCGAGGATGAAGATACCGGCCGCATTTATCCGACCAATGTCGCGTGCCGCCTGCTCGACCTCACCACTGCACGCTGCGGCGATTACAAGCATCGCCGTCGTCATGTTCCCGATTGCCTGACGCTGACCAAGGCGAAGGTCGCCGATATCGAATGGCTGCCGCAAAGCTGTGCCTATCGTCTGCGCGCCGAGGGGGAACCCCTGCCCGCATGGCATTATCTGGTGTGCGGCGATCGCAATGCGGTCCACCGCGCCGGTCAATCGATCGTCGGCTGGACGGTCAGCGAGGATGTCGCGGGGCCGCTGGAAAATCACCTTGTCGAACGCGTGGTTTAACTCGCGCGCCGAGGCGCCGCACATTCAGGTGGGCGACGACGCCTGGCCGGTGCGCGTGGTCCAGCACGCGCAGTCGCGGCGCTACCGGATGGTTTTCGACGCGGCGCGCGGGGAGCTGCGGCTGACCGTACCGCGGCGGACGAATATCCGCGCGGCGCTGAAATGGGCGAGCGAGCAGCAGGCGTGGCTGGCCGAACAGGTCGGCAAGGCCGCGCTGCCGGTGCTCGTCGGGCCGGACGCGTCGGTGCCGTTCCTGGGCATCGATCGCCGCATCGACTGGTCCCCCACCGCACCGCGCGCGATCGAACTCGAGCCGGACGCGCTACGCGTCGGTGGCCCGGCCGAGACGGTCGGGCGCCGGGTCGAGCGCTGGCTGAAGGGGCAGGCGCTGGTGCTGCTCGACCGCGAGAGCCGCGAGATTGCGGCACGCGCTGGATTGGCGGTCGGCCGTGTCGGCGTCGGCGATCCGCGCAGCCGCTGGGGCAGTTGCACCCACGATGGCGACCTGCGCTACAGCTGGCGGCTTGTCATGGCGCCTGACCATGTCCGCCGCGCGACGGTAGCGCATGAGGTCGCGCATCTGGAACATATGGACCATGGCCCCGCGTTTCATGCATTGGTCGACGACCTGCACGACGGCGACGTCGCCGCGGCGCGCAGCTGGCTGCGCCGCGAAGGACGCAGCCTCCACCGTTATCGTTTTGCTGTCTGACTGGAGCGTCGTTTGGAGCGGGTGAAGGGAATCGAATAATTGGTCAAATGACCCGGAAAACAAGCAATGCAGTCTGACGCCAATTCAAAGGCCCCCAGAAAAGCCCCCGTCAATTCCTGACTTAAAAGTCCGGAGGTTCGATTCCGAACGCGGAGCTTTCTGCATATATTTCGCCTATTCCGAAAGATCGCGCAATCGGCATATTGCTGGACGCAACCGTGTGGCAGCCAGCCTTTTCAATCCGTGATGGCGCGTCGAATCCGGCTCTGATAGAGATTGACGCGAGAGTAAGGTCCGCGTCGCGCCCGACTGCGCTAAGGATCAATAGGAAGGAGCGCTCATGTCTACCAAGCAAATCGTCGCGCTTCTGAACTCGCATGTGGAGGGCGATCAAGAGCAGTTTCTCTCGATCGCCTTACAAATCGCTGCGCAACAGGCACGGGCTGGCAATGAGGCCGACGCTAGCGCGTTGAAGCGGCTGGTACAAAAAGCGCGCCAGCGCCAAGGTGGAGCGCCCTCGGGTCAGACGCCGATCCCGTTGGCGCGACCGCGTGGTGAACTGCAGGGACTCGTCGAAAGCGCCTATCCTAAGACCACGCTTGCCAACATGGTGCTGACCGACCCCATTCGTGCGCGCCTCGAACGCGTCGTGCGCGAGCAAGGCCAACGCGCTGTGCTTCGCGACCATGGGCAAACTCCGGCGACGCACCTGTTGCTTGTCGGCCCGCCGGGAACTGGCAAGACGATGACTGCGGCTGCGCTCGCCGGCGAGCTGCGTCTGCCGCTGTTCACAGTGAAGCTCGAATCCTTGTTTAGCCGCTTCTTTGGCGAGACCGCCGGAAAGCTGCGCCTCGTCTTTGATCAGATCGCCCAGACTCGCGGTATCTATTTGCTCGACGAATTCGACGCGATTGGCTCAAGGCGCGGTGACCCCAACGATGTCGGCGAAATCCGTCGCGTCCTGAACTCGGTCCTGTCCTTCATGGAAGAGCCCAACAGCACCGACAGCATTGTCATAGCTGCGACTAACCATGTCGAGATCCTCGACAAGGCTCTCGCGCGTCGCTTCGACGAGGTCGTCGAATATCATGTCCCCGATCACGAGG
The DNA here is from genome assembly GCF_035998965.1 of Sphingopyxis sp. GTDB lineage: Bacteria > Pseudomonadota > Alphaproteobacteria > Sphingomonadales > Sphingomonadaceae > Sphingopyxis. Next base: position 40,539 of record NZ_DASYHE010000094.1, read on the forward strand.
CGGCTCGCATCCTGCTGACGCGGCGACTGGGCAAGCTGCGCCTCACGGGAAAGGCTTGGAGTTTGACCGCGCCGATGACCGAGGGCCTCAGTCAAGGAGAGCTCGTTCGAGCCGCAGATGCCGTGCTCAAGGCCGCGATCTTACAAAACGCCAAATCGATAGATGTTGAGCGGCTGCGCGCTGCGCTTGAAGACCGCCAATCGTTCCGCCGGCGCTTTCATCCGTAATGACGTCGCGATCGCGCCAAAGGAATAGTAGAAATTTTAAAGATTAGGCGGGGGAAACATGTCTGAAGGTGAGGCTAGCGCCGGACCGCTGCCACATATCCCTATCGCGCGGTGGAAAGACGACGCGCAATATGTCTATCCCAAGTCGAAACGCGATCCCCGCGAGCGGCGCGCGGACTATCACGCGCATGCCGAGACGCTGTTGGCACAGCTCGCAAACGCGCTGGGCGCGCTTCCTGCGGCCGACGTCGACCAGCGTATAGTGGTACCTGGGCGCAAACGCGGTGTCCTCGTCGAACTAGAGACGATGCAGCCGACACCGCAGGCGAAGGCCACAAAGATCCCGGCGGGCCTTGAGTTCGTCGCCCAGCAGATCGCGTTGTTGCGCTCCGAGCGCAGTGACGACCGCACCGAGCGGGCGATCCTGTTCGTGCCCGATGACGCGCGCGCCTTCCTTCAGGCAAGGATCACCGCTTATGGCACCGAAAATCTTGGCAACCGCGAGCGCCCCGATGTCGATAAATTCGAGGTGGTCGAGGCTGTGCATAAAGCCAGTGCGCGTAACCTGATCGCGGGGACGCCCGATCTTCAGTCGCCCGACATACGCTGGTGGGAATTATGGCTGCGACGGCCTGACGCCGTCGTCAATGCGGTCGTAGCCGCCGCTCAGGCCATGAACCTCGACGTCCACGCCGATCGCTTGATCTTCCCCGATACGATTGTGCTGTTTGTTCATGCCAGCGCCGCCGCAATCCTCGAGCTCGCCGATCGCCTGCACGGCACGATCGGCGAAATCCGAGCCGCAGCGCCGGTGGTCGAACCCTTGCTCGATACGGGTGACCATGGCCTCGGGCAGCACGCACTCGTCGAGGATTATCTCGCGCGTCTCACCGCGCCCCCCGAAGGCGCGCCGAGCATCTGCATCCTCGATTCCGGCATAGCTGGCGCGCACCCGCTGGTCGCACCGGCACTCGCGGGTGCCTGGGCGGTCGATGCCGAATGGGGGACGGATGATCATGCCGATCATGGCGGCCACGGCACCGGCATGGCCGGGCTCGTCCTCCACGGCGATATGACAGGTCCGCTTTCAGACGGTCGCGTGGTTGCGCTCAGCCACCAAGTTGAATCGGTGAAATTCCTGCCGCCCACCGGCTTTCCCGCCACGGAGCCGCCAAAATACGGCATCGTCACTCAATCCGCGGTGGCGACCGTCGAGATCGAGCGTGCAGGTGTGCCACGCTGCTTCTGCATCGCAACGTCGACAGAGGATCTCGATCCCGACGCGCCGTCGAGCTGGAGCGGCGCGATAGATCAGATCGCTTCGGGCGCGATGCCGGGTGACCGGCAAGACAATGTCGCCGCCAAGGATCATCCCAAGCGGCTCGTGATGATCGCGACGGGCAATATGCAGGGTGGGCCCAAGGCCGATGTCGAACAGCATCATTCGCTCGAAGACCCGGCGCAAAGTTGGAACGCGCTCACCATCGGCGGTTACACGGCCAAGGTCGAGCTGTCCGCCGCGGACCCAGCGATGACCCCGCTTGCAGAGGCCAACCACAAGAGCCCATTCAGCCGCGGATCGCTGAGCCTTCCGTCCGACCTCACTCCGATCAAGCCCGAAGTGCTGTTCGAAGCTGGCAATATGATGGTCGATGATGCGGATTACTGCGGCTGGCATTCAGCGGTATCGCTGGTGACCTCGGGGAAGGACCTCGCCACAGAGCCGTTAGTGCCCTTCTGGGCGACGAGCGCTGCGACCGGGGTGGCTGGTAATTTCTTGGGCCAACTGATGGCGGCTCTACCGGGCTACTGGCCCGAGACCTACCGTGCGCTAACGGTTCATGCCGCTGACTGGCCGCAGCCGATCCGGTCCATGCTTATTGGCCGGGGACGGTCGTGGAAGGGTATCACTAAAGGTGCTAGGCAGAGCCTCCTGCGCGAGGTCGGCTTCGGCGTTCCCTCTCTGGCGCGCGCCATCGCTTCGGCGCAAAATGACATCACGCTAATCGCAGAAGCGGAGATTCAACCCTATGCGCTGACCGACGATGGCCGCGCCGTGTTCAACGCGATCCATTTCTACGACCTTCCATGGCCCAGCGCGGCGCTGCAAGCGTTAGAGAATGCGCCCGTCACGATGAAGGTGACACTGTCCTATTTCGTCGAGCCGAACCTGTCCGGGAGGGCAGGCACGCGGCCCGATACATACCGCTCTTTCGGCCTTCGCTTCGCGCTCAAAAAGCGTACCGAGACCGCGCGGGATTTTCGTGCGAGGCTCAGCAAGACCGACGAGGCGGCGGAGAAGGTGGGGGCCGAGACCGACTATTGGCTACTCGGCCCGCAGGCGATGCAGGCCGGTTCGCTCCACTGCGACCTGTGGCGTGGTCCGGCGGTCGACCTTGCCGCGCATGACGAAATCGCGATCCTGCCTGTTGGCGGCTGGTGGAAATCGCATCTCGGACAGAAGCGGACCAATGACAAGGCGCGCTACGCGCTTGCTATTTCGATCAGTGCGCCCGACCTCGATGTCGATCTCTATGCCGAGGTGACGGCAGAGATCGAGGCACGCATCGCAGCGGAGGTCGTGGTGCCGGGCACGCCCGGCGCCTGAACGCGCATCGACTCGGGTCGAATGCGCGCCATGGCCGCAAGCATTGTGAGATCGGAGTTTATGCGTCCGATTAAGGCGCTCTCAAACATTCAATCCCGACGATGAACCCGTGTGCGCTTCTTCCGACCGCGCCCGACCGGTGCAAAGTCCGTATCAGCTCCGTCCCCGCCGTGCCGGAACCTTGGCCGCCTTCGCAGCAGGCTTACGACCGCCGCCGCGCCCTTTGGAACCAAGGCCGATTTCTTTGGCGAGCGCGCGGCGCTTTTCAGTGTAGTTGGGCGCGGTCATCGGGTAATCCTTGGGCAAGTTCCATTTGGCGCGATAGTCGTCGGGCGTCATGCTGAAGTTAGTCATCAAATAGCGCCGCATCATCGTTAGTTTCTTGCCGTCCTCAAGGCAGACGATATAGTCGGGCTTGACCGATGATCTGATCGAAACCGCGGGTTTTTGCTCTTCGACCGACTCAACAACCGGCGAACTCAGGCCCGCGAGCGCACCATGAACGCGCGTGATCAGGTCGGGAAGATCGGCGAGGCCGACAGCATTGTTCGATACATGCGCCGCGACAATATCGGTGGTCAGCGCGAGCAGCATATCCTGGGTGTCTTCGGCCACGGGCAGTCTCCTCTTCTGTCCTGCCCTAGCGGCTGCCTTGCCGTCCGACCATGTCTATTTTCCGATAGGGCATCGCGCCGCGCGCCACGGGCGCGCGGCGCGCGATTTTTCACGGTCGCAGGCAAACGGGCGGCGGACTTCGCCGCCGCCCCTTACCCTCACGCCGCTTTGCGCTGTGGCTCGTTCTCGGCGACCGGATCCGCCAGCTCGCGGTGCGCCGCAACGGTGCCAATCCCGCCCCGCTCGGTGTAGGCGGCGGGCGGGAAGCTCATCCATCTCGGCACCCAGCTCTCGACCTTGCTCCGGCCATTCGCACCGTCCAGATGATCGCGGATGATCGCCTTCAAGGTCGCGCCTTTCTCCTTGGCATTGGCGGCAGCAACCTCGGCCCCGCCGACCTCGGCAACAATCGCGGTCAGCACCTCCTTGTCGCGAAGCCCCCCGAAGAAAGCATCGTCCGCACTCCACCATTTTGCCATGTCGAGGCCGATATGAAGGCCGACCGCCTCAGCGGCTGCACTTCCGGCGAACAGCGTTTCGCCCATGACGATGGCGATCACGTCCATCACCGCGCGGTCGGGCAGGTCGAGAAGCCGCAGGAACAGGTCCCCGAGCGGCATAGGGTTGCCGCCGGTCACGGTCGGTTCCTCAGCATCGAAGCCGAGTAGCGCCAGCACCGCGCGCCGTTTCTCGTCGAACACCGCCTCGGCCCTGCTGACCTCGACGCTTTCGCGCACATCATCATCCTTGGCCGACTGCGGCTCGACCCGCACATTCCAGAGCGGCGAACCCGCGATGGCGTGGGCGACCATCAAGCGCAGCGCTACCGCCGGATGACCGGTGAGTTCGGCGCGAACGGCAGCGTGGCGATGAAGATCGACATAGGCCTGGATCCGCGAAGTCAGTTCCGGGCGCGCGGTTGCCGGCGCGACGTCGATCTTCTCGCCCTTTTCGATGCGCGCCGCTTCCTTGGCCGTGACATAGCCCTCGTGGATATCGACCTCGCCGCTATCGCGCACCTCGATATAGACACGCCCGCCCTTGCGCTTCGCCGCGTGACGATGTTCCCACTCGCGAAAATAATTGCCCTTGGGCAGGACGACGACCTCGCTCCACCCCGCGTCCAAAAAGCGTGACCGACGTTCCTCGATGGCGGCAAGCTGTGCGGTCCAGAACGCATCGCTGTCCGCGAAATAGCGCTCGTCCCCGAACAGGTCGGCAATGATCGCAAGGCCGCTCGCCTCGACATCGAACAGGGCATGGGCTGTACTGATCGCGCCACCGCCGAATAGCCAGTTCTTGAGCTGCTGACCCTGCGGGCAATAGGCGTCCTCGTCATCGAACAGCGCCAGCCATGCGCGCTGCTGCGATTTGGACGCCATCGTCAGGTGCCGCACCGTTCCCGCGCTGATCTTCTCCTTTGCATAGAGCGAACGGATGCGCGGCAACAGATTGCCGAGCGCGAGGATGCGCTTCACCATCGCTTCGGGCATTCCGAACGTATCCGAAATATCGGCGATGCTGCGCCCTTCGCGGACCAGCCGCGTATAGGTGACCCACTGCGTGACCTCGTCGGCATCGCGCCGCGCCACATTCTCGATCAACGAGGCTTCGAGCGCGGCGGCATCGTCGCCTTCTTCGAGGATGGCGCACGGCAGCGGCTCGGCCTCGCCCTTCTCGCCCGCGACGACGATCGCCGCCGTGAAGCGCCGCGCGCCCGCCACGATCTCGAACGCACCCTCGGCGCAGTTCGGACGGACGATCAGCGGAACGAGAACACCGCGCGCACGGACGGTCGGCAGAATGTCCGCCACATCGGGCGCCTTCTTGGCGTAGCGCATGTTGGTCTTGCTGATCGACAGCTTGCCAAGGTCGATAAAGTCGAGTTTCATGGTCTTGCTCCTTGTGAGCGTCGGTCCCGTTGTGTCTTGAAGCGTGGCGGGACCGACTATGGATGACGGCGAAACGCGCCGTCCGCGTCAGCCTCAGCCCTTGGGCTTCGGAAGCTCGTCGCCACGCGCAGCGCGACGGAAATTCTGTTCGGCGGTGATGATCGACCCCTCACGACGAGCGGCAGCAGTCCAGCCCGACAGTGGAATCTCGGAAGCAAAGCCCAGATCGCGCTCGATGCCGAGACCGAAGGGCAGTCGCACCGACGCCAGTTCGGACAGGCTGAACGAGCCGAGTTCGGGGCAGCCGAACCCAAGATCCGCCAATCCGAACAGCGTGTCGCCATCCTCACCCAATTCGGTCGCGAGCCATGTCGCCGCACCGACTGGCGAGAAGAATTTGGCAACCGGCACAAAGTCCGGCTCCGCCGCACCCGCCATCACGGCGGCACGCCGCGCCTCATCATTGGCGCGCAAGGCGACATGAAGTTCAACGGACAGGAGCTTGCCCCCATCACGGCGTTCGTTGGTCTTTCCCATGCTATCCTCCATTCCCGCCCCCTAACCATCAGGCCCCCGGCGGAGCGGGGTGGGCGGCGAGAACGACCTGCCGGGTGCGGCCAGGAAGGCGGTCCGCACCCGAAGGGCTGAAACGAAGAGGAAGAGCCGCGCAGCGGCTTGCGGGACGCCGGGACGCGCCCAGAGGGGAGAGCCGGCCAACCCAGCGACAGACGGGAGGCCGATCGATAACGCCGCCGCGTTCAACGCGGCGCCGACATGATCGTCAGCGACGAAGACTTATCCGCCGCTCGGGCGGATCGCGAGAAGAGACGCGCTCTCGGAACGGCCGCAGGCTGTGCGGCGTGCGTGCGCAGATGTGCTTAGCCGCCGCACTGACAAGGTAGCTGGACCGAGCGCGCAGCGCGGTCAGGACAGACGCGCGATCCCTGTCGGCGCCTGCCGTCGGCAGTGAGCGCCCACCAGTAACCGCGCACAGTTTCCGGGGCGTCGCGGGGGTGGTCAGCCCCTGCGGAAGGGGTACGGACGGACTACAGGCTGGCCATCAGGGGAAGACTTTCCCCGTAAGCAGGCTAGAAACTGGATCTAGAAAGCTCGCCTTTTCTGGGCTGCATGCGGGCCAACATGCTTTTGGCAATGTGCGGCTTTATCCGCTGACGCTGCGCCGACAGATCGTTTTGGTGACAGTTCCGCACACGCCGCCCGCTACCGCAGGGGCAGGGCCAATGCCCTTTCGATCGCTGCTGGCGTAGGAATCGTAGAAGATATAGTAGGTCTTTCCGTACGTTAGGAATGCCCAAAGCTTCAGCATAGGCTTCTTCCAAGCCCGACATGCCGTGCGCGCGCTCACCGAAAGGCCAGCTTCCGGTATTCTCGAACCAAAACTGTCCTAGAAAATATTCGCGTAGCGGACCCCGGAGATAAGCCGAAAAGCTCGTGCTTCCAGCTGTCACCAGCCAGTTTTCCCAGACAGTTACGCAGCAATCGCCTTCGCCGTTGATATGGTGATCGGGATCGCGGGCAATGCGCCCGTCGGTCTCAAACACGCGAGGTTCGATACGCGGATAGGCCGACGATAGTTCGATCCTGACCCCGTATCGGGCCAGCGGGCCTTCTGGGTCATAGGCGGCGTCACCGCCCGTGACCACGAACGTCCCTTCGACTACGATCATGTCGCGCTGTTGCGTTGCCCGAAGGTCGGGTTGGTCGAACGCAATTGCGGCTTCGACTTCGGACAGTGTCAGCAAGTCAGCGGCCTTAGCGGACCCATGGGCGGGACTGGGGTCCGTTGCGCTGTACTTCGTCGACCGCGCGGCGGGCACGTTCCAGGTCAGCGTCGGAGGCGCCGCCCAGCAGAAGTGTCGGCACGCCAATAGCGGTTTCGTTCGGCATGACGCTGGCGACCGCGCGCTTCACGAGGGTCGGACCGAGCCGCCGTTCCAGCTCGGCGGGAACAGTGCCGAAGGGGCTGGCACGCAGATACTGGGCGAAATCCTGCCTAGCTTGGGCAAGCCATCGGATGAAATTGTCACGCTTGGTCGGCTCTTCCGGCCATTTGTCGGCGAAGTTCTCGACTGGATTGACCGGATTAGCGACCCATGCGATGCCGTCGCGTTCAAGGATGTGGAGGTGCATGTTTGACAGGATAGTCTGCAGCGCTGCCGACAACGACGCCTCCTCATTATAGGCATGTGCCGCCAGCGTCGTGATAATGATCGAGATCGGCTTGTGCTCGCCATCGTCGGCGAACATGCAGTCGCGGTGGCGCTTCAAAAGTTGGACGGCCTGCTGAAGCGGGGTGCGCACCTTGTGGTCCGGGATCTCATCGACGCTGGCTGTAACCCGTTCACGAGTAGCTAGCACCCGCTTCGCCTCGGTCAACCGCACCCGCATCCGTCCCTTGAACCAAGCGGCATAACCGTAGGGGTTGCTCTGCAGCCAGTCGTCCGAGATACGATCGTAGTCGTGACGCTGGTTGTCCGTAATCGCGATCGCGTGGCCGCTTAGACTGTCATCCGATGCCAGAGCGCGAAAACCCTTTGCCATCAGCTGCGACTGATATCGCGGCGCGTCGGGCAGCGCCGGCAGGACGTCCATGTGGAACTGAGCGCCTTGGGCATAATTGAGGGTCCAGCAGCGACGGCGTTCGTCCGGACGCTCCATGTTGCGGGCACGCGCATACAATGCGACCTCATAGCCGACAGCATCCTTGAGCTGCTTCTGGGTCAGGGTGGCCTTGGATCCGTTGAGGCGACAGACCAGATCGACGTCATATTCGTCGGCGTCAGTCAACGGGCGCGTGACGGTTCCCAAGAGGAACGACCCGTGCGGCGAAATGGCAGGATCCAGATCGGCAAGGGTGGATTCCGGGCGGTCCAGCCAGCTGCCCAGCGCCTCATAGCGCTGTTTGGCTTCTTCGAACTTGCCTGCCGGGATGTCGAGCGCGGCGGCGATTGCTTCGAGGATATCGTCGTGCGACCTGGCCAGCCGCTTGTCGTGAACAGTCATCAGGGCACCTTTTGAAAAGGGGTGAATTCGTCGGCGGGGGTGCCGAAGAAATAGGGTTGCAGGATCGGCCTCTGGACGCGGGCTTCAGCGAAAGCGCGGTCCTTGAGGCTGCGAATGCGCCGGGTGTCATCGAGCGAATAAAAGCCATCGGGGACCGGCTGACTGACCCGGAAGACGGCGCGGCGCTCGTGCTCGTCGCCGGTCAGGATCTTGGCGATTCCGAGCGAGCCATGCGACTGTCCCGCCATGAAGATGCCCGACAGCTGCGGTGCAATCCTCGCCGCGCCGAATGTAGCTCGTAGGGTCTTGATATCGTCAAGACAGCCAACGCTCAGGACGTTGATTTGGTCGGCGGGCCAGCCGAGCGTGCCAATGGCTTCGACAACCGCGAGCCCGGCGGGATTATTGGCCCAAAGCCCCCCGTCGACCAGCCCGACGTCGTTGGCGGTTACGTGCTGGGCGAAATAGGTTGGTGCCGCCGCCGTCGCCATGGCCGCATCGATCGCCAGCTCGCGGCAGTCTGTTTGTAACCGGGGATGGTGCGCGGTCTTGAAGACATAGACGCCTTGGGTCTGGGGGTGCCATGCAGGAATCACCAACCGGGTCTGTGCTTCGCCCAGAAGCCGATCGCCAAGCACACCATATAGGGCATTGCGAAGCGGCTCCGCGCTGTACTTGGGTCCCCAGAGCGCCCAGCGTCCAGTTCGCAAGTAGCGCCCCAGCCAGCCCATGAAGCCTTTTCGGCTCTGCGCGAAGATCGCCGGGCCTTCTTCCTCATAGAGACGAAGAATGTCGGCGGCGCGCAGCCCGAGTGCGAGCCCGATAGCGATGATCCCGCCTGTAGATGTACCCGCAATGAGGTCAAAATAGCGCCCGATCGGCTGTTCGAGATCCTGCTCAAGATTTGCAAGAAAGGCGGCCGGGAAAGTGCCCCGGATGCCGCCGCCATCGATGGTCAGGATGCGCTTCACCGCGGGGTGCTCCGAACTCAGTGCTTTTTGTCGTGCGGGGGCATCGGATCATTGCCGGGCGCCACAGTGTCCGAATCGCGCCAGCGCCCGTCACGACCCTGAATGCGAACTTCACCACCACCCAAATTCCTCACCGTCTGCTTGGCGGCCTGTTCCGCACTGCGCTGCGTCGAATGCACACTGCTGGCACGCTGCGCACCTGCCGCCCTCACCGCCCAGCCGTTCGGGTGCTTCGTTACGTACCGATCTGCCACTACACGTCTCCTTGACTCGATAAGGTCAACCGTATATAAACTATTCTGATCGGACGTCAAGGTCCGTATAGTTTATATACTCATGGAGAACAGCTAGGTGCGCTGGGGTGTGGAACAAAGGCTTGAGTTTATTGAGTTTCGTCTGTTTTGGGAGGGCTCGATCAATCGCGCCGATATCATCGACTGTTTCGGTGTCTCGACGCCGCAAGCTTCGAAGGATTTGTCGCTTTATCAAGCCCGTGCGCCGGGCAACATGCTGTATGATTCGCGGGCTAAATGTTACGTCGCGGCTGACGCGTTCGTGCTGCGATTTCTCGATCCCGATCCATACAAGTACCTCTCTCAATTGCGCGCGGTTTCGGAGGGGATGTTGCCAGCAAGCGAATCTTGGATCGCAGCGATGCCTAACGCGGACGTCGCGCTCACGCCCAAGCGTGAGATCGACATTGCTATCCTGCGTCGGATTCTCGAGGCGGTGCGCGAGAGCCAGTCGATCGAGGTTCTGTACCAGTCAATGAACAGTGCGCGGCCTGATCCGATTTGGCGTCGGATGACGCCGCACGCGTTCGGGTACGACGGATTCCGATGGCACGTGCGCGCTTATTGTCATGTCGAGGACAAGTTCAAGGACTTCCTGCTTCCTCGGATTCTGGAGGTGGGAACCAAGGGTGAACCTGGACAATCCGGGGAGCATGATTGGCTCTGGAACAACTATTTTGACGTTTTGATCGGTCCGCACCCGGATCTGACAGAAGGACAGAAGAAAGTTGTCGCTAAGGATTACGGCCTTGAAATCGACACGACGATACTTTCCGTGCGCTATGCGATGCTATTTTATGTATTGAAAAGGCTCGGTTTGCTTGACGATGCAGCGAAGCGCAGTGCGCGGACCCAGCATATTGTCAATGTAAACCGGAAGGAAACGCAGGCAGCGCTCGAGCGGGCCGAGTTTCAGCTATAGGACGTAAACGGGGGACGGAAGTACCGATGGGGGCGAAACTCGAAGACATCAAGAACGGTGCATCGGTGCGCGGCGTTGCCTCGAGTCAGCCGGTTCATGTGATTTCAATCGACTGGATCGGAGATCAAGCGATCAATGTCGTGTACCGTGATCACAACGGTGCCGTCGCCGAATCCGTTCTCTACCGGGATGACGAACATCGCTTGGAGGTCGAGCAGAACGGCCGTCCGTGGTCCTTCGATGCCGATGGTGCGCTGTTGCGTCTGGTGACCGAGGCCAACCGGATCAAGCTGGCGCACTATTTCGACCCCTATCTCGCTATCCATACCAGCTTGGTCGATCCGCTGCCGCATCAGATTTCGGCGGTTTACGGCGAGATGCTGCCTCGCCAGCCGCTGCGCTTTTTGCTCGCCGATGACCCTGGCGCGGGTAAGACGATCATGGCCGGGCTGCTGATCAAAGAATTGATTGCACGAAGCGACCTCGAACGCTGCCTGATCGTAGCGCCCGGCAGTCTGGTAGAGCAATGGCAGGATGAACTTGGCCAGAAGTTCAACCTCGAGTTCGACATTCTGAGCCGCGATATGATCGAAACCTCGCGCTCAGGGAACCCGTTCACCGACCGGGACCGGCTGATCGTCCGGCTCGATGTGCTGGCGCGCAACGAGGATTTGCAGGAAAAGTTGATGAGCGCCCGCGAGTGGGACCTCATCATCTGCGACGAAGCCCATCGCATGTCGGCGACCTATTTCGGCGGTGATGTCAAATATACCCGTCGTTACCAAGTCGGCCAGAAGCTGGGTCAGGTCTGCCGTCACCTCCTGCTGATGTCGGCGACCCCGCACAACGGCAAGGAAGAGGATTTCCAGCTGTTCATGGCGCTGCTCGATGGCGACCGGTTCGAGGGCAGATTCCGTGACGGCGTGCACTATGCTGACACTGCCGACATGATGCGGCGGCTGACTAAGGAAGAGTTGCTCCGTTTCGACGGGCGGCCGCTGTTCCCTGAGCGCCGGGCCTATACGGTCAAGTATGAACTCTCCGACGGCGAGGCTGCGCTCTATACGGCGGTCACCGAATATGTGCGCACCGAGATGAATCGGGTGCAGCGCTTTGCCGAAGGCGATGGGAAGAAGCGCAACAACGTCGGCTTCGCGCTTCAGATCCTGCAACGCCGTCTCGCGTCATCGCCCGCTGCGATCTACCAGTCGCTCAAACGGCGCCGCGAGCGGCTCGAGGCTGAACTCGGCGAAGCGCGACTTGCGAGCCTTGGCCGTCGCCCGGATTTCACGATGGCGAAGGTCAATCCTGACATGCTCGGTAATATCGATGAGTATGGCCAGGACGAGATCGACGAACTCGAAGACCTGATTTCGACCGGAGCAACGACCGCCGAGACGGTCGAGCAGCTTGCGCTGGAGGTCGAGACGCTCAAGGGTCTGGAAACGATGGCACTCGGCGTTCTGCGTTCCGGTGTCGATACCAAATGGAGCCAGCTCAACCGGATACTCGATGACGATCTGATGGTCGATTCCTCCGGAAACCGGCGCAAGCTAATCATTTTCACCGAACCCAAGGACACGCTCAACTATTTGCTCGACAAGGTGCGTGCCCGGATCGGCAACGCCGCGGCCGTGGACGTAATCCATGGCGGAGTTTCGCGCGAGGAGCGCCGCAAAGTGGTTGAGCGCTTCATGCAGGACAAGGACCTGCTGGTGCTGATCGCCAATGACGCGGCAGGCGAAGGCGTCAATCTTCAGCGCGGGCACCTGATGGTCAATTACGACCTGCCGTGGAACCCGAACAAGATCGAGCAGCGGTTCGGCCGTATCCACCGTATCGGCCAGACCGAAGTGTGCCATCTCTGGAACCTGGTTGCCGCTGACACCCGTGAGGGCGAGGTTTATGCCCGTCTGCTCGAGAAGCTGGAAGCGGCGCGCGAAGCGCTTGGCGGGCGGGTCTATGATGTGCTGGGCGAACTGTTCGAAGGGACGGCGCTCAAGGACCTCCTGTTCCAGGCGATCCAATATGGCGAGCAGGACGAGGTTAAGGCCAGGCTGCTCCGCCAGGTCGACGGTGCGGTTGACCAAACGCATTTGCTCGAACTGTTGCGCCGCCGCGCGCTTACCAATGACACGATGCCGGAAGCCCGGGTCGAAGAGCTGCGGCTCGAGATGGAGCGCGCCGAGGCGTTGCGCTTGCAGCCGCACCATATCCAGAGCTTCTTCGTTGAGGCCTTCCAGCATCTCGGCGGGCGCATCAAGCGGCGCGAAGAAGGACGCTGGGAGATATCGCACGTCCCGGTTCGCGTTCGGGAGCGGGATCGGCAGATTGGGAACGGCTCGCCGATCCAGAAGCAGTATGAGCGGATCTGCTTCGAGAAGGACAAGATCAATCAGCAGCCGGTTGCGGCTTTCGTGTGCCCGGGGCACCCGTTACTCGAAGCGGTGATCAGCCTGATCCGTGAGCAGTATGAGCAGATCATGCGGCAGGGTGCGATTCTGGTCGATGACACCGATACGGGAGAAGCCTTGTCTGCCGTGTTCCTGCTCGAACACAGCGTCCAGGATGGCCGCCTGACTAGCTTCGGCAAGCCGCATACGCTGTCGCAAAAGTTGCAGTTCGCGGCGATCGACAAGGCGGGTAATGCGACCAATGCAGGGATTGCCCCGCACCTTAACCTTCGCCCTGCCACGCCAGAAGAGGTTGCCGCAGTTCGCGGCCAGCTCGACGAGGGCTGGCTCACCACCGACCTTGAAAAGAGTGCGATCCGGTTCGCGACGGTCGAGTTGGCGCAGAACCATGTTGCTGACGTGAAAGCCCGGCGCCTGCCCGAGATCGAGAAGGTCGAGCAAGAGGTGCGCGCACGGCTCAAGAAGGAAATCAACTATTGGGATTCTCGCGCCTTCGAACTCAAGGAAGAGGAAAAGGCGGGCAAGAAGACGCGGCTCAACTGGCAGAATGCGCAGCGCCGCGCCGAGGATCTCGCCGAACGACAGAAGCGGCGGATGGATCAACTGGAGAAGGAGCGGTTCATTTCCTCGCAGCCGCCGCGGGTTCGTGGCGGCATGGTGGTGATCCCGCGCGGCCTGCTCGACGCGCAGAACGCAGCGCCCATCGGCAACCATTTCTCCGAAGACCCGGCGGCGCGCCGGGCAATCGAGCTGGCGGCGATGGAGGCGGTGATGGCCGCCGAGCGGACACTGGGCAACGAGCCGACCGATGTCTCGATGCAGAAGATCGGCTATGACATCGCCTCGCACGATCCTGCGACCGGGCATCTGCGCTTCATCGAGGTCAAGGGCCGGATCGACGGCGCCGACAGCGTGATGATCACGCGGCAAGAGGTCATCACCTCGCTGCACGAGCCTGAAAAATTCATCCTGGCGGTGGTCTCGATCAGCAACGGTTACGCCCATACTCCGCGTTATATTCGTGGCCCGCTGGTCGAACGCGAACCGTCGTTCCTCGAAACCGCCATCCAGTTCCACCTTCCGCGCTTGCTTGAGCGCGCGAGCGCCCCCGCTTGAAAGGCAGTTCATGACGATTAACGCACAAAACCGACTGCTGCCTGACTGGTTTGCCCGCGTGCGCACCCGCCAGACCGTGTTGCCGCGCTTCCAGCGGTTCGAGGCCTGGGGCTATGGCAATGTCACCCAGATGTTCAACACGATCCTGCGCCGCCTGCCGCTCGGAGCAGTACTCATCCTCGAGATCGGTAATGAGGAGCCGTTCATTTCACGGCCCCTCGTGGGCGCGCCTACTGACGGCGAACGCATCACCGAACATCTGCTCGATGGCCAGCAGCGCCTGACCGCCCTGTGGCGGGGCCTGCATAACAATTACGAAGATCGGACATATTTCCTCTACCTCAAGCCGGATGAGGACTCCGGCATGCCCTATTATGTCGATTCCGTCGGACGTTGGAAAAAGCAGGGGGATATCGAGGCGCGCCCGTTTTGGGCGAACGATCCGGTGCAGTTGTGGAGCCGGCGGATGATCCCGCTCAACCTGTGCGCGCCGGGCGACGAGGCCAATGACCGCTACAAGACCTGGGCAAAGATCGCGATCCCGGATGCGGATGAGCGTGAGGCGATCGGCGAATTGCGGTCCAAGGTTCGCGAGACCTTTGCGACGTTCAACATGCCCTATCTTTCGCTCCCGGTGACGACGAGCAAGGACACGGCGCTCGACGTCTTCATCAAGATGAATACCTCGGCGGCACCGCTATCGACCTATGACATTGTTGTCGCCCAGGTCGAGGCGGCGATGGGACAGTCTCTGCACGAGTTGGTCGGGGCTTGCCGCGAAGCGTGTCCTGGCATGGCGGCCTACTATCCGCCCGAAGATTTGGTGCTTTATGCGAGCGCGCTATTGCAGGACAAGCCGCCGACCAACGCGACCTATCTTGCCAAAGGGTTTGGCGAAACCCTGCTCGCGCACTGGCAGGAACTGCTCCTGGGCGTGCAGCGCACCGTAACCTTCCTTGAGGAAGAGCGGGTCTTCGACGCCAAGCGGCTGCCGAGCGATGTGGTGCTGCCAGTGCTGACGGCGCTGTGGGCGCGCGCGCCCCAAGGGCTCGATGCCGAGGGCCGCGCACGCACCATCATGCGCAAGTATCTCTGGCGTGCCTTCTTCTCCAATCGCTACGAGAAATCGACCAATTCGCGGGCATTGTCGGACTATCTGGAACTGCGTGCGGTCATCGCCTCGGCCGAGGCCGCGCAGCCTGCGATCTTCGATGAGGCGCAATACCCGCTACCCCAGACCGATGAACTGATCGCCGCGCGCTGGCCGACGAACAAGGACCGGCTTGGCCGGGCCATTTTGGCGCTGGCGCTGCACGAGGGTGGCCTGGACTTGGCCGATGGTAGCACGGTGAGCCGTGGGAACCTGCCGCGCCGCGAATATCACCATCTCTTCCCGGACGCACACCTCACCCGGCAAGGGGTTCCGGACTCAGAAATCTACCGGTCGCTCAATTGCGCTCTGGTCACATGGCAGACTAACCGGAACATCTCTGACAAGGAACCAGAGCGCTATCTCGCCGAGCGGCTCGAAGGCACGCCGCTCGGTGAGCCCGAAGTGCGCCAGCGCCTCGCGAGCCACCTCATTCCCTATGATGAGATGGTGACCGACAGCTATCACGATTTCCTCGAGCAGCGCGCAAAGCTGGTTCGGGAAAAGATGCTCAAGCTCTGCGACACCGGGATCGTCGTATGACCCACCGCACCGCGTCGCCGCCCTCAAACTCCTCAGTCATGATTGAAGATTTCCGATGAATACTCCCTACAAAAAGAAGCTGATCGAAGTTGCCATCCCGCTGGAGGCGATAAACGCGGCCTCAGCCCGCGAGAAGTCTATCCGGCATGGGCATCCCTCGACGCTGCATCTGTGGTGGGCGCGGCGGCCGCTCGCAGCTTGCCGCGCGGTGCTGTTTGCACAGCTGGTTGATGATCCGTCGAGTCATCCGGATCAGTTCACAACTGAGGACGAAGTAGAGGCTGAGCGTGATCGGCTTTTCCGGATCATTGAAGATTTGGTGAAGTGGGAAAACTCAACCAATGAAGAAGTCCTCGAGCGGGCACGTGCGGAAATCCGTAAGAACTTCCCGGACGGAGTTCCCCCGGCATATGATCCTTTTTCCGGAGGCTGCTCGATCCCGCTAGAAGCTCTTCGGCTTGGCCTGCCGTCGGCCGGCTCCGACCTCAATCCAGTAGCCGTGATGATCGGCAAGGCAATGATCGAGCTGCCCTCCAAATTCAAAGATCAAAAGCCAGTTCATCCAGGAAAACCTGAGCGCCTCCACTATCGCGGCGCGGAAGGTCTTGCCGAGGACATCCTTTGGTATGCGCAATCGCTGACCGCTAAGGCTCGGGCGAAGATTGGACATCTCTATCCTCAAGTTACGCTTACCAACGCGCAGGGAGGCGGCGACGCCACTGTGCTTGCTTGGTTGTGGGCGAGGACCGTTGCAAGTCCAAACCCAGCTGTGCGCGGCGCTCACGTTCCTCTAATTTCTAACTATTGGCTTTGCAACAAACCCAAGAAATCAGTGTGGGTGAAACCCGTCGTCAGTGGGACAGACATTCGCTTCGAGGTACATAGCGGGAAGCCTGCTGACGAGGATGCAGTTGCGGCGGGCACAAAAGCCGGACGAGGTGCGAACTTCCGGTGCCTCCTGACAGGCGACGCCATTACTGCTGATTATGTGAAGGCCGAAGGCATGGCCGGCAGAATGGGCTGGCGTCTTGTCGCGATTGTCGCAGAAGGGAAAGGCGGACGCCGGTACGTCTCCCCTACAGAAGAACAAGAGTCCCTTGCATTCAGCGAAAAGCCAGAGTGGAGGCCGGAATATCCGCTTTCGCAACACCCTCAGTATATGAGCGTAACCAACTATGGACCCACAAACATCTCAGATTTGTTCATGGATCGCCAGACGATCGCCCTGAACACCTTTATGGATTTCATTCCAGATATCGTCGAACAAATAAAAGACGCAGACTACAGACGTGCGATTCATTCATATTTGGTTCTGGGTGTTAGTCGTTTAGCTAATCGCCAATCAACAAGTACCTTCTGGCACACAACCGGGGAGAAGGTGGAGCAGGTATTCGCGATGCAGGCCCTTCCCATGAGGTGGGATACTGCGGAAGGAAATCCGTTCTCATCTTCATCGGGCAATTTTATTGGCCAGGTGGAGTATCTGACGAAGAGCGTTGCCGCGCTTCCTTGTGCTGAACACCCCGGTGTCGAGCGGCAGATGGATGCCCAAAACGTCGACTTTACTGGCTTCGTCGTTTCGACTGACCCGCCTTACTATGACAATGTTCCGTATGCGGATTTGTCTGATTTCTTCTATGTTTGGCTTAGAAAAGGGTTAGCCGCAACCTATCCCGAATTGTTCTCGACCATGCTGGTTCCTAAGCAGGAGGAACTGGTTGCCGACTACAAGCGCCATGGCGGAAAGGACGAGGCCGACAGCTTTTTCCTTGAAGGCATGACTACCGTCATGCGCCATATGGCAACTCAGGGTCGGCCCGATGTTCCTGCAGCGATCTACTATGCCTTCCGGCAAGGAGAGGTCGATGAGAGCGGCTTCTCGGTTAAGGGGTGGGCGACCTTCCTTCAAGCGATTGTCGATGCAGGATATTCGATCGGGGCAACCTGGCCTGTTCGTACCGAATTGGTCGGTAACCTCAAGAAGAACAAGAATGCGCTCGCGACCTCGGTGGTGATGGCATGCCGTCCTCGTGCGGCCGATGCCGAGACCGTCTCTCGCATCGAGTTCATTCGGGCCTTGCGCCGAGAACTGCCAGCCGCACTCAAGGAAATGCATCGCGCTAGCATTGCCCCTGTGGACATTCCCCAAGCGTCCATCGGCCCGGGCATAGCAATCTTCAGTCGTTATGCTTCCGTCATCGAGCGCGATGATAGCCCGATGTCGGTGAAGACCGCTCTGCAGATTATCAACGAGGAACTCGACCAGTACCTCTCTGCACAAGAAGGTGATTTCGATCCGGAGACCCGCTTTGCCGTCACATGGTTTACGCAACATGGCTTCGAAAAAGGGATGTTCGGGGACGCTGATAGCCTTGCACGTGCCCGCGGAATTTCGGTCGACGATGTGCGACACGCAGGCATTGTGGAATCGTCGGCCGGCCGCGTTCGCATCTACAAGCGCGAAGAACTTGAGGAAGGCTGGGATCCAGAATCCGACCGCCACCTCACGGTTTGGGAATGCTGCCAATACCTCGTGCGCCAGCATCAGCTTGATGGCTTGTCCCACGAAACGGCCGTGCTCCTGAAAAAGTTTGGGAGCGATAAAGCTGAAGCGGTGAAAGACTTAGCTTACGTTCTTTACGAGATCAGCGACAAACGACGTCAGGACCGACAAGAAGCCACAGCCTACAACGCCCTGATAACGGACTGGACCGAGCTTACGCGCCAGGCTGCCGCTGTTCATGATACGCGCCGAGACGGCCAGATGCGCTTCGACGTCTAAAGGGAATTATAATGGCTAAAAGCACCCGCCAATACGTGTTCGAAGGCATGGAACTTCTGCCTTCTGCTTTGATCCCCTTCGTGGAAAAGCGCCTGGACAGTTCAATCAAGGGCCATTGGCAGCAGGAGGTGGTCCAACGCGTTCAGGGCTTGCGACCCAATTCGACCGGCGATGTCGGCTGGGACCAGCAGGGTCTGCTCAAAACGATGATGGCATTCTGGAAGGACGCGTTCGCCACGGTACTCGGTCATCCCGAGCGATCCTATGTGTCGGAACTTCTCGACGTGCGGAACAAGCTATCGCACAATGAAACTTTCACTTACGATGATGCCGAGCGCGCGCTTGACTCCATGCGGCGACTGATGGAAGCGATCAGTGCCGGGGAGGCTGCCGAGCAGTTGAGCCGGATGCGGGATACGATCCTGCGCACTAAGTTCACCGAGCTTCAACGCAACGAAGAGAGGCGCAAGACGCAGCGACTTGAGATTTCGGTCGAGACTGCGGCTGGCCTCAAACCATGGCGGGAAATCGTCGAACCACATCAGGATGTAGCTACCGGCGAATTCTTACAGGCGGAGTTCGCAGCGGACCTTGCCAAAGTATATTCGGGCAGTGCACCGCCTGAATACCGCGATCCGAAGCAGTTCTTCAGCCGGACCTTTTTGACCGAAGGTCTCAGCGCACTGCTCGTCGGCGCAGCCAAGCGCTTGTCGGGAAGCGGTGGAGACCCCGTGGTCGAATTGCAGACTAATTTCGGTGGCGGCAAGACCCACTCGATGCTGGCGCTCTACCATATGGCAGGTCCGACGCCGGTGCAGGACTTGTCGGGCCTTGATCAGCTGCTTGAAAGCAATGGCCTGACGGTGCCGGACGGCATCAATCGTGCGGTGCTAGTTGGCACCTCCCGCGGGCCGCAGGACTTACTCAGTGTGGAAGGTGGACGGAAAATCCGGACGACCTGGGGAGATCTCGCGTGGCAGCTGGGCGGTCCCGACGCATTTGACATGATAGCGGAGAACGACGCGACAGGTATTGCTCCCGGATCCGATCTTCTCGAAGCGCTTTTCAACAAATGTGCGCCTTGCCTCATCCTTATCGACGAGTGGGTCGCCTATCTGCGCCAGATCTACAAGGTTGATGGCCTGCCATCAGGCTCGTTCGACTCCAATCTGTCGTTCGTACAGGCTTTGACCGAAGCGGTGAAAGCAAGCCCCGGCACACTGCTCGTCGCCTCCTTACCCGCGTCACAGATCGAGGTGGGCGGCGAAGGTGGCCAAGAAGCTCTAGCGCGTCTCAAACAGACATTTAGCCGGGTTGAATCCTCATGGCGTCCGGCCAGCCAGGAAGAGAGCTACGAAATTGTTCGCCGACGCCTGTTCAAAGAAATCCCAGGCGATCGTTTCCATCACCGGGACAACACGCTCAAAAAATTCGCGACACTTTACCGTGAAAATCCCAACGATTTTCCGCAGGGCTGCGCTGATGAGGACTACCGGCGTAAGTTGGAGAAAGCCTTTCCAATTCACCCTGAGCTGTTCGATCAGCTCTATACGTGTTGGGGGTCACTCGAAAAGTTCCAGCGCACGCGTGGGGTACTGCGACTGATGGCACAGGCTATCCACGAACTTTGGATGAGCGGTGATCCGTCGGTGATGATCATGCCGGGTAGCGTCGCGGTCAATTCGCCGCGCGTCGAGCCGGAGCTACTGCACTACCTTGACGTCAGCTGGCAGTCGATCATTGCGGGTGACGTCGATGGCACCGCCTCGACGCCGTACAAGATCGACCAAGCGGCGCCAAACCTGAATCGCTACTCGGCCACACGGCGTGTCGCGCGCGCCATTTTCATGGGCACAGCGCCCACTCACCAACAGCAGAACACGGGCCTAGACGACAAGCAAATTAACCTTGGAGTTGTTCAGCCGGGCGAACGACCGGCAATATTCGGGGACGCGTTGCGGCGTTTGACCAACCAAGCCAAATTTATGCACTCGGATCTCGGGCGCTACTGGTATTCGATGGCTGCAAGCCTCAACCGCATTGCTACGGACAGAGCAGCGCAAATCGAAGCGGCGTTGGTTGATGTCACCATCGACGCGGAGCTGACCAAATATGTCAATGCGCTCCCCGATCGAGGGCATTTCGACGCGGTTCAGGTCGCGCCGTCAGGTTCCGTCGAAGTGCCTGACGAAGCCGGCGGAGTTCGGGCCGTAATACTGGGGGTGGCGCATCCGCACAACGGTCGGGATGGGTCAGAGGCCTTGGTCGAAGCCGAGGAAATCCTGATGCAGCGCGGCAGCACGCCGCGGGTGTATCGCAATATGCTTGTTTTCATCGCCGCTGATGCCCGGCAACTCGAAAACCTGAAGGATGCCGTGCGCGCATGCCTCGCGTGGAGCGAGATCGTCCGCGATACGGATCGCCTAAACCTCACACAAAGCGACAGTGCGCTGGCCAAGGCGAAGCTCTCGGAGGCCAATGAAACCGTCAAAACCCGGCTCAAAGAAGCTTGGTGCTATCTGCACTATCCGGCGCAGGAAAGCGCACAAGCTGATGTGGAATGGGTTTCAGGCAAGATTCCCGCACAGGACGGACTGCTCGCCCGCGCCAGCAAAAAGCTGATTGGCGAAGAAGGATTGTTGACCGAACTCGGCCCCACGCGTCTTGACCGTGATATGCAGAAATACATCTGGAACGACAAGCCGCACCTCTCGCTCAAAGACCTCCGCGAATACCTCAATCGCTATATCTATTTGCCGCGCATCAAGAATCAGGAGGTGCTAATCAGGTCCGTGCAGTCAGCAGTAAGCGGGATGCTGCCTGGACCGTTCGCCTATGCAGAGCGATGGGACGAAGCTGCGCGCAGGTATCTGGGCCTTGCGATTGACCACGCAAATGACGCTTTGGTTGTCATTGATAGTGATAGCGTGATCGTCAAGCCCGCAGTCGCTGAATCGCATCGTCCAGAAACATCGGCGCTCTCTGATACGGTTCCCAACAGTTCACCCGCCGGAGCAACTGAAAATCCCAGCGGGCCAATCAACGATGTTAACGCGCCACCGCCGACGGAACAAAATCCGACACGATTTAGCGGGACCGTCATGATTTCCCCTGAGCGACCGGCACGGGATATGCACCAAATCGTGGAGGCAATCGTGGAACAACTAACCACGCTGCCAGGCAGCAGGGTTACGCTGAGGCTAGAAATCGAAGCTGAGGTGCCAAGCGGCCTCGATCGTGCTAAGGTGCGCACGCTAGTCGAGAATGCGAACACCCTCGGATTTTCCGAGAAAGCTGTCGAATAAGATGGCTCGAGCGTGGCGGATTTTCCTATCGCGCAGCCTATGGAGTCAGAATAGGGCTGTCGATCCGGACCGACCGCTAACTCGTCGACATCGGGCCAAGGCACGCATCATATGATATTCAACGCCTTTGTCGCCGACGCCAAGCTGCTCAGCGATTGCCCGATAAGACATGCCCTTTAGCCGATGCATGAGAAATATCCTCCGCGTTCGCCTCGGCAGCGCGAGTAACGCACGCCGATACGCCGCGCGAAGCTCCCGTCCCTCGATCTTCCATTCTTGTTCCGGCGGGAGTGGGGCATCGCGCGCTTCGTCGAGCGGATAAAGCATGCAGCCTTTCCGGTGCCACGTCCGCGCCCGGTTGATCACTAGATTGCGAGCCGTCCGCGTCAAATAGCCATTCGGATTTTCGAGCCTGTCGAAGGCCCCGCTTCGTAGGACACAGGTAAATGCCTCCTGCACGAGATCCGGAGCTTCATCACGCCCAACTTTCCTCCGAAAGAAATGGAACATCCGATCATGCTGCGCCCGATAGAAGGCGTCGAAGTTCGGATAGGGGCCAACGGCGGTCATGGCCGGTCCCCCCGGCGTTCACCGGGGGGCAGCGGCGCATCCCGCGAAGCGCGGTAAAGGGTGATGCCGGCCTCAATCCGGTCGAGAATGAAAGTGTCGCGGTCGGCCTTGGCGGTGCGAATGTCGGACTTGGAATAGATCTCGACATCGACTGCACAGCGATTGCCCAGTTCGCGGTCGATGGTCGCACGCGCGCGCCGCCAACAGCGTTCGTCAGTGAAGAGCGGATGATTGACGACGACCCAGAATTCATAATCGGAAAATTCGATCGTCCGGCTGTCTTCGTACCAGGATCGCCGCGCATAGGGACCGATCAGGATGATCCGCCTGATCCGTCCCGGCTCGGGCGCCGGAACCTGCGAGGGATCGAACAGGCCGCGCAATATGCGGGTGATGCGCTCGATTTCGCGCTGCTTGCGCCGGATGAGATGGCCGACGCGCGCCATCACGACTTCGCACGCGTAAACGTCGGGTGTTGGGGGTGTCATTTGCAGCTCGCACCGCGGCGGTCCGCGCGATTGCGCGCGGATGGGCAAGCGGTGTTCGCTGTGGTGCCGCCAGAGCGGCGATCAGCAACCGTCCGACACGCGGCCGGACCTACATGATGCCTGGCAGGATAATCCCCGGAATGGCCGCCAGTCGTTCCATTCCGTACCTACGATTATGCCAGAATCCGGGAGTCCCGGCAAGCGGCCTGGGCCCAGCGCCTATCGGCGCGCCGCAGTCTCAAGCTCGGCGATTTGGTCCGAGCATACCTGATGGACGACGCGGCCTAGTTCTTCGACGCGATCGGTAAGCCAGATCAGCTCCTCTTCGCTAATTTTGTAGTG
Source organism: Sphingopyxis sp. (assembly GCF_035998965.1). Classification (GTDB taxonomy): domain Bacteria; phylum Pseudomonadota; class Alphaproteobacteria; order Sphingomonadales; family Sphingomonadaceae; genus Sphingopyxis. The sequence continues at coordinate 63,801 of NZ_DASYHE010000094.1, forward strand.
CTTCGCGTATCTTGCCTTGGTGTAGGCTTCCTTCAGCTTCTGGAACTTTGCTCGCTCACGATGCGTGGCGTCTGGCCAGATGCCGTAGAGGCGACGGTCAAGCCCTTCGGCGAGTGATCGCAGGAACGCGATATTATGGTTGTACGGCGTGTAGAAGGTCAGGGTCAGCAATAAACATCCGTAAAGCCGTTCAGTCGCTTGGTGCAGTTGAAACGCAGATTCCTTGAGTCTGCCGCGGCTACGCGCATATTTCGAGGTATCGAGAAAACCGGCTGCGCTCGGCATCCATTCCTCAAAATATTCCCGCGCCGTTTCGAGCGCCTGTTCCGGTGTCTTGGGCTTCGGCGTGGCCAGTTCTCGGTCATCGGCTTCGTAAAGCGCGATCCCATCTTTCGCGACCTCCATGAAGAAGACACGACCATGCGAGAGCCCGTCGTTTACCTCGTGCAGGCTGTGGACGATAAAATTGACCGGCGTGTGTAGCGTTTTCTCGATCGTGTAAGCGCGAATGAGACGTTCCTCGGCAGTCGCCCAATAGGCGGCGCGGTCGGTCATCTCTTTCTGGCTGACGATGACGAGGATGTCATAGTCGGATTTATACTGGTTCGCCGACAGCGGCGCATCGACCCAGTCGCCCCGCGCGTGGCTGCCAAACAGGATGATCTTGAGAATACGCGCGCCCTTGCGCGGCCCGGTAGCATTTTCCGTCGCGCTGCGGAACTCGTCAAAGATGGTCTCGACGACGCGCTCTAGCTCACGCTGCTTGGCGGCGGGAAGGTGATCGATGTCTGTTCGCATGCTCATAGAATCTTCGAGAAACTGTAGTGGTTTGGCAAGGACATTCGGGTAGCCGGTATACTGCTCTGACGAAGACCGATTTTCGGAGAGGCAATTGACAGGAGCCTGAAACCTTGGCGGGCTCAGCAACCTGACCTCTAAGCATGGGCGAGGAAAATACATGGGCAGACCGCCGAAACACGACCTCTCGACTTGGACCGTGGTCGACGATTGGCCCGATCCGGTTCCCGTCACAGAAGTGGAGATTGCCGTGTTCGAAGGCTGGTTCGGCGACGTGTTCGACGAACTATTTGACCCTCCCGCTCCGCCTTCGATCACGCCAGAAACGGGCGCGCATGTAGAGGGGATGGATGCTGGGCCTCTGTGGTCGTGGCCCGACCTGCGATGAATTCGCCAGTAACGATGAAATGCCATTGGATGTGACATTCCATCAGATGAGCGGCGCGATAGGATCGCTGATTCTGCTCTGGTCCAAGATTGAACGGTCTGCTCGCGATGACGTCGTCCGTCTCTTAGGATTTCTCCCGGCCAAGGCACACGGCATCAAAGGCGTCATAGGAACTTGGGAAGGCGCGGTCGTCGAGGCCCAACCACCCGACACGCTGTGCGCCCTGTTAGCGGCTACTCTCAGATTGCAGCTTCAGGGGCAGCTGGATATCCGCAACGGGATTTGTCACGGCCTGATCGGAATTATGGGGTCGGTCGGCGACGCCCCTGCCGCGCTAAGCTGGGAGTTGAACGGCCTGAAGCACTCGATGTCCTGGGAAGAGCTACAATCGTCACTTGGCTGGCTTTCCAAGATTCCCTTTGCCTTCTCGATGATCTCGGACCCGGCGTTGGACCGCCCCGGTTGCAGGGTGGTCGACACGATAGAGAATCGAGAATGGTGGCGAGCCGAGTGGGGGCTCCTCCTGCCATAACTGCGACCGCACGTGGAAATGCTCTCTGTCAGCGCAATCTCGGTTGAAGAGGTCAAAGTCCGAATGCCGCAAGGTTTTTAGATAATGCCGAGCCCGCTGCTTTGTGAGCGTCGGCCGCCGGCATTGCAGCCTGTGCGATGGCCGTCTGCACGGCGCCAGCGCGTTCATTGATCGCCGAAACCAGCTTCGCGCGATTATCGGTGACGATCGTCGCCGACTCCTTCGCGCGCGAGATGCCGACGTAGAAGCTTTTCTGGTCGACCAAATTGGTCGCCTTGCTGTCGGCATGGATGATGACATGGTCGGCGGTGCGCCCCTGCGCCGCGAAGGCGGTATCAACATAGGCATGGGCGATATGCCGGTCACGCGGGGCATCGAGGTCGAGAGTCTGTGTCTGACCGCGAGCGCCAAGCACCGTCGCGGTCCGTGCCTGCTCGTCGATCGCGGTGACTTCGCCGCGCGCGCCATTGATCCGCCCGGCTTCACGATCGTTGCGGGTAAAGCGGATGCTGTCGCCAGTCCTTAGGTCCATATTCTGCGGCGCGAACGCCTGCACCTTGCCGGCGCCCCATTGGCGAAGCCTCCAATCGACCTCCCGCCCATCCTCGGACCTCAGCGCGATGGCGGCTTTCGCCGGATCGACCGCTTCGACACGATAGGCCTCGCCGCGCGCTACACCCTTATCAGCATAATCGCGGGTGAACCGCACGACATCGCCCCGGTCGTAGCTTAGCGGGTCGCGTGCCTCGGCGCGAGTGAGACCCTTGTTGACGAGACTTGCCACGGCGACGGCGGGACCGGACAGCGCGCCCGACTTCACCAGCGCCGCGCGTATATCTGCCGTCAACGCATCGCGCCCTTCGCGTGAGGGTTCGATGACCAGCGTTCGCGCTCGCGCCGCCTTGTCGAGCCCGGCATAGCGCTCGGCGATAGCGACGAAGCGGTCGGCGCGATCGGCCTGTTCGACGATCTGGCCGCCACCGCGATCGAGCGCGGCGAGCGCTTTCTTCGCATCGCCCTCGATCGAAGCGAGCACCGCCTCCTTCGTGGCCGCGTTGCTCTGCCGGACGATCTCGCCGAGCGTCGCGGTTTCTATACCGGCGCCCTGAAGCTGCGCGAACGCCGCGCCCGCCTCGACCGATCCGAGCTGCTTCACATCGCCGACAAGGATGACGCGGGCATCGTACTGCTCGGCCAGATCGAACAAACGCGCGGTATCGCGCGCCGACAAGAGCGAGGCTTCGTCGACGATCCATGCGAGCGGCTGACCAGACGCAGAACCTTCCGGCACAAGCAAATGGCGCGCCACCGTATCGCCGCGGGCGCCGAGCGCTTCGCCGAGTGTCATAGCCGCCGATACCGTCGGTGCCAGCGCGACCACTGACATGCCGCGAACTTCGGCCTCGCTCGCGAAGGTCGCAAGCACCGTTGTAGTCTTGGCGGTCCCGGCATAGCCTTGGACCGCGGTGATGCGATTGCGGCTGGTAAGGAGCTGCTCGGTCGCCGCCTTCTGGTCAGCGTTCCAGCCAAAGCCGGACCGCTCCGCCTGCGCCGCCGCACTCGCGACAGCCTTGGCGGCGGCAAGCGGGGAGGCGATCGGCGCGAGCGCACCGCGCCCGTGCGCTTCGATACGCAGAATTGTCTTCTCGGCGGCAATATTCTGGCGGGTCGTAAACCCGGCGAACGCGGCGCCGCGCCGGTCGATGAAGGTGCGATCGACCAGCTCGCCCTCCTTCGTCGCCCGCCCGATCGCCTCGCCAATCTCGGCATAGCCCACCTTCCCAAGGCCAACCCGCCCCGCTTCCTCGAGGAGCGCCGCGACCGAGAACACCGATTGCCGCTCGCCAAGCTTGTCGGCGGCATGGGCAACGGCGCGATCGGCGATCGATGGATTGGGAAGATGAGCGCCGTTCGCGGCCTTGGCTTCGGCTTCGTGCATCAACGCTAGCCGGGCCTCGGCATTGAACCCAGCGCCGTCGGCGGTCTCTCGCCAGTCGGCGACAAGCACGCCATGATTAGTTGCCACCTTTGCCTGCCGCGTATCGAGCGCGGCCACTTGCTTTTCGGCGGCGCTGGCTTCCTCGCGCGATGTGCCTCGTTCCCACAGCGCCGCCTCGATCTCGGCGCTGCGCGTGCTGAACGCCGCCATCACGTCCGCCGAGACGCCCCTGATCTCAAACATCGACTCCTTGCCTGGATCAATCTCGTAGCCGAGCTCGCGAACCTTCAAGGCCAGCTCCTGCCGGTAGATCGCGCCGATCTGCTTCTGGAGCTGATAGATCGCCCGCGGTTCCAGGCTGCGCCACGATCCATCCTCGCCGCGCGTCGCATTCATGATGACATTATGGGTATGAAGCTGCGGGTCCTGCGCCCGGCTGGTCCCATGCTGAAAGCTGGCGACGACGAGATTGCCAGTGGCCTCGCGCGTTACGCTGCCGCCATGCCGAACGCGGGTCGCGGCCATATGCGTTTCGACATGCGCGAGCGCGGTCTTCACCGCCTGCCCATGTGCCTCGATCAACCGTCGATCGCCGGCGACCTCGGCCATGATCGACACCGACTTGGGCGCACTCAGCGTCACATCCCAGCCGGGCCGATGCTCAAGCTGGCCGTCACGAACCGTGCCGAGCTGCTGCCCCGCGACCTTGCCGTCGAGCAACTCGCGGAAGGTATCGCGATCGATGTCACCCGACAGCCCAAGCTCCTCTGCGCCCTTGCCCTGCCACTCGGACGGCGACAGTCCGCCGTCGGCGTAATAATCGTCAGCCTCATAATAGCTGCTCGCCTGCGCCGAACTGGTCAGCGCCGATACCGACGCGACCATCAGATCGGCCCGCCATCGTCAGCGGGCGGAGGCGCTGATCGCTTTTTCCCTGCCTTCGGCTTTTCGACGACCTGCTTCTCGGCTGGCGGCGACCCATCGCTGTCGGGCTCTTCTTTGGGCGCCGCCTCCAACGGCCGGTGCCAGAGGGTCGTTTCCGGGTTCGCCGCGACGAAAGAGGGCTGGCGCGGCTCGCCGCGTTTCTCGATATGATCGGCGGTGAGTCCGATGCGCGCGACGGGAAGCCCATCGGGGAACAGCAGATAGCCCTCATAGCGTGCGAGGCGGAGTTCGCTTTCGAACACGGCGGGCCGCGTCTTACGCTGACGGCCGAGCGTCATCCGTGGCTTGTCGTCGCCATCGCCAAGCGCGCCGGTCATGGTCTGGATCTCGACCTCGCAGGTGCCGATCGTGTCGCTCGCCCAGCGCCGGGATTCGCCGTCACCCATCTGCAAGAAGAGCTTGGTATTGCAGCAGCCGAGCATGGATTCGGCAAGGTCGTCGCCATAGCGATGGCGCATCTGGCCGACGCCCTGAAAGGTAAGCACGACCGCCGCCCCGAACTTGCGGCCCTCGGGCAGAAGGCGCGTCAGATTGTCGACGCGCGGCAAGTCGGCAAGCTCGTCGAGCAGGAACCAGACGCGCCGGTCGGATGATGGAGAAAGTCCCAGCATGGCGCTCGCGGCGCATTCAAGCCAACAGGCGAGCAGCGGCTTTAACGCCGCGAACTGCTCTTCCTTCCGCGGCACGAAAATCCAGGGCTTGGCGCCCTTCGTGTCGTCGAGGCCGGCGATGAAATCGCGGAACGAAAAGATTTTCTCGCCCTCTTCGGGCATGCGAAGGAACTGGATCAGGTTCGCGGCCTTCGCGAGCATGAAGAGCACGCTGCCGGTGGCCCGGTCGGCGTCGTCAGAGAAGGTGCGTGCCGACGATGTGTCCTTGAGCCAGGCCTTGAGCTTGTCCTTGTTCATCTTCTGCAGCGCTTCGAGCAGGTCCGGCAGCGTGCATTTCTTCTCCTTCCAGAGTTCCCGGATCATGTTGGCGACGAGGATGCGGCTGGTTTCCAGCCAGACGTCGTCGTCCTGCTTCCCGGTCTCGGTAACGAGCTGCTGCGCGATGCGATCGGCATCGGCTGGGTGGGCGATCTCGGCGAAGGGCGACCAATAGACGCAGCGGGCATCGAACGGATTGAGAATGATGTCGCCGCACTCGGGGCGGTAATAGTGGGCGATGAACTCACCGCTGGTGTCATAAACCAGCGCGGCTTCGCCGCGCGCCGCGATCCCGTGGAGCATCTGGCGCAGCACCGTCGTCTTGCCGCTGCCCGTCGTGCCGACCATCGCCATGTGCCGGGTTTCGAGGCGGCGGGGAAAGGGGACGGGACCGATCGCCAGCGGATGCGAACCGGCCTCGGCTCGCGCCAGCTTCACCAACTCCTTCTCGCTCGTCACCCTGGTGCCGTCGATGACGCGGTCGCGGAGCGCGCGTTGGCGCCGCCGCGCGGCGACGTCGCGCAGCAGAAACAGGCCCGACAACCATGCGACAAACCCCAGCATGGCGCCGCGCAGGACGAACGACTTGGCGATGCTCGCCCGGCGGACAAAATAGGGATCGGTCGCGACCGTGCGCGCAGGGTTCAGATAGTCTCTCCCCTCGTAACGGATGACGATCCCCGGATCGCCGCCGTCGCCTGCAAACCATGACAGCATCTTCGCGTGATAATGGGTGCCGGTGTCCCGAAGGATGCTCGGGTCGAGCATCAAATAGGGCGCCGCCAAACCGCCCAGCGCGATCGACGAGGCCATGATCGCGAACTGTCGTTTGAACCGTCGCGTCTGGCTGTAGCGAAGATGACGCCGCAGCGTCTCGGCATGTAGCCGGAGATCGTGAGGCTCGCTCATGGCCGTTCCGCCATCGCAGCACGTTGTCGGTCATAAGCCCGGCTCGTCTCGGCGGTGATGACCTCGTCGCTCTTGCCGCCTCCCTTCGCGGCGCTGCGGGCATAGCAATAGGCGGCGCAGGCCGTGTGCAAGGTGCGGTCGAGCAGGCGTTCGACATCGGCGAGGCGCGTGCTCATCGATGCGACCTCGGCGATAAGTTCGCGCGATCCCCCATCAGCGACTGGCGGGTTCAACTGCGCGGCGATCCCCGCCTTCACGCTGCGCTGGAGCATAGCGTATGGCGTCACGCCTTGCTGATCTGCGAGTGTACGAAGCGCCTTTTCGATCGCCGCCGGGAGGCGGATGTTGTGACGGGCGAGAGTCATAGCCGTCCCTCGCCGCGCTGCCGGGGCGCTGCCTCCAAATTTGGCTGAATAGCGCCAGTCTGCGCGCGCCCCGGGGAAGCGCTGCCGCGGCGCTGCCTTGAAAAGTGACGGAAAAGCTGGATGCACCCGTGCGTGAGGTGTGTATCAAAATTGCGGGTCCGATGCGTAGCATCGCGGCCCTGCGGCCTTGCGTCAAAGACGACCGGTTCAGACATGATCCGGGCCCTCCGTGACGGGGCGCTTTGTTCCTTTGCGAGCAGCCCAACCGGCGATCATTGCCTTCGCTTTGCGGTCGGCTGTTTGGCGGTCGTAAGGATTTTTTGCCGGTGGAGATTCGCGGCGGCCATTGTCCGCAAGCCAGGCGAGAATAGCGCGCTCGATAGCGGCCCGCATATGTTCGCGAAGGTCGTTCGCCTCGAAGGGATCGAGGGCAATCGTGACGCCGCTGCTGAAGATTTCTCCGCCCAAGGGAAGGTCAAAATCGCCTGCCATTTGAAGCGGACCATCAATGTGACAGTGGCTCCCATCTCTATCGTAGGTGGCAAGCGGTGGTCGCTCGGCGTAGCGCCAGAAATTGACAGCAGCGCGGTAGGTGTCGCCATCCTCGCCATGGGCGAGCAACTTTTCGATGATCGGCCACATGTAGATGGCGGTCTGAACATCGGCGTCGATGTGCATGTCGGGCTTGGGCTTCGAAGAAAAGAAGCGGGCGAGAGCGTTGCGAAGAACGGACATGTCATGTCCTCCTGAATCGAGAGGTGATCGGGATGCGCCGGCGGCAATTCGCCGCGTCGGTATCAAGTCTCGGGGCGAGCCTCGGTGAGCCGCGCGATGGATGCGGTGGTGATCAGCGTTCGCGTGCCGATCTTCAGCGCATCGACCTGGCCGGTCTTGATGAGCTTGTAGATTGTGCTCCGGCCGACGCCGAGCGCCTTGGCCGTGCGGTTAATCGAGTATGCGAGTTCATCCATTGTCGCCTCCGTTGGAGTGCCGCGATGCGGCGGGCGACAGGATCATTTGCAGCTAAGCGCCGACAGTTCCAACAGGATGTAGATGCACCGGAAATCTGCCGCTCGTGGCTGTTCCCCGGTAATTACCTACCTCCCGAAACCACGCAAATGCGTGGATCCCCGGTAATTCAGAGTAGGATTAAGACGAACGATTTTTCGCGATCGTCTCCAGAATTTGATTTGCGTAAGGCGCAAGCTGCGACTGGCTCGGCACCTTCAGGCGTCTGTCGCGATACCAATCCTCAAGCAGCTCGATGATTTCCTTCTGATTGCCGCGCTTCTTTGAGATGTCGAGCGCCCGCACCTTTGGGTGATCAATCAGCGCGATGATGGCATTAGTGTGATCATATTGCTTCGGGGCGCCCTTGCGATTCGGTTCCGCCTTGGCATCAGCGATCAGTTTGTCGACGTCCACTTCCAGAAACAGTTCGCGCGCGAACCAGAGACCCACCGGTCCGAAGAGCGCGTTGCGGATGGTGTCGCCCTTGGCCACATGGGCGGCGCGAAGCTTGCCGAAGAAATAGCGATGATCGACGTAGCGACGTTGACCATTGCGAGCGAAGTAAAAGGCGCGCGGCGTCGATTCGCGTTGGAGAATGACGAACAGGCGTTCGAGATTCCGCACGGCCGGGTCTTCCGCGTTCGCGTATGCGGGCTCCTGAGGTGCGGCAGCTTTCATCCCGCCATACTGAAACACGCGCCACGACGCTGCGACCGCCAGCATTGAAACGAAGCATCCCAATCCGATCAGCGTGACTATTTCGGCCCCAGGCGTTTCACTCCAAGTGAGCGCGATCCCAGAGAGCAGTGTAGCGACGGTTGCTGAAGCGGCCGCCGTGAACGAGGTAGATAACAGCCAATATCGCCTTTGGATGAGGCGCCAAGCTTCCGCCGTGATACGGTCGAGCTCGGCAAGTCCGGCTTGGTCATCCGTGCTGATGAAGCGAGCCGCGACGATGCGTAGCGGCAATACTTCCTTCCGGTCCTCCACCATCTTCTCCTAGCGAGGGAAGTCTACATTGCCTCCATCACGGAGTTGACACAAATAATCACTCCACCACTGGGCCATCTCGACGCGTTCCGCCCAGTAGGCCGACTGGTTATATATGCGCCGAATGCTCCCCGCGACCATGTGAGCGAGGGCGCGTTCGATGGCATCGGGATTCCACTTGCCCGACTCGTTGAGCAGTGAGGAGGCGGAGGTCCGGAATCCGTGGGCCGTCATTTGCTCCTTGGAATATCCCAGACGACGAAGCGCCGCGTTGATTGTATTGTCGCTAATCGGCCGCGCCCGTGTTCTTACCGAGGGGAACACATATTTGCCGTTGCCAGAAAGCCCACGCATACTTTCCAAAATCGCGAGTGCTTGGCGCGACAGTGGCACTGCATGCGGTTGACGCATCTTCATCTTGGCTGCGGGTAGCGTCCAAACTGCCTTGGCGACGTCGATCTCGGTCCATTCCATCTGGCGAAGCTCACCCGGCCTCTGAAAGACATGCGGGGTTAGCTTGAGCGCATGCATCACCGCCGGATCACCGACATATCCCTCAATCGCACGGAGTAGGGCGCCAAACTCAATCGGATCGGTGATTGCCGCGAAATGTTTGACGGTCGGCTGGATGAGCGCGCCAAGCAACATCTGTGCGGGATCGCGTTCGGCTCGCGCGGTAGCGGCGGCGTAGCGGAAAACGCGGCTCGCGAAACCCCGGACCTGCTTGGCCGTCTCTAAGCGCCCGCGCCGTTCCTGCTTCTTCAGCTCGTGGAGTAGTTCCGCAGGCGTGATGTCGGTCACCGGCCGCCGCCCGAACTCCGCGCCGAGCAAACGCAAAAGCCAGCGATGCTTTTCGAGTGTTGCGGCTGCGACACCTTCCTTCTCGCGCTTCGCTATCAGCTCTTCAGCCACCGCCGAGAAGCTGTTACCCGCGCTGATGCTCGCAGCGATTCTAGCCTGCCGCTTGGCAGTGTTGGGATCGACGGCATGGGCGAGCTGCTTCTTTGCATCTTCTCTAGCCGCTCGCGCCTCCGCGAGCGTAATCGCAGGATAAGCGCCGAGGGCCAGTTTACGCTCCACTCCATGCAGGCGATATTTCACGCGCCAAAGTTTGCTGCCGGTCGGATTGACCAAAAGGTAAAGGCCACCCGAATCCGAGACCTTATAAGGCCTATCTTTTGGCTTCGCTTTGCGGATCGCGGTGTCGGTGAGCGCCATTTGGGGGCCTCGCAAATCAGGGGCTTTGGAAAGGCCCCCGGATATGCCCCCGAATCGTTCAGCTACACGCGATCATGGGCAATCACCGGAAGCCAGTGAATGCTCAAAAACTAGCGGATTTTCAGGGTTTTTTCAACCATCAGCGACTGCGCGTGAGCAGCAAAATGGAGCGGGTGAAGGGAATCGAACCCTCGTCGTAAGCTTGGGAAGCTTCTGCTCTGCCATTGAGCTACACCCGCCCGGGGCTGCGCGATTGGCACAGCTGTGGACGGTGGTCAATATGAGTGTCAGCGCTTGGCTTCGCTGATCGTTTCCATCGCGACGAAGGTCGAGGTGCTGGCGACATGCGGCAGGCTGGAGATTTTTTCGCCCAGCACGATGCGATAGCGGCGGATGTCGACGGTGCGGACCTTGAGCAGATAGTCGAAGCTGCTCGCGATCATGTGGCATTCCTCGACCTCGGGAATTGCGCGCACCGCGGCGTTGAATTGCTTGAGCGCCGCCTCGCGCGTGTCGGACAATTTCACCTCGGCAAAGGCGACATGGTCGAGCCCGACCTTGGCGGGATCGACGATTGCGGCAAATCCGGTGATTACGCCCTTATCGACGAGGCGGCGGACGCGCTGCTGGCACGGCGTTTTCGACAGGCCGACCTGCTGCGCGAGATCGGTGAAGGTGATGCGGCCGTCGCGGCGCAGAATCGACAGGATTTTGCGGTCGAAGTCATCCAGATCGACTGCAAGGGGCGTTTCATTCATCATAATCGCCTAAAACTGATCCGATAATAGGTCAAAAGATAAATGCAACGACGCATAATCGGTCAGATTGCCGTGCTATGCTGCGATATGTTGCGCGGATGACCCAGACCAATGATCGCGCCGCACTCCGCGCCCTCGCCCGCCGCAGCGAAGCCGACATCGTCGCCGACCTCCGCGCCGCGCTTGCCGCGTCTCCGGCCAGCGTCGAGGCGGTAACCCGGCGCGGGCTCGACCTGATCCGCAGGGCCAAGGCCGAGGGCGACCGCGAGACGCTCGTCGCGCAGTTGATGAACCGGTATCGGCTGTCGACCGAGGAAGGCGTCGTGCTGATGTGCCTGGCCGAAGCGCTGCTGCGCGTCCCCGACAGCGCGACTGCCAATGCGCTGATCCGCGACAAGATCGCCGGGCGCCAGTGGAAGGAAGGCGAGGACGAGGACAGCCCGCTGATTGTTGCACTGTCGGCGCGCGGCCTGTCGCTGGGGTCGACGACCTTGATGCTCGACGCGATGGGTAGCAAGGCGAACCCGCTGACTCTGCTCAAATCGATGGTCCGTCGCTCGGGCGAGCCGGTGATCCGCCAGGCGGCGCTGGCGGCGATGAAGTTGCTCGGCCAGCAGTTCGTGATGGGCGAGACGATCGACGCCGCGGTCAAGCGCGCCGACAAGGAGAAGTCGGAACTGGCGAGCTTCGACATGCTCGGCGAAGCGGCGCGCACCGCCGAAGATGCGGCGCGCTACTACGACAGCTATGCCGACGCGATTACCCGCATCGGCCGCGATGGGAAGCCCGGCGATCCGCATGCCAATCATGGCATTTCGATCAAGCTGTCGGCGCTCCACCCGCGCTACGAATATCTCCAGCGGTCGCGCGTGATCGGCGAACTGGTGCCGCGGGTGATCGAACTCGCCAATGCGGCGCGCGCGGTGAACATCCCGCTGATGATCGATGCCGAGGAAAGCGACCGGCTGGAACCGCATATGGATGTGTTTGCGGCGCTGGTCGATGCCGGGATCGCCGACGGTTGGACTGGCCTCGGCATCGTGATCCAGGCGTATCAGAAACGCGCCCCGGCGGTGATCGAATGGCTCGCCGACTGTGCCCGGGCGCGCGGCGTCAAGCTTTCGATGCGGCTGGTCAAGGGCGCCTATTGGGATACCGAGATCAAGCGCGCACAGACGCTCGGGCTGGGCGATTTTCCGGTCTTCACCGCGAAACTCCACACCGATCTCAATTATATGCGCTGCGCCCAGCTGCTGCGCGATTGTCAGGATTGCATTTATCCTGCCTTTGCCAGCCATAATGCGATGACGCTGGCGTTCGTCACCGAGCTGTTCGCGGGCGCCGATTATGAGCTGCAAAGGCTGCACGGCATGGGCGAGGGCGCGCATGACGCCCTCGTTGCGCTGTTCCCGCCGCCGCGGCCGGTGCGCGTTTATGCCCCCGTCGGCACCCACCGCGACCTGCTCGCCTACCTCGTCCGCCGTCTGCTCGAAAATGGCGCGAACTCCAGCTTCGTGCATCAATTCTCGGACCCCGATGTCAGCGCCGAACAGCTGGCGGTCGATCCGCGCAGCGTTGCCAGCGCAGCGTCGTCAAAGATCGCGACCGGGCTTGGCCTGTTCGATCCGGCGCGGCGCAATTCGCGTGGCTATGACCTCGGCGAGCCCGGCGTCCCCGAAGCGCTTGTCGCCGCGATCGGTGCAGCGCGGCGCAGCGATCGGGTTGCGGCGCCGATCATCGGCGGTGTGGCGCGAACGGGTTCGGCCGATCCGGTGCGCAATCCTGCGACAGGCGCAATCGTCGGGCAAGTCATCGAGGCCGACAGCGCTGCGGTCGCCGATGCGGTTGCCGCGGCGCGCGCCGCACAGGAGAATTGGAGCCTCGCAGGCGGCGCCTTCCGCGCCGAACGGCTCGAACGCGCCGCCGACCTGCTCGAAGAACATGACGCATTGTTCCTCGGCCTTGCGATCGACGAGGCGGGCAAGACTTTGGTCGATGCGATCGCCGAGGTGCGCGAGGCGGTTGATTTCCTGCGCTATTATGCGGCGCAAGCGCGCGCCGAATTCACCTATCCCGTCGCGCTCCCAGGTCCGACTGGCGAGCGCAACGAGCTGATGCTCGAAGGCAAGGGCGTGTTCGTGTGCATCAGCCCTTGGAACTTCCCGCTCGCGATCTTCCTTGGGCAGGTCGCGGCGGCGCTCGCCGCGGGGAATAGCGTGCTGGCCAAACCCGCCGAACAGACGCCGCTGATCGCGCACGCCGCGGTTGAGTTGCTGCTCGAAGCGGGCGTTCCCGGCGATGTGCTGCATTACCTCCCCGGTCGCGGCGAAACGGTCGGCGCAGCGCTGACCGGCCACCCCGACATCATTGGCGTCGCCTTCACCGGCTCGACCGAGGTCGCGCGCGCGATCAACCGCGGGCTGGCGATGCGCGACGGCCCGATCGCGACATTGATTGCGGAGACCGGCGGCGCCAATGCAATGATCGTCGATTCGACTGCGCTTCCCGAACAGGTCGCGCGCGATGCCGTGGCCAGCGCGTTCCAGTCGGCGGGGCAGCGCTGTTCGGCGCTGCGCCTGCTGTGCGTGCAGGAGGATGTCGCCGGTACGATGATCGAGATGGTTGCGGGGGCGATGGCCGAGCTCAATGTCGGCGATCCGGCGCTGCTGGCAACCGACGTCGGCCCGATCATCGACGATGAAGCGCAGGCGACCATCGCCGCCTATGTCGCCGAAGCGCGCGCCGCGGGGCGGGTGATTGCGGAAGCGGCGCGAACGAACTTGCCCGCGGGCGGCCATTTCGTGCCGCCGGTGGTGATCCGCCTTGACCGGGTCACCGACCTCAAGCGCGAGATTTTCGGCCCGGTGCTGCACGTCGCGACCTGGAAGGGCGGTGAACTCGACGCCCTGATCGATGCGATTAACGCCTCGGGTTACGGCCTGACCCTCGGCGTTCACACCCGCATCGACGGCGTCGCGGCGCACATCGCCGCACGCGCGCAGGTCGGCAATGTGTACGTCAACCGCAACCAGATCGGCGCGATTGTGGGCTCGCAGCCCTTCGGCGGGCGTGGTCTGTCGGGGACCGGCCCGAAGGCGGGCGGGCCGCATTATCTGCACCGTTTTGCGGAGGAAAAGACGATCAGCACCGACATCACCGCGGCGGGGGGCAATGCGGCGCTGATGGCGGGTTAACAAGGTTCACGCGGAGACGCGGAGGCGCGGAGAATCTATACGCACCGTTTGCCCTGAGCTTGTCGAACGGTTGTTCGTTCTTGCGGCCGCCGACGTAAAGAACGGTGCTTCGACAAGCTCAGCACGAACGGGGCTGAAAGATTCTCTCCGCGCCTCCGCGCCTCCGCGTGAACCAAAAAATTATGCCCCGGGGACGCCCAGCAACTGCGCCTGCGCCTTCAGCCGCCCCGCCGCCGCCGGGTTCGCCGCAATCCCGTCCTTCAGCGCCTGCGCCGCCTTTGCCGTTTCGCCCAGCGTCATCCGGCTGCGCATCAGCATGATCCAGCGATCAACGTCGGCGGGATTGGCCTTCAGCTTCGCCTCCAGCCCGTCGACCATGCCCTGGATCATCTGGTCCTGCTGACCCTTGGGTAGCTGCGACGCCGCCTCCATATCCGCACGGCTCGGCCCCGGTATGCCGCGCGCCGCGACGGGCATTTCATCGGCGGTCAGCGGGCGCGCCTGCGTGCTGGCGAGGCGGCTGGCGACGTCGATCTTGTGGATCGCGCCGACCTGTTCGATCGTGCGGCGCAAATCCGCCTCCCACGGCGCGCCCTGCGGTGTGTCGGCGAGCAGCGCGAACCAGTCGTCGATCGCGCCCCGATGGTCGCCGCCAATGTCTTTCTTGACCGCGAGGAAATAGCGCGCGCGCGGATCGCTCGCGTCGAGCGCGATCGCCTTGTCGAAGGCGGCGAGGGCAGCGGCCGGCATCGGGTCGCTGTCGCTGCCCATCACCCGCGCCTCACCCAGCGCCGACCATAGCCCCGCCGACTCGGGCGACAGCGCGGTCGCCTTTTCATAGGCCGCGGCGGCACCGGTAAAATCGCTGAGGTCGAATCGCGCCGCGCCGAGCGCGGTCCACGCTTCGGCGCTGTTCGGCTCGCTCTTGGTTCGTGCCTCAAGAGCGGCAAGCTGGTCGGACGGCGCGGCAGCGTTCGGCACAGTCGGCTCAGCCCCGGAAGGCGCCGAATCGCGCCAGATTGCATAGCCAATCGCCGCAGCCAGCAGCACAAAGGCCGCGATCAGGATCGCTCGGTTGGTGCCGCCCATGCCGCGCTTCGCATCGTCAGCCATGCTCCTGGTCTCGCTCATTTTTGCCCCTTTGCGCGCGCTGCGGAAAAATGCCGCCTGTGCGCGCCATCATATTGCCTTTGCTTGGCGATGGTGTAGCCTTTGCAATACAAGGTCGGTCAACGATTAAAATATCGTCGGGGTCGCACCGGCTTTCCCAGTCATATCAGGGGAGGGGTGCATGGCAGTTTCGGATCACGTCGATTTTTCGACGTTCATGGAAGGCGTAAAGAAGCGGAACCCGGGGCAACCCGAGTTCGTGCAAGCGGTGCAGGAGGTGTCGGAGGACATCTTCGATTTCATTGCCGACAAGGAAGAATATCACTCGCAGCAGATCCTGCGGCGGATTGCCGAACCCGACCGCGTGGTGTCGTTCCGCGTCTGCTGGGAGGACGACAACGGCAATATCCGCGTCCAGCGCGGCTGGCGCGTCCAGAACAACAATGCCATCGGCCCGTACAAGGGCGGCATTCGTTTCCACCCGTCGGTCACCGAATCGGTGCTCAAATTCCTGGCGTTCGAACAGACGTTCAAAAATGCCCTGACCGGGCTGCCGATGGGCGGCGGCAAGGGCGGGTCGAACTTCAACCCCAAGGGCAAGAGCGTGCGCGAGATCATGCGCTTTTGCCAAAGCTTCATGACCGAGCTTTATCGCCACATTGGCGCCGACATCGACGTGCCCGCGGGCGACATCGGCGTGGGCGGGCGCGAAATCGGCTTCATGTTCGGCCAGTATAAGCGAATCACCAACGAGTTCACCGGGGTGCTGACCGGCAAGGGGCTCGAATGGGGCGGTTCGCTGATCCGCACCGAAGCGACGGGCTATGGCGCGGTTTACTTCCTCGCCAACATGCTCGCTGCCAAGGGGCAGGATCTGACCGGCAAGACCGCGGTCATTTCGGGATCGGGCAATGTCGCGACGCACGCCGCCGAAAAGATCGTCCAGCTGGGCGGGAAGGTGCTGACCCTGTCGGATTCGGCCGGATTCATCCACGATCCCGACGGCATCGATCAGGAAAAGATCAATTGGGTGAAAGCGCACAAGACGGTGCGCCGTGGCCGGATCGAGGATTATTGCACCGAGTTCAAGAGCGCGACCTTCACGGCAGGCAAAACACCGTGGGGGGTCAAATGCGACGTTGCTTTGCCCTGCGCAACGCAGAACGAGCTGCTCGGCGACGATGCGCGCGAACTGGTCAAGAACGGCTGTATCGCGGTCAGCGAAGGCGCCAACATGCCGACGAACCTTGAGGGCGTGCATGTCTTCAAGGATGCCAAGATCATGTTCGCGCCGGGCAAGGCCGCCAATGCCGGCGGCGTCGCGGTGTCGGGGCTGGAAATGAGCCAGAACAGCGGCCGCCGCAGCTGGAGCGAGCCCGAACTGCAACAGATGTTGAAAGACATCATGGACGGCATCCACAAAAGCTGCATCACCTATGGCGACCAGGGCGGCGGCTATATCGACTATGTGAAGGGCGCGAACATTGGCGGCTTCAAGAAAGTCGCTGACGCGATGCTGGCTTTCGGGGTAGTGTAATTGCGGCCCTAAGGCGCAAAAGCGCCGGGCCGGGGGAAAAAGGGGTATGCGCGAATGACGACGCACGCTGGAAAGGAGCGCGGCGATCGGCCTTGGGCGGCGTTAGCTGCGCTTGCTGCCTTGCTGTGCGCGCTTGCGATCGCGGCGTTCGTTTTCGCGTCCCCCGCCCGCTCGCAGGGCGAGCCCGCCGCGCGCTATACTGGCGTCGCGTCCTGCGCCGGATCGACCTGCCACGGCCGGATGGAAGGCGACGGGACCGTCGTGCGCCAGGACGAGCTGATGAAATGGCAGGAGCCCTCTACCCCCGGCGGCGCGCATAGCCGCGCTTGGGCGGTGCTGAGCAACAGTCGCAGCCAGTTCATCGCGCGCAATCTGGGGATCGGCGATCCCGCCACCGCGCAGATGTGCATCGGCTGTCATGCGACCGCCGGTGCGGTTGCCGCCAAGGGCGCGATGCGCGGCAGCGTGCCGACCGAGGACGGGGTCGGCTGCGAATCGTGCCACGGCCCCGCGGGCGGCTGGCTGGCCAGCCACTATGCCGGGGTCGGCACGAGCGCCAATCCCGACGCCGAAATGCGCCAGAAGCATCTCGCCAACCTTTCGGCGGGGCTGAAAAAGCTCGAAGATCCGGTGGTGCGCGCTGGGGTGTGCGTCGATTGCCACTTCGGATCGGCCAGCGACGGGCAGTTTGTCACCCACCGCATCATGGCAGCGGGCCATCCGCGTATCGCGTTCGAACTCGACCTTTTCTCCTCGCTCCAGGCACACCATCAGGAAGACGCCGACTATGGCTGGCGCAAATTCGGTTCGGCGACCGGTCGCACCGACCATGTCCAGATGTGGGCGGTGGGGCAAGCGACGGCGATCGAGCGCAGCCTGGCGCTGTTCCAGTCGCGCCGCGGGACCGAAGGGATGTTCCCCGAATTCTACTTCCTCGATTGCCACAGCTGCCATCGCCGCATCTTCGATCAGGCGAAGCCGGTGCGCACCGGCGTCGACAATCCGGGGCGTCAAATTCCCGAGGGGATGCCGCCCTATAATGATGAAAATCTGATCATGCTCGCCGCTGCCGCGCGGTTGGCCGCCCCCGCACTCGCCGACCAGCTCGCGGCGCGCACCGCGGCGTTCCACAAGGCGATGGCCACCGACCGTCCCAGCGCGGTCGCTGCCGCGGGGCAACTGGCGCAGACGGTGGCGGCGCTCAAGAGCGCGTTTGCGGCGCGCAGCTTTTCGGGCACCGACGCCTTTGCGATGGTCGATGCGATTTCGGCCAAGGCGATCGGGGACCGCTTCACCGACTATTCGGGGTCGCAGCAGGCGGTGATGGGGGTCGACACGCTGCTCAACGCGATGGTGTCGTCGGGGCGCGTGACGGTCGGCGCCGCGGCGGGAATCCGCGGCGATATCGACCGCGCCTATGCCGCGGTAAAGGATCCCAACGCGTACAAGCCCGCCGAATTCCAGGCGTCACTGGGCAGCGCGGTGCGCGCGATCCGGGCGCTGCGGTAAGATCATGCGGGGCAACAGCCATCTCTTCCGCTCGGCGGCCTTCGCCGCGATGGGGGCCTTGCTGCTGACATCGTGCGGCGGTGGCGGCGGCGGGGGCAGCACGCCGACGCCCGGTCCGACCCCCACGCCAACGCCGACCCCGACGGGCGGTCTCTACACCCCGCCCGCCGCCGAGGCGCTGACCGTTGCCGATGTCGAGCGGGTGCTGGCGCAGGCCATCGCCGAAGCGCAGGCGCGCGGCTTGCCGTCGGTGATCGCGGTGACCGACCGCGTCGGCAATGTGCTCGGCGTGTTCCGCATGACCGGCGCGCGCGCCACCGCGACCACCTCCGCGGCGCCGAATGGCATCAGCATCGACGCGCAGAATGTGACTTTCCCGGCCGAGGGCGGCGCGATCGCCAAGGCGGTGACCGGCGCTTACCTGTCGAGCGGCGGCAACGCCTTTTCGACCCGCACTGCCAGCCAGATCGTCCAGGAACATTTCCCGCCCGCGCCGACCACGGTCGGGCTGGAGAGCGGCCCCTTGTTCGGGGTGCAGTTCAGCCAGCTACCGTGCAGCGACCTGTCGGCGCGCTTTGGCGCGGCGGGCAGCGCGGCGCTCATCGGCCCGAAACGCTCACCGCTCGGCCTCGCCGCCGATCCGGGCGGGCTGCCGCTGTACAAGAATGGCGTGCTCGTCGGTGGCATCGGGGTGATGGGTGACGGCGTCTATGGCAGCGACCCCAATATCCTCGACATCGACAACGACCCCGAGGAATTCATCGCGCTGGCGGGCACGCGCGGGTTCGAGGCACCGACGACGATCACCGCGGACAAGATCACCGTTGACGGGACCAGCCTGCGCTTTTCCGACGCGACCTTTGCCGGGGTGATGACCAGCGGCGGCGCGAGCTTTGCCAGCCTCAACGGCAGCGCGGGCAGTCTGGTCGCGGTGATCGGCTATGCCAATGCCGCGGTCACGGCCGGCATTGCTTATGGAAGCGAAGCGTCGGGCATCCGTGCCGCAACCGCGGCCGAATTTTCGAACCGCGACGCCTTTGTCCTGACCAACGGCAGCGGCACCAACCGCTATCCCCTGCGCGCCGGGACCGACGGCGCCACCAACAGCGCGCCGCTGACGCAGGCCGAGGCGCGCGCGGTGCTCGAAGAAGCCTTTGCGGTGATGAGCCGCGCCCGCGCCCAGATCCGCCGCCCGCTCGACAGCCGCGCGCAGGTGACGATCAGCATTGTCGACACGCATGGCTCGGTGCTCGGTATCGTCCGCTCGCCCGACGCGCCGATTTTCGGCACCGACGTCAGCCTTCAAAAGGCGCGCACCGCCGCGTTCTTCTCGAGCGCGTTGGCCGCGACCGAGCTCAGCGCCAACGCCAGCGCCGACATCCGGCAGTTCGTTCCCGCGACGCGCAGCTTCCTGAACGACCCGGCGGCGCTGACCGGCACGGTCGCTTATGCCGACCGCGCGATCGGCAATCTGGCGCGGCCCTATTTCCCCGATGGCGAGGTCGGGCGCCCGAACGGGCCGTTGTCGCGCCCGATCGCACAGTTCAACCCTTTCTCGACCGGGCTGCAGTCGGCGCTGATCATCGGCAATCTCGGCGCCCATCTGGGGTTCGTTTCGGGCGCCAGTGCCAGCGACACCCCCGCGCGCTGTACCACCCTGCCCGACGTCGCAGCGGTACAAAACCGGCTGCAGAACGGCATCCAGATTTTCCCCGGTTCAGTCCCCATCTATCGCGGCAACCAGCTGGTCGGCGCGATCGGGGTGTCCGGCGACGGCATCGATCAGGATGACATGATTAGCTTCCTCGGCGCGCACAATGGCGGCGCGCGCGTCGGCGGCATCGGCAATGCACCCAAGCCGCTGCGTTCGGACAATGTCGTCGTCAGCGTCGGCGCCGGGGTGCGCCTGCGCTACATCAGCTGCCCGTTCGCGCCGTTCCTCGACTCTGCCACCCAAAATGTCTGTGACGGGCTTTAGGTGATGATGGCGGGGGGCAGCCTTTGGCCGATCATCGCGAGCCTCGCGGCGCAGGGCGCCCCGGGGACCGAAGTGACGCCGCCGCAGCCCGCGCCCGACCAACCGCCAATCGCCGGGGATTCCGCTCCTGCCGAACAGCCCGCCGACGAACTGATCCCGCCTCCCCCTCCCGTCGACTGGCAGGATATGGTCAAGGACGATCTGGTCACCCAGATCATCGAGGGTCGCCGCCGCCCCGGCTATCGTCCCGACCTGCCCGACGCGCTGACGCAGGACAATGTCGGCGCGCTGCGCCCGCCACCGCCGCAGGCGTTTCCGGGGATGGAGGACCAGTTGCCGGTTCCCGACCGCTGGCGCCTGATCGAAAGCCTGGGGGTGGTCAAGGAACGCTGGTTCGACCCCTACCACCAGAACACCTACAAGGGCGACCGCGCGATCGATCCGGCCAAGGTGCCGTGGTTGCCGATCAAGGGCGACGACTGGTTCATCGTCGCCAATGCCGTGTCCGACACGGTGTTCGAACCGCGCACCTTCCCGATCCCGGTCGGGGTCCAGACCACCGAACGCCCGGGCAGCCTCGACGTGTTCGGCAAGGACCGCAGCTTCGTCTTTGCCCAGACCTTCATCGTCGGCGCGGCGCTGATCAAGGGATCGACCGCGTTCAAGCCGCCTGACATCGAATATCGCGTCACCCTCGCCTATCAGGCCAATTATGTCGACGTCCCCGAACGGCGCGTGCTCGACGTGCGCCCGTCAAAGGCGAGCCATCGCTACGACGCGTTCTTGGGGGTGCAGGAATTGTTCGTCGACAAGCATCTCGGCAACACGTCGGACCGCTATGATTTCTATTCGGTGCGGCTCGGCATCCAGCCGTTTCAGAGCGATTTCCGGGGCTTCCTGTTCAACGATAGCCAGCTTGGGCTGCGTTTCTTCGGCAATCGCGACAACAACCGCTTCCAGTATAATTTCGCGGCCTTCTGGCGGCTCGAAAAGGACACCAACAGCGGTCTCAACGACATCACCCAGACCCCGCGCGACGACTTCATTCTGACCGCCAACCTGTATCGCCAGGATTTCCCGTTCGTCGGGCTGACCAGCCAGGTCAGCGTGACGTACAACATGAACCGCGAAAAGAACGATGTGCAGATCGACCATAACGGCTTTCCGGTGCGTCCGGCGCTGCTCGGCGACCTGCGCGGGCGCGAATATGACGTCGTGTATCTGGGCTATAGCGCCGACGGGCGGATCGGCCGGATTAACCTGACAGCGAGCTTCTATGCGGCGCTGGGTGAGGACCGGAACAGTTTCTTCACCAGCAAACCGGCGCAAATCCGCGCCGGGTTCGGCGCCGTCGAACTCAGCTACGACGTGGACTGGCTGCGCTTTCGCCTCTCGGGGCTTTACGCGACAGGCGATGGCGATCCGTATAACAATACCGAAGGCGGCTTCGACGCGATCTTCGAAAATCCGATCTTCGGCGGCGCCGACACCAGTTACTGGATCCGCCAGACGATCCCCTTCGCCGGCGGCGGCCGCGTCATTTCGATCAATGGTCGCAACGGCATCCTCAATTCGCTGCGCTCGTCGAAGGAAGAGGGGCAGTCGAACTTCAACAATCCCGGCACGGTGTTTGTCGGCCTCGGGGCCGATTTCGACCTGACCCCCGAATTTCGCGTCAGCGCCAACGCCAACCATCTGTGGTTCGAAAACACCTCGTCATTGCAGGCCCTGCGCACCGAAGGCTCGATCCCCAAGGACATCGGCTTTGACCTGTCGGTCGCGACGATCTGGCGGCCGAAAGCAACGCAGAACATCGTCGGGCGGCTCAGCGGCGCAGTGCTGCTGCCGGGCAAGGGGTTCAAGGATCTGTTCGACAACAAGCAGCAGAACGACGCCTATGTGTCGATCCTCGCCAATGTGATTTTGAGTTTTTGATGATGATGCGCAAACTCTTTGCCCTGCTGGCCTTTCTCACGATGTGCGCCGCCTTCGGCGCCAGCGTCGGGCGCGCGGCCGAGGAAGAGAAACCGCTCAAGATCACCTATCGCTTCACCCCGCCCGCGCCGCGCGAGCAGAGCGAGGCCGATGTCAGCGCGAAGTCGGAG
Organism: Sphingopyxis sp.; assembly: GCF_035998965.1. GTDB lineage: Bacteria > Pseudomonadota > Alphaproteobacteria > Sphingomonadales > Sphingomonadaceae > Sphingopyxis. The sequence continues at coordinate 86,016 of NZ_DASYHE010000094.1, forward strand.
GGCTGCTACAGCTGCCACACGCGCACCGACCAGCCGTCGATGCACGCGACTCCGGCGGTGCGATTGGGCTGCACCGATTGCCACGGCGGCGACGCGAGCCAGGTCGGCACGCCTTCGCTGGGCTATAAACATCCGACGAACAAGGCGGTGATGGCGCTCGCGCATCCGCAGCCGACCTTGCCCGGCGCCTGGCACGACAGCTCGGCAAACCCGGAGCGCAGCTACACCTTGCTCAACAAGGAATCGCCCGAATTCATCCGCTTCGTGAACCCCAGCGATTACCGCGTCGCACGCGAGGCGTGCGGGGCGTGCCACCTCGAAGTGATCGAGGCGACCGAACGCTCGCTGATGTCGACGTCGGCGATGCTGTGGGGCGGCGCGGCATATAACAACGGCATCGTGCCGTATAAAAATTACGTGTTCGGCGAGGCTTATACGCGCACCGGCGAACCTGCCTGCATTCTCTCGCCCTCGTCGCGGCTGACGAAGGAAGAATATGCCGAGGCGTGCAAGCCCGAATTCGGGTTCGACAAGATCCTGACCGATGACGAGAAAAAGCGCGGCGCGCTCGCCAAAATGTACCCGCTGCCGCGCTGGAGCGTCATCCCGCCGGGCGACGTGTTCCGTGTGTTCGAACGCGGCGGTCGCAATATCAACACGCAATTCCCCGAAATCGGCCTGCCCAATCCGACCGGCAGCATCCAGCGGCTGGAGGAACCGGGACGCCCCGACCTCAAACAGTCGAACCGCGGTCCCGGCACCGGGCTGCGCGTTGCGATCCCGGTGCTCAACATCCACAAGACGCGCCTCAACGATCCGCTGATGTGGTTCATGGGCACCAACGACCAGCCGGGCGATTATCGCCACTCGGGCTGTTCGGGCTGCCATGTCGTTTATGCCAACGACCGCGAGCCGCGGCACAGCCTGACCTATGCCAAGTTCGGCCGCGACGGCGAAACCGACACCGTCGATCCGACGATCCGCGAAAAATTATGGGCGGGCGATGCGCATGGCGGCGACAAGAAGCCCGCGGGCGACGGTCATGCCGACACCTCGCATATGGCGCCCGACGACGGCTTTGTCGGCGGGACCGGGCATGGCGGGTTGATCGACCCCGCCGCTGCGACCGCCGGAGCGCCGCAGCGCGAGCCGCGCCCGCGCCGCGAATCGGGGCATCCGATCAGCCACGCCTTCACCCGCGCGATCCCGACGTCGCAGTGCATGACGTGCCACATGCACCAGCCGAACATCTTCCTGAACTCGTACCTCGGCTACACGATGTGGGATTATGAGTCCGACGCGCCGCAGATGTGGCCGGGCCCCGACAACACGGCGCCGCGCCCGCCCGGGATGAGCGACGCGGAATATCAGAAGACATATAAGCAGCAGCGCTATCCGACCGCGGCCGAGGCCCACAAGGTGCTGGAACGCAATCCCGAAGCCGCGGCGACGCGCGGATTGTGGGCCGATGTCGAATTCCTGCGCGACGTCTATGACGTCAACGACAGCAACAAGGACACCCAGTTCGCCGACTACCACGGCCATGGCTGGAACTTCCGCGGCATCTTCAAGCGCGACCGCAACGGCAATCTGCTGAACGCCGACGGCAATATGTCGACCTATGGTACCGATGCCGCGAACATCATCGATCCCAAAGATCCCGAAAAATGGCGCAAAAGCTGTAGCCATTACACCGATCCCAAGGAACGCGACCTCTGCCTGTCGAGTGCCGACCCCGGCAAACCGGGGGTCGAGGGCAAGTTTGTTCCGCCCGGCATCAACCCCGGCAAGTCGGTCCATATGATGGACATCCACGCCGAAAAGGGCATGCAATGCGCCGACTGCCATTTCGCGCAGGACAGCCACGGCAATGGCTATATCCAGGGCGAAGTCGCCAACGCGGTCGAAATCAGCTGCAAGGATTGCCACGGCACCGCCGATGCGTTCCCCAATCTCCTCACCTCGAACGTCGCGGCGCGGCCGCAGGGCAATAACCTCGCGCTGCTGCGCAATCCCGACGGGCGCCGCCGCTTCGAATTCCAGTATAATGATGATGCCGAGGTGATCGGCCTGATCCAGCGGTCGATCGTCGATCCGAAACTCGAATGGCAGGTTAGCTTGGTAAAACAGTCGGTGACGCCGGGCCCCCAATTCAACGCCAAGGCGGCGCGCGCCAAGCTGATGGCGCGCGCGGGCAGCGACGACGGCAAGTATGAATGGGGACCGGGTGTCGCGAAGGAAGACCGCGCGCATGGCGATGACAAGCTGACCTGCTTCACCTGCCACCTGTCGTGGACCACGAGTTGCGGCGGTTGCCATTTGCCGATCGAGGCGAACTGGAAAACCAAGATGCACCATTTCGAGGGGGAAGAGACGCGCAATTTCGCGACCTACAACCCGCAGGTCGCGCGCGACGAGATGTTCCAGCTTGGCCGTCACCAGCTGACCAAGCCCGGCGAACCCGGCCCGAACGGCGAGGTGCGCGGCATCATCACGCCGGTGCGTTCGACCTCGGCGTTGATCCTGTCATCGACCAATATCAACCGCGAACGCATCTATGTGCAGCAGCCGCCGATCTCGTCGGCGGGCTATTCCAGCCAAGCCTTCGCCCCGCATTTCCCGCACACGGTGCGCCGCCAGGAAACCAAGCAGTGCAGCGACTGCCACGTGTCCGCCACCGACGATAATAATGCGATCATGTCGCAGCTGATGCTCCTCGGCACCAACTTCGTGAACTTCGTCGGCCTCAACGTCTGGTCGGGGATGGAGGATGGTTTCCAGGCGACGCGTGTCACCGAATGGGATGAACCGCAGGCGGTGATCGGCAGCTATCTGCACAAATATAGCTACCCCGATTACTGGCGGCTGCACGTCGACCAGAACGGCCGCGAGCTCAAGAATTGGGTGCGCGGCAAGATTTTCGACAAAAAGGGGTCGGGCGAGACGCAGGCGCTCGAGGAGTTCGCCAATATCGTCCAGGGGACCAGCGGCCGTGTGAACTGCCTGCAACAGCGCGGCGAATATATGTTCGTGGCGGAGGGCAAGGGTGGTTTCCGCATCTATGACGTCGCCTCGATCGGCAACAAGGGCTTCTCCGAACGCATCATCCGCGCCCCCTTCTCGGCGCTCGGCCATGACACGCATGTGAAAACGAAGAACGCGACCTGCATGGCGCTGGCGACCACGCAGCCGATCAGCGTCAGCCGCAACGAAGCGATCGTCCGCGACTTCCCCGAAAACCACGAACAGGTGATGCACGATATCTACCGCTACGCCGTCATCACCGACAGCGTCGAGGGGCTGGTGCTGGTCGATGTCGATACGCTCGCCGACGGCGAATTCCGCAACAACAAGCTGAAACGCGCGCTGACCTGGAACGAGGGCAATGTGCTCGCGGGCGCGCGGCACGTCACGCTCGCGGGCAGCATCGCCTATATCACCACCGACGCGGGGCTGGTCGTGCTCGACCTGACGGTGCCGCTCGCGCCCAAGGTCACCGCGCAGCTGCCGCTGACCGATGCGCGCGCCAGTGCCATGCAGTTCCGCTACCTCTGGGTCACCGATGCCGAAGGGGTGAAGCTGTTCGACGTCACCAATCTGGCGCAGCCGGTTGCGGTGCCCGAAGGCACGGTCCGGCTTGCTAATGCGCGCAAAATCTATCTCGCGCGGACCTATATGTATGTCGCGGCCAAGCAGGATGGCCTCGTCATCGTCGATGTCACGCGCCCCGCGGCGCCGATCGTGTGGCCGGGACTGACCTTTGGCGGCACCATGACCGATGCTGAGGATGTCATCGTTGCCTCGACCAATGCGTCGCTGTTCGGTTATGTCGCCGACGGGCGCGGCGGGATCAAGGTGATCCAACTGACCAGCCCCGACAATCCGGGCCTCTATGGCTTCTCGCCCAAACCGACCCCCGAACTGATCGCCTGGGCCAAGACCCCGTCGCCGGCGCTCGCGCTGTCGAAGGGGCTCGACCGTGACCGCGGGGTCGACGAGACCGGTGGCCAGATGGCGGTGTTCGGGCGGCTGGGCTCGCGGCCGTTCACCCGGCCCGAAATGGAGAAGCTGTTCCTGAACAGCAAAGGGCTGGTGTACAAGGTCCGCGACGAGGTCGATCAGAGTGGCTGGCGGCCGCCGTTGCTATACGCGAATTAATCCGCGACCTTATGATCCCGTCATCCCGGCGAAGGCCGGGATCTCTCCGGTGCGACGGAATGCGAGGGTGAGATCCCGGCCTTCGCCGGGATGACGGAATTGGGAGGCAGGGCGAACGCCTACTGCCGCTCGGCCTGCACCACTGTGTCCGACGCGCGCAGCGCCGACAATATCCGCATCACATGATGGACGTCGCGCACTTCGACGACGACGTCGTAGGTGTGGAAACCCCCCTCGCGGTTCGACAGCCGCAAATTGGTGATGTTCGCCGAATTGGCGGCGAGGATGCCCGACATTTCGGCGAGCGTGCCGGGTTCGTTGAGGATGACGATGCACAGCCGCGCGTTGCCGCCCTCGCTGTCCTCTTGCCACCTCAAGTCGATCCAGTCGGCATCGACCCCATCGGCGAGACTCGGGCAGTCGATGACATGCACCTCGATCCCTTCGCCCGGACGCGCCAGCCCGACGATGCGGTCGCCGGGGACGGGGTGGCAGCAATCGGCGAGCTGGTACGCGACGCCGGGGGTCAGACCGGCGATCGACACCGCGGCGCCCTGTCCAAACTTGCCGGGCTTGGCCTTCATCTCGGCGGTGATGCCGGGGACGAGGGCTTCGAGCACCATATTGTCGGTCAGCCGCTGCTTGGCGATCGCCACATACAGCGCGGCGTCGCTGTCGAGCTTGAGCCGGGTCAGCGCCGCGGCGCGCGCCTTGTCGCCGACCTTGTTCGGCAGGCGCGCGACGATTTCGTCGTACATCTTGCGGCCGAGTGCGGCGAGTTCGACCTTTTCCTTTGACCGCACATGGCGGCGGATCGCGGCGCGCGCCTTACCGGTGACCGCAAAGCCCAGCCAGGCTGGCTGCGGGGTCTGTTTGTCCGACGACAGGATTTCGACGGTGTCGCCGTTGTTGAGCTGGGTGCGGAGCGGCACCAGCCGCCCGTTGACCTTGGCGCCGACGGTGCGGTCGCCCAGCCCGGTGTGGACGGCATAGGCAAAATCGACCGGGGTCGCGCCCTTGGGCAGCTGGTGCAGGCTGCCCTTCGGGGTGAAAGCAAAGATGCGGTCCTGATACATCGCGATGCGCGTGTTTTCGAGGAACTCCTCGGGATCGTGCGTCTGTTCCAGAATTTCGATCAGGTCGCGGATCCACCCCGCCTGCCCGTCGGGGGCGGTGCCGCCCTGTTTATACGCCCAATGCGCGGCGAAACCGAACTCGGACTGCTGGTGCATGTCCAGACTGCGGATCTGGATTTCGATCCGCATATTCTGCTGGTGCATGATCGTCGTGTGCAGCGATTTATAGCCGTTGCGCTTGGGGGTCGAGATATAGTCCTTGAACCGGCCCGGGACCATTTTCCACTTGCGGTGGATCAGCCCCAGCGCGGCGTAGCAATCGGCGTCGGTCGGGGTGACGATGCGAAACGCGATGATGTCGGTGACCTGTTCGAAACTGACATGGCGTTCCTGCATCTTGCGCCAGATCGAATAGGGGTGCTTCTCGCGCCCCGACACTTCGGCCTCGATCCCCGCCCCGGCGAGCAGGTCCTTGAAATCGCGGCTGATCGCGGCGACCTTGTCCTTGCCCCCCGCGCTCAGCTTCGCGAGGCGGCCAGTGATCGTGGCATAGGCCTCGGGTTCAAGCTCGCTGAACGCCAGAAGCTGCATCTCGCGCATATATTCATACATGCCGATCCGCTCGGCGAGCGGGGCATAGATATCCATCGTCTCCTTGGCGATGCGCCGCCGTTTGTCGGGATTCTGGATGAAATGCAGCGTGCGCATATTGTGCAGCCGATCGGCGAGCTTGACCAGCAGCACCCGAATGTCGTCGGACATCGCGAGCAGGAATTTGCGCAGATTTTCGGCCGCGCGCTCATTTTCGGTCTGTGCTTCGATCTTGCTGAGCTTCGTCACCCCATCGACCAGCCGCGCGACGTCGGCGCCGAACAGCTGCTCTACCTCTTCGGGGGTAGCCAGCGTGTCTTCGAGCGTATCGTGGAGCAGCGCGGTGACGATCGTTTCGCAATCAAGGTGTAGGTCGGTCAAGATCCCCGCCACTTCGACCGGGTGGCTGAAATAGGGATCGCCCGAGGCGCGCTTCTGGCTGCCATGTTTCTGGACGGTAAACACATAGGCGCGATTGAGCAGCGCCTCGTCGCAGTCGGGATCATAAGCGCGCACGCGCTCGACAAGTTCATATTGTCTTAGCATCGCGTCCAATGTCGTTCATGTCGGCCCAATTGCAATGCGAAATGTGATTGCGCGGTTCGCGCGTGGCTTCGCAACTTTGATAACCGTGATCGGCAGCATTGGTTGTGGCGGGTAGCGATGCGGGGCGGCGCCGACACCGGGCTGGGTTTGCGCGCGCCGTTCAGAGGCTTGCCACCGTTTGCGTCGGCCGATCTATTGCGTTGCGAAATGCAACGAAGCCCCTATATTTTTTTGGCGCAGGGGTCGATTTTACGTTAGGGCATGGGTCATGGGAAAATTACGCGAACTGCTGAACGATATCGACGGGGGCAATTGCGCCCTGCCGCTGGCGCTGGAAGCGATGGGTGAACGCTGGTCGTTCATGATCCTGCGCGCGGCCTTTAACGGCGTGCATCATTTCGAGGAATTTCAGCAGGAATTGAACATCGCGCGCAATATCCTGTCGAACCGGCTGTCGCGGCTGGTCGATCATGGCATCATGGCGCGCGAAGTGATGACCGAAGACCGCCGCAAGGTGCGTTACCAGCTGACCCAGAAAGGGATCGAGCTGCTGCCGGCCATGATCGCGCTGCGCCAATGGGGCGAAAAATGGGGCGCGGGCGTGCCCTCGACCCCGGTGCTGGTCGATGCGCGCGACGAACAGCCGATCGGACCGGTGACGCTGACCGCGCACGATGGCCGGGTGATCGGTTACAAGGAATTGTTGTGGAAGCATCGCGCCGAACTTCAACCCCTCGGTCAGGCCCGGGTGCGCGCCGAGGGTGGACTGGCGCCGGTGGCTGCCGAATGACTGGCCGCGCCGGGACGCATCTTCGCGCGCGAAGCCGCTGACCATCGCCACCTTACGGACCCCCATGCCGCTGTTTCGCCTGTCTTCGCCGGGGCCTTTTTTCGACAATAAGGTCCGCGCCTTCTGGAATCTGCAGATTCTGGGCTGGGCCGCCTGGCTTGGCCTGCGAGGCGTGTCGGGGCTTGCCAATGGCCAGCCCCTGACCTTCCTGATTCCGCAGACGATTTCGGCGATCACGGGCTTCTCGCTCTCGCTCATCCTGGCGGTGTGCTACCGCGCGCTGATCAGCCGCCGCCCGCTGCTGATGTGGGGGGTCAGTTTTGGCCTGTCGGGCATCGCCACGGCCTTATGGGCATTTATCGACGCTTGGGTTGCGCAGATTCAGAACCCGAACAGCGAGGCGGGGTTCACCAGCTTGCTCCTCGGCGCGGTCTATATCGACGCGACGTCGCTCGCGGCGTGGTCGGCGCTTTATTTCGCGATCAACTATTTCCTCCAGCTTGAGGAACAGAATGACCGCGTCATCCGGCTGGAAGCGCAGGCGGCGTCGGCGCAGCTTGCCATGCTGCGCTATCAGCTCAACCCGCATTTCCTGTTCAACACGCTGAACAGCATTTCGACGCTCGTGCTGCTCAAACAGACCGAGCCCGCCAATGCGATGCTGTCGCGGCTGTCGGCGTTCCTGCGCTACACCCTCGCCAACGAACCGACGGCGCAGGTCACGCTGGCGCAGGAGATCGAGACGCTGAAGCTCTATCTCGACATTGAAAAGATGCGCTTTGAAGAGCGATTGCGCCCGCATTTCGCAATCGATCCGGTGGTCGCGCGCGCCCGATTGCCCTCGCTGCTCCTGCAACCCCTGGTCGAAAACGCGATCAAATATGCGGTGACGCCGCAGGAGGACGGCGCCGATATCACGATTTCCGCACAGCTGGCCGGTCAAAATGTTCGGATTATCGTGTCCGACACCGGCACGGGATTGCCAGCCGATGGCGGCGACCCCACCACCAGTCTTGCAACGGAATCGACCGGCGTGGGTTTAGCCAATATCAGGGACCGTCTGGCGCAGGCTTTCGGCGACCAGCACCGGTTCGATGCCCAACGCGGCGCTGACGGCGGATTCACGGTGGTTATCGAGTTTCCGTTTCAGCCCGATGGGCAAATGACGATTGGAACCGAACGGACATGACGATCAGAACCATTCTGGTGGATGATGAAAAACTGGCCACCCAAGGCCTGCAACTGCGGCTGGAGCCGCACACCGATGTCGAAATCGTCGACACCGCGCAAAATGGCCGCGAGGCGATCCGCAAGATCAAGACCCACAAACCCGACCTCGTTTTTCTCGACATCCAGATGCCGGGTTTCGATGGCTTTTCGGTAATTCAGGGATTGATGGAGGTCGAACCGCCCCTCGTCGTTTTCGTCACCGCCTACTCGGATCATGCGATCCGCGCCTTCGAAGCGCAGGCGGTCGATTATCTGGTCAAGCCGGTCGAACCCGAGCGGCTCGCCGATGCGCTCGACCGGGTGCGCCAGCGCCTCACCGAAAAGCGCGGCGTGGCCGAGGTCGAACGCCTGAAAACGGTGTTGGCCGAGGTCGCCCCCGATGCGGTTGACGATTATGACGCCGAGACGCAGCCCGACGCGCACGCCGCCGATCGCTATGAAAAGATGATCAACATCAAGGATCGCGGCCAGATTTTCCGCGTCGATGTCGACAGCATCGAACGCATCGATGCCGCGGGCGACTATATGTGCATCTACACCGCCGACAACAGCCTGATCCTGCGCGAGACGATGAAGGATCTGGAAAAGCGGCTCGATCCGCGCAATTTCCAGCGCGTTCACCGCTCGACGATCGTCAACCTGTCACAGGTCAAGCAGGTGAAGCCGCACACCAATGGCGAATGTTTCCTGGTGCTCGGATCGGGCGCGCAGGTGAAGGTCAGCCGCAGCTACCGCGATGTGGTGGCGCGGTTCGTACATTAAGTTCTGCAATAATAATCGACGTCATTGCGAGCGAAGCGAAGCAATCCAGAGCAGTTTACGCCGGGCTCTGGATTGCCGCGTCGCGTCGCTCCTCGCAATGACGAGGTCGGCTAAAGCTGGTGCCCCGTCCTGTCGCGCTTCGTCGCGAGATATTGCTCGTTAAACTTGTTGGTCGGCAATGCTAGCGGCAGTCGCTCGACCACCGCGACGCCTTCTTTTTCCAGCCGCGCGACCTTTTCGGGGTTGTTGGTCATCAACCGGATGCGCGGGATGTTGAGCAGTTCCAGCATCCGTCCCGCGATTGCAAAATCGCGCGCCTCGACCGGAAAACCCAGCCGCAGATTGGCATCGACGGTGTCATAGCCCTGATCCTGCAGCGCATAGGCGCGCAGCTTGTTGACCAGGCCGATGCCACGTCCCTCCTGCCGCAGATAGAGCAGCACCCCCCACGGCGCATCAGCCATCGCGTGCAGCGCGGCGTGGAGCTGCGGCCCGCAATCGCATTTCAGGCTCCCCAGCACGTCGCCGGTCAGGCATTCGCTGTGCAGGCGCACCACCGGCGGATTTCCGTCGCGCTGGCCGATGACCAGCGCGACATGATCGGAAGCTTCCTCGGGCGAGCGGAAAGCGATGATTTCGGCAGTTTCGCTCGCCGCCACGGGCAGGCGCGCGCGTGCGGCGATCTGAAGGCGGGCCGGGTCGAGGAGCGCCGCAACATCGTCGGCGGTGCACCGTGTCTCCGCCTCGCCGACCGCTTCGCGCACAAAAAAGGCCGGGAGCAGGCCAGCGTGGCGCGCCATCGTCATCACGGCGGCGGCGGCGTCGTCACCGCCGGTCGGGATAGTACGAAACGGCCCTTTGAGCGGGTGGGCGAGGTCGAGCGCCGGGTCGGCTATCGCCAGCGCCGCGGTGACCGTGCTGGCGGCTGCGGCGAGGCGCACCGGACCCGGCGTCGCCGCGACGCGCTGGTTCGTCAGTTTCAGCGTCACCGCCCGTTCGCCCGACAGCAGGACATCGTGGCTGGCGAATTCGGCGAGCGCGTCGTCGCGTGCGCTTTCGACCGCGAGCAGGTCGAGCGCGCCCCCCGCACCTTCGACGCGAAAGGGCCAGCCGCGCCGCAGCGCGTCGATCGCGCGCGCGGCGCGGCGGGCGCCTCTATGGTCGGCGTCGCTCAAAAGGCAAATTCCGTCACCAGCGGGATATGGTCCGACGGCCGCTCCCAGCTGCGCGCTGGCTGGACGATGCGGTGCGACACCGCCTTGTCGAGCAGGTCGGGGGTGACCCACATATGGTCGAGGCGTCGACCGCGGTTCGACGCCTCCCAATCCTTGGCGCGGTAACTCCACCAGGTGAACAAGGGCGTCGGCGCGGCAATGAAATGGCGACCGAGGTCAACCCAGTTCGACGCCGCCTGCAACCGCGCCAGCGTTTCGACTTCGACCGGCGTGTGGCTGACGACGTCGAGCAGCGCCTTGTGGTTCCACACGTCGCATTCGAGCGGGGCGACGTTGAAGTCGCCGGTCAGCACGGTGGGGGTGCCGTTCAGCGCCCCGGACCATTCGGTCATGCGGCCAAAAAAGTCGAGCTTCTGACCGAATTTGGGGTTGAGATTACGATCAGGAATGTCGCCGCCTGCGGGGATATAGACATTGTCGAGCCGCACCCCCGACGGCAAGGTCACCCCGACATGGCGCGCCTCGCCATTTGCCTGCCAGTCATATTTGCGGACATCGGCCAGCGGCACCTTGCTGACGATCGCGACGCCGTGGTGCATGCGCTGACCGTGGGTAACGATGTGTGTGTAACCCAGCGCCCTGAACATGTCCTGCGGAAAGGTGCCGCATTCGACCTTGGTTTCCTGCAGGCACAGGATGTCGGGGGCTTCTTCGCGCAGGAATTTTTCGACGATGCCGATGCGGGCGCGGACGCTGTTGATATTCCACGAAGCGATGCTGGTGCGAGTCATGCGCTGGCTCTATCGGCGCCACGCATTGTTCGCAATGCGATTGCGGCACCAGCCCGCTCCCCCACCCAGCCTCCCATTTCAGGATACGCTGTAGGGAGGCTGGGTGGGGGAGCGGGCTGGTGCCGCAAAGCCGCGTTAGCGGCAAAAAAACGCCGGGAATCATAAACCCCCGTCCCAGGGGCGGTGGAACGGGGGTTCAAGGTCAGCGTTCGTCACGCTCTTGAAAGAAGACACCGGGCAATCCGGGTGGGGCAACAGGGGGAAACCCAAATCCGGGGCCGTGTTGGCGTCTTCGAGAGCTGAAATAGCCCCGCCTCCCTGTCGCCAAGCTGAACGAAAAACGGCGGCGGAGCGCCGATTTTGCAGTTCGTCGATGCTGGGCGACAGTTGGGCGGAAAAAGACCGGAGATTTCTGATGAAAAAATCCCCGGCCTGAATTTTCCGTTCAGCTTTGGTCAGCGACCGCGCTTGTTCGGGCGCGGATCGGTCCAGCGGAACGCCGAATCGGCGACCGCGACGTTGAACTTCTGGTTGCTGAGGTCGATCCGCGTCCGGTTGTTCTGCGAATCGAGTGCGACCCAGCCGCGCAGGCGCAGACCGCCGGGGGCGCCGCCGTCGCGGACGAACACCATGGTGATCGTGCCATATTCGGGACGCTTGGGATCCTTGACCTCGACGCTCAGCACATCGTTGCTGCCGGTGGGGATGACCCTGGCGTATTTGGTCAGGTCGCGGTCGGGATCAAGCAGCGCGGCGAGCGGCGAATTTTTCACCGGCCAGCGTTGCACCTGCCGCACTTCATAATCGATCACGGTCAGCGAACTGCCGTCGCCGACGATGAGCAGCGGGACGTCCTTCTGGTATTGGAAGCGGATCTTGCCGGGGCGTTTCAGGGTCAGCTTGCCCGACAGGCGCTGGCCGTTGCGGTCGGTCTGGACAAAGTCGGCGGTCATCGACCCGGTCGATTTCAGGTGCGACTGCACCGACGCCAGCGTCGATGATGACTGCGCGATGGCGGGAACGCCGACCGCAAGCCCGGCGACGGCCAAGGGCGTCAGCGTCCAGGCGGCAAGGCGGGTGAAGGGATTCTTCAGGATCATGGGACTCTCATTCTGTTCTATATTCGCTCGGCTCATCGCAGATAGGCATTGAACCCGCCGTGAACCTGCTCGTCAGACGCCGTTCAAACCGCGAGACGGGCGAAGGCTCCTCATCGCTGCTGGCCGTACTGATCGGTCAGCACGTCGCGGCGGCCGACATGGTTGGGCGGGCTGACCAGCCCTTCCTCCTCCATTCGCTCAATCAGGCGGGCGGCACTGTTGTACCCGATGCGCAGCTGGCGTTGCAGCCAGCTGGTCGATGCCTTCTGGCTTTCGACGACGATCTGGCAGGCCTTGGCATACATGCGGTCCTCGGCGCTGTCGCCGCCCGCCGGGGCACCCTCCATCGCGAAACCGCCGTCCTCGGGATCTTCGGTAACGCTTTCGATATAGTCGGGGCGGCCCTGCCCGCGCCAGTGATCGGCGACCGCGCGCACCTCGTCGTCGGATACAAAGGGGCCATGGATACGCGTGATCTGCTTGCCGCCCGGGACATAGAGCATGTCGCCCTTGCCGAGCAGTTGCTCGGCGCCCGCCTCGCCCAAAATCGTGCGGCTGTCGATCTTGCTGGTGACGTTGAAACTGATGCGCGTCGGCAGGTTCGCCTTGATCACGCCGGTGATGACATCGACCGACGGGCGCTGCGTTGCCAGGATCAGGTGGATACCCGCGGCGCGTGCCTTTTGCGCGAGGCGCTGGATCAGGAATTCGACTTCCTTGCCCGCGGTCATCATCAAATCGGCAAGTTCATCGACGACGATGACGATCTGCGGCAGCGGCGCATAATCGAGCGTTTCTTCCTCATAGATCGGCTGGCCGGTGTCGGGGTCGTAACCGGTCTGGACACGCCGCCCGAGCGACTTGCCCTTGGCCAGCGCGCCGCGGACCTTGTCGTTGTAGCTCGCGAGGTTGCGCACCGACAGCGATGACATCATCCGGTAGCGGTCTTCCATCTGCTCGACCGCCCATTTCAGCGCGCGGATCGCCTTCTTGGGTTCGGTGACGACGGGGGCGAGGAGGTGCGGAATATCGTCATAGACGCTGAGTTCCAGCATCTTGGGATCGATCATGATCATCTTCACCTGATCGGGACCGAGCCGATAGAGCAGCGACAGGATCATCGCGTTGAGCCCGACCGACTTACCCGAGCCGGTCGTCCCCGCGATCAGCAGGTGCGGCATCGGCGCCAGGTCGGCGATCATCGGGTCGCCGCTGATATTCTTGCCCAGGATGATCGGCAGCGCGCCGGTCTGATCCTGAAACAAGGCGCTGCCGATGATTTCGTGCAGCACCACCGCCTCGCGGTGCGCGTTGGGCAGTTCGATGCCGATCACGGTGCGGCCCGGGATCGGCGCAATGCGCGCCGACAGCGCCGACATGTTGCGCGCGATGTCGTCGGCGAGGTTCGATACGCGGCTCGCCTTGGTGCCGGGGGCGGGTTCGAGTTCGTACATGGTGACGACGGGGCCGGGGCGCACCGCGGTGACCACGCCCTTGACCTGAAAATCCTCGAGCACCGATTCGAGCAGGCGCGCGTTGCGCTCCAGCCCCGCCTTGTCGATCTGTCCGGTCGGCCCCGGCGGCGGCGGCGCGAGCAGATCGATCGAGGGCAGCTGGTAATTGGTGAACAGTTCGGTCTGTGGCTTGGGCCGCGGTTTCGACGGCGCTGTGCGCTGCGCCGGATCGGCGATCTCAGGCGGGGCGCGGTCGCTGGGTTCTGCGATCGCGCGCGGGCGCACGACGCGCTCCATCAGGTTCGGGCTTTGGGCGCCATCGTCGGCGGCGCGCACCGGCTCGGCGATGCGGCTGCGCTCGACGGCAGGCAGACGGAAACGCGACGCCCACCCTTTCTCCAGCCGCAGCGCGCGCCACGCCAGCGACAGCCCGATGGTGACCAGCAGCAGGATGGTCGCAAAACGGATCAGCGCCGCGGCGGGTTCGCCCGCTGCGGCGAACAGCGGCGTGATCGCGCCGCCGATCAGCAGCGCGATGAGTCCGCCCCAGCCCGCGGGCATCGGCGCGCTGGTGGCTGGCGACCACAGTTCAGCGCCCAGCCCGACGAGCAAGATACCGACGAAACTATAGGCGAGCTGACGCGGCCAATAGGGCTGCGCTTCACCCAGCCAAAGCCGCCACGCGAAGAGCCCGAGCAGCGGCACCAGCAGGGCAATCCCGACCCCGCCGATCGACAGCCCCAGATCGGCGAACCACGCGCCAAGGCTGCCCATCCAGTTGGCGGCGGTACCAGCAGCGGCGGTGTTCAGCGCCGCATCGGTGCTGTCGTACGTCGCGAGCGCGAGCGCCAGAAACAGCGTGAACAGCCCGAGCGCCGCCGCGGCGCCGATCACCAGCGATCGCGCGATACTCTGGCGGAAAACGGTGCGCCAATCGGCCTTGATCGGTGCGCCCTTGCGGCTGGCCATGCTGTTTACGGTCCCCATCGATACACCACGGCGATATGCACATGGCCCGGACTCGCCGTCAAGCGCAGCCCCGCGCGCGTCCACAGCCTTTCCAAGCCGCGCGCCGCGCGCTAGGGTGATTTCATGAGTGAAACCCTGCGCAGCGATGTCCTGATTTCGGGGGGCGGCCTGGTCGGCCAGGCGCTCGCCCTTGCCCTGTCGCACCATGGCTTGTCGGTCCAGGTCGTCGATCCCACCGACCCGATCACGACGATCGCCCCTGGCTTCGACGGCCGCGCGTCGGCGATCGCCAGTGCGACCTGGCAGATGTTCGAAGTGCTGGGGATTGCCGAGCGACTTGCGGGGCACGGCTGCCCGATCCGGGCCATTCAGGTCGCCGACGGCGCCCCCGACAGTGGCCGCGGCGGCCATCTCGATTTCGTCACCGCCGACGGCGATCCACCGCTCGGTACGATGATCGAGAACCGCCAGCTCCGCCTCGCGCTCGCCGCGGCGCTCGCCGATGCACCGCTGGTCCGGCTGCATATGCCCGCCGCCGTCATGACCCGCGACATTGATAGCCACGGCGTCACGCTGACCCTCGCTGACGGGACGAAGCTCGCGGCCCCGCTGCTGATCGTTGCCGAAGGCCGCCGCTCGCCGACCCGCGAAGCGACCGGGTTCAACATCGCCACCTGGTCATACGATCACCACGCGTTGATTGGAGCGGTGTCGCACGCACGGCCGCACGGCAATGTCGCGCATGAGATCTTTTACCCTTCTGGCCCGTTCGCGCTGCTGCCGCTGGTCGATGACGCCGAGGGACGGCACCGTTCAGCGTTCGTCTGGACGGTCGCCGAAAAGGACGGTCCCGGCTTTGCCAAGCTCGGCGACCGCGGCTTCGTCACCGAACTCGAAAAGCGCGCGGGCGGGGTGCTCGGCGCGATGGAGCTTGTCGCGCCGCGGATGACCTATCCGCTCGGCTTCCACCACAGCGCGTCGATCGTCGCCGAGCGTATCGCGCTGGTCGGCGACGCCGCGCACGGCATCCATCCGATCGCGGGGCAGGGGCTGAATCTCGGCCTGCGCGATGTCGCGGCGCTGACCGAAGTGCTCGTCGAGGGCGCCCGGCTCGGGCTCGACCTCGGCGATGCGGCCTTGCTCGCGCGCTATCAGCGCTGGCGCGGGCTCGATAACATGATGGTCAGCCTCGCCACCGACGGGCTGACTCGCCTGTTCGGCATCCCCGGCCGCACCGCCGCCGCGGTCCGGCGCACCGGGCTGGGCGCGGTCCAGCGCCTGCCGTTGCTCAAGCGCTTCTTCATGGACGAAGCGCGCGGCGAGGCGGGCGATCTGCCAAGGTTGCTCGCCGGGGCCGAGGTCTAGGCCCAACCCACCAGTCCGTTCATGTCGAGCGAAGTCGAAACACGCTGCGGGGCCGAGTCAGGTCGATGGGTGTCTCGACTTCGCTCGACACGAACGGCAAATGGGGAACCCCATATAGGTATTTCTACCTACCCCACCATCAGTCTGCCGCTCATCATCTTTCCCTATCCCGGCCCAAGCGGCACCCCCGCCGCGGCACGATGGGGACGGACCATGTCGGCAAAAAGCGACGCGCTCGAAACAGCTGTGAAAGACTATATCCAGGCACGAACCGCGCTCGACGCGGCGCCGGGCGCGCGAGCGCGGGCACTCGCCGATCGGGCATTTGCGCGGCTGGCGGCGTTGGCGGCGCCGCGCATCCGCTATTTCACCCGCAGCTATGGCCTGAGCGATGTCGCCGACGATGCGGCGCAGGTGTGCGCCATTGCACTCCACCGTGCCGCCGAGCGCTATGACCCGGCGCGCGCGCGCTTCACCACCTATGTGAACTGGCAGCTGCGCGCCGAGCTGCAGGCGCTGCGCCTGCGCCTGCACGGTGACCAGCGATCAGCGGGGCGGCGGCACGTCACCGCGACGCTGTCGCTTGATGCATTACAGGCCGACGGCGCAGACGACTGGCTGGTCGATCCCATCGCCGAAGCGGCGACTGAAGGAGCGGCGCGCGACAGTCTTGCCGCCCTCGTCGCTGACCGGCTGGTTGCCGAATGGGCAGCGCGTCGCCGAACCACCCTGTCGCGCGCTCCGCGGGCCGATAAGGATCGCATCGCGGCGCGCCTCGCCGCCGAAACGGCACTGGTCCGCGATCAGCTCAGGGTAAACGACGCCGCAGACCGGCTGCGCGAAAGCGACCGCCACATCGTGCGCCGCGCGCTGACCGACATCACGCGCCACGCGGCGTCCCGCAAGCTGAACTGAGCGCGCGTCTATTGCAGCGTGGCGCGGCCGTCGTCGCTGTCATAGCGGCCGAAAAACTGCATCAGCTGAACGACCAGCTCGGCGCGCGCGTCGATCGGGGTCGCTTCGAGCAGCGCCTGTTTCGCGGCGGCATCGAAGGGCGCGACCTGCGCGATGCCGTTGACCAGCGTCGCATCGTCGAGCTGGCCGACCGAATCCCAGTCGACGACATAACCCTGCCGCGCGGCAAAGCGCTTGGCCTCGCGCTCCAGACTCGCTCGTTCGACGCTCGACAGCACTGCATCGTCGTCGATCTCGGTTTCGATCTCGGCTTCGACCTGGCGAAACGGGGTGATGACGTCGAGTTCGCGGCGGACGCGAAACCGCGCCACACCCTCCAGCACCAGGTTGAACCGGCCCTCGTCCAGCGCTTCGACATCGACGATCCGCCCGACGCAGCCGACGTCATACAGCGCCGGCGGCTCGCGGCTTTCTTCACCGGGCAGCATACGCGGCTGGATCATCCCGATCTGCCGGTCGCGCGCCAGCACCTCCTGCACCATCGCCGAATAGCGCGGCTCAAAGATATGCAACGGCAGGTGCAGCCCGGGAAACAGCACCGCGCCGGGCAGCGGAAAGATCGCGATCCGCTGGATAGTCAGGGGCGCGGTGTCGCCCATCAGCCGAACAGGATCAGCGACAGCCGGCGGCGCTGCGCCGCGACCCAAGGATCTTCCAGCCCGACGGCTTCGAACAGCGACAGCAGTTTGGCGCGCGCGGCATCTTCCTGCCATTCGCGATCGGCGGCAACGATGTGGAGAAGATTGTCGGCGGCGGCATCGCGCTGCCCCGCGCCGATTTGCGCACTGGCCAGGTCGAAGCGCGCCTGATGGTCATTGGGATTGGCGGCCACTGCCGCTTCGAACGCGGCCAGTTCGCCCGCGTCGGGCGCATCGGCGGCGAGCGCGAGCACGCTTTTCGCCTGCGCGATCGCCGGATCGTCAGCGATTTCGGCCGGTACCATGTCGAGCGCGCCCTGCGCGCTGGTCAGGTCGCCCGCGAGCACAAAGGCGCGGATCAGTCCGCCATGCGCCGCCGCATTGTCGGGCGCCATCTCGAGAATCTGCCCGAAGATACTGGCGGCACGTTCGCCGTCGCCCTCGGCCAACACGGACTCGCCCATGTCGATCAGCGGCGCGATCTCGACCGCGCGCGCCGTCGCCTCGCTCTCGATCGGCAACTGCGCGAGCAGCTGGTCGAGCATCGTCTTCAACTGGCTTTCGGTGCGCGCGTTGGTCAGGTTGGCGACCGGCTGCCCCTGAAAAATCGCATAAACGGTCGGGATCGACTGCACCTGAAACTGGCTGGCGATGAAGCGATTCGCATCGACGTCGATCTTGGCGAGCAACACACCCTTGTCAGCATAATCGGCGGCGACCTTTTCCAGGATCGGGGTCAACTGCTTGCACGGCCCGCACCATTCGGCCCAGAAATCCAGGATCACCAATTTGGTCATCGACGGTTCGACGACGTCGCGGCGGAACGCTTCGACGGCTTCCTTCTCGGTGGGGTTCAGACCCAAAGTGGCCACGCGTCATGCTCCTGTTCAAAATGCCGAACCATCTATGTGGGAATTGCGGCGAATATGCCAACCCTTCCCCCGCGATAAGATACGAAAAGCATGAAGGGGGGTTGCCGACTCAAAAACCCGATGCTAAGCGCCCGCCTCACCCGCTGGAACCGACCGGTTTCAGCCGCCAGAGCGGGCGTAGCTCAGGGGTAGAGCACAACCTTGCCAAGGTTGGGGTCGAGGG
>NZ_DASYHE010000051.1:0-3484 GCF_035998965.1 Sphingopyxis sp.
GCAATCCGCGAAGGCGGTCGTACCGTCGGCGCAGGGGTTGTGGCGACGATCACAAAGTAATATAGGGCCGCGAGCCGCCTGATTCGGAAGCGATTCGGGCGGCTCGTAGCTTAAAGATTTTTAATGGCCGAGCCGGCTTCCACTAGGGGGCCGGAACAAGTCATTTCGGCTCTTTCGCATCGTCAGACGGGATTCGACTGGAATAGTCATGGAAACGCAGAATATTCGCATTCGCCTCAAGGCCTTTGATCACCGCGTGCTCGATCAGGCCACCACCGACATCGCCGATACGGCACGTCGTACCGGAGCGCTTATTCGCGGCCCGATCCCGCTGCCGACGCGCATTGAAAAATTCACCGTGAACCGCGGCCCGCACATCGACAAAAAGTCGCGCGAGCAGTTCGAGGTGCGTACCCACAAGCGGCTGCTCGACATCGTGCAGCCCACTCCGCAGACGGTCGATGCGCTGATGAAGCTCGACCTTGCCGCGGGCGTGAACGTAGAAATCAAGTTGGCCTAAGCCAACGCAGCCCCGGATCTGATCCGGGGTCTCTATCGGCGGCCATTTCGGTGGCTGCATTGTCCGGAGCGATCCGGACCGACGATAGGGTGGATACCGCCGGACCGCTTCCTTGGAAGCAAAAGGGTCCGGGCTGCGTCCCCCGTCTCGCCGCTTCTCCCTAGGGAAGGCGGCACCTCAGCCCGGACGGGGCGACCATCGAAATTCTGGGCTGGGAGGGTTCTCGTTGGGTTTCGGCCTGATGGGGTCCCACACGCCGTGCGGAATGGTCCGTCCGGCCTCTGTTGAGGAGTATGATCATGCGGACTGGCGTGATCGCGAAGAAAATGGGGATGACCCGCCTGTTTCAGGACGACGGCCGCCATGTGCCCGTCACCGTCCTGAGCCTCGAAGGCTGTCAGGTTATCTCTGTACGCGAACAAGAACGCGACGGCTATGTGGCCGTCCAACTCGGTGCCGGATCGGCCAAGGCGAAGAACGTCGCCAAGCCGCAGCGCGGCGCCTTCGGCAAGGCCGAAGTCGAGCCCAAAGCAAAGGTCGTCGAATTCCGCGTCGCTGACGACGCGACGCTCGACATCGGCGCCGAACTGTCGGCCGACCACTTCGTCGCCGGCCAGATCGTCGATATCCAGGGCGTGACCCAGGGTAAGGGCTTTGCCGGTGCGATGAAGCGTTGGGGTTTCGGCGGTATGCGCGCCACCCACGGCGTTTCGATCAGCCACCGTGCGCATGGTTCGACCGGTAACCGCCAGGATCCGGGCCGCGTCTTCAAGAACAAGAAGATGGCCGGTCACATGGGCGCGCGTAATCGCACCCAGCAGAATCTCGAAATCGTCCGCACTGACGTCGAGCGCGGCCTTCTCTTCGTCAAGGGCTCGGTCCCTGGCTCGAAGGGTGGCTGGCTGATGGTCCGCGACGCCGTCAAGCTGCCGCGTCATCCCGAAGCCCCCTATCCGGCGGGCATCAAGAGCGCGGCGAACGCCAATCAAGAAGCCCCGGCTGATGCGCCTGTGGAAACCCCGGTTGAAGACACCGTGGTTGATACGGCCACCACCGACGGCGCACAGGAGTCCTGATCATGAAGGTCAAGGTTCACACCATTGACGGCAAGGCCGGCGCAGACATCGATCTCAATGACGATGTGTTCGGCGTCGACCCGCGCGCCGACATCCTTCACCGCGTTGTCAGCTGGCAGCTCGAAAAGCGCCGCGGTCCGGCCCGTGCCGCTCGCGAACGCAGCGATGTGTCGCGCACCGGCAAGAAGTTCGGCAACCAGAAGGGCGGCGGTACCGCTCGTCACGGCGATCGCGCCGCTCCGATCTTCATCGGCGGCGGTAAGGCGCATGGCCCGCGCGCCCGCACCTTCGGTCACTCGCTGAACAAGAAGATTCGCACCCTCGGCCTGAAAATGGCGCTGAGCGACAAGGCGAAGGGCGGCAAGATCCTTATTCTCGACACGCTCGAGCTCAAGGACGCCAAGACCAAGGCGCTCGCCGGCCAGCTCGGCAAGCTCGAACTCGGCAATCGCGCACTCTTCATCGATGGTGATGCGGTGCACGAAAGCTTCGCCATGGCGTCGGCCAACCTGATCGGCATCAACTCGATGCCGGCGATGGGCGCCAACGTCTATGACATTTTGCGCGCCGATACGCTGGTCCTGACCCGCGCCGGCCTCGAAAAGCTGGAGGCACGTTTCAATGGCTAAGGCAAAAACGGTCGATGCACGTCATTATGACGTGATCCTGGCTCCAGTGATCACCGAAAAATCGACGATGCTCAGCGAAAACAACGCGGTGGTGTTCAAGGTTGCAGGCGATGCGACCAAGCCCGCCATCAAGGCCGCCGTCGAGGCGCTGTTCGATGTCAAGGTGATCGGCGTGAACACGCTCATCACCAAGGGCAAGACCAAGCGCTGGAAGGGCAAACCCTACACCCGCAGCGACGTGAAGAAGGCGATCGTTCGTCTGGCCGAAGGCCAGTCGATCGACGTCACCACCGGCGTCTGATTGTAGGAAGAGGCAAAGAAAATGGCACTTAAGTCCTATAATCCGACCAGCCCCGCGCAGCGCGGCCTGATCCTCGTCGACAAATCGTCGCTGTGGAAGGGCAAGCCCGTCAAGGCGCTGACCGAAGGCAAGAGCAAGACCGGTGGCCGCAACAACAAGGGCCATGTCACCTCGCGTGGTATCGCCGGCGGTCACAAGCAGCGGTATCGCATCGTCGATTTCAAGCGCCGCCTGTGGGACGTCGAAGGCACCGTCGAGCGGCTGGAATATGACCCCAACCGCACCGCGTTCATCGCCCTCGTCAACTATGGCAAGGACGATGCCGGCAAGGACCGCGTCGCTTACATCCTGGCGCCGCAGCGTCTGGCGGTTGGCGACAAGGTGATCGCGGGCAAAAAGACCGACGTGAAGCCGGGCAATGCGATGGAATTGTCGCAAATGCCTGTCGGCACGATCGTCCACAACATCGAAATGAAGCCGGGCAAGGGTGGCCAGATCGCCCGTTCGGCTGGCACCTATGCGCAAGTCGTCGGTCGTGACCGCGGTCTTGTCATCGTGCGTCTCGGTTCGGGCGAACAGCGCTACATTCGCGGCGATTGCATGGGTACTGTTGGCGCGGTTTCGAACCCCGACAACCAGAACACCAACCTCGGCAAGGCCGGTCGCAGCCGCTGGCTCGGCAAGCGCCCGCTGACCCGCGGTGTTGCGAAGAACCCGGTCGATCACCCGCATGGCGGCGGCGAAGGCCGTACCTCGGGCGGCCGTCATCCGGTTACCCCATGGGGCAAGCCGACCAAGGGTGCTCGCACGCGCCACAACAAATCGACCGACAAGATGATCATCCGGTCGCGTCACGCGAAGAAGAAGAGGTAAGCCATGGCTCGCTCGGTCTGGAAGGGTCCTTTTGTGGACCTCCATCTGCTCAAGAAAGCCGAAACGGCCCAGGAAGGCAGCAGCA
>NZ_DASYHE010000079.1:0-67721 GCF_035998965.1 Sphingopyxis sp.
TCCGCACGCCACCCGTCCACGATCAGGAGATACAGCTATACCACCGCCCACGACCCGCCGCCCGATGGAGCGCACGCCGCCCAAGAATGGCCCGCGATACAATGAATTCATCGCCTCTCCGAAGGTCCGCGTGATCGACGATGAAGGCGAAAATCTGGGCGTGATGCTGACCGCTGAAGCGATTGAACAGGCGGCTTCTGTGGGCCTCGACCTGGTCGAAGTATCCCCGAACGCCGATCCGCCGGTGTGCAAATTCCTCGATGTGGGCAAGTTCAAATACGAAGCTCAGAAAAAGGCGAACCTGGCGCGAAAGAGCCAGAAGACGCAGGAAATCAAAGAGATCAAGATGCGTCCGAATATCGACGATCATGATTTCGACGTGAAGATGCGCAAGGTGTTCGACTTCCTCGAGGAAGGCGACAAGGTCAAGATGACCATGCGTTTCCGCGGCCGCGAAATGAGCCACACCCAGCTTGGCCTCAATGTTCTCCAGCGAGTCGCCGAGCTGACGTCGGAAGTCGCGAAGGTCGAGGCGCATCCGCGCACCGAAGGCCGTCAGATGCTGATGGTGATTGCGCCGAAATAAGCCGGTTCGGTCTAACCGATACGAAATTGCAGGGCGGTCGTTCCAACGGGACGGCCGCCCGCTTCATATCGGCGCTCGATCATCCGCGCGCTGCCGTCCGCCGCGACCGCAACCAGCGTCGAGGCGCGGGTGCCATAAATATCGCCGCGTAGGAACAGCGCCGGGTCATCCTCGGCGCTCAGCATGTCGAGCAGACGATCGGGATCCGTTTGGGAATCGACCACCGCCGCCAGCGCCGCGCGCAGGCGCTCGGCGCGCGGGCAGGGGCTGTGGATCGGCTCGTTGGCCAGCGCATGGACGCCGGGACGGAGGGAAAGGATCTGCGGCTGAGGCCGATTGCTCAACAGCCGCACCTTGCCATCACCGATCGCCAACAGGTTGAACGCGTTAAAACAGTCGAGGTCGGCCACAACCGGATCGGCGAAGCGCCCGTCACCGCGCAGCAAATCGACGACCAGCGCCCCGCGCGATTCCTTGGCCGGATCGGGCAGTGCGCCGCGCACGTTGGTCACGACAATGATCCGTCCGCTCGCCGGATGCGCGCCGAGCCATGTGCCACTCGCCAACAGATCGCGCCCCGCGACGATGCCGCTGCCATCGTCCCAGGCGCCGAGCGGCGCGGCGTGCCGAGCATGAAACTCGTCGCGATTGCCGACCAGGATCAGCGGCCAGTCGGGATGGATCTGCAAGGCGATGGCGACGACGCACATGCTGCGGCTATCGCGTTCCCCACCCGGCTTGCCAAGCGCTTTGGCAATCATCGGCGCATCTTTGTTTCGTTAGCGCCGCAGGTGTGTTATATGCTTATGGCAGCGCGATTGCCGTTGCGGCAAAAGTCGTTACGCTCGCGCCATCTTTCTGGGGAGGGAGATCATTATGACCGAAGCTGGAAAAACGCCGTGGCACCTGTGGGTGGTTGGCATCGTGTCGCTGCTCTGGAACGCGTTCGGCGCGTTCGACTACACGATGACCAAGCTTAAAAATCCCGACTATATGGCGGCCTTTACCGCTGAACAGCAGGCCTATTTCTACAGCTTTCCGTTGTGGGCCAATGTCGGCTGGGCGCTAGGGGTGTGGGGATCGGTGCTGGGTTCCGTGCTGCTGCTCGCGCGCAGCCGCCATGCGGTGACCGCCTTCCTGCTATCGCTTGTCGGCCTCGCGATCAGCAGCGTCTATCAGTTCGGCATGCATTATGGCGATCTGGAGCGCATGTTCGGGACGTTTCCGATGGTCTTCACCGCGGTAATCTGGGTGATCTTGATCGCGCTGTTCCTGTATGCGCGGGCGCAGGCGGCAAAGGGCGTGCTGCGCTGACGACCCAGCGTCGTCATCCCGGACTTGATCCGGGATCCAGAACGACGGTGCGGCTATGGATCCCGGATCAAGTCCGGGAGGACGAGGAGGAGAAAATCCTCCCTGTGGCGAAGCCATGGGGAGGTGGCAGCGCGAAGCGCTGACGGAGGGGCCATGGCACTACCGTTGCTACCCCTCCACCACGTCCTTCGGACGCGGTCCCCCTTCCCATGGCTGCGCCATAGGGGGGATTTACGTCCGCAACTGGTCGATAGCCGAAACCCGGCCCGGCCCTACCGTGCCCGAATAAACGCCCGCACATCCTCCGACAATTTTCTGCGATCCTCGTCGCGGATATACATCATATGGCCCGCGCCATAATAGGTGTAGCTGATCCGGTCCTGCGGGATGCCGGTGCGGGACAGCGCATATTCGGCGGCGAAAAACGGCGTCGCAAAATCATAATAGCCCTGCGCGACCAGCACTTTCAGGCCCGAATTTTCGCGTAGCGCCTGTCCGATATAGGGCGCGACGTTCAGATACGCGTTGGTGTCGCGGCCGCCGATGCGCCAGTCCCATTGCCCGCCGATCCCACCGATCGACTGATATTCGCGGTCGGTCTTGAACCCCAGACCGTCGCGGCTCCAGCTGTTGATCGCCGCGGTGTAGCTGGCGTCGATGCCGTAAAAGCTGGGGTCGTTGTCGGGCTCCTCGCCGGCGCTGTCATAATCCTTGCCCGTATAGCGGCTGTCGAGCCGCCCGACGGTCAGCCCGCGGTCGCGCAGCAATTCCTTGTAGAAGCGTCCGGGCGTGACGCGCAGGTCGGCGCTGTCGAGATAGGTTTCGGACAGGCCGGTGAAGCGCGCCAGATCGCGGCGGATCGCGGCGCGTTCCTCACCCTGCAACTTCTGCCCTTTGAGCAGGGCCGACGCATAGGGGCCGATCGCCCATTGCCGCGCTTCCTCGGCAAAGGCTTCGGGCGAGGCACCGGTCGCCTTGCCATGATAAAGCGCGGTAACCGCCATCGACGGCAGGTTGGTGATGAACGACAGCTCGTTGCCCGCGGTGTCCGACCCCGCGGCAAAATCGAGCACGGTCGAGATCAGGATGATGCCGTTCAGCGCGACGTCGTTGTAGGTCGCGTTCATCAACTGGTTGGCGACCGCGGCCGAGCGTGTCGTGCCATAGCTTTCGCCGCCCAGATATTTGGGGCTGTTCCAGCGGCCGTTGTCGTTGAGCCAGCGGCGGATCACCTCGGCCACCAGCTTGGCGTCCTGCGTCACCCCATAATAATCCTTGGGGTCAGCCTTGCCGATCAGGTGCGAAAAGCCAGTGCCCGGCGGGTCGATGAACACCACATCGGTGACGTCCATCAAGGCATCGGGATTGTCGACGATCGGATAGGGCGGCGCGCCATCGTCGACCCCGGTGCCGGGGATCGCGACGCGCTTCGGCCCGAACGCCCCCATCATCAACCAGACGGTGCCTGAACCGGGGCCGCCGTTGAACAGGAAGGTCACCGGGCGGCCGGGGTCGCGCGGTTCCTTGACATAGGATGTCGTGACGACCGCAACCTCGGCCACGCCATCCTTGTTCCTGATGATCGTCTCACCGATCGTCGCGGCATAGTTGATCCGCTGGCCGCCGAAGGTGCCGCTGAGCTTGGTGGTGCGGACCTGCGGTTCGTAGTCGGCGGGCTTTTCGGCCTTGGGCTTATCGGCAGGTTTGTCCTGCGCGTAGAGGACCGAAGGCGCGGCAGCGGCAAGCGCCAGCGCGATCAGCGACAGACCCGATTTCATCAGCATTTTCTCCCCGATTGCGCGCGAACCCTATGCAGCATGCGGTGAGGGGGCAAGGCTACTTGTCGGTAACAGGCGGGGTTTCGTCGAAGCGAAAGGCTCGCTTCACCGCCGCGACAATATCCGATCCATCATCCAGGTGGTGTGAGCCGCGCTTTCGCCGGTCGAGGGGTGTTGTCCACGCCCGGCAAGGTGCTCACGCATTGCCGCAACGTGGAAATACTGGACCGCCGACGGGTGGTCGATGACGCGTTCGACCGTTTCGTCGTCGCGCGATAGCCGCAGCGGTTCCTCGTCGAAGATCGAGAAGATAATGCGGCCGGTGCTGCCGGTGATCTCGACGCGATCCTGCCGTTCTGCCGCGCCGAAATTCCAGCTGCCCGATCCGGTGACGCCGCTTTCATGAAGCCAACATCCGGTGACCGCATCCGCGGCGCTGTAGCGGCCCTGCTGGTTGATCGCGAAACCCGCGACGTCGGTCACCTCGCCGAACAGCCAGCAGAAGAGATCGAGGCCGTGGCTAGCGAGGTCGTCGAAATAGCCGCCGGGCGCCACCGCAGCATCGACCCGCCAGTTGGTGTCTGACAGATCAAAAGAGGTCGCGGGCTTGGTCAACGACCAGTGTACATGCCGAACCGTGCCGATCGCGCCGTCGTCGAGCCAGGATTTGATCTGCCGAAAACGCGGCAGCGAGCGGCGATAATAGGCGACAAACAGGGGCAATCCCTGATCGGCGAAGGCGTCGCGGATGCGGAGACAGGCGGCGTGGTCGGGCGCCATCGGCTTTTCGATGCAGCAGGGTTTGCCTGCTCGGGCGACTTTGAGTGCATAGGCTTCGTGATTGTCGGGGGGCGTTGCGATATAGACTGCGTCGATATCGGGCGAATGGATCAGCGCCTTGGCACTGGCGAACACATGCGGCACGGCATGGCGCGCGGCATAATGTTCCGCTTTCGCCAGCGTGCGGTTGAACACGCCGTGCAGCGCGAACCCCTCGACCTGTTGATATGCGGGGCCGCTCTTGTGCTCGGTCACGCTGCCGCAACCAATCATTCCCCATCGGATGATCGTCATCGGGCGGTCACCGCCCCCACTTCGTCTTGCTCTGCTTCCCGAACCGCCCCTTGCGCGTCCCCGGCTTGCCCTCGTTGCTCCGCCCGACGCGCGGCGCGACCTGCTCGCCCGCGGGCAATCCCAACTCGTCGGCCTCCAGCTTGCGGATTTCATCGCGCAACCGTCCGGCTTCCTCGAATTCCAGATCCGCCGCCGCATCGCGCATCCGTTTTTCCAGATCCTGGATATATGCGCGCAGATTATGCCCGACCATGTGCGTCGGCTTGTCGTCGCCGATGTCGATGACAACGCCGTCCTTCGACGCGACGTGGGCGATGATGTCGCCGATGTTGCGCTTGATCGTCGTCGGGGTGATGCCATGTTCTTCGTTATAGGCGCGCTGCTTTTCGCGGCGGCGGTCGGTTTCGCGCATCGCGCGTTCCATGCTGCCGGTGATGCGGTCGGCGTAGAGGATGACGCGGCCGTCGACGTTGCGCGCGGCGCGGCCGATCGTCTGGACGAGGCTGGTCTCGCTCCGTAGGAACCCCTCCTTGTCGGCGTCGAGGATCGCGACCAGGCCGCATTCGGGAATATCGAGCCCTTCGCGCAGCAGGTTGATCCCGATCAAGACGTCGAACACGCCCAGCCGCAGGTCGCGGATGATCTCGATGCGCTCCAGCGTCTCGATGTCGCTGTGCATGTAACGTACCTTCATCCCCGCTTCGTGGAGAAATTCGGTCAGATCCTCGGCCATCCGCTTGGTCAGCGTCGTGACGAGCGTGCGGTATCCCGCCGCGGCGGTCTTTTTCGCCTCGACGATCAGGTCGTCGACCTGTTCCTCGACCGGCTTGATCTCGACCGGCGGGTCGATCAGCCCGGTGGGGCGGATCACCTGTTCGGCGAACACGCCTTGGGTGCGGTCCATTTCCCAGGTGCCGGGGGTCGCCGACACGCTGACCGTCTGCGGGCGCATCATGTCCCATTCGGCAAAGCGCAGCGGGCGGTTGTCGATACAGCTCGGCAGGCGGAAGCCATATTCGGCCAGCGTGATCTTGCGGCGATGATCGCCCTTTGACATCGCGCCGATCTGCGGGATCGTCTGATGGCTCTCGTCGACGAAGAGCAGGGCATTGTCGGGCAGATATTCGAACAGGGTTGGCGGCGGCTCGCCGGGCAAGCGGCCGGTCAGGAAGCGGCTGTAATTCTCGATCCCGGCGCAGCTGCCCGTCGCGGCGATCATTTCGAGGTCGAAATTCGTGCGCTGCTCCAGCCGCTGCGCTTCGAGCAAGCGGCCCTCGGCCTCGAGCTCCTTGAGCCGTTCAGCCAGCTCATGCTTGATCGCCTCCGACGCCTGCTTGAGCGTCGGTCCCGGTGTCACATAATGCGAGTTGGCATAGATGCGGACATGGTTGAGCGTCGCGATCTTCTTGCCGGTCAGCGGGTCGAATTCGGTGATCTCCTCGATCTCGTCGCCGAAGAAGCTGATCCGCCACGCCATATCTTCATAATGCGACGGGAAAATTTCGAGATTGTCGCCGCGCACGCGGAAATTGCCGCGCGCGAACGCCTGATCGTTGCGCTTGTACTGGAGCGCGACGAGCTTGCGGATGATTTCGCGATTGTCGGCGACCTGACCTTTTTTAAGGTCAAAGATCATCGCCGAATAGGTCTCGACCGAGCCGATACCATAGAGGCACGACACCGACGCGACGATGATGACGTCATCGCGTTCGAGCAGCGCGCGGGTCGCCGAATGGCGCATGCGGTCGATCGCCTCGTTTACCGAGCTTTCTTTCTCGATGTACGTATCCGACCGCGGCACATAGGCCTCGGGCTGATAATAGTCGTAATAGCTGACGAAATACTCGACCGCATTGTTCGGAAAGAAGCTCTTGAACTCGCCATAGAGCTGCGCCGCGAGGATCTTGTTGGGGGCCAGGATCAGCGCCGGGCGCTGCAATTCATCGATGACCTTCGCCATGGTGAAGGTCTTGCCCGACCCGGTAACGCCGAGCAGCACCTGATCGCGCTCGCCGGTCAGCGCGGTATCGACCAGCTCGCGGATCGCGGTGGGCTGGTCGCCCGCCGGTTCATAATCGCTAACCAGCTCGAATCGCTTGCCCCCCTCGACCTTGTCGGGGCGCGCGGGACGATGGGGGACATAGCCCTCCGCCGTGTCGATTTCATCGAGCGATGTACGAATCTGAATTGCCATTGCTGCCAATATGGTATCGATGGGGCGGGTCCACAATCGCAATCAGTCCGCCACAGAGCAGGCAGCGGCTAGTCACAGGAGACAGGGTATGAAAAAGATTTTGACGATTGCAGCCGTCGGCACGCTCTTGGCGGTAACCGGCTGCGGCAAAGCCGAAAATGCCGGCGGCGCGGTCAAGCGTGAAGCGGGCAACTGGAAAACCGACGTCAAGCTGGTGAAGTTCGAAGTCCCGGGCATGCCGCCTGAAATGAAGGACGGCATGGCCAAGATGATGGAAGGCGCCAGCGGCATGGACCAGTGCTTCACGCAGGAACAGGTCGACAAGGAAGATATCGCCGCCGAACTGGCCAAGGGTCCGGGCAACGGCGGCGAATGTACCTGGTCGAAAAAGAATATCGCGGGCGGTACCATCGACATCGCCGGCACCTGCACCGCCAATGGCCAGACGGTCGACATGGCGATGAACGGCACGATGGCGGCGAAGAAGTCCGACGTGACGATCACCACCAAGGGCAAGGTGCCGACCGGCGGCGACATGGAAATGGTGATGCAGATGACCAGCACCCACACCGGCCCGTGCAAGGCACCCGCGACGACTTGATCCGCGAGGTAATTGTCAATCGATCGGGGCGTCAGCAAAGCTGGCGCCCTTGTCGTATCGACGTAGGAGGAGATCGAAAATGCTGGGCTATGTGACGATGGGAACCGACGATATCGACCGGGCGCGCGAATTTTATGCGGCGCTGCTCGGTACGATCGGCGCCAGCGAATTGATGCGGATGTCGGACGAAGACAATGGCTTTACCCTTTATGCGACCAGTTGGGGGCAGCCCGGCATCGCGGTGACGCGGCCCTATGACGGTCAGCCGATGCACGCCGGCAACGGGCATATGGCCGCGATCGTCGTCGACGAGCGCGCCAAGGTCGATGCGCTCCACGCCAAGGCGCTGGACCTGGGCGGCGCGTGCGAAGGCCCGCCGGGGGTGCGCGGTGACGAGGGCGAACAGGCGTTTTACGCGGCCTATTTCCGCGATCTCGACGGCAACAAGCTGTGCGTTTTCCGAATCGGTTCGGCTTGAGCGCAGCGGGGTCCGGTCGGGGTCCAGACCTTCACGATCGACTTGCCGGGCGGGCGACAGGTGGGGCTGTCGGTCCACCCGGCGAAGTCTTGAACTGAGGCGGGCGGAAGGTCTGAAGAACGCCAGGGACCAGCTCGCGCCCTTCACTTGCCCGTCTCAACATCGCGCCGTTGTAGGAGGGACGCGATGTCCCCAGAATGACAGGGTTTCGAATATGTGGCAGTTACAAGGGGTCACATGCCGCAATGTCGCCATTTGATAAGCTTTTGTTCACTATGTTTCAAATTTTGTCCATGCTGATTGGCGAAGGTCCAAGCTTCTGATATGCTGCTGCGCGCGCCTGTTACCGTTACGTCGGCGTAACAAGGACTGGTCGCGCTTGTTGAATGGCGTATCACCCGCACCGCCCGCCGTGGGCATTTGAGGGTAGCATGGACCACGCGAACGCGAACGAGACGCAGAATCCCGGCGAAACCGAACGGATTATCGCCGAGGAGTTGGAGCGCTTGCTTGAATCCCCGCTGTTCGTCCGGTCGCCCGTGCTGACGCGGCTGCTGCAATTTCTGGTCGAGCATCGGTTACGCGGCGGGCGCAGTTCGCCCAAGGCCTATGCGATCGCGACCGAAGCGCTAGGCCGCAGCGCAGATTTCGATCCCGCGGTCGACAGCTATCCGCGTGTCATGGTCGGACGGCTGCGCAGTTTGCTCGACCGCTATTATGCCGACACGCCGTGGATCCATCGCTTGCGTGTCCCGCAGGGCAGCTATGAGGTCGTCGTCCAGCGGCGGATCGCGCCGCCGTCGCGGTCGGGCGACGATGCGGGCGCCGTGCATGACGTCAAGACCGCTGCCGACACAGACGGAACAGGCGCACCGCGCGCACCCGGCGATACCGGTTCGGCCCATGCCGGTGGCCCGCGCTATGGCCGCTGGGTTGTTGCGCTGGTCCTGCTCGCGGTCGCCATTGTTGCACTATGGTCGTTGCGCAGCGGACCCGACCGGTTGTTCGTCAGCGATCCAAAGCCGATGCCGTTGCTCGAATTGAGCGCCCCGGTTTCCGGCAACACGGCCGCGTCGCGGGCGGTTGCGCGGGCGCTGGACGGCAAATTGCGTGACGGTCTGCGGCGGTTCGATCTGGTCGATCTGTTGAGTTCAAAGGTGCCGGGCGACACCGCGCCGCGCGCCGCCGATTATCGGCTCGACACCTCGCTTGTCCGCGATCTGGAAGGCAATGTCGAGGTGACGTTAGTGCTGAACCGCCTCGCCGATCAGCGCGCGATCTGGTCGCAGCAGGTCCGCGCAACCGATGCGGAAGCGCCGCAGTTCGCCGCGATGGAACCCTTGATCGCGCAAATTGCGGGCGATTATGGCGTCATCGTGCGCGATCAGGTGGAGCGCCAGCCCGACAATTTTGCTCCCGGCTTTCCCTGCTTGGCCCAGTTCAACCGGTTGCGCCAGCTGCGCAATCCCGCCGGGGCCAAGCAGGTTGATGCCTGCCTCCGCGCGCAGTTGGAGCGCGACAACCGCAATCCCGTCGCGCTTGCCGCGCTGTCGCTGCTTCGTTTTGGCGACTGGCAGCCGCAGCGGGCATCCCCCGCGGGGCGCGAAGCCTTTGCCGAAGCCCGCGCGCTGGCGTTGCAGGCCTATGAAAGCAGTCCCCGTTCAACGGCCGGACTTTTTGCGATGGCGCGCGCAAATTATTATGTCGGCAATTGTCCGGCGGGAAATACGATGGGCGACGCCGCGCGGCGGCTCAATCCCTATAACCCCGATATTGCCGGCTTTCTGGGCCTGTTCAAAATCACCTGCGGGCAGGCGGTGGAGGGCGAAGCGCTGCTCCGCCGTTCGCTGGCGCTTGACGATAGCTACCCCGGCGTTCCGGCGGTCACGCTGGCGTTCATCCTGTCGCAGCGCGGCGACCAGGCCGAAGCGCTCGCGGTGCTCGATCAGATGCCGTCGCCCAGCACCATGGAGCCGCAATATATGATGGTCCGGGCCATCGTCCTGGCGCGGCAGGGCGATGTCGCGGCGGGACAGGCGCAATGGCGCCGTTTGCTGGCCTATACCCGCCAACCGGCCAACGCCGCGCCCGAAACCGTGCTCGGTCGCTTCATGATCACCCCGTTGGTGATCCAGCGGGCGTCCGCAGCGCTGCGCGATTCGGGGGTTGTTCCGGCCACGCCCGCGACTTGACGCGCTGATATGGGCTGATCAGAACGGCCTGATGCTGCTCGCCCTCGCCTTGCTCGCCTCCCCGCCCCCACCGCCGGCCGCGGTGGTGGTGCATTTCGACCGTGCGGGAACGGTCGAAACGCGCGTGGCCGTCGGTCAGGCGGACCGGGCGACCGGACGCGCGCTGACGCCGGATGACCCGGTACGCATAGCATCGGTGTCGAAACTCGTCGTCGCGCTTGGCGTGCTGCGGCTGGCCGAGCAGGGGCGGCTCGATCTCGATCGCGATGTGTCGGACTATCTCGGCTGGCGGCTTCGTCATCCGGACTATCCCGACCAGCCGATTACCTTGGCACAACTGCTCGGCCATCGCTCCGGGCTCGCGGATCGGGTCGATTATGCGCTGCCGCTGGATGCCGATCTCGAAACGGCGCTCCAGAACCCGGCCGCGTGGGACGCACCGCGCCAACCGGGCGGCGATTTCGTCTATGCCAATCTCAACTATCCGATCGTCGCCGCCGCGATCGAGGGCGCGACGGGTCAGCGGTTCGACCAGGCAATGGTGCGGCTGGTGCTGCGCCCGCTCGGCATCGACGCCTGTTTCAACTGGCCGACATGTAGCGACGCCGCGGTAGGGCGCGCGGTGGTGCTCTACGGCGCCGACGGCGCGGTCGTCCGCGACGACATGAGGGGCGTCCGCCCTGCCTGCCCCGTTGTTCCGGCTCGCGACGGCAGCTGCGATCTTGGTACCTATCGCCTTGCCCGCCATGGTGCCGGGTTCAGCCCGCAAGGCGGCCTGCGCATCTCGGCGAACGGACTGGCGCGGATCGGCGTCATGCTGCTGCGCCGCGGCGACAGCTTTCTGAAAGCAGATAGCCTCGCCCGGCTGGAGGTCATGGCACCGGTACGTCCGGCGACGGGCGAGGGAACCGACGGATTTTTCTGCGAATATGGCACTGCCATGCACAGCACGGGGACCGGCGCCGCGACCGGGCCGGGGTGCCGCGACGATCTGTTCGGCGACGGGCGGCGGCGGCTCGGCCATTCGGGCGATGCCTATGGATTGCGCTCGGGGCTTTGGTACGATCTTGAAGCCGGCACCGGCACCGCCTATTTCGTGACGCAGGTACCCAGCGGACAGAAAGGGAGGCGTTCCGCCTATAGCGCGGCGGAGGAGGAACTGGTCGATACCAGCCCTCTTGCCAGCCCCGTCCACGGACACTAGGGCAAATCCCAACATTCACGGCTTAGTCAGAAAAGGAATAGCGCATGAGCGATTCGGCCGAAAAGGTTAAGAAGATCGTCGTCGAACATCTGGGCGTCGAAGCCGACAAGGTGACCGAAGAAGCAAGCTTCATCGATGATCTGGGTGCCGACAGCCTCGACATCGTCGAACTGGTGATGGCGTTCGAGGAAGAATTCGGCGTCGAAATCCCCGACGACGCGGCGGAAAAGATCGCCACCGTCAAGGACGCGATCGACTATATCGAAGCGAACAAGGGCTGATCCAGCCTGTCCGGCGTTGCCGGATGCGGCGGCGACGCCGTCCACGCAATTCCGGCTCCCCGGTCTCGAGCGCTCGTGCGCAGCGACCGGGGAGCTTTTTTTATGCGCGCGCGTCCTCTAGAAGCGCGCGAACTACAATGATGCGGGCGCCTGCGGGGGCGGGGGCCGACGAAAGGAATGACTATGCGCCGGGTTGTGGTGACGGGATTGGGTTTGGTGACGCCGCTGGGCGCCGATGTGGAAACCACATGGGCCAATTTGCTCGCGGGCAAATCGGGCGCGGGTCAGATCACCCATTTCGACGCCTCCGACTATAAATGCACGATCGCGTGCGAGGTCAAGGGGCCGGACCATGAATATGGCTTCGATCCAGGCAAGCGCGTCGATCACAAGGTGCAGCGCCAGGTCGATCCCTTCATCATTTATGGCATCGACGCCGCGGGGCAGGCGATCGAGGACGCGGGTCTTGAGGACATGACCGAAGCGCAGAAGCTGCGCGCCGGCTGTTCGATCGGGTCGGGCATCGGCGGCCTGCCGGGCATCGAGAGCGAAAGCCTTTTGCTCGCCGAAAAGGGTCCGGGCCGCGTCAGCCCGCACTTCGTCCACGGCCGCCTGATCAATCTGATTTCGGGGCAGGTCAGCATCAAATATGGGCTGATGGGGCCGAACCATGCCGTCGTCACCGCTTGTTCGACCGGCGCGCATTCGATCGGCGATGCGGCGCGGATGATCCGTGACGACGACGCCGACATCATGCTGGCGGGCGGCGCCGAGGCGACGATCTGTCCGATCGGCATCGCCGGTTTCGCGCAGGCGCGCGCGCTCAACATGAGCTACAATGACCGCCCCGAAGCGGCGAGCCGCCCCTATGACAAGGACCGTGACGGCTTTGTAATGGGCGAAGGCGCGGGCGTCGTCGTGCTTGAAGAATATGAACATGCCAAGGCGCGCGGCGCCAAGATTTACGCCGAAGTCGTCGGCTACGGTCTGTCGGGCGACGCCTACCACGTCACCGCGCCGCATCCCGAGGGTTCGGGCGCGTTCCGCTCGATGGAAATGGCGCTCAAGAAAGCGGGCATGACCCCGTCGGACATTGATTATATCAACGCCCACGGCACCTCGACGATGGCCGATACGATCGAACTCGGCGCGGTCAAGCGCTTGTTCGGCAACGCGATCGGCGACGTGTCGATGAGCTCGACCAAGTCGGCGATCGGCCATCTGCTCGGCGGCGCCGGGGCGGTCGAAACGATCTTCTGCATCCTCGCGATCCGCGACCAGATCGTCCCGCCGACGCTCAACCTCGACAATCCCGATGAGGGCACCGACGGCGTCGACCTCGTCCCGCACACCGCGAAAAAGCGTCCGGTCAAGGCGGCGCTGAACAACAGCTTCGGCTTCGGCGGCACCAATGCGAGCGTGATCGTGAAAGCGATCGATTAGACTCATATCCTCCCTGTCGCGAAGCGATGGGGAGGGGGACCGCCGCCGCAGGCGGTGGTGGAGGGGCAACGACGGTAGCGCCAAAGCCCCTCCGTCAGCGCTCCGCGCTGCCACCTCCCCATCGCTTCGCGACAGGGAGGATCAAAACCTCTTTCCTACATTTCTCCGCCATGCTTTAGCAGTCGGGAGCTTGCCGAGGCTTCGCTTAAAGCCACAAAGGACACAAAAGGACGCTGCACATGCGGGGCTTTTGTGGCTTTAGCAGCGGCATCCGACTGACGGGAGAATCAGGTGCATCCGTTCCGCTGGCTGACGATGGCAATCTTGGCCCTGCTGCTCGCTGCCTGCTCGGGCGGCGCGCCTGCGGATACCGTCGTGGTGATTCCGCAGGGCGCCAGCATCGCCAAAGCTGGTGAAATCCTGGAGGACGCAGGCGCCGTCTCCGCTTCCAGCTTCCGCAACGAAGCGCGCTTCTTTGCATCCGACGATCCGATCAAACCCGGCGAGTACCAGATCGAAAAGGGGATGGACGCGGGCGACATCCTCGAACTGTTCCAGTCGGGCAAGACGATCCAGCGCCTCGTCATGATTCCCGAAGGTATGCCGTCGATCATGGTGTGGGAGCGGCTGATGGCCGAAAAGCGGCTGACCGGCGAAATCCCTGTGCCTGCGGAGGGCAGCATCCTGCCCGACAGCTACGCCTTCACCACCGGCGAAAGCCGTGCCGCGGTCGTCAAACGCATGCAGGCGGCGATGGACAAGGCGTTCAACGAACTCTGGGCCAAGCGTACCCCGCGCACCGCCGCCAAGGACCGCAACGAAGCGATCACGCTCGCCTCGATCGTCGAGAAAGAAACCGGCGTCCCCGCCGAACGCCGTACCGTCGCCGGGGTCTATACCAACCGCCTCGCGGTCGGGATGAAATTGCAAGCCGACCCGACGATCATCTACCCGCTCACCAAGGGAAAACCACTCGGTCGCCGCATCCTGCGCTCCGAAATCCAGGCGGTGAATGATTACAACACCTACAGCATGATCGGCCTGCCCAAGGGACCGATCGCCAACCCCGGCAAAGCCTCGATCGCCGCGGTGCTCGATCCCGAGCCGACCGACTATCTGTTCTTTGTCGCGAAAGGCGACGGCGGCCACATCTTCGCGCGGACGCTGTCCGAACATAATGCCAATGTGCAGAAATGGTATCAGCTGCGCCGGGATCGCGGGGAGATGGAGTAGTGCGTGGCTTTGCGATCAAGCATCATCAACGCCTTTTTAACGCCACGAAAATCTTCATGCTGATCTTCTTGGTCGCGATTTTCGCTCAATCCATACCGTTTATCGTTGCGGCGTGGCTCGCCTTTGCGATGGCCTTCATTCCGCTCTATTTTTATCGATGCGAGGCTTGTGGCGCTCATGTTTATCGGGTCAATCAAGAGATGAAATTTTTGTACCCCATGCGTCACGCATGGAATCTCTGGCTTCATGGCCCGTCCTTGCAATGCCCACATCAACCGATGGATATTAGGCATTGAGCCGAATGACTGCCAAACTCTTCCTCCACGGCGTCCCCGACAGCCCGGCGATCTGGCGCCCGTTGCTCGCCGCGCTCGACCTGGGCGACACACCGGTCGCGATCCCGCCGCTCCCCGGCTTTACGGCGCCGTTGCCCGCAGGCTTCCCTGCCACCAAGGAAGCCTATGCCGACTGGGCAATCGGACAAGCCGAAGCGTTGTTCGTCGCGCACGGCCCGATCGACGTTATCGGCCATGACTGGGGCGCGCTGATTGCCCAGCGCGTCGCGATGTTGCGCCCCGATCTGCTGCGCAGTTGGGCGATCTCGAACGCGGTGATCGATCCCGACTATCGCGGCCACCGCGTCGCGCGGATCTGGAACACCCCGATCCTCGGCGAAATCTTCATGGCGCTCAGCAAACCCGCAAAACTGGCGGAGGGATTGGCGGCGCAGGGCATGCCCGCCGACATCGCCGCCGAAGAGGCCGAGCAGTGGCAGAACAAGGACAAGCGCCGCGCGATCCTGAAACTCTATCGATCGGCGAAGGGGCTCAGTTTCGAGCATGACTGGGCGCGCGATATCGACAAATTGCCCGCGCGGGGGGCGTTGATCTGGGGCGCCGACGACCCATATGTGCAACTGTCGGTGGCACAGCGCTTCAGCGCGAACACCGGCATCCCGCTCACCGTCATCGACGGGGCAGGGCATTGGGCGATCGCCGAGCGACCCGCAGAGGTCGCGGCGGCCCTGCATCGCTTTTGGTCCGCGCTCTGATCGTCTGACTCAATCAATATAAGCGGCCCACTCGATTTGACCCGCGCCCGCCGGTCTGCTTTTGGTGCGCCGCACAAAAATCCCAAAGAAAGGATTCTCTCCCATGATCAATCAACCCGTTCCCGCCGTGACCCTCAAGACGCGTGTCCGCGACGAGGCTGTCGACGGCCCGAACCCGTTCCGCTGGCAGGATCTCGACACCGGCGAAGCCTTTGGCGCCGGCCGCCACATCCTGTTCGGCCTGCCGGGCGCCTACACCCCGACCTGCTCGAACGAGCAGTGCCCGGGCTTCGAACGCCTCTATGGCGAGTTCACTGCCGAAGGTGTCACGGACATCCACTGCATCAGCGTCAACGACGCGTTCGTGATGTACAATTGGGGCAAGAGCCTGGGCGTTCAGAACGTCAAGATGGTCCCGGATGGCTCGGGCGCTTTCACGCGCCGCATGGGCATGCTGATCAACAAGGACCATGTTGGCTTCGGCATGCGCAGCTGGCGCTACACCGCGATCGTCGATGACGGCATCGTCGTCCAGATGTTCGTTGAACCTGGCATCAACGACGTTGGCACCGACAGCGATCCCTATGTCGAATCGACCCCTGAAAAGGCGCTCGAGTGGGTCAAAGCGAACCCCTATAGGGGCAAGCTGGCACAGGCGGCCTGACGCGATTAGCGGCCCGGCCATCCCCCCTCCCATCCGGGCCGCTGGCGCCGCACCCATCATCGTGACCGCGACGATGGGTGCGGCCGACCAGCGTTTTTTCGACCAGCTGCGCGCGGCGCATTTTCCGCCCGAGCGCAACTATCTGACCGCGCATATCACGCTGTTTCACCAGCTGCCGCCCTCAGCACTAAGCGAGCTCGACGGTCTGATCCGCCGCATCGCCGCCGACACCCCGCCGCCCGTTGCGCGGCTGCGTGAGGTCTATTCGCTCGGCAAAGGCGTCGCCTATCGCATCGACAGCCCCGACCTGCTCGCGATCCGCGCCCGGATCTCCGACCATTTCACCGGCATGTTGACCGCACAGGACCAGGGAACCCCGCGGCTCCACATCACGGTTCAGAACAAGGTTGCGCCCAGCGAGGCACGCGCTCTAATCGCCGAACTGACCGCCGATTTCGTGCCGCGCCCCTTGGCGATCACTGGGCTTGCCGCCCACCACTATCGCGGCGGCCCGTGGGAAGCCGCCTTCGCCCGGAATTTTCGCGGGGATCGCACATGATATTGACCCGCGCCAGCACCCTGCCTATAGGCGCTGCTCGCCCGATGCGGCGGCCCTGTGGGGCGGAGTAGCTCAGCTGGTTAGAGCAGCGGAATCATAATCCGCGTGTCGGGGGTTCGAGTCCCTCCTCCGCTACCAAATCTATCTTCTTGTCACAGAAACAATGACGTACCGAAGGCCCGTCTAACACGTTTTTGGCGGGCAGGATGGGGCTGTTGCGGTGGTTCTTCCGCCGCGGATCGCTTGGCTGTTCAGAAAACCAATTATCTTCAAATGGTTATTCGAGGTAGGCGGTTTGCCTGAGCCGCTTGGCGGAACTCGCACGTTTCATTGGAAAGGCGTCAGGCCCCAATCACCGGGGGGAGGGGGCCGAAAAATCCGTCGATGCGACAGATTTTACCTTGTTTGAGGTCCAGGGCCACGGCGTCGAAGCCCTCGAACCGCGAACCATCGGGCCGCACGACCGCCCAGCTATAGCGCGCGCGGTCATGATGGAGATCGACGCCGCTTGTCGGAACGAGACGGACCTTGACGCCTTCCTCGGCCCGAAATTCATTGACCTGCGCGATGAAGGCGTCGATCCCGACGATCTGGTAGTTGGGGTCGGTAAATGCAATATCTTCGGTGAGTGACGCTTCGACTAGCGACCGGAGTTTGGCAGGATCATATTCATTCCATGCCGCGAGAAGGGTAGGGAAGCAGGACGGCACTGATGACATCATCATTCTCCAATATAAACCGACTGACGGTATGTTTATAGTTAGTGGAGCAGGTTTTGGCAACACAGAATGAACGACGCGAAGCGACGCGAGCGGCGCTGGTCGCGGCGGCCCGCGAAGCGTTTGTCGATAACGGCTATGATGCGGCGTCAACCGACGCAATTCTTGTCCGGGCCGGGCTCAGCAAGGGTGCGCTGTATCATCATTTCCCGAACAAAGCCGATCTGCTTGGAGCCGTGTTCGAGTCCGTGCTCGGCGAGGCGGCCGCTGCCGCGCACTCCGCAGCGACGCGCGCGCCCGACTCGCGTTCCGCAGTCGCGGTCAGTTTGAAGGCCTGGCTGCGGGCAGTGCTCCTTCCGGTGCCACGGCGGATTATTCTGGAGACGGGGCCTGCCGTGCTGGGCTTTGCCCGCGCGCGGTCGCTGGAGGAACCGATCAATCTAGCCCCGCTCCGGCGGACGATCGAACAGGCAGTGGCAAAAGGCGAAGCGGTTTGCGAGGATCCCGATCTTGCCGCGCGGCTCCTGAGCGCGGCGGTCGCCGAATTGGCGCTGGTGGCAATGGAGCGCGATCAAGGTGACGCCGGGATGGCGTCATTCGATCGGCGGATCGACGCGCTCATTGACGCTCTTCTTTAGGCCCAACAACCAGACTACTATGCCCCTTGGCTGCTTAGCAATGTTACGCCGACCATTGACAAAGCCCACCGATGCAGCAAGTTGTCCGGACAAATTGGAGCATTGCGCATGACGGACCTACCGCCGCCTTATTCCGCGTTGACCCGCCATCCTATGATGCCGCGGACCAGCCATGATGAAACTGCCCGGTTCAATTTTTTGACGCACTTCAATAGATTTCTTTCGGGGCCGCTCGGCGCCGGCAACCGCATCGCCTATGAACAGCGGGTTTTGCCGGCTTTCCAGACTGACCATGGTCGCGACCCGCAGCACCGCTATGAAATCCGTGAGGCGATCAACCGCGATCCTTGGCACCGCAGCTGGTCGGCGCTGAAACGCAATTCGATGGAAATGCGCCAGCATAACGGGCGCCAGGCGGTGCTGCGTCAGCTCGATGAACTCGACGCGCTGGCGCGTCAGTATAACGAGCATTCGGGACAGCTGGAGCTTGATCCAGCGATCGCGCAGCCGCCCTATCAGACCGCGGTCGATATTCACTGCCAACCCGGCGGCTATCATGGCGAAGCGCGCGCCGGCGACGTGTCGGCGGGG
The DNA here is from genome assembly GCF_035998965.1 of Sphingopyxis sp. Lineage (GTDB taxonomy): Bacteria > Pseudomonadota > Alphaproteobacteria > Sphingomonadales > Sphingomonadaceae > Sphingopyxis. The sequence continues at coordinate 18,601 of NZ_DASYHE010000079.1, forward strand.
GCGAATTACGACATCGGCATCTTTGCTACCACCGGCGGCGCGCTCGGTGGGCTCAACGATGGCGGCGGACAGGCCGTCGTCGAATGGGTGCGGCGCGAGCGGCCCGACTGGCAGCCGCGGCGTATCCTCGATATCGGCTGTACCGTCGGCCATAATGCGGTGCCGATCGCGCAGGCTTTTCCCGATGCGGAGGTCATCGCGATAGATACCGCTGCCGCGTCGCTGCGCTACGGTGCGGCGCGCGCGGCGGCGCTCGGCGTGCGCAATATCCGCTTCGTTCAGGCAAATGGCGAGGACCTTTCGCGCTGGGCCGACGGGCATTTCGATTGGGTACAGACGACGATGTTCCTGCACGAACTGTCGGCGACCGCGATGCCGCGCCTGCTGCGCGAAGCACACCGCGTGCTCGCCCCCGGCGGTCTCATCTTCCACATCGAACAGCCGCAATATTCGAATGCCATGCCGCTGTTCGAACAGTTCATGCGCGACTGGGACGCGTTCAACAACAACGAACCCTTCTGGTCGGCCATGCACGGCCAGGACCTGAAGCAAGTGATGGCCGACGCCGGCTTCGCGCGCGACACCCAGTTCACCGTTGGCGTCCGTGCGGTCGTCGATCCCGAAATCTTTCCACCGTCGCCCGATGGCGGCGAAGAGGATTATGGTCGCGCCGCGGTGTGGAACGCCTATGGCGCGTGGAAGGCCGCGGCATGAGTGTCGATCAGGACGCGATCGATTGGGTGGCACTCGCCGCGAAGCGCGCCAAGGGCAAACGTCCCGACTATTTCGACGATCCGGCGATCGATCGCCTCTATTCGCTGACGCTCGCGCTGGCGGCCGAGGTGTCGGTGCTGCGCGAACGGCTCGACACGGTCGAGCGGCTGCTGGACGGGCAAGGCGTGGTGCGTCGTGCTGACATAGAAGGCTATGAGCCAGACCGTGCCGCGGGTGAGGAACGCGGGCTGGCGACCCGTGCCTATATCGCGCGGATCATGCGCGGCTTCTCGCAAGAGATCGAGGCGATGGAGGCGGGCGACCCGCCGATCATGGACTGGGTCGAAAAACTCGCACGCGAATAGGGAGGAGCGGACGATGCCGGCCTATATGATCGTGACTGCCAAGATAGCTGACCGCGATGCCTTCATCGCCGGCTATGGGGCGGCCGCAGCGCGGCTCGTCGCGCAATTCGGCGGGCGTTATGTCCTGCGGGCGCCGGGCGCCGAGCTGCTGGAGGGCGGTTTTGGCGAAGGCGCGTCGATGGTGATTTCCGAATGGCCCGACCGCGCCGCCGCGCGCGCCTTTTGGTCCAGCCCCGAATATGCCGAGGTCAAGAAGCTGCGCGACGGCATCGCCGATTGCCAGGTGCTGCTGATCGAGGCGCACACGATCGGCAGTTAATCCTCCGACTCTCTCCACCGGTCGTGCTGGGCTTGTCGAAGCACCGTCTTTCCCTGTTCAACGTCGCAGAAACAACCGGCCCCTTTCGACTGCTTTGCAGGCGCTCAGGACAGACTTCGATACGCTCAGGGTGAAGGGAGCAGGGTGTGAGGCTCCGCATCAATCCCCACTATTTCAGAATCTGGTTCATCTCGATCAGGATGCCGTCGGGGTCGAAGAAATTGCACCCGCGCACGCGAATGTCGGGGCCGCCGTTGCGCCCTGGATAGACCTGCAGCCGCGGCGGGGCGGTCATGGTGATGCCGGGCAGCTTGGCCGCCGCCGCACAGCGGCCATCGACATCTTCGGTGTTCATCACCATCACCACGCCGCCTTGCTTCATCCGCAGCGGATAGGGGCCGGGATCGGGGATTTTCGGGTCCAGCCACTGCATCAGCCCGACCCAGCCGACCCATGGGTCGTTGCTATTCAGCAGGATCAGCCGTGCCTTCGCCCCCGGCTCGCCCGCGGGCAGCGCGACTCCGGAGGTGGTGACGACGGTATCGTAATTGACCTGTAGCCCGATGACGTCGCGATAGAGGCGCAGCGAATTTTCGATGTCGCGGACGATCAGCGTCGTGCGCCGCACATCGGTGGGCAGCGCGGTCGCGGGTACGTCGACGCCGGGTGCGGCGGGCTGCGCAGGCTGCGCGGTCGTGGCCGGGCGCTCCTGCGCCGCGGCGCATCCCGCCAGCAGCATCGCCGCTGCCAAAATCGTCAGTCGTGTCATTCCGGTCCTCCTACGGCGCCGCTTTGCAGCAGCGATTCGATATGCTGGGTAGAATAGCCGAGCGCAGCGAGCACGGCCGCATTGTCGGCGCCGGGCATCGGCAGCTTCTGGCGCTGCCCCGGCCGCCGCCCCGCCATTTCGATCGGGATTGCGGGCAGGTTGGTCAGCGTCCCATTGTCGAGCTCGACCGGCTCCATCCCGCCCGCGGCCAAGTGCGGATCGTCGAACAGATCCTCGGGCCGACCGATCGGCGCGAAGGGCAGGCCGGTGCCATCAAGCCGCGCGATCACTTCGGCGCGCGTCATGCCCGCGATCAGCTCGCGAATAACGGGCAGGATGCGCTCGCGCGCCAGCACGCGCTGGTTGTTTTCGCGCAGACTTTCGTCGGCCCACAGCGCGTCGAGCCCGAACAGCGCGCAGAATTTCTCCCACAGTGCATCGGTGACAACGCCGATGAACACCGGATCGTCGCGCGTTTCGAACACGTCATAGATCGCCCAGGCCGACACGCGCGCGGGCATCGGTGCCGCCGCTTTGCCGGTGACCGCGAACTGCGCCATATGCTGGCCGACCAGATAGGCGGTGGTTTCGAACAGGCTGGCGACGATCTTCTGCCCGCGCCCGGTGCGGTGGCGCTCCTCCAGCGCGGCGAGGATGCCGATCACTCCGAACAGGCCGCCGGTCACGTCGATCACGCTCGCCCCCGCGCGCAGCGGGCGTCCCGGCGGCCCGGTCATATAGGCAAGCCCGCCCATCATCTGCGCGACCTCGTCGAGCGCCGTGCGCTGCTCATAGGGGCCCGGGAGGAACCCCTTTTCCGAGCAATAGATCAGGCGCGGATTGTCCGCCGCCAGCGCGTCATAACCGAGCCCCAGCCGGTCGAGCGCGCCGGGACGGAAATTTTCGACCAGCACATCGGCGCCGGCGATCAGGTCGCGGGCAACCCCGATCCCCTCCGCGCTTTTCAGTTCCAGACAGATCGACCGCTTGCCGCGATTATACATCGGGAAATAGCCCGCGCCCGACCCCAGCAGCCGCCGCGTCCGGTCGCCGCCGATCGGTTCGATCCGCACCACCTCGGCCCCCAGCCCGGCGAGCACATGGCCGACCGTCGGCCCCATCACCATATGCGTGAATTCGACGACGCGGATGCGGGCGAGCGGGGTGGGCGCACCGCTGTCTTCGGGATCGCTCATGCATGCAGCCTTTCGGAATAGTCGAGCATCGGCCCCGCATCGGGAGTGAAACCATAGAGCGGCTCGCCGGGCAGTGCTTCGGCGAGGATGGCGCGCACCGCGAGCAGCTTGTCGAGATCGACGCCGGTGTCGAGCCCCATGGCGTTGAGCATCAGCACCAGATCCTCGGTCACGAGATTGCCCGATGCGCCGGGAGCGAACGGACAGCCGCCCAGCCCGCCGAGCGAGGCGTCGAAGGTGGTGATCCCTTCCTCAAGGCCCGCGACAACATTGGCGAGGCCGAGCCCGCGGGTGTTGTGGAGGTGGAGCGTCGTCATCCGCTCCGCACCCACTGCGGCGCGCACCCCCCGCACCAGCCGCCGCACTTGTGCCGGATCGGCATAGCCCGCCGTATCAGAGAGTGAAAGCTCGGCCGCTCCTGCCGCCACCGCCGCCTCGGCGAGGCGAACGACGCGGTCCTCCGGCACCGCCCCCTCCATTGTGCAGCCGAAGGCCGTCGACATGCCGACCGCGAAATGCATTCCGGCGCCCTGCGCGATCTCCGCCACTGCGGCGATTTCGGCGAGCATCGCGCGGTGGTCCTTGCGCACATTCTTGATCGAATGCGTCTCGCTCATCGAAAAAGGGATGCTGATGCCATGTGCGCCTGCCTCGGCGGCGCGCGCCGCGCCCTTGGCGTTGGGGACGAGCGCGACAACGTTCAGCCCGGCAATGGTACGCGCAAAGGCGACCAGTTCGGCGGTGTCGGCCATCTGCGGCAGCAGCGAAGGCGGGACGAAGCTGCCGACCTCGATCTCCCGCACCCCCGCTGCGGCCTCGGCGGCGATCCACGCCTTTTTGGCCGCGAGCGGCATCACGCGGTCGATCGACTGGAGCCCGTCGCGCGGACCAACTTCGGAGATCAGGATGCGGGTCATGATGATGCAGGCTCCGGATAAACCCAGGGCCGCGCCGCGCGGTCGGCTGCCGTCCACGCCGCGATAGCGTCCGCCTGGGTCAAAGTCAGATCGATCGCGTCGAGCCCGCCAGCGAGCATAGCCTTCGCCTCGGCATCGATGGCGAAGCGGTGCGTGCGGCCGGAAGCGCGCACCTCCTGCGCCGGCAGGTCGATTGTCACCATCGCCCAGGCCAGCGATCGCACCACGTCGAGCGGCAGGGTGACGGGGAGCAGCCCGTTGCGGATGCAATTGCCCTCAAAGATCGGGGCAAAGCTCGCTGCGATGATGCATTCGATGCCATATTCGCGCAGCGCCCACACCGCATGTTCGCGGCTCGACCCGCAGCCGAAATTCCGTCCGCCAAGCAGCAGGCGCGTGCCGATCGCGTCGCGGTGGTTGAGCACGAAGGTCGCATCGCCGATCCGCCGGTCGGCGTCGGTGTAGCGCCACGGCGCGAACAGACCGGCGGCCAGGCCGGTGCGCCCGGTCGAGCGCATCTCGCGGCTGGGGATGATCGTGTCGGTGTCGATATTGTCGCGGATCAGCGGGACGCCGGGGCTGGTGATTGTCGTCACGGGGGTCATGCCGCCGCCTCCGCCGCGAGCGCGCGCGGGTCGGCGATCGCCCCCGCGATCGCGCTCGCCGCCACGGTTTCGGGACTCGCGATATGGGTGCGAATGCCCGGACCCTGGCGGCCTTCGAAATTGCGGTTGGTGGTGCTCACCGTCCGACTGCCCGGCGCGAAACCCTCGCCGCCGGCATAGAAACAGAGCGAGCAGCCGCTCAGCCGCCATTCGAAACCGGCGTCGGTGAAGATGCGGTCGAGTCCCTCGGCTTCGGCGGCGCGGCGCACCGCGGCGGAGCCGGGGACGACCAGCGCCTTGCGCACCGACGGCGCGATCCGGCGCCCCTTCAGCAGCGCGGCGGCGCGGCGGAGGTCGGAGAGGCGGCCGTTGGTGCAGCTGCCGATGAACGCCGCGTCGATCGGCGTCCCAGCGATGCGCTGCCCCGGCGCAAGGCCGATATAGTCGTGCGCGCGCGCCGGACCCTGGGGTACAGCGGCGTCGATGGCCACCGACTGCTCGGGGCTTGTCCCCCAACTGACCATCGGCGCGATGGTGGCGGCGTCGATCGCCAACTCGCGGTCGAACACCGCGCCTTCGTCGCTGCGCAGGGTCGCCCAATAAGGGTCATCGAACGCGGCGGGCGCGTAACGGCGCCCGGCAAGCCATGCAAAGGTCTGCACATCGGGTGCAATTAGCGCGGTCATCGCAGAAAACTCGGTCGCCATGTTGCACAGCGTCATACGCGCTTCCATGTCGAGCTCGCGCACCGCCGAACCGGCGAATTCGACGGCATGGCCGGCGCCGCCACCGGCGTCATGCGCGGCGATCAGCGCCAGCGCCATATCCTTGGCCGTTACCCCCGGTGCGAGGCGGCCGGTGAAGGTGACGCGCATCGTTTGCGGCCGTTTCAGCCGCAATGTCCCCGTTGCCATCGCATGTTCGGCTTCGGACGAGCCGATGCCCCACGCGAGCGCTCCGAACGCGCCCTGCGTACAGGTGTGACTGTCGGGCGCGACCAGCGTCACGCCGGGCAGGACGATGCCGAGTTCGGGCGAGATGACGTGGACGATACCCTGGTCGCGGTCGTTGACGTCGAACAGCGTAATCCCCGCCGCCCGCGTCGCGGCGCGCGTTTCGGTGATGAAAGCTTCGCCGCCCGGCATCAGCGTGCTGTCACCGCGCCCGGGGCGCGTATCGACGATATGGTCCATCACCGCAAAGACGCGTGCGGGATCATGCACGCGGCGCCCGCGCTCGGCGAGCGAGCGCAGCGCCGCGGCGCCGGTGCGTTCGTGCAGAAAAACGCGGTCGATCGCGATCAGCGCCGCGCCCGCCGCCGTATCGGCGACATGGTGCGCGGCCCAGATCTTGTCGAACAGCGTCTGCGGCATGATTCTGCGCTTCTCCGGTCAGGCCGAAGCGACCATGTCGGCCTCGACCGCGCGCCAGTCGCGCGTGACAAGTCGCTCTTGGATCGCGGTACGCGTCTCCAGCAGGCCACTGCGGATCCAATGCCAGGTGCGGCACCGGCTCTGCCCGTCATCGGCAAGCTGGATCATCTCGTAAAGATAGAGCGAGGGATCGCCCTGGCGCTGCCAGTAGAGCATCACCGTGCGGTTATACTCGTCGAGCGGTACTTCGGCCGCCCAGCCCTTGATGAGCTCATTGTCCCACCACACCCGGCCGTCGCGATAATCGGCGGGAAAATCGCGTACTTCGGTACGTCCGTCGGGCCAGGTGTAATGGTTGGTCTGGTGATAGGGGTGCGGACCATCGTCGGGAAAGCGGCACAGCAGCCGGCTGGAATGTTCGTCCACCTTTTCATTGGCGGCGTTGAAATAGCTGTAGGTGCCGTCCCACACGCCCTCGTGTCGGGCGAGCAGCGGCATCGCGGTGCGGATATCGGTCATCTCACTCTCCTTGGTCCATTTCGGTCAATAGGTGGTGCCACGCCGCGGCGCTATCGCCGGCGCGCAGGCGGGCGCGGGCGCGCCGCGCGATCGCGGCGGGGGCGATCGCGGCGGCGTCGACGGCGATCGCATGGACCTTGTCCGCCGCATACCAGGGCGCGAACAGCGCCTCCGCCCGGGCCGCGCTCCACGCACGTAGAAGATGGCCGCCGAAACGGTCGGGAGTGAGGTCCGGATAAAGCAGGGCCGCGTCACCCGGGGGCGGCGCGGGCCAGGCGATCGTTCCCGCGCCCAGCGCCCGCGCCGCATCTTCGACCGCGGCGCACGGATCGGCGGCGCGGTCCGACAGCCCGTGGCCCGGCGCGTCGATCGCCAGCCCGCCGGGCGCCGGATTGGTGAGTTCGGCGCCGGGGGCGTGCAGGTGCAGCGCATCGGCGCCGCGCGCGCCGCGCCAGTGGAGAAGCGTGTCGCCGACCGCGACCCAGCCCTCGCCGTCATCCTCGGCGAGCGGCGGGCAGGGCGCATCGCCCGCTCGCGCGGCCAGAAACGCCAGACTTTCGTTCTGATGCTGCTGCGACGTCGCGACTGCGTGCGCCTGCCAATGCGGGGGCAGTGCGCCAAGCCGCGCAATATGCGCTTGGAGCGGATCGCCGTCGTAAGCGGTGATCAGCGTTGGTGGGCAGGGCGCGTCAGGATCCGGAATGTCGCGCGGGGCGCGCAGCACCGCGCCATAGCCGGCGCGATAGGCGTTACCGGCGTCGAGCATCTCCATCACCGCCTGCTGCACACGGCCCACATCGGCGTGCGCGACCGACAGGCGCGCCGCATCGCGGACGTCGAACCATGGAAAGAACCAGCTCTGCTCAAGGATCCGGTTCCACAACCAGGCCAGATGCTCGCCATAGGGGGCCGGGTGAAATTCGGGCAGATAGTGCTCGCCGAACAGCCGCATCTCGTCCGCGGTCCAGATCGCATAGCCGCCGATCGCGACCGCCGAAAAGCGCGCCGGCTGCCGCTTGAGCAGCGCCATCAGGATAATGCCACCCGAATGAAAGCCATAGGCGGCGCACCGGCCGACGCCGATCGCATCGACGAAGGCGCCGAGCGCGTCGGCGAAATCGCCAATCTCGGGCGCCCCGGGCAGTGGGTCCGACTGCCCGAAGCCCGGCGTGTCGGGCGCGATGCAGGTGAAATGTTCGCCCCAGCGGCGCATCAGCGGCTCATATTCGGCCGAGCTTCGCGGGCTTTGATGTACCATGAGTAGCGCTGGGCCGCGGCCGCAGCGGCGGTAGTGTACCGTGCGGGCCGGTGTCCCGGGCGTAGCGGGAATCGTCAGGGCGTGGCGAGAAATCACTTGCATAATTTGTCCGGACAAATTTAATTCGGCAAGCGATTTTTGTTGCTCCGCCGGCGCGGCGGCCGCGACACCGATTTTTGGGGAGATGGCGGCCGATGCTGGGAACGAAGATGATCGATGACGGCCGCACCGCGCGCGAGATTTTCGACGAGGTGATGGCCAACCCCGCGCGCCGCAAATTCGGCTTCGGGACCAGGCTCGCGATCGTCAACGTCGATGTCCAGCAGGCCTATACCCGCACCGACCTGTTCCGCACCGCCTATGAAACCGACCCGCGCCAGATCGATTACATCAACATCATCAGTCGGCTGGCCCGGACGCGCGGCATGCCGGTGATCTGGAGCCGCGTCGCGTACAAGGCCGACGCCGGCGACGCGGGGGTGTGGGGCACCCGCACCGACACCGAGGACAGCCTGCAGAATATCAAATATGACAGCGACCGCCATGCGTTCGACCCGCGCTGTGACATCGACGCCGATGATCTGACCTATACCAAGCGAATGCCGTCGGCCTTTTTCGAAACGCCGCTCGCCAGCTATCTGACCTGGCACAAGGTCGATACGGTGGTGGTGACGGGCGGCAGCACCTCGGGCTGCGTCCGCGCGACCGCGGTCGATGCGCTGAGCCATGGCTATCGCGCCATCGTCCCCATCGAAACCTGCGCCGACAAACATGCCAGCTATCATTTCGCCAACCTCACCGACCTCCAGCTCAAATATGCCGACGTCGAGCCGGTGCAGGCGGTGATCGACTGGCTGGAGGCGCGCTGATGCAGCCGGGTGCCACCGATCCGGGGCTGTATGATTATCACCCCTATCGCGGGCGCACACCAGTGCGTTGGCCGGGGGGCAAGACAGTGGCGGTGTGGGTCGCGCCGAACTTGGAATATTATGAGATCGACCCGCCGCCGCACCCTCAGCGCAAGGCGTGGGCGCGGCCCGCGCCCGACGTCGTCGGCTTTGCCCACCGCGACCATTCGAACCGCGTCAGCCACTGGCGGATGGCCGATGTGATGACAAAGCACGGCTTTCCGGGATCGGTCAGCCTGTCGGTGGCGCTGTGCCAGCACCATCCCGAAGTCGTGGCCGACGCCAACGCCCGCGGCTGGGAATTCTTCAGCCACGGCATCTATAACACTCGCTATGCCTACAATATGTCGGAGGAACAGGAGCGGGCGATCATTGAGGATTCGATCCGCACGGTGCGCGAGGCGACGGGGCAGACAATCCGCGGCTGGCTGGCGCCCGCGCTGACCCACACCGTCCGCACCCTCGACCTGATCGCCGACTATGGTCTCGATTATACCTGCGACCTCTATCATGACGATCAGGTGCAGGAGGTGAAGGTGGCGCGCGGCCAGCTCGCGTCAATCCCCTACAGCCTCGAGGTCAACGACCATTATGGCTTCTTCGTCTACAACATGTCTGGCCGCGACTATGCCGACGCGCTGGTCCGCCAATATGAACGGCTGGCGGCCGAGGGCGCGGCGTCGGGGACGGTTATGTGCATTCCGCTCCATGGCTATCTGATCGGCCAGCCGCACCGCATCGGCGCGTTCGACGCTGCGCTGAAGCATATCGCCGCCGACGGCCGCGCGTGGATCGCGCGCGCCGGCGACATCGTCGATGCGTGGCGCGCGCAGCAGGCGCCGCCGCAATGACGCTCGATCCCGCCTATCTCCATTATCCGCGCCGCGGCCATGGCTATGATCACGACCTTTATGCCTGGTCGAACATTCATCGGCGCGCGCCGATCCGCTGGCCCGGCGACCGCGGCGTCGCGGTGTGGATTTGCGTCAGCCTGGAATGGTTCCCGATCCAGCCCGCCGATGCGCCGTTTCGCGCGCCGGGGCATATGCAGACCGCCTATCCCGACTATCGCCACTATACCGCGCGCGATTATGGCAACCGCGTCGGCGCGTGGCGCTTCCTTGACGCATTGGCGGCGGCGGGGGTGCGGGCGAGCTTTGCCGTCAACGCGGCTATTGCCGAACGCTATCCCGAACTGCTCGCGGCAGTGATCGACGGTGGGCATGAGGTGATTGCCCACTCGACCGACATGAACGGCACGATCGACGGCTCGCTGGACGAAGCGGCCGAGCGGGCGTTGATCGCCGACACGTTGGCGCGGCTTGCCGCCGCCGGGGTGACGCCGAAGGGCTGGCTGTCGATCGCGCGCTCGCAAAGCTTTCGTACCCCCGATCTGCTGCGCGCGGCGGGGCTCTCCTACTGCTGTGACTGGGTCAACGACGAGCTGCCCTATCGCTTTGCCAACGGCCTCATCAACCTGCCGCTCAACCACGAGCTATCGGATCGGCAGATGGTCGCGGTGCAGCAGCAGTCGGCGGACAGCTGGCGCACCGCGCTGACCGACGCCTTTGACTGGCTGGCGTCGGAGGCGGCGACCCAGCGCAGCGCGCGGCTGCTGCCGATCCATGTCACCCCCTATATTATGGGACTGCCCTATCGCATCGGCGCGTTCGAGGCGTTGCTCGCCGACCTCACGGCGCGGCCGGAAGCATGGTTTGCGCCCGGCGACGCGATCGTCGCGGCGTGGGAGGAGCAGGCATGAAGGCGCGCAACCCCCGCACAGGCGAGGAGGATTACAGCTTCGCCGCCACCGACCCAGCCGCCGTTGTCGCGCAGGCGTCGGCGCTGCGCGCGCGCCAGCCGGCCTGGGAAGGACTCGGTGCCGAGGGACGCGCGGCGGTGCTGCTGCGCTTCGCCGACGCGATCGAACGGCACCGTGAAGCGATCACCGCGGCGCTCGCCATCGACACCGGGCGGCGCACCATCGCCGCGATCGAGATCGACGGGTGCCTCCGCAACATGCGCGGCTGGGTGGCGCGCGGGCCGGCGCTGTTCGATGCGCTCGACGCCGGGCCGCGGCCCTCGGTTGTGCCGGGGATCGAGATTTCGTCGCGCTGGTCGGCCTATCCGCTGTTCGGGGCGATCGCGCCGTGGAACTTCCCCGTCATCCTCAGCCATATCGACGCTGTGCCCGCGCTGATGGCCGGGTCGGCGGCGCTGGTGAAGCCGTCGGAGGTGACGCCGCGTTTCGTCGAGCCGATGCGCGCCGCGCTTGCCGAAGTGCCCGATCTGCCGCTCGCCTATGTCATGGGCGGGCCGGTCACCGGCCAGGCGCTGATCGGGGCGGTCGACTATGTGTGCTTTACGGGTTCGACCGCGACCGGGCGCAAGGTCGCCGAAGCGGCGGCGCACGCGCTGATCCCCGTCAATCTCGAGCTTGGCGGCAAGGATCCGATGATCGTCACCGCTTCGGCCGATCCCGTCGCCGCGGCGCAGGTCGCGCTGCGCGCCAGCATCGTTGCGACCGGCCAGGCGTGCCAGTCGATCGAGCGACTTTACGTCGCGCGCGCGATCGCCGAGCCCTTCCTGGCCGAGCTGGTGCGCGCCGCCGAGGCGGTCGAGCTGACTTGGCCCGATCCAGCGCGCGGCCATATCGGCCCTTTCATCTTCGCCGCGCAGGCCGACAAGGTTGCCGAGCAGATCGCTGATGCGCTGGCCAAGGGCGCGCGGCTGTTGAGTGGCGGCACGGTCGAGCGGCACGGCGGCGGCGCATGGCTGCGCCCGACGATCCTCGCCGACGTGACGCCCGAGATGATGGTGATGCGCGAGGAAACCTTTGGTCCGGTACTGCCGGTGACGCCGTTCGATGACATCGACGCAGCGGTCGTACTTGCCAATGCGGGCGATTATGGCCTGTCGGCAGCGGTCTATGCCGGGTCGCTGGACGAGGCGGCGGCGGTCGGTGCGCGGCTCGACGCCGGCGCGATCAGCCTTCAGGACGGCGCGCTGACCTCGATGGTCGGCGATGCGACCAACCATTCGCGCAAGGGGTCGGGGCTCGGCCCGTCGCGCATGGGCGACGAGGGGCTGCTGCGCTTCCTCCGCCGCCAGGCGCTGATCGCCCAGACCGGCACCGCGGCGACGATCGAGGCTTTTGCGGAGCAGCCGCGATGAAAGCATGGCAGCTCGGACAGCGACGTGGCCTGACCGACCTGCAGCTTGGCGAGCGCGACACGCCGATGCCTGGACCTAGAGAGGTGCGGGTGCGGGTCTTGGCCGCAGGGCTCAATTATCGCGACCTGATGGTGGCGAACGGCGACTATGGCCGCGACCTCCCCGCGACCCGGGTACCGCTTTCGGATGGCGTCGGGATCGTCACCGCGATCGGCGACGGCGTCGATTCGGTCGAGCCCGGTTGGCGCGTCATCGCACCGCATTTTGTGGGTTGGCACGACGGACCCTATCGGCCGGAATTTTTCGCCGCCGATTTGGGGGTCACCGTCGATGGCTGGCTGGCCCAGGAGATTATTCTCCCCGCATCGGCGCTCATCCGCGTTCCCGATGCGCTGGACAATGCAACCGCCGCGACATTTGCTGTCGCGGGGGCGACGGTGTGGCACGCCTTGGTGCGTTTTGGCGCATCCGAAGCAGGTCAGCTGGTGCTGACGCAGGGTACTGGCGGCATCGCGATCTTCACGCTGTTGGCCGCCAAGGCACTGGGTGCAGCAGTAGCCATTACGTCGTCCAGCGATGCCAAACTGGCGGAGGCGCAGCAACTGGGCGCGGATTACATCATCAATTATCGGCGGCGTCCCGACTGGGCGGAGGCGCTGCGCGAAGCAACTGGCGGGCGCGGCGTCGATGTGATCGTCGATACCCTCGGTTTTTCGGCACTGGGACAGACGGTCGCGGCCGCCGCGGTTGAAGGCCGCATCGCGACAGTGGGCGCGCAATCCGGGCATCCGACCGACGTGGGGAGCGCCAGTCAAGGCGCACTGATCGGCAAGAATATCGTTGTCAAGGGCATCGCATCGGGCAGCCGCGAGATGCTCATCGACGCACTCGACCTGGCGGCCGAGAAAGAGCTGCGGATGCCGATCGCGCGCGAATTTGACTTTGGCGAAGCACCCGATGCCTATCATTATCTTGCCGAGGCGGCGCATTTCGGCAAACTGCTGATCCGCATGGATTGAGGTAAGACCTCATAGCAATATGCGTTAACGGACGAGTTCGACAAGTTCGTATCGGTTCATCATATAACCATCGATCGCGCCATAGACCAAAATCGCATCATCGTCGTCGGTGACCCAGATATCATAAGCGGGGTGCGTGCGCCCGCCCATGCCCTCGCTACTGTCATCGATGAACCGAAAATGGCGACAATCAAAGGCACCGGCGGCAACTTCGCGACGCGAAACGCCGACATATTCCAGGTCGATCAAAACCTCGGCTATCGCTGGCGGCGTGGCGCCCCGATGATCGGCGGACGGCAGGACCATCCGCAGTTGCCGCCGGCTCCCGGCAGCGGCGTCCGCCATCAGACGCGTCGCATAGGCGTCGGCGACAACGGGATGGGTACCAAAGCCGTCGAAATCGCCGACGGTCCTGCTTTCCGATCGCCGTCCCGTCGACGGCGCCCAGCTCTCGCATTCGACCGTCTTCGCCGCGACATTATGGCGCATCCAGCCCGACCCCAGGAATGCGTCGTCGAGCATCAGCTGCACATGCAAATGCAACGGCGTCATATCCGGCCCGATATGATAGATGACGTCGCGCAAGACCGTCGGCGCAGGTTCTTCTATCTCGCATTGCGCGCGCAGAATCGTCGATCCGTCGCGATGATGGGTGAAGGAAAAATACTCGCGGCCGCGCTCCGTTCCCGCCATGCCCGGCTTGACCGAGGTGTAACGGATCGTGCCGCGGACTCTGCGGTGCTTCATCGCAAGATGTCGGCGCGCAGCAGCCGGTCGATGACCGCTTCCTGCGCCTTACGGAAATAGTCGCGGGGCGGCGGCGTGGCGATCCCGCCGTCATCCAGCATCGCGCCCGGCGGCTGGAAAGCCGCTGCGGCGGCGCCAAAGGCCTCGGCAAACATCTGCGGTCGCTGGCGCGCGAGCATATTGGTCATTGCCGGACGTCGCCGGGCCGCGCGCAATGCCGCCAGATCGATCTCGGCGAACGCGGTGTAGGTCTCGCCCGACAGCGATTGCGCGACCAGCTTGCCGCGCCAGTCAACGATCTGGCTGTTGCCGTCGGCCGAGGCGATCGGCATCGGCGTGCCGCTGATCCCAGCGGTGTTCGCCGACACCACATAGGCCATATTCTCGAACGCGCGGGCGCGCTTCGCAATATCCTTTGGCGTGGCCAGTGGCGAACCGATCTCGCTCGACGAATGGACAAAAATTTCCGCGCCGCGCAGGGCGAACACGCGGGCGATTTCGGGATAGAGAATTTCTTCGGACGCAATGGCGGCGATCCGTCCGAGTGCCGTGTCGGCGACGGGAAACACGCCGTCGAGGCCGTAGCGATCGAGATAGGCTTCCCAAAGGTCATGCGGACTCGGCGCAAACATCGACAGCAGCCGCCGGTATCGCAGCGCGACATTGCCATCGGGCGCGATCAGGAAGCTTGCTTGGAAATAAAAACCTGGGAAATGCCGGTCGGTCTCATAGGCGTTACCGGCGATATATAGGCCAAGCCGCTGCGCCAGTTTGCCGAGCGCGTCATATTCGGGTCCGTCAGGGGCAAAGCCAACGCGCGCCGCAAAGCCTTCAATCGTCTCTCCAGCCGGGTAGGAGGTGAAGAGATATTCGGGCAGGACCACCAGGCGTAGCGGCAGGCCGCTATATTGTTCGACAAAGATGGCGGTGGTGCGGATGGCGCCCTCCAGCGCGCCGATATGCGCCAATATATCGGCGCGCGCCGACGATGCGTCGATTCCCGCCAACGACCGTGCGGTGAGCTGCATGGCCGCTGCTGCGTATGGCGAAATCTCTGTCAAACTTGCGCGCTCCTCATGTCAGGGCCAGCGACCCCGGATTCATCAGTCCGGCCGGATCGAGCTGCCGCTTGATCGTCTCTAACAGACGCCACGCCGTTTCGTCATGGCTCTCGCGCAGCGGATAGGTCCGCGCGATCTGCAGGTGCACTGCCTGACGCTTGGCAAAAATGTCGATGACGCCAGCACGCAGCGTGTGGACCAGCGATGCCGCTGCGGCGTTGGCATCAAACCCTTTCAGCTTGGAAAGATGCGCTGGCTCAACGGCGCTGCGATGCAGGGGATTTAGCGCATCGGGCCAAAAAAAGACCGGCTCGATCAGGCATGCTTGCGGGCTGACCGCGGCAAGCATCGCCCCCGCTTCGACACCGAGCGCCGCCATCTGCTCACCATGATCGGCGTATAGTATCTGGATCGCCTCCCAGCTTTCGACCAATCGCGAATGCGGCAGGAATCCATGGACGGGCACCCAGCGTTCGCCGTCGGGGCCGACCATTGAGTTGACCGGCGGGAACGGATTCGATCGTAATATCTTCGGAATCGTGTTTTCAATGGCGCGGCCGCCCGCCGCGCCGACGATCTTTTCGATCGCCGTTATGTCGTCACGCGCGGCCGTTTCGCTGCGCGCTTCAGCGATGCAATGGAGCGAGAAGGGGACATCGTCCAGAAAGCTGCGGCCCGCCAAAGCGACCTTCGCGCCTTCCTTCAGACCCTTTAGGAGCGAGCCTTGCGCTTTCATCATTGTCACAAGACTTTTCGCGTCCTTGGTCAGGCTTTCGCGCTTCATGCGCTGCGCCTGCAGAAACGGGTCAAAGCCAAAACATTCGGACGCATATCCGCCGCGCGCCACTGCGCTCATTGCCTGAAACAGGGCGCGGTGATCGTCGAAGGCAAAGCTGCCATAGGCGAGGCCCGTTCCCTCCCGAACGAGCCGAAGCGTGATTCGCGCCTTGATACCCAGCGCCCCGCAGTCGGCAATGAACAGGCCGGTCAAATCGGGACCGAAGGGCCGAAAGAACTCGCTGCCGGTCGACAGGATCCGTCCGTCGGCCAGCACAATGTCGAAGCGCAATACGGCGTCGGCAATGGTGCCGTCGCGGGCGCCCCAAAAGACGCCATTCTGGCTCATCCCGCCGCCGACCGTCGCGTGCAAACCCGACAGCGTGCCCCATGCCTTGGCCCGCAAGCCGCGCCCCTGCAGCGCGGCGCGCAGTTTTTCCCAGGTCACGCCCGCCTCGACCGTCGCCGTCATGTCGGTTTCATCAATGCTGACGATGGCGTCGAGCGCGCCGGTATCGACCAGAATGAAGCGGGGGATCGGCGACAGATAACCGCCGGTATAGCTCATCCCGCCGCCGCGCGGGACGACCGCGATCCCCTCGCGGGTAGCGGCGGCAACACCGCACGCCAGCTCGTCAACCGATGTCGGTCGAAACACCGCCAACGGCAGCGGGCCCGCTGAATAGACGTCGTGCGCATAGAGCGAGCGCGTTTCGCGATCGACAAGCAACGACTGCGGTTCGACCGCAGATCTTAAGCCCGCGGGTAGCGGCAGGTCGGCGATTGTCATGCCGCGCGCGCCGTCTCACGATTGAATACGGGATAGCGGCCAAGCGTGATCAGAAGCGCCGCGCCGACCGCAAACAGCAGCATCGCCGCCTGCAACATCTGGTCATAGCTGCCGGTTACGTCGCGTATCCGCCCGTAAAGGACGGGCGAGATCGCTGACCCGATGCCAAAGGGCATATAGAGCAATCCGTAAACCTTGCCGTAGTTCGCCATGCCGAAATAGCGGCTGGCCAGATAGGCGATGAGATCGCTTTCCGCCCCGGCAGCGAAGCCGAGCAGAAACGCGGCTCCGTAAATCAGCGCGACGTCGGTGCTGGTCCCCATCAACAGCCAGCATGCGCCTGCCGGGATGAGCAGAACGGGTACGCACACCAGCGGCGCCCAGATCCGGTCGAGCAACCAGCCGGTAACGATCCGCCCTGCGATGAGTGCGATCCCGATCATGCCCATCACTGACGCACCCTGTGCGGCGGTCATGCCGTGCTGTTTGATGATTTCCGGCATATGGATATGGGCGCCGCCATAAGCCAGCGCGACGCAGAGGATCGACAGCCAGATGGTCCAGAATCGTCGGTCGCGAAGCGCGCTGGCCAACGTGACGCCGGTCAACTGGCCGCCGCTGTGAATGTCGGCCGGCATTTCGTCTGCCCGCGGCTCGCGGAACCAGAGGTAGAGGATGGGCAGCGCGACGAGCAGCGGGAACAATGCCAGCGCCGGATACATGCTGCGCCAACCATAGGCTTCGACCGCACGAACGGCGACCTGCGGCACGATCAGCGCGGCAAAGCTGGTGCCGATCAGCATGAGGCCCAGCGCCAGCCCCCGATTCTGCGAGAACCACATATTGACGGCGCGGCTGAAGGTGACCGGGGTCGATCCGATGCCGACCAAGCCGACGAGGAACCACAGCAGGTAAAATCCAAGCAGCGAGGCTGGAGCGGCGCCGACGAGGGCAAAGGTCAATCCGAAGGCGAGCATCGCTAGGATGGCCACGCGGCGCACCCCATGGCGGTCGGCGAGCCACCCGAACACCGGTGCCAGCAACGATGCGGTGATACCGAATACCAGAATGGCGGCGCTGATCTCTGCAAAGCTCCAGCCAAGTTCGGCGTTAATTGGTCCGATGACGAAGCCGATCGTGTTGTATGGCAGCGGCGAGGCGCCGCACGCCACGCCGATCATCGCCGCGATCAAGACCTTCCAGCCTTTGCCAAATTCCGATCGGCCGGGTTGGTGTGCCGTATCCGTGACGCTCATATCTTGTTTCCCCCAGAAAGCCCGGCGTCATCGGCAAGACAAAAATCCGTCTCGCCCGGAGGCAGGCAAATATCTTTGTCGCCGCGATCAGAACATATATTTGCCCCGGATCGACCAGGTCCGCGGACGGTTGAGATAGGTATAGTTGGTGAGCGTCGATTCGACAGCTTCCTGATCGAGGCAATTTTTGCATTCGGCGGTCAGGGACCAGCCCTGGTCGCTGACCAGCGCCAGCGAGGCGTTGACGATCCAGCGCGCC
This sequence comes from Sphingopyxis sp., assembly GCF_035998965.1. Taxonomy (GTDB): domain Bacteria; phylum Pseudomonadota; class Alphaproteobacteria; order Sphingomonadales; family Sphingomonadaceae; genus Sphingopyxis. Next base: position 36,627 of record NZ_DASYHE010000079.1, read on the forward strand.
GGGCTGAACGATCCCGTGATGGCCGCGCCATCGCCAAAGGGATTGGCGGGATAGCTGGTTCCGCGGGGACTGGTATAGGCCCGATCATAGAAGGTCAGGTTGGCCGTGCTGACCTCGCTTTTCGATCGCCAGCTGGCGTTGACCGACGGGCGCAGCGACAATCCACCGCCGAGCGGCGCATCGTAACTGGCACCCATCGCCGCGGTCCAGCGCGGGCTGCGAACAGGCTCGGCCAGCGTTCCGTCGGGCGCGACAATCCCGACGCCGCAGGCCGAGGCATTGTCGGCACCCGATCCGCCGGCGGTAAGGCCGGTCGCGAGTTGCGCCTGACAGCGCGCCAACTGGCTTGCGACCGATTCGACGCCGTAAAGATCGAAGCGGGGCAAATCGGCATCAAGCCGGTACTCATCGTCCGAATAGCCGAGCGATCCAAACAGCGTGAGGGCATCAGTCGGCCGCGCCGTCAGTTCAAGTTCGATGCCTTTGTTGCGATAGTTGGCAAAGTTGCGGGTAATGAACGCCGCCGACCCGTTGGCGCGGGTGAAGGCCGAGGGCGTTTGCAGGTCGCTGACATCGAGCCAGAAAGCCGCGAGGTTCAGTTGAAGGCGGCGATCGAAAAGATCGGCCTTGATTCCCGCCTCGTAACTCCACGCCTTTTCTGGCCCGAAGGGCAGCGCCTCGGTCGGCGACGTCGCGCGGGCGCTCCACCCGCCCGATTTGAAGCCCCGCGTTGCGCTGACGAACAGCAGCAGGTCGCGCGAAGGTTTGAAATTGATCGCAAAGCGCGGCGTCCATACTTTCGCGCGCTGCCGGGTCGGGATCCGCACCCCATTCGCCGCAATCAGGTTGGCGCTTTCCAGGCAGGCCGCCTCGATCACGGCATCGTTGCAGGATAGCCGGTTGTCGTCGAACTTTATGGTCTTGCGCTCGTCGGTATAGCGAATGCCCGCCGTGACGATGATCTGGTCGGTGACATTGGCATCGGCCTGAAGATAGCCTGCCCAGGCGGTCGTGCTGTTTTTCAGCGTTCGATCGGCGAGGACCAGGGGGACGCCGGTCGGCGGCGGTGCCAATGGCAGGGTGAAGACATCGGCAAAATCGGTCGTGTTCCATTCCTTGTAGAAATAGATGCCCGACACAAAATCGATGAAGCCATCGCCGAGCGACCCATTCAGCTTGATTTCCTGCGTAAACTGGTCGTGCTGTCCTTCGTTGACGATGGCAAAGCCGCCGAAGCGATACCCCAGGACCGGGGGACGCGGGACTGCGAGGCTGGGCAACGCGCGTCCGTCGGCAAAGTCGAGCGCAAAATCCTGCTCCATATTCACGAAACCGGTGATGACATTGAGCGTCAGGTCAGGCGTGACCTCGACTTCCAGATTGGAGGTAAAGAGGTTCAGCCAAGCCTCGTTATCCAACCCGAACCCGGCCTTGCGGCCAGTCAGCAGACCCGTGAAATTGCTGTCTTTGGACAGACCGGTTGAAACATAGCGGCCATCGCATTCGGTCGGCGCCACCGGGTTGCAGGTAAAATTGACCAGGTTCGCGGACGCGGCGTAGCTGTGCGTCAGGCTGGCGTTCCAGCGTACGGTGTCGGACAGATCGCCGCGAATGCCTAGCCGAACCCCCCAGCCATCGTCCTCGTTGACGCGTTCACCGGTGGTGACGTTTCGCGCATATCCCTTGTCATCCTGGAAATAGCCCGACAGTTTGACGGCAAACGTGTCGGACAAGGGCAGGTCGATCGACCCGCGCGCCAAGAAGCGATCGAAGCTGCCGTAGCCTGCCTCGACAAAACCGCCGACCGTGTCGCCGGGCTCTTTCATCACAATCGCAATCGCACCGCCTGTGGTGTTGCGGCCGAACAAGGTGCCCTGCGGTCCGCGCAACACTTCGACCCGCTCGACGTCGAAAAAGCTGAAATTATTGGCGTTCTGGCGGCTGATATAGATGTCGTCGATATAGGTGCCGATCGGCGGGTCAAAGGTCGCGATCGACTCGGTGTTGCCGATGCCGCGCAGGAAATAGGCATTGCCGGTGCCAAGACCGGTATTGTTGATACCCACCAGGTTCGGCACGAACTGTGCAATCTCGAGCGCGCTCGTTACGCCGCGCGTTTCCAGCGACTGCGCATCGAGCGCCGTAATCGCGATGGGAACATCCTGCACACTCTGTTCGCGGCGCTGGGCGGTGACGACGATTTCCGGAACGCCGCCGACGCTTTCGTCCGCCGCAGCTTCGCTGGTCTGTGCCGTTGCCGGCGCAGCACTGCCGACGACGGCAGCGATCGAGACCGCAGCATATAAAGCGGGCTTGCAGATGATTTTCGTGACCATGGACAACACCTTCCCGTTTTTTCGGCACGGCCGCCTGTTGGCGATCCGGTCGGTTTCCCATCCTGCGCCCTTGAAAGTTGTCCGGACAAATGCTCTTTTGTCAAGGCGACAAATGGCATTTGTCCGGACTTTTGTGTCGCAATGGCGATTTGGCTGAAGGGAGAGTTGTGATGTCGCTCGTCGATATGGCCTATCCGACGCTCGTATACGTCCATGTGCTGCTGTTCGTGTTCTGGCTGGGCGGCGACGTCGGCGTCTTCCTGCTCGGGCAGCATTTTCGTAAACGCGATCGCTATGCGCTGGGCGAGCGGCTCGTGCTGCTGCGCATGCTGGTGCTGGTCGATATGGTCCCGCGCTCGGCCTGGGCGCTGATGGTGCCGGTGTCACTCTCGGTTCTTGCGGGCGGGGGATGGTGGGCGGTACCGCCCATATGGATGGTCGCTGCCTGGATTGTCGGTGGCTTCTGGCTCTGGCTGACCTGGGATATCTATCTGCACGAAGGAACGCCGCGCGCCCGGACCGGACGCCTGATCGAGCTCCCGATCAAGCTCGGCCTCACCCTTTTTTATCTCGGGATCGGGGCGGTTTCGCTGGTAACGGGGGCTCCGCTGGCGCCGGGCTGGCTCGCGACCAAGGCGCTGCTTTTCGGTGCGATCTTCGTTGCGGCCATTCTGATCGATTACAGCTTCAAGCCGGTGGGCGGACAGCTGGCGCGCCTGATCGCCGAGGGGTCGAGCGACGCCACCGAAAGACCCCTGCGTCGCACCATGGATCGCACCCGGATCTGGGTCTTTGTCATATATCTGCTCCTGATCGTCACATCCTGGCTCGGTTCGGTAAAGCCGTTCTGGTGAGCGCCGCGGGGCGCCTTGCGAGAGACATTCGATCGGCCGCCCAGCGGGTCGGGCATAAATTTGTCTGGACAATCGTGCGCATTGATGAAAGTTGTCCGGACAAATTGATGCCGTATGGGGGAGGAAACCATGCTTAGCAAACACCGTATTTTTTGTTCGACCGCCGTGCTGATGTCATCGGTGGCGTCACTGGCCGCGGCGCCTGCCATGGCGCAGGGCGGTTCGGCGCCGGTGGTCGATGAAGATCCCAATCTGATTATCGTGACGGCCCGCAAGCGTGAAGAAACGCTGCAAAATGTACCGACGACGGTCGCGGTCGCTACGGCGGCGTCGATCGATCGGCTGGGCCTCGACAATCTGACCGACATTGCCAAAACGACGCCGGGGCTGGTGTTCGACGACACGTTCGGGCGCGACGCCAACCGTCCGGTGATCCGCGGGCAGGCAAATATCCTTGGCCAGTCGGGTGTCGCCTATTTTATCGACGGCATATATTATTCGGGATCGCTTGCCGACTATGATGTCGATACGATCGAACGGATCGAAGTGGTCAAGGGGCCGCAATCGGCGCTGTATGGACGCAACACCTATTCGGGTGCGATCAACCTCATTTCGAAACGTCCTGGTGATCGCTGGACCGGAAGGGTGCAGGCCGATATTTCCGATACGCGTCGCTACGAACTGACCGCCAGCTTGCGCGGCCCGATCGGCGAAGGGCTGGGGATTGCGCTCGGCGGTCGTCTCTTCGACAATGCCGGCGAATTCCGCAACCAGTTCGACGGCAGCCGGATCGGCAAGCAGCAAAGCTATTCGGGTTTCGGACTGCTGCAATATGACAATGGCGGCGCCTTTCGGGCCTCGCTGCGCGCCAATTACAATGTGGTCGATGACGGTCAGCCGGCGATTTTCGCCCAGAGCGCCAATGCCAACAATTGTTTCCCCGACAACGGGGCTCTCTATCGTGGGCAGCGACGCTATTATTGCGGCGTCATTCGCCCGCAACAGATCAACAGCTACTATAGCCGCCAGTTCGTCAATGTCGAGGATGTCGGCCTGGAATCGAAAACGCTGAATGCAGCGTATCGGATGGATTTCGATTTCGGCGATCGGGTGACGCTGACATCGCTGACCGGATACAACCGGCGCGTTGCGGATACCCAAACCGACGGCGATTATTCGGGCAACAGTTTCCAGATGGTGATTTTTGCCTATGGCGCGACGGGTCCGGCCCCGGCGCCGGTGACGCCGCCGCGGACGCTGCGCTACACCGCCTTCGCGACCTCGGTTCAGGATTTCACCTTTTCGAACCATCAGGAAACCAGAGACTGGTCACAGGAACTGCGTCTTGCCTATGAAGGGGACCGCTTAAAGCTGTTGATCGGCGGCTATTATTTCGATCAGTCCGACAAGAGCCGCGACACGCGCGTGTTGCCAAGCGACGCACTGACGCGGGCCGAGGCCAATGCGAACGCAGCGACGGCGGCGCTCTGTGCGGCAATGCCAGCGTGCGGCATTTTTACGCCGATTACCGTGACCGCCGCGAACCTGCCGGAATCCCGCAACACCAACAACTTCGACATTACGAACAAGGCGGTTTTCGGATCGGCGACCTTTGACATCACGGACACGTTGTCGATTTCCGCCGAAGGCCGCTATGCCGAAGAAAAAATCCGGCAAGCCACACAGACCTTCAGCAACGGGCAGGCGGCGCCCGCGCCGCGCGTGGTCGAAGCGACGTTCAAGGAATTTACCCCGCGCTTCACCCTTAGTTGGCAGGCGGCGCGCGACCATTTGATTTACGGCGTTTATGCCGAAGGACAAAAGCCCGGCGGTTTCAACAGCAACCAGGCGATAACCGCGGGCTTTCCGACCTTCGATCCCGAAGACAACAAGGCTTTCGAAATCGGCAGTAAGAACAGCTTTCTCGACGGTCAGCTGATCGCCAACGTGGCGCTGTATCGCACCAAGATTTCGGGGTATCAAATCACACAGAATGTGTCCGTGCCGCCGAACCAGGTGTCGTTGACGCGCAACGGCGGCGACGCCCGTGTCCACGGGGCCGAAGTCGAATTGATCTTGCGGCCGGATCGCAATTTCACGCTCACCGCCAACTATGCCTACACCAATGCGAAATTCACCGCGGGCAGTGACGAGAATCTCGGGCTGATCGTGGACGTCAGCGACGACGGCCTCGTCAATTGTTCGACCGGCGACGAGTTTCCAGCGATCACCGGTTGCCAGTCGCGCTATGCGTCGATCAAAGGGAAATATATCCCGCGGGCGCCGGCGCACACCGTGTTTGTCGATGCCGATTATCGCCGGCCGATGGGAACCGGGGATTGGCAGTTTTTCGTGGGCAGCAACGTCAATCTGGTGGCGTCAAGCTATGATCAGGTGCTCAACCTAGCCAAGACCGGCGACTCGGTGGTCGTCGATGCGCGGATCGGGGTGCAGAATGACCGGTTCAAGATCATGGCCTATGTGAAGAACCTCTTTGATGAAGACGCCATCGCGCAAATCATCCGTTACGCCGACGCCAACGCAGACCTTCGCCGCAATTTCATCGCCGGACTGCGCCCCGGTCGTCGGTTTGGGGTGACGTTGACAGCCGGCTTCTGAACTGGGTCGCGCCCGACCGGGGCAGGATCAAAAAATGCCCCGGAAGGCCTGACTTTCCGGGGCATTTTTATTGCTTGGCCGCCGGGGGATCCGGCTGCCGGGTTTTTGTCGATCAGTGAGCGGTCGTGGCGGGCTTCGCCCCTTCCGCAGCGCGTTTGGCATCGATCGATTTCTTGAACACGGTCCAGGTCGTCTCGTTGGGACGGGCATCATCGACCGGCGGCGGTGCGACATAATCTTTGTAGGTGGTCGCGATCTCGTTTTTCATGACAGCGGGCAATTCGTCGAAACTCTTGAGCTTCGTTCCGACGGCGTTGAAGACCATCTGGCCGTCACGGCCTTCCATCATCATCCAGGGCATCCAGTCGGAAATGCGCACCCAGGCGATCGACGGATAGGCGGTCGGCAGGCTGGTATCGAGCGCATCTTTCGCGCTCATCGCGAAATCGAAAATTTCCATCGCGTGATATTTGTTGCCGACATAATCCTGATAGTCGCCGGCCAACGGGTTCACATAATAAAGCGGCGCCTCGAACGCCAGAAACACCGTGTCGTTGATCCGGCTCATGTTCATTGCATAGGGTGTGCCATCCTCACCATATGGAAAGGTCGGCCGACTGTTCACTGGGTCATTGGCCACATGCATGACCTCGACGGTCTTGCCCGTAATCGGATTGGTCCAGTTCCGCAGCACTTCATTGGTCTTTGGATCGAGATAGAGCATGATCTCCCGGCTGACCATCCGATAGCCGGTCCCGCGCTTGGCGTCGGTTACGGTGGTGCATTGGCGGATATTCATCCCTTCGACGTTAAAGAGATGACGGTCGCGCTCGCCCGTCCGGCGCCCATAGACCCGACCGGTCCAGCGATATACCGCAGGCGTACCGTCCTTAACACCGCATTGCGTCCGCTTGGATATTTCGACGGCATCGACCGGCTTGGCCGGATCCAGAACGCGTGCCGATGCGGCGGGGGCCGCGATGCCTGCGGCAACGACGACGCTTGTGGCCAGTGCGGCCAACCTTGATCTCTTCATTTCTGCACTCTCCCTCATGGTCATGTCGGCAAATTTGTCCGGACATTTGCGATTCTGCCTTGACTTTAAATTTGTCCGGACAAATTGTGAAGAAGATAATCGACGACGAAGCCGGGAGGATCGCCCTTTTCATGTTTGCCGCCAACAGCCTGCTGTTCGTACCCGGAACGCGACCGGAACGGTTCGCCAAGGCGAAGGCGTCGGGGGCTGGTCTGACAGTGATTGATCTTGAAGATTCGGTCCCTCCAGAAGACAAACATGGCGCGCGGGCGGCGGCTCTTGTTCATATAGCCGAAAATGTTGAGGGATGGGGACTGCGCATTAATGCGCTTGCGACCGCCGCCGGGGTAAGGGATCTGACAGCGCTGCTCGATGCTGCGACTTTGCCGCCCGTGCTGCTGCTACCGATGGTCGAAGCGGCCGCAGAGGCCGAGCTTGTCGCCAAGCTGTTCGGCGATCGCTGTCCCTTGCTGGTGCCGCTGGTCGAAACCCCACGCGGGTTGCGGCAGGCGCAAGCCATTGCAGTCGCCCCCCGGGTTGGTGCGATCATGTTCGGCGGCGGCGATTTCGCGGCCGAACTGGGTGTCGAGATGGCTTGGGAGCCGTTGCTGGGCGCGCGTCAGGCGCTATTGCTCGCAGCAGCGGAAGCGCGCGTGGCCGCCATCGACGTCCCTTTTGTCGGCCTTGACGATCCTGACGGGCTCGCTGCTGAGTGCGGTCGCGCGCAGGCACTGGGATTCGCGGCCAAGGCGGCCATTCATCCGTCGCAGGTGCCCGTCATCGAGCAGGCCTTTCGGCCGTCCGCAGCGCAAATTGCAGAGGCTGAAGCCGCACTCGCGGCTTTCGACGCGGCGGGTGGTCGCGCTGTGCGTCACGAGGGTCGGATGCTCGAGAAACCCATTATCATGAAATATCGCGCGCTGCTTGCGCGAAGCAAAGGACAGATCGATGCGTGACGGGGTAAAGCAGGTTGGAGAAAACCGCTTTCGGGAGACCTTTGGCCGGTCTTTCGAGGACTTCGAGATCGGGCATATCTATGAGCATCGGCCCGGGCGGACGATCACCGACACCGACAATGTGTGGTTCACGCTGCTCACCATGAACACGCATCCAGCGCATTTCGACTATGAATTTGCCAAGAAGACCGAGTTCGGCAAACCACTGGTCTGTTCGCCTTTCACCGTCGCGCTGATGGTGGGCATGAGCGTGTCGGACACCAGCCAGAAGGCCGTCGCAAACCTGGGCTGGGACGAGATTCGTCTCACGCATCCGCTGTTCCCCGGCGACACGCTCTATGCCGAGAGCGAAGTGCTCGACAAACGCGAATCATCGTCGCGGCCTGAGCAGGGGATCGTCACGATCCGGACCATCGGCAAGAATCAGCATGGCGACACGGTGTGCAGTTTCAAGCGGACGATGCTGATCTGGAAGCGTGGTTGCGGTCCGGTCGACGATTGAAGCAGCGACATCGGGCGCGTGGAAAAGAACAAGGGAGAGAATGTCATGGCGACCGCCGCACTGGTCGAACCGATCCGTACCATCGATCCCGATGAAGAACGGGCGTTTCTGGATGCGATCGACCGCTGGCTCGAACGCGAGGTCATTCCGGTCATCCGTCATCATGATCATGGCGACATCTGGCCCGCCGAGTTGGTGGCACAAATGGCCGAAATGGGACTGTTCGGCGCGACGATTGGCCAGGAATATGGCGGGCTGGGCCTGCCTGCGACAACCTATGCCAAGATCGTGATGCGCATATCCTCCTATTGGATGGCGATCACCGGCATCTTTAATTCGCATCTGATCATGGCGGCGGCGGTCGAACGCTTCGGCACCCCGGCGCAGAAGGCGCAGTGGCTTCCCAAATTCGCGACGGGCGAGGTGCGCGGCGGGTTGGCGCTGACCGAACCCAACGCCGGCACCGACTTGCAGGCGATCCGTACCGTCGCGCGGCGTGACGGCGACGATTATGTCCTGAACGGCACCAAGACATGGATTTCCAACGCGATCAACGGCTCCTGCTTCGCGCTGCTCGCCAAGACCGATCCCGCCGCCAATCCGCGCTACAAGGGGATGAGCCTGTTCATCGCCGACAAGCGCGACGGGCTGACCACCGGCAAGAAGTTCGACAAGCTGGGGTATAAGGCGATCGATAGCGCCGAACTGGTCATGCAGGATTATCGCATTCCCGCCGACCAGCTGATCGGCGGCGTCGAGGGGCAGGGATTTTTCCAGGCGACCGGCGGGCTAGAACTCGGCCGCATCAACGTCGCCGCGCGCGGTGTCGGGCTCGCCGAAGGATCGCTGCGGCTCGCCACCGAATATGCGCAGCAGCGCGAGACGATGGGGACACCGATCGCCAATCACCAGGCGATCCAGCTGAAGATCGGCGAGATGGCGACGCGCGCGCGCGCGGCGCGGCTGCTGACACTCGACGCCGCCGAGGCGTATGATCGCGGCGATCGCTGCGACATGGAGGCGGGGATGGCGAAGTATTTTGCGTCAGAAGCCGCGGTTGACAACAGCCAGGAGGCGATGCGGGTCTACGGCGGCTATAGCTATTCCAAGGAATATGACATCGAACGCTATTATCGCGATTCGATGCTGATGTGCATCGGCGAGGGGACGAATGAAATGCAGCGGATCATCATCGCGAAGCAGCATTTCAAGAACAACCCGGCGTGACGGCGTCCCACTCGATGTACCTTCCCCTGACCGGTTTCCGCGTCGTCAGCGTCGAACAATATGGTGCCGGTCCCTATGGCACCATGTTCCTCGCGCAGCTCGGCGCCGATGTCATCAAGATCGAGCCGCCGGGCAAGGCGGAGAGCGATGGCAAGCGGCGCGGCGGCGGTGATACGGCGCGGCATGTTGGCCCCCATTTTCTGGGTGCTGACGAAAGCCTCTATTTTCAGGCATTCAACCTCAACAAACGCTCGCTGACGCTCGACCTCGGTGCCGCCGAGGGCATGGCGGTGTTTCATAAGCTCGCCGCGTCGGCGGACGCCGTTGCGAACAACATGCGCGGCGACCTGCCTGCGCGTTTCGGCATCACCTATGACGCGCTGAAACACGTCAATCCGGCAATCGTGTGCGCGCATCTGTCGGCCTATGGCCGCGGCAATGCGCGCAGCGCCTGGCCCGGCTATGACTATCTGATGCAGGCGGAGGCGGGCTATTGCGCGCTAACCGGCGATCCTGATGGCGAGCCGCAGCGCATGGGGCTCTCGATGGTCGATTTCATGACCGGCACCATCATGAGCATCGGCCTGCTCGCGGCGTTGGTCGACGCGCAGCGCACCGGCAAGGGTCGCGACGTCGATACTGACCTGTTTTCCGCCGCGCTGCATCAGACCAGCTATCCGGCGCTGTGGTACATGAACGAGGGCGACGAGACGCAGCGCACCCCGCGCTCCGCGCATCCTTCGGCAACCCCCAGCCAGATGTTCCGCGCTGCCGATGGCTGGATGTTCGTGATGTGCCAGCTGCCAAAATTCTGGGATATTCTGCTGGACCGGATGGGCCGTGCTGACTTGGCCGCCGATCCCCGCTTTGCGACAAATGCCGACCGATTGGCCAATCGCGACGCGCTCACCACGCTGCTCGACGCCGAGTTTTCCGCGCAGCCGATGGCGCATTGGCAGACGCTGCTGGCGGGGCACGTGCCCGTCGCTCCGGTCTACACACTGGGCGCTGCGCTGGATAGCGACTGGGTTGAGACGGTGCAGATGCGCGATCAGGTCGATCATCCGCACCGGGCGGGTATCGACATTCTGGCGAATCCGATCAAGCTCGATGGCGGGCGCCTGCCCAACCGCGCGGCGCCATTGCTCGGCGCCGACAGCGACGCCATTCTCGGCGAACTGGGCTATGATGGCGACGAGGTGGCGCGGCTGCGCGCCGCTGGCGTCGTCTGAGCATCGGAGTTTTAGGACGATCATGGGTAAGCTGTCGGGCATCACCGTGTTGGACCTGTCGCAATTCCTGCCAGGACCGATGATGACCGTGATGATGGCCGACCAAGGTGCGCGCGTGATCAAGGTCGAACCGCCGACGGGCGACCCCGCGCGCGAGCAGGCGCCGTTCGAGGCCGGGCACTCGGTGTGGTTTGCGAACCTAAACCGCGGCAAGGAAAGCTTGGTGCTCGACCTCAAGGGTGTGGCGGGCAAGGCGCGATTGACCGAACTGTGCCGCAGCGCCGACGTGTTCGTAGAGAGCTTTCGCCCCGGCGTGATGAGGCGGCTGGGCTTCGATTATGACACGGTGCGTGCGCTCAACCCGCGCATCGTTTATTGCTCGATCTCCGCCTTCGGCCAAGAGGGCGCGCTGGCGCATCATCCGGCGCATGACATGGCGGTGCAGGCGATGGCGGGGTTCCTGTCGGTCAACGATGCGGGCGACGGCGTGGGCGCGCCGGTGGTGCCGGGTGCGCCGTCGGCCGACATGGCGGCGGGGCTGACCGCGCTGTCGGCGGTGCTGATGGCGCTCGTCGGCCGCGAGCGTAACGGCGCGGGCGACTATATCGACTGCGCGATGTTCGACAGCCTGCTGCCCTGGTGCGCGCATATCGCGGGCAGCGCGATTGCGGGCGGCGCGTCGCCGGTCTCGTCGCACCAGCGCTCCTTGGGCGGCGCAGCCTTATATCAGGTCTATGCAACCCGCGGCGGCGGGCACATTGCGCTCGGCGGGCGCGAGATCAAGTTCGCGCGCGTGCTGCTTGGCGCGCTCGGCCGCGACGATCTGCTGCCCTATGCCGAGGCGCCGGCGGGCAAGCAGGGGCCGCTGATCGCTTTTCTGCGTGAGACCTTTGCAACGCGCACACGCGACGAATGGACCGCGTGGTTCGCCGACAAGGATGTGGCTTTCGCCCCCGTGCTCGATTTTCGCGAGGCATTCAACGCCCCGGTAGTCGCCGAGCGCGGCCTGATTGTTGCGGGCGCCGACGGCGGGCATCATATCGCGCCGCCGATACGCTTTGCCAACGAGCCGCAGTGGATTCCCGCATCGGTGCCGGACCTCGCCCAGCCATGACGCGGTCAGTCGTCGACGTCGATGTGCATCGAATAGGCGAAGCGGTCGCCGGGATGGTGGCTGACAGAAATTTCGAACAGCGCGCCGTGCGGATCGAAATAGCAACGCAGGATACGCAGCACCGCGGCGCCGCGCCGGATGCCGAGTGCGGCGGCGATCTCGCCGCGCGCCGCTACGGCCTGAATATCCTGTGTGACGCGCCCGACACTGCGCCCAGACAATTGTTCGATCTGGCTGAACAACGTCCCCGCGCCGAGATTCAGGCGGTCGATCGCATCGCCAAGCGTTTCGTGAAAATAGGCATCGGTGACAGCGATCGGCAGGCTGTCGCCGTCATGACGGCGGATGCCCCGAAAACAGGTCCACTCGCCGAGCGTGTTCTCACCGATCTGCTCGGCGATCACGCGCGGCAGCTTCCCCGCGCCCCGCGGCTCGTAAACCACTTTGGTGTCGCGGGCATATTGCAGGATTTCGCCAACGTTGGACAGCGGCTGATGCAACGCACCCCCGCGAGCCGCCGCCGGCTGGACGGTCGTTCCGGATCCCCGTTTGCGGGCGATCAGTCCTTCATTCTGCAGGCGTCGCAGCGCCTCGCGAACCGTGAATCGCGAAACGCCATGGCGTTTGCACAATTCGGTTTCGGTCGGAAAATGATCGCCGTTGGCGAAGCTGCCGGCCAGGATCGCCGCCCGCCATTCCCCGGCAAGTTGCAGATAACGGGGGGTCGTAGACTTGATCGCGACCTCGTTCGTCGAAATATCGCTCGGCAAATTCAGCTCCTTGATAGGGGCGGTACGGGAGGCATGGTGCAATGAATCCGCCCCTTACCGTGCAGCTTGCAAGCAGCCTAGCCCGCACCGTGGGGGAAAGCGAGAGGATGCGCGCGCGGCGGCACCTGCTCGACTGGGTGGCCTGTGTTGCCGGGGCGCGAAACCATCCGATTCGGGGTCGCGGGCGCGGTCTGGGCACAGCATTTGCCGACGCTGCTCTGCTGGGCAATGTGCTTGAGATGGATGATGTTCATCGCACCGCATTGCTGCACCCGGGGCCGGTCATCTGGCCGGCGGCGCTGGTGGCAGGGCCGACCGACATGGCGGTGCTGCTCGAAGCCGGAGTGCGCGGTTACGAGGCGATGATCGCGGTCGGCACTGCGCTCGACGCGCATCATTATGCACAATGGCATCCGACCGCGACGGCAGGGACGATCGGCGCGGCGGCGGCCGCAGCCAGCGTATTGGGGCTGAACCGCGAGGCGACGGGCTGGGCGCTCGGTAATGCGGCGTCGGTCGCGGGCGGGTTGTGGCACATGCGCCACGACGACGTGCAGACGAAACAGTGGCACGTCTATCACGCGGTCGCGACGGGGCATACTGCCGCGCGCGCCGCAGCGGTGGGAATCACGGGACCGGCGGCGATCCTCGAAGGTCCGCAGGGGCTGTTCGCGGCGATGACGCGCGCGCCCGGCAAACTGGGCAGTGCGGGCGAGGGCTGGCTCATCGGCGAGGTCAGTTTCAAACCCTTTGCGGCGTGCCGCCACGCGCATCCGGCGATCGACGCCGCGCTGGAACTGCGCGCCGCCGGCCGGCTGAACGCGCCGTTCCGGGTCGAAACCTACGCCGATGCGCTGACCTTTTGCGATCGGCCCGATCCGCGAACCGAGATCGAGGCGAAATTCTCGCTGCAACATGCGGTCGCGGTGATCGCGGCTGGGCGGCAGGCCGAGCCCACCGACTTCACACCCGAGGCGATCGCCGCGCTGGCGCCGCTGCGCGCGCAGGTGACCGTCGCCGAAGATCCCGCGATCAGCGCGCGCTATCCCGCGCATTTCGGCGCGCGCGTCAACGGGCTCGAATTAATCGACACACGCGGTGACCCCGAACGCCCGGTGAGCGAGGCGGATATCGTCGCCAAGCTGCGCTGCCTGGTGACATGGGGCGGGCTGGCGCCCGGGGAGGCCGATCGCGCGGTCGCGGCGGTGCTGCATGGCGACGATGTCACGGCGCTCACCATGCTTCTGGAGGATTGGCTGGGATGAGCGCCACAGCGGCCCTGCTGGAGTTTGTCGGCGCCGAACATCGCTTGGCGCCCGATGTGCGCGGTGCGGCGGAACGACTGCTCGCCGATACGCTGGCGGTTGGGGCAGCGGGAGTCGATGCACCGGGCGAGGCGGCGGTGCTGGCGGCGGCGCGCGCGTTCGGCGCCGGCGGCGAGGCGCGGCTGCTTGGTACGCAGGAACGGCTCCCCGCGCCGTCGGCAGCGTTCGTCAACGGCTATCGCATCCATTGTCTGGAATGGGATGCGGTGCACGAAGGGGCGGTCGTCCATGCGCTGAGCGTCGTCACCGCGGCGCTGGGTGCAGCGATCGACCGGCGCGGCGGGTGCGACGCGGACGCCGCACTAACGGCGCTGGCCGTCGGCGTGGATGTTGCGGCGGGGCTTGGGATCGGCGCGACCAGTGGCCTGCGCTTTTTCCGTCCCGCGGTCGCCGGGGTGATGGGCGCCGCGCTGGCGGTCGCGCGGCTCGATGGCGCGCCGCTCGCCGATGCGCTTGGCCTGGCCTATTCGTCGGCGGCGGGGACCATGCAGGCGCATGTCGAAGGATCGCCGACGCTGCCATTCCAGATCGCCAACGCCGCACGCGCCGCCATCGTCGCCAGCGATCTGGCCGCCGCGGGCTTCTCCGGGCCGAAAGATCCGATCGAAGGGCCGTTCGGCTATTTCAGGCTGTTCGAGGATGGCGAACTCGACGGCTATGCCGCCACGCTGGGCCAGGTCTGGCGGATCACCGAGATCAGTATGAAGCCCTATCCCTCGGGCCGCGCCAGCCACGCAATGCTCGGCGCGCTGGCGGCGCTCTCCCCCGATCGGGCAAGCATCGCGGCGATCGAGCTTGCGGCGCCGCCGCTGATCCACCGTCTCGTCGGGCGGCCCTACCGCCCCGACATGACTCCGGCCTATGCGCGGCTGTGCCTGCCGTTCCTGACGGCGCTGATGCTGACCGACGGGCGTATCGATCCGCGGCGCTTCACCCCCGAAGGCTTTGCCGACTCGGCGCTCGCCGCGCTCGCCGCAAAGGTCCGCCTGGTTCCCGACGGCAATGACGATCCCAATGCGCTGTTCCCGCAGCGGTTGACGATCATCGACGGCGCGGGGCGCCGCACCGACCATCCCGTCGCGCACACGCTGGGCAGTCCCGATAATCCGCTCGATGCCGCCGAACTTGCGGCGAAGCGCGACCTCACCCGCGCGCTCGCTTCCGCAGATGCTCATCCGCGCATCTTTTACCAACCGCTTGCATATTTCACGGAGCCGCAATGAGTTTTCCGACCTATTTCGAGGCGCTCGACCATCGCCGGATGCTGACCGACTATCCCGTCGGCGATGCTTTCACCGCGCGTTATCGCAGCATGAGCCGCGATGAATTGTTCGCCATCCAGGACGCGCAGTTCCGCGAGTTGATGCAGCGCGGCTGGCAGATCCCCTTTTATCAGCGATTGTGGGGCGCACAGGGCATCGAACCCGGCGACATTCGCGGGTTGGCCGATATCGGCAAGCTGCCGGTATACGACAAATCCGACCTGATGGCCTCCATCCACGCGCATCCGCCCTATGGCGATTTCGCCGGGCTCGGCGGCGCCGACCGGCCGCCCGCCATCTTTCACACCACGAGCGGCACCACCGGCAAGCCGCAGGTGCTGATGTTCGGGCCGTGGGGGCGCGAGGTCGGCAATCTGCTCGTCGGGCGCATGTACCGCTGGATGGGGCTGTCGCCCGCCGATGTCGTCCAGTCGGTGTACGGCCACGGCATGATCAACGGCGGCCATTATATCCGCGAGGCGGTGACGCATTTCACCAACTCGATCTTTCTGTCGGCAGGCACGGGCATCGAGACGCGTTCGGCGAACCAGGTGCGGCTGATGGCCGATTTCGGCGTCACCTGCCTGGTCGGTTTCGTCGATTATATCCGCAAACTGGCGACGCAGGCGGAGGCGGACGGCCTGTTCGACCGCATCAACATCAAGATGATTATCGGCCATCTGGGGACCGAGGACCGCAAAGCGACCGAGGCGGCGTGGCACGGCGCCAGGGCCTATGACTGGTACGGCGTCGGCGACACCGGCGCGATCGCCGGCGAAGGGCCTGACCGCGATGGCCTCTACGTGTGGGAAGATGCGCAATATCTTGAGCTGCTCGACGTAGACAGCGGGCAGCCGGTGGCGCGGGGCGGCACCGGCGACATGGTCGTCACCTGTCTGTACAAGCGCGACGTCGCGCCGTGCATACGCTTCAACACCCACGACATCACCCACGAACTCGATGGCCGCGGCGAACTGGCATTCAAGCGTATCGTGGGGTTCAAGGGGCGCAGCGACAATATGGTCAAGCTGCGCGGCATCAACGTCTTTCCCCATGCGATCGGCGCGATCATCGAAAATCGCGGCGACCTGACCGGCGAATATGTCTGTCACCTGCGCCGCGACGCGGCGCAGCGCGACGCGATGACGGTGACGCTGGAAAGCCGCGGCGGCACCGACGCGGCCGCGCTCGGCGTACTCCTTAAGCAAGGGCTGGGCGTCGAGGTCGAGATTTGTCTGGTCGAACCGGGCGACACCGCCGCGGCGACCGAGATCGACCGACGGCAAAAGCCGCTGCGGCTGATCGACGAGCGCGGGCTTTGATCGATTTCGGGGCCCTGAAGGCGGCCAACGCGCCGCTCCACGCTTTCCTCGACTGGGATGAGGGCGCGGCGTTTGGCGATGGCCCGCTGGCGGGGCTGACTGTGGGGGTAAAGGCGAACATCATGATGAAGGGCCTGCCATGGACCGGCGGGCTGGCGGCGTCTCGCAGCCGTATCGCGGATCGTGACGCCGACTGCGTCGCGCGGCTGCGCGCGGCGGGGGCGGCGATCCTTGGCACGCTCAACATGGAAGAGGCGGCGCTGGGGGCCAAGACCGACAATCCCCATTATGGCCGAACGCATAATCCGCACCGGCCCGGCTGGTCGCCCGGCGGCTCGTCGGGTGGCAGCGGCGCGGCGGTCGCGGCGGGGCTGTGCGGCATCGCGCTTGGCACCGACACCATGGGGTCGGTGCGCATCCCGGCGGCGCATTGCGGCGTTTACGGCTTCAAACCGGCAACCGCGCGCGTCAGCCAGGACGGGCTGGAACCCGCTGACCTGGCGCTCGACGCCATCGGCCCGCTCGCCCGCGACCTCGATCTGCTGGAACGGACGGCAGAGTTGATTTCGGAGGTCGGGACAGCGGTGCCGACCGCAGGCGCGGGGTGTACGCTCGCCGATCATGGTGTCGAGCTGCATCCTGCCGTGGCACGGGCCTTTGCCGCAGCCTGTGCGGCGCTGCCGCAGCCGCCGGTGGCGGTGCGGCTCGATCACCCGCCGGGTCGCGTGCGCTTTGCCGGGTTCATTCAGGTGTCGCGCACCATGGCCGAACATCTGGCCGAAGTTCCGGACCTGTCGCCGCATCTTGCCAAGCTGCTGACCTATGGTCCGCGCCGCTCTGACGCCGACAGGGCTGCCGACGCGGCAGTGCTGGCGCGGACACGCGCGCAACTGCGCGATTTCGTCGCGGCGCATGGCTTTCTGATCCTGCCGACCTGTCCGAACCCGGCCTTTTCGCACGACGGCCCCGAACCTGCGGCGCAGGCCGATTTCACCTGCCTCGCCAATATCGCCGGGCTACCGGCGCTGGCACTGCCCGCGGGGTGGACCGACGACGGCCTGCCGGTCGGCGTCCAACTGGTCGGGGCAGCGGGGCAGGAGGCGGCGTTGTTCGCGCTCGCCCGCCAGATCGATTCAACGCTTTGCGCCTATCGCGCGCCATGATGGGAGAAACCAAAATGCGCATCATCTGTCTGTTCAACCTGAAGGACGGCGCCAGCGCTGCGGACTATGAGGCGTGGGCGCGCGGCACCGACATTCCCGGCGTCAACGCGCTGGGGAGCGTCGCCGCCTTTACCGTCCACCGCGCCACCGGCCTGTTCGGGTCCGACGCGGCGCCGCCCTATGACTATATCGAGGTCATCGACATTCATGGCATGGATGCGTTCGTCGCCGACGTGTCGGACGCCGAATTTCAAAAGGTCGCGGCGGCATTCGGCCAGTTCACCGACAATCCGACCTTCATCCTGACCGAGGATCTGTGATCATGGCGCGCTTTGCGGGCAAGACGGTGGTCGTCACAGGATCGGGCAAGCAGCGCGGTCTGGGGCAGGGGATCTTGCAGCGGTTCGCCGACGAAGGCGCCAATTGTGTGGTCTCCGACCTCGCCATCGATGCCGAGGCCGAAGCGGTCGCGACCGAACTCGCGGCGCGCGGCGCGCAAGTGGCGACGATCGCGTGCGACGTGTCCGATGCCGCGCAATGTGCCGTGCTGGTCGAACAGGCGGCAGCGCGCTTTGGCGGCGTCGATATCATGGTCAACAATGCAGGAATAGGCTTCATGATGAAGCCGCTGCTCGACGTCGATCCTGCCGACTGGGCGACAGTGATCGCGGTCAACCTGTCGGGCGCTTTTTACTGTACCCAGGCGGCGGCGCGCGACATGGTGCGGCGCGGGCAGGGCGGGCGGATCATCAATATCGCGAGCCAAGCGGCCAAAACCGGCTTTCCGCACTTGCCGGCCTATGTGTCGTCGAAACACGGCATGGTCGGGCTGACCCGCGCAAGCGCGGTCGAACTCGGCGCGCACGGCATCACCGTCAATGCAGTGTGCCCCAACCATGTAACGACGGGACTCGGCGCGCAGCAGAACGCCTATTTCTCGAAGCTGCTGGGCTTCGGCAGCGTCGAGGCCTATCTTAAGAACATGAGTGCCAGGAACCCGATGGGGCGCCCCGGCCTGCCGTCGGATACGGCGGCCGCCTGTGCGTGGCTGGCGAGCGACGACGCCTTTTACGTCAGCGGCGAGGCGCTGAACGTCAGCGGCGGTGAGGAAATGCATTGAGATGACCGAGCAGACGGAGACCCATGTGCTGAAGGAAGAGCGGATCGACTGGCCGGATGGCGCCAAGCTGGCGCTGTCGGTGGTGGTCAATGTCGAGGAAGGCAGCGAGATGACCATCGCGCGGGGCGACCGCGGGATGGAGCCGGTTGATGAGCTGGGCGTCTTCGTCAAGTCAAAGATGCGCAATTATTCCAACGAATCCAACTATCTCTATGGCATCAAGGCGGGCGCGCCGCGTATCGTCAAGCTGCTGCAGCGCTATGATATCATGGCCAGCTGGACCGTCGCGGCGCTGTCGCTGGAAAATCACCCCGAAATCGCCGCGGCGATCGTCGAGCTCGGGCATGAGCCGATCAGCCACGGTTGGCGCTGGGTCCACCAGTTCAAGATGGATGAGGGCGAGGAGCGCGATTTCATCCGCAAGGCGGTGGCGAGCATCGAACGGAGTTGCGGTGTCCGGCCGTATGGCTGGCTGTCGCGCTACCTGCTCACCGACAACACCCGCCGGCTGTTGATCGAGGAGGGCTTTGCCTATCATATGGACGATTATTCGGGCGACGTGCCCTTCTGGGACCGCGATACCGTCCCCGGCCGGCCGCTGGTGATTGTCCCCTATCAGCTCGACAGCAACGACATGAAGATGTGGACAGACCCGGCGCTGACCCCGCGCCAGTGGCTCGATTATGCCAAGGCGAATTTCGACCAGCTGTACCGCGAAGGGGCCGAGGGCCATCCAAAAATGATGAGCCTCGGGCTGCACCTGCGCATCATCGGCCGGCCGGGGCGGATTTGGGCGCTGGAAGAATTCTTCCGCCATGTCCGCGCTCATGATGGCGTGTGGGTGACGACCCGCAAGGCGATCGCCGACCATTTCGCCGCGGCGCAACCGGCATGACGCTGCGGCTCGCCATCGACGGCGCGACCGCGCACCTGCTGATCGACCGCGCCGACAAACGCAACGCGTTTGATATGGCGATGTGGACCGCGCTTCCCGCGCTGCTGGAACAGGCGGCCGCCGACCCGGGGGTGCGACTGCTGATCCTGCGCGCGGCGGCGCCCGGCCCCTTTTGCGCCGGCGCCGACATTCGCGAATTGCTGGCCAACAGGGACGATGCCGCATGGCGCGCCGCCAATCAGGCCGCGATCAACCGGGTGCAGCACGATCTGGCGCGGTTGCCGCTGCCCACCATCGCCTTTGTCGAGGGCGACTGCGTCGGCGGCGGCTGCGGCCTGGCGCTGGCCTGCGACCTGCGCATTGCGACGCCTGCGGCGCGGTTCGGCATCACCCCGGCAAAGCTCGGGCTCGTCTATCCGCTGCACGATGTGAAGCTGCTCGTCGATCTGGTCGGGCCGGGGCAGGCGAAGCGCATCCTGTTCACCGGCGCGCTGATCGATGCGGCTGAGGCGCTGCGCATCGGCTTGGTCGAAGCGATCGCCGATACGCCGAACGCGCTTGCGGCCGCGATCCTGGCCGCCTCGTCACATTCGGTGCGGCAGAGCAAGGCGTTCGTCCGCCGCGTCCTCGACGGGCAGGTCGCCGACGATGCAGAAACGCTTGTCATCTTTTCCGAAGCTTTCACCGGCGCCGACTTTGCCGAGGGAACGCGCGCTTTTGTCGAGAAACGCAATCCGGAGTTCGGCAATTGACCCCCACCCATGGTGCCATCGTTGGCGGCATCGTGACGGTGCCCGACATGGACTCGGCGCTCGCCGACTACCACGGCCGCCTTGGGCTTGCGCTGCTGGCCGACGAACCGCTCGACCCCGCCCTAGCTGCGAGCTGGGGCTGCCCCGCGAGCGCGGGCGCGCGGATGGCCACGCTCCAGCCGCAAAGCGGCGCCCATTGCTTCATCCGCCTCGTCGAGCAGCCGCTGCCCGCCGATTTCGTGCCGACGCGCACTTTTGGCTGGGCGTCGTACGAACTGACTGTGCAAGACGTCTTCGGCTGGCCGGAGCGGATCGCCGGCAGCGGCTTCGACATCGTCGGCCCGCCCAAAGAGATTGAGGGATTGCCCTATTTCGTCGCCATGCAGGTGCATGGGACGGGAAAGGAAATGATTTATTTCAACGAGGTGCGTTGCAACACCCCATCGAACGACTTGCCCAAGGCGAAATCGTCGATCGACGCGATATTCATCGCCATTCTGGCTGCACCGGATCGGGCGGCCGCGGTGCAATGGTATCGTGATGCGCTGGGTTTTGATGAAGGCGACAGCTACGTCATCGAATATAGCATGATCAACCAGGCGTTCGGACTGCCCGCAAACACGACCTCCGGGCTGACGATGGTTCAGAAAGGGCGCCTGCCGATCGTCGAAATCGACGATTACCCCGCTGCGGCCACCGCGCGGCCGGTTGAGCCGGGTCGTCTGCCGCCGGGAAACGCCATGCTTACGCTTGCCGTAGCCGATCTGGATGCGTGTCGATGCCCATGGATCGCCGATCCGGCGCGCTACGGCGGGGTTGTTTATGGCGGCCAACGCAGCGCGACCACTATTGGCGCGGCCGGCGAGCTGGTGGAACTTGTCGAATTTTCGCTCGATTGAACGCTTGGCTTACATCGCCCGCAGCGAACAGCTGGCCTGCACCCAGCGCAGGTTGATCCCGACCAGCTCGGCGTCGGGCGACGCCCAGCCGTAGGATATCGCGCGGTCCTCGCCGGGCTTATGAATATAGAGCACCAGGGCAGGCTTGTTTTTCGATCCTTTCGCCCAGGTCACGTTGCGCAAGCGCAGCTCGACCGGCGGCGCGCCTGCGCCCTCAACGGCAATGCGGCCGCCCTGGTCGAACGTCACCAGCTTCGCGTCAAAGGTCCAGTCGTCGGTGCCGTCTGGCTTTCCCGCAAATTTCCGCCGCGACACCCAGCATTCGAAATCGCGCGCCCGGCGCAGTTCGCTCCCGCCAATCTCCCAGCCATCCTGCCCTCTTGTCCGAAGGCCGGGTACCGGATCCCGCTGCCAGGCGGACATCGGCTGACCAGCGTGATCGATGCGTTGCCAGTTCCCATCCTGGTCAAAACGAAAGCCCGTCCAAGGCGCTTTCGCTCGCCCTTCTTCCTCCGCGAAATAGACATCCTCGGTATTCGTCCAGATGCCGGCGGGTGGCTGCAATGGGCCGAGACCCAGCGCCTTTGCGGACAGGAAGATGAGCAGGCCGAGCAGCAAGATGATTCGCATCCGCCGACCTTAGATGATATCGGCGTGATTTAGAATATGTCCGGACAAATTGAGAGGTGGAGGATGAGAGGCCTGCTGTTGTTCGCAGCCGCGCTGCTGGGTATCGGTTCCTCGGCGGCGGAGCCGCCACCGGATGCCCGCGCGATCGTTGCCCGCGCGGTCGCGGCCCATGGAGGCGAAACCTGGCTTGCGCCCGGCACGCTGGTTCTTGCCGGCGAGGCCGAATTTTTTGGCACCGACCGGGCCGAACCGGTCAGCCGGGCCGATGAATATCGAATGTGGCGCGAGATGAACCCGGATCGCGATTCCGCCCATGGCGCTGACGGCAAGGTGCGGATTGAAGCGCGCGCATCGGGCGCGCTCATGTTCGCGGTCGGCTACGACGGCATCGCCACATGGACCGACAAGGGCGTCATGCCTGCGGCCGAAGCGGAAGCCTATTGGGCGAGCAATTTCGGATTCGGAATCATCCGATCCGCGCTCGCCAAATCGTTGCGGATGGAACGGGCGCCAAGCCGCGAGGTGGCGGGTCACGCCGTGGATCTGGTCCGCATATATGACGCGCGCGGCGAGTCCACGCTGTTCGGTTTCGACAAGGAAAGCCACTTCATCCGCTACATGGCGTTTCAGTCTCCGCGCGGCTGGCATGAACGGCAATATGACGATTTCATCCGGCTGACCGATCAGAATTGGGTGCAGGCGCGCGAGGTAACGCTGTTTTATAACGGCGTTATGGCGAACCGGGTGCGCTGGCGCAGCGTCGAGATCGGGGCACCGATCAGGCCCGGTCTTTTCGAGTTCGATCCCGATGCCATCAACCAGAACCGCCGACCTGCTCCCGCGCCGTAGCTCGCGCTGAGGGGCCTCCCCTGCTGCTTCCTACCGGCGCCGAAAGCCGTTGACAAGTTGTCCGGACATATTAGTAAAAGTCCGGACAAATATAGGGCCGACGTGACACAGGGCGCGGCCGTCTCGGGAGGGGTGTTGATGAGGCTTCAGGGTATTTCGGCGGTGGTGTTGCTTTGTTCGGTATCGGTTCCGGCCATTGCGCAGGGCGACAATCAGGCGGGCGTCACCGAGGGTGATGACGAAAATGTCATTATCGTAACGGCGCGTAAACGCGAAGAGAGCTTGCAGGATGTGCCGCTGACAATCTCCGTCGTGGACGCGGCGCAGATCGAACGGGCCAAAATGGTCAATGTGTCCGATCTTGCTGCACAGACGCCGGGCTTCTCCTATCGTCAGGGTTTCGGCCGGACGGGCGGTGGCGGCGGCGCCGGTGTCCGCCCGTCGATCCGCGGGATGT
This sequence comes from Sphingopyxis sp., assembly GCF_035998965.1. Taxonomy (GTDB): domain Bacteria; phylum Pseudomonadota; class Alphaproteobacteria; order Sphingomonadales; family Sphingomonadaceae; genus Sphingopyxis. The sequence goes on from NZ_DASYHE010000079.1 coordinate 59,947, forward strand.
CATCGGTCGTGGGCGCTCCGAACGCCGCCTTTTTTGTCGATGGCATCTTTGTGTCGGACAATATCGCCAGCTACGCACTCGACAATCTCGAGCGCGTCGAAGTCATTAAAGGTCCGCAATCGGCACTGTTCGGTCGCCAGACCTTTTCGGGTGCCATCAATTATGTGACGCGAAAGCCGGCGAACGAACTGTCGGGCCGCGCCCGTTTCCTCGTCGCCGAATATGACAATCGCGAACTGTCGGGCTTCATCTCGGGTCCGCTGATCAAGGACGTCCTTAAGGCCGAGATCAACGGGCGCTATTATCATTTCGGCGGAGACTATGTGAACGCCGACAGCGGCGCGCGCGATCTTGGCGCGCAGCGCAGCTACAGCGTGGGCGGCCGCCTCCATTTCACCCCCGGCGACAACTTCGAAGCGCTGGCATCGGTGGGCTGGAGCAAGGACATCGACAAGGGCTATATTTACGGCTTTCAGGGGTCGGCAAAGAACAACTGCTTCGCGCCGCCGATCACCACCAACATTCCTTTCCCCACGACCCCGACCGCGCGGCGGGGCTTCTACTGCGGGGAAGTCAAAATCCTGCCGTCCTACGCCTATAACAACCGGGAAATTGAAGCCGCGGGCTTCGATGGCCTCAACCGCAAATTCTTTCGCTCGTCGCTCGTGCTGACCGGACGCACGGACAGCGGCTGGAGCCTGACCTCGACGAGTGCCTATAATCGCAACAATTCGATTACCGGCCAAGACAACACCCTCTTGCCGAGCGCCAATGCTGCCTTTGCTGTCGATCAATCGCGGACACGCGACTGGAGTCAGGAAATCCGGGTGATGTCACCGCAGGATAAACCGATCCGGGCGCTGGCCGGGGTATATTATTATCGCGACGACAGCCTGGCTGGATTTCAGTTCACCAACACCAACCGCACCCGGCGCACGTTCGACAGCGCCGACGGCGTAAGGTCGAAGTCGGTGTTTGGCATGATCGAGGCCGAAATCGGCGCGCTCACTGTCAGCGGCGAAGCGCGTTACCAGAGAGAGACGATCATCGGGTCCACCGAGGTGCTTGCGCCCGTCGGGTCGAACAATGCCGCGCCGCCCGCGCCCACCGATATCCGGCGCGCCAAGTTCAATGCCTTTTTGCCGCGCTTCACGGCCAGCTACAAGGCGGGACGCGATCTCAACATTTACGCTACCGTCGCCAAGGGCAACAAGCCGGGCGGTTTCAATGCCTTTCCCATCGATGCCCGCCAGCAGGACCTCGACGCCTTCGCCGCCGCCGGGTTCGATATTTTCGACGAGGAAAGCGCATGGAGCTATGAACTTGGCGCCAAGGGTCGCTTGGCCGACGTGCTGAACTTCACCGTGGCGGGATTTTTTACCGATTGGACGAGCCAGCAACTCAGTCGCGGTGAGTCCTATATCCGTACCAACAACACGCCAAACAGCGTCGTTTTTATCCAGAATGCCGGCAAGTCGGAAATCAAGGGCTTCGAAATCGACCTTTCGGGCCGCCCTGCGCCGTGGCTGTTCCTGCGCGGCGGCTACACTTACGTGGATGCCCGATTCAAGGAATTTTACGACGACACCACCGAAGAAATCTACGATACCGATGGCCGACCCGGCTTTTTGCCGGGCGGCGTCCGCAATCCTGCCGACGCTGACAATCTGGAAGGCGATGTCTCCGGCAATCGCCTGCCGCAAACGCCGACGCACCAATTCATTGCAACCGCAGAGATCAACGCCCCGGTGTCCGCCAACACAGGTTTCTTCGTGCGCGGCGACTTGGCTTATGAATCCAAGCGATATTCGCAGGTGGACAATCTGAACTACGCCGGTGACAGCTATAATCTCAATGCCAGCGTCGGGCTTGAGGGCCAGAACTGGACGTTCACGATCTTTGCGCGCAACCTGCTCAACGACAAGACACCGCTGGTGGTCACGCGTTTGCTCGACTTCAATCGCCTGTTGCGCCGCACAAACCCGCTCACGGGTCTTTCGCAGACGACATTCTTTCGCGATTTTGCTGTGTCGGCGCCGCGCAAGCAGCAATTTGGCGCGTCGATCGAATATCGGTTCTAGGTCGGGGGCCGATCATGGGTCTGCGCAACACGGCGACCAGTTGGGGCTTGGGAGCAAAGCTCTTTCATTGGGTCATGGCGATCGGGATCATCGGCACGTCGGTCTTCGTGCTGCATGTGAACGACAGTATGCCATGGTTTAAATCCTCCGCGCCGGTGTTCATCCAGTATATCCATTGGCACAAGGCAATCGGCTTGGTGCTGCTGCTCCTTCTGATCCTGCGCTTGTTCTGGAAATGGCGAAACCCGAAGCCGCAAACGGCGGAACTCGCTCCGCTCGAAAAGCGGCTTTCCCTGTGGACCCACCGGTCGCTTTATGCCTTGATGTTCATCGTACCCCTGTCGGGCTGGATTGCATCCTCGGCATTCGGGAGCCCCACCAAATTCTTTGGGCTGTTCACAATCCCCGGCATTATCGAAAAGTCAAAACCATTGGTGGGGCCTGCCTATTGGGCGCACTTCGGTTTGTCATGGCTGCTGCTGACCATCGTCAGTCTGCACCTTTTTGCGGCTTTCTGGCACCATGACCGCAAGAAGGACAATGTCCTGCGGGCCATGTGGTTTGGTGGCAAGCGCCAGGAAACGGATGGGGGGAACCCGCCGCCGCCATGAGGGGCGATCAACCTCCCCTCTCGTCGGCCTAGCGTTTTGGCTGCCGTATCTGGCTGTCGATATCTCCTGAGGACCGAAACCGCTAAGATTTCATCGTCGCGGCGCAGGGATGGCCAACTGTCCAGATTGTTGCTACTCCAGTGATGGCAATCGGCCGCCGGGCGGCAATTTTTCGTGGCCTTTCGCAAGCAGCGAAAATCGACGAACGAGGCGAACAGAGCGCCGCGGTGTCATCGGGGATCGGTTCGACGCGCATCCCCGCATTCATTCCCACCGGCTTAGCCGGACGAACAGCGCGGTACCGATGCCCATCGTTACCATAGCCCCGGCAGACAGCGCGAACACACCCCAGAGCGGGGCCGAGTGTTCGACCAACATTGATCCGCCGATGACGATAACCGCGAGCCGCAGCGCCTGGGCGACGATCGCGCCGCCGACACGGCCTGCGCCTTGCGAGGCAAAGTAGAGACAAAGCCCAAGACCAAAGAAGGCAAATCCGAACGCGGCAATGCGCAAATAGGCATAAGCCGCATCGCGCACGTCGGGCGCGCTGGTGAACAGATCAACCCACAGCCAGGGAAACAGACCGGCGACGAGGCCGAGAAGACCCAGAGTGACGGCTGCAACCCCGCCGGCCGTCCAGGCGATCTTTCGCGCACGATCGAGATTCGCTGCGCCGATAGCTGTCCCGACCATCGGCACCGATGCGACCCCGACCGAAAAGGCAATCGGGATCAGAAGGAATTCCAGTCGAACGCCGATACCATAACCGGCAAGTGCTTGCGGGCCGAAGCGCGCCACAATGCCTGTGAGCACGAGGATCGCAGCAACCGATAACAGCGGCGACAGCATCGCCACCGCGCCGATGCGCAAGATGTCCATGAACCGCTCGATCGACAATAGTCCGCTGGCAAAGCGGAGCGGAAGACGCACGTCGCCGGATCTGAGGTGCCATAGCAGGAAAACGCCGGCGAACGAGAATGCTGCCAACTGTCCGGCGGCGACGCCCGCCATGCCGAGCCGAGGGAACGGCCCGAGGCCAAGACCAAGGACGCCGCCAACGACAACCTGGCCAAAGCCGGCCGCCAGCAAAGTTGCCGCGGGCACAACCATGTTGCCAGAGCCGCGCGCGATGGACGCGAGGATATTTGTCAGCCAGATTCCGGTGATGCCCCAGGCGGCTACGTTGGAGAACGCAAGCGCTTCACCGAGTACCGCGCCAGATCCGCCCATTGCGCGGTATACGGCAGGGCCAAAAGCCCGCACCGCAGCGGTGAAGACCAGCCCAAATATAGCCGCGATGACGAGCGAGCAGAGCGCCAGCGCCTCTGCGCGATCGCGGTCACCCGCGCCGAGCGCGCGGCTCACCGCTCCCGACACCGTACCACCCATCGCGCCTGCGGACAGCATCTGCATCAGCATGAAGATGGGGAAGGCGAGCGCGATGCCGCCCAGCGATGCGACGCCGAGCGACCCAACATAGGCGGTTTCAGCGATAGATACGATCGCGGCAGAGCATAGCGCGATCAGGTTCGGCAAGGTCAGCCGGAGCAATGTGGGCAGTATCGCGCCCGAGAGCAGCATGTCGCCACGCGCGTCGCGCGACCTCGGCATATCCAACTCAGCGGTGCCGATGGCAACGGTCACGCTGACATCACCAGCAAGGTCGAGGTGGCCGAAGCGAGCAGGGTTCCCGCGGCGTCGGTCAGGTGTGCTTCGACGAATGCGACCCTGCGACCCATGCTGATCACGACGCCGTCGGCGCGAACCTTGCCGGTCTTTTCCGTCATCGCCTTGTGATAAGCGACTTTCAGCTCGAGCGTCGTGAAGCTCTGATCGTGCGTCAGGCGGCTTGCCACAGCGATGCCGCAGGCCGAATCGAGCAGCGTTGCCGCATAGCCGCCATGGATTGTACCCATCGGATTGTAAGCATGCCGACCTGGCACCCCTTCAAACACCGCGCGGCCATATTCGACTTCGACAAGCGCGAAGTCGAGCGTTTCGCCGATCGGGGGACGTCCGCCTGCGGCCAGCAAGGCTCGAACCCGCGTCAAGCCATTGGGCGCGTCTGCCGACGTTCTATCCGCGCTCACAAGGCCAGCCTTTCGACGATCGCGTCGAAACAATCGCGCAGGATCGCATCGGACTGAACGCCAGGGCCGACTGCCCGGGCCAGACTGACGGCGCCGACCATTTGCGCGACCACGGCTCTTGCATCCGCAGCAGCATTGGTGCGCGGCAAACGCGACAGTGCGTCTTCGATGCGGTCGGTCATCCGATTCAAGCCGATAACAAAGTTTGCGCGGGCATGGGCCTCACTCCGTCCCATATCAGCCGCCAAAGTCGGCAGGGGACAGCCCCGATCGGGCCTGTCACGATGCGATGCCGACAGATAGCTTTTCAGAAAGGCGCGCAAGGCTGCGCGGAGGTCCTCACCCTCGTGCACCGGCAAATCCTGAAGCCCCCCGGCGCGTTCGCCCGCGTCCGCAAACATCTCCAGGACCGCCTCGGCAACGAGCGCATCCTTGGAGTCGAAATGGGCATAAAACGCGCCATGCGTCAGACCGGCGCCGGACATGATCTCCGCAACCGAAACCCGGTGTGGTCCCTTGGCACGAAGCTGCTTCGCCGCCGCTTCGATAATGCGGCTTTTGGACTCAGCCTTGTGATCCGAACCATATCGCATTGGCACTCCTTTGTATGATGATTGTAATGCTATGGGCCACGATGGCAAGGGTCATCGGGGCTATCCCAACAGCCCGCTACAAAGCTCGACGCATGTCGGAGAGGCGGCTCCTGTAAACGTCCGAACGCTGGGCTGCCGTACCTTCGGCAACCTGGAAAGGTTCGCCAACCGACAATTGCTCGCTGAACACCGGCCATGCGGGATTTTGCGGAATGTGAGCTATCTGGAATCCACTCAAGCAAGGATGGCCTGCAATCGGCCCGCTCATCTCCTCGCCCCGCAATGGCAGTGCTGCACGCTTGGTACCATGACCATTCGTACCGCGGCGGTCACCCGCGTCACCGGGCTCGTCACAAGCCACGGTAGGTTCGGCGGACTGGCGGACCTCAGCGGGAGGCTTGGCACCGCAGAGGCACGGGGCGTACGGGCAAACCTGTTGTGTGTGACGGCGAAGGCGCGGTCGACACCTTCTACATCACCGATCTGATCGGCGACAAGATCGACGGTCCGGCGCGGGTGAAGTCGCTGGAAGAGCGTCTGCTCGAAGCGGCAACGAGCCAGAGGAAGGAAGCGGTCGCGGCTTAGGCCTTGCGTCCCAGCTCGCGCGCGAGCGCCAGAAACGCCGCCAGTCCGGCCGAGGGGTGACGACGGCCCGGGTAATAAAGCGCAAGGCCCGGAAACGGCGGGGTCCAGTCATCGAGCAGACGGATGAGTGTTCCCGCCTCGATGTCGGCGATCACGTCCTGTTCGAAAAAGAAGCCGATGCCGACCCCCGCAACCACCGCCGCGCACGCGATCGTCACATCGTCGATTGTCATCGGGCCGCTGACATCGATCTGTGCCGTCTCAGCGCCATTCTCGAAATACCAGCGATAGAGCGCGCCATCGGGCAGGCGCACGCGGATGCAGGCGTGACGGGCCAGGTCGGCGGGCACGCGCGGTGGCGCGTGCGCGGCAAGATAGTCGGGCGACGCGACGACGGCAAAGCGCTGCGCTTCGCCCAGCGACAGCGCGATCATGTCGGTGGGGACCAACGACGCGACCCTGACGCCCAGGTCGAACCCTTCGGCGACAATATCGACCAGCCGTCCGTCGGTCACCACATCGACATGGACGCCCGGATAGCGGCGCGCATATTCCAGGATCAGCGCCGCCAGCGCCGATCGCGCCGCAAACGGCGGCGCGTTGATGCGCAGCGTCCCCGACGGCGTTTCGCCGCGCGCCCGGACAATCTCGATCGCCTCGCGAACGTCAAGCAGCGACGGGCCGATCCGGTCGACGAAAATATGGCCCGCGTCGGTCAGCGCGACGCTGCGCGTCGTGCGGTTGAACAGGCGCACGCCCAGCTCGGCCTCGATCCGCGCGATCATGTGGCTGAGCGCGGTCGTCGAAAGGCCGAGGTCAATCGCCGCCTGCCGAAACGATCCGCGCCGCGCAACCGCCATCACAGCGTCGAAATCGCGCAGCGCAAGTCGTGTCATTATCCCATTTTTTTCATCAGAACATCCAGTATTGGCCTGCTTATAAGGATGATGCCACGCGGTTAGATGGCAAGCAAGCCCAAGATTGGAGACTCGTCATGCAACTGCCCCATCCCGTTCAAACCTATTTCGACGCCGACCGGCGCGGCGACGGCGCCGCGCTGATGACAGCCTTCGTCGCTGATGCGCTCGTACAGGATGAGGGTCACTCGTACCAAGGCCATGACCAGATCGAAGCTTGGTGGCGCGATGCCAAGCAGCAATATGCGCATCAGGCGGCACCGTTCGACATGAAAACCGAAGGCGACCGCATCAGCGTTCGGGCCACGGTGACGGGTAACTTCCCAAGCAGCCCGGCGGCCCTCACCTATCATTTCGTGCTCATCGGCGATCGCATCGCCGAACTGGAGATTCTGCCATGACCGGCTTTCTGTCGTTCACCGGAAAGCGCGCCCTCGTCACCTCGGGCACCAAAGGCGCCGGCAAGGCAACCGCCGATTTGCTCCGCGACCTCGGCGCCGCAGTGCTCACCGTCGCACGGACCTCGCCTGAGGGCGGACCCGACGCGATGTTCGTCGCCGCCGATTTGACAAGCGCCGAAGGATGCGAACGCGTAGCCCAAGCAGCGCTCGACCGTCTCGGCGGGATCGACATTCTTGTCCACATGCTCGGCGGCTCATCGGCACCGGGCGGCGGCTTTGCCGCACTGACCGACGCGGATTGGGAGCGCGAGCTTGCGCTCAACCTCTTTCCCGCCGTCCGGCTCGACCGCGCACTCGTCCCGGCGATGACCGCGCAAGGGTCGGGCGTCGTCGTCCATGTCTCGTCGATTCAGCGGCAGTTGCCCTTGCCCGAAGCGACGACCGGCTATGCCGCGGCCAAGGCGGCGCTTTCGACCTACAGCAAGGCCTTGTCG
>NZ_DASYHE010000003.1:0-17548 GCF_035998965.1 Sphingopyxis sp.
ACAGGGCTGGATTCGAACCAGCGTACGGAAACCCGGGCAGATTTACAGTCTGCTGCCTTTAACCACTCGGCCACCTGTCCATGGGGTCCGCTTTGGGAAGCGGTCCAATGGCGAAACGAGGCTTGCCTGTCAATGGCAGTCATGGGAAAGGCGCGACTATGAGACAGATTTCCCGTCACCGTCGCCCGCAAGGCCCCAGCACGCGCGGCCAGCCCATCCGTTTCTGGGGCCGCCACGCCGTTCTGGCGGCGCTCGCCAACCCCGAACGCACCGTCAAACGCATCTGGGGAACGCGTGAAGCGCTAGGGCAGCTCGACCTGCCGCCGGTGATTCCGATCAACTATGCCGAGGTGACCGATCTCGCGCGGCTCGTCGCGCGCGACGCGCCGCATCAAGGGCTGGTGATCGAAGTCGATCCGCTGGAGGACATCTATCTCGGCGACCTTTTACAGCAGGAGGTCGACGCCGACAGCAGGCGCCCCCTCATCGTGCTCGATCAGGTCACCGACCCGCATAATATCGGTGCGGTGCTGCGTTCGGCGGCGGCGTTCGATGCGGCGGCGATCATCACCCAGGATCGCCACAGCCCCCCCGAAAGCGGCGTTATTGCGCGTTCGGCGTCGGGCGCGCTCGAAATCGTGCCGTGGGTGCGCGTCGTCAACCTGTCGCGCGCGCTGGAGGAGATTGCCGAGGCGCAATATTGGCGGATCGGGTTGATGGGCGATACCGAGACGACGCTGGGATCGACCCTCGACGGCAGCCGCGTTGCGCTGGTGCTGGGATCCGAAGGTGACGGGATGCGTCACAATGTCATGGAGCATTGCGACGTGCTGGCGAAACTACCAATCTCGCCGCGCATGGAGAGCCTGAACATCTCGAACGCCGCGGCGATTGCGCTTTATGCGGTGGCGACGGCGGGCAAATAAACCGTCGCCCCCGCGAAGGCGGGGGCCGCTATCGGCGTAGTGCAATGTTGCCAGCGGCCCCCGCCTTCGCGGGGGCGACGTTTTAATCCTCCGCTGCGATCCGCACCTTCAACCCGTCGAGTGCGTCGCTGAACGGCAGCTGGCACGACAGGCGCGAGGTGGCGTCGCGGTCGGTCGTCGAATCGAGCAGGTCATTCTCGTCCTCGCTCATCGCGGGCAGCTGATCCGCCGCGCCCGCCTCGACATGGACGTGGCATGTCGCGCACGAGCAGCAGCCGCCGCACAGCGCCAGCAGTTCGTCGAACCCGGCGTCGCGGATGTTTTCCATCACCGTCAGGCTGGTGTCGCCCTCGATCTCATGCTCGGTTCCGTCACGCGTCACGACAATCAGCTTGGCCATGCTAGTCCCCATATCTTCGATGTTGCTGGCGCTATGTCGCGCGTTGCGCGGCAAATCAAGCACTGCTAGTGACAGGCGGTGGAACAAAAGGGGAATATGTCATGGGTCTGACCCAGCAGCAGCTGAACGCCGGAATCGACGCGCTCGCGGCGCTCGATCCGAATTTCGCGCGCGCGCTGGCGAATGCAGGCTACCCTGAACCGCGCATCCGCGCGCCGGGCTACACCACCCTGCTCCGCACCATCGTCGGCCAACAAGTCAGCGTCGCCGCGGCGACCTCGATCTGGAACAAGCTGGAGGCGCAATTTGGCGAAGGCTGCCCCGCCGAAATCGTTGCGGCGGCCGATTTCGATACGCTGCGCGCCTGCGGCCTGTCGGGGCAGAAACAGGGCTATGCCAAAAGCCTGGCGCAACTGATCCTCGACGGCGAACTCGACGTCTCCGCCCTCCCCGCCGACGACGAGGAAGCAATCGCATTGCTCACCAAGGTGAAGGGCATCGGCCGCTGGTCGGCTGAGATCTACCTGCTGTTCGCTGAGGGACGCCCCGACATCTGGCCCGCGGGCGATCTGGCGGTGCAGGAAGGCGTCGGCCGCATCCTGCAACTTGAAGCACGGCCGAGCGAAAAGGCGGTGCGCGAACTCGCCGAACCCTGGCGCCCGCATCGCGGCGCGGCGGCGATCTTCAGCTGGCATTGTTACAATATGGCGGTGATTTGACCTGCTTCCGCCTTCCCCTTCACGGGAGGGCAGCGAGACTTGCTGGCTTAGTCGCAGCGGGTGGGTTCCATCGGCCTAGCGCAAGGCCGACAGACCCCACCCCAACCCCTCCCCTGAAGGGGAGGGGCTAATCTGTCCCAAACAAAAAAGGCCGGGCGAAGCATCCTCCACCCAGCCTTTTGTTGATCTTCAGCCGAAGCTTATTTCTTGGCTGCCGCCTTCTTGACCGGAGCCTTTGCAGCGGGTTTGTCCTCAGCGGCCTTCGCCGGCGCAGCCTTTTTCGCAGGAGCGGGCTTTTCCTCAGCCTTCTTGGCCGGAGCGGCCTCGGCCTTCTTTGCCGGTGCCTTCTTGGCAGGAGCCGCCTCGGCGGCCTCTTCCTTCACGTCGGCCTTTTTGGCTGCGGGCTTTTTCGCGGCGGCCTTCTTGGCCGGCTTGTGGTCGTGATCATGGTCGTGACCACAGCCCGGACCATGGACGTGGCCGCTGTCGTCATCGGCTTCGATCGCCGCTTCCAGTTCCTCGCGGGTGGTTTCGCGGTCGGTAATCTCGGCCTTTTCGAACAGGAAGTCGACGACCTTGTCTTCGTACAGCGGAGCGCGGAGCTGCGCCGCGGCGAGGGCGTCCTGCTGGACATATTCCATGAAGCGGCCGCGATCTTCGGGACGGTATTGCTGCGCCGCCTGCATGATCAGCCGCTGCATTTCCTGCTGCGACACCTGCACGCCATGCGCCTGACCGATTTCGGACAGGAGCAGGCCCAGGCGGACGCGGCGCACCGCGATCGCATGATAATCATCGCGGTCGGCTTCCAGCTCGGCCTTCGCCGCGGCGGGATCGTCTTCGTTCTCGACTTCCTGCTCCAACTGCTGCCATATCTGCGCGAATTCGGCCTCGACCATCGTCGGCGGCACGTCGAAATCATGGCTCGCGGCGAGCTGGTCGAGCAGCTTGCGCTTCATATAGGTGCGCGTCAGGCCGTTCAGCTCCTGCTCGACCTGATCCTTCATCAGCTCTTTCAGCTTGTCGAGGCTTTCGAGGCCAAGCGATTTCGCGAATTCGTCGTCAATCTTCGACGCCGCCGGAACCTTCACTTCCTTCACCGTCACAGCGAATTCGGCCTTGGCACCCTTGAGGTTTTCGACCGGATATTCGTCGGGGAAGGTCACCTTGACGGTCTTTTCGTCGCCGACCTTGGCGCCGATCAGCTGGTCTTCGAAACCCGGGATCAGCTGGCCCGAACCGATTTCGACCGCCATGTCTTCGCCGGTGCCGCCGTCAAAGGCGACGCCATCGACGCTGCCGGCGAAATCGATGATGACCTGGTCGCCAGCGGCTGCTTTCTTGGTTTTCGGCGCGTCTTCGAAGCGCTTCATCTGCGCGGCGAACTCCTCGATCTTGGCCATGACGGCCTTGTCGTCGGCGGGCACCGTCAGGCGCTCCAGCTTCAACCCATCGATCGACGGCGTCTTGATGTCGGGCAAAACTTCCAGCGCGACGGTGACTTCGGCGTCCTTGCCGGTTTCATAACCATCGGCCAGGGTGACCGCGGGCTGCAACGCGGGGCGCAGCTTTTCCTTGGCCATCAGGTCGCGAACGCCCGCGTCGATTGCCTTGTTCAGCGCGTCGGCCGACAGCGCGGGACCGTGCATCTTGCGGATCAGGTTCGGCGGCACCTTGCCGGGGCGGAAACCGGGCATCCGGACGGTCGGGGCGATGCTCTTCACCTCGTCGTCGACGCGTGCGTCGATATCCTTGGCGGTGATGGTCACGCGATATTCGCGCTTCAGGCCTTCGTTCAGCGTTTCGACGGTCTTCATTGCCTTGGTCTTATCCTTGCTCAAAATCTCGTATCGATGAACCCCGGCCACATGGCGGGGTTCCCCTATCCCGGCTCCATCCCCATCAGATCGTCGGAACTGGTGCGGGCGAAGGGACTCGAACCCCCACATCTTGCGATACTGGTACCTAAAACCAGCGCGTCTACCAATTCCGCCACGCCCGCAGAGGCTGTCGGCCGGGTGCACAAAGCCGCGCGCTATGCCGCGCACGCCCGTGCGGGCCGCGCGGGGCTATAGCAGACGCGCCGCCGAGGGCAAGGGCGGAAAGCCTGCCATTTCGGCGGGCGGAACGCCGACCGCTGCCGTTCGTTGATACAGCAAGGAGAGACCATATGACCTTTGCTTCCAACCTGCACGTTCGCGCGACTGACCCGTTTCCCAAACCCAAGCCCGACACCATCGAACCGATGGCACCGCCCGAACACCCCGTACAGCCAACGCCGCAGGAGGATCCCGCCGGTCAGCCGCTGGAAATCCCGGGCAATCCGGGCGGCGGCGGCGATATCGATGAACCGGGCCGCGGCCCGGATGAGGTGCCGCCACAACAGGTTTAGTCCGGTCGCCGCCGTCCTTTTTTGGTGGGTGGCGGGCTTTGGGTGTCGGCCGTTTCGTGCTAACCTCGCGCCGCCCCGCAACAGGAGACACTGCGATGCGTCCGATCTGCCTTTCCCTTCTTTTCACGGCCTGTGCCTTCCCCCTCCCCGCGCTTGCCCAGTCGGCGCCCGATGTTGCTGATCTGGTGGGTGCGCGCGGCGCAGGCGGCGAGACTCAGTTGCTCGCGCGCGGGTATGAATCGCGCCAGTCGAATGTCGTGGGCAACCAGCGCTATACCTTTTGGTACAACCAGCGCACCGGGCGCTGCATCTCGGTGGCGACGATGGACGGGCGCTATTCGTCCATCATCGGGGTTCCGGCTGAGAATTGCCAGGGCGGCAGCTCAGCGGACGACCATCACGCCCCGCCTGCCGATGCGGGCTATAACGACCCCGCTTCACTCGTCCTCGTCTGCTACGGCGCGGGCAACCGGCCCAGCGTGACCACTACCCCCAGCTACGACTGGAACCGGTCGAAGCATAAGTGGGAATGGGGCAGCGACGTGGTCAGCACCAACGAAGGATTCAACAGCGACGTCCAGGTCGAGCTTTACGGCGATCACGGCCGCATCCACCTTGGCCCCAAGCTGGTCCCGCCGATCCACTCGGGCGGGCATGAAGGCTGGTGGGATCTGGAAAATCTGATGGTGACCCCCGATCGCATCACCGCAACCTATCGCCTCAACGGGCTCAACAAGCCGAAGCTCGACATCGACCGCCGCTCGGGTCGCATCCAGATCAAGGCCCAGACCGACTTTTCGGGTCAGTGCGACATCGGCAATTGGGGTGCGGGGCAGCGGCGCTTCTGACGCCGCAGTCGCCTCGCCTCAGCGGGTGCAGAAATCCACGAAGCGCGCGATCGCCTGTTTGCCGGTCGCGGTCGCGGCCATGTCAATCGCGCGGCCTTTGGCGGTCATGCGGAGCCAGCCGTTCGCGGCAAAGGCACGGATCAGCGGCGATCCTCCGGCAATTTCCTGCGACTGAAAGAATGGCATTTCGTCGATTTCGGTCTTGCCGGTGACGCGCAGCTTCGCGCTGACCGACGCGAGTTCGATCGCGGTCAGATCCGGCGCACCGCCCGAAATTCCGGCAAAGATGCGATTGCCGCCCTGCTCGCAGCGGAAATTCAGCGGCTGGTCGTCGGTCCCGTCGACTTCATAGGCGAGGATCGCGTCGGACACGCGATCTTCATTGACCCGCATCGTCCAGTCATAGCCGTCGTTCACCGCGGGCGCCGCGCTCGCGGTGGCGCCCAGCGCCAGCATCGCCGCCCCGCTTGCCGCAACGATCATCCGCTTCATCATCATTCATCCTTCGCATCATACCGGCATGAGTTTAGCCGCTTATGACACTGAAGCCACTGAATTGACTGTGAACTCGATCACAATTGTGGGTCAGCCGAGCGCCTTTTTAAGCAGCTCGTTGACCACCTGCGGGTTCGCCTTGCCCTGCATCGCCTTCATCGTCTGGCCGACGAAGAAACCGAACAGCGCTTCCTTGCCACCCTTATACTGCTCGACCTTGTCGGCATTGGCTGTCAGGATCTTGGCGATTTCGGCCTCGATCGCGCCGGTGTCGCTGGTCTGCTTGAGGCCATCGCGCTCGACGATTACGGCAGCGCCGTCGCCGCTTTCGAGCATCTTTTCGAACACCGTCTTCGCAATCGTCCCCGAAATCGTGCCGTCGGCCACCAGCCCGAGCAATTCGGCCGCCTGCTCCGGCGACACCGGCGAATCGGTCAGGTCGCGGCCCATGCGGTTGAGCGCGCCGAACAGCTCGCTCGTCACCCAGTTCGCCGCGGTGGCAGGCTTGGCGCCCGTGGCGCGCCCAACCTCCAGCAACGTGTCGAACCAGCGCGCCGCCTCGACCTCCGCCGTCAGCACATCGGCGTTATAGGCCGAAATCCCCAGCGCCAGATAGCGCGCACGCTTGGCGTCGGGCAGTTCCGGCAGGCTGTCGCGGCACTCGGCCAGAAACGCATCGTCGAGTTCCAGCGGCAACAGGTCGGGATCGGGGAAATAGCGGTAGTCATGCGCATCTTCCTTCGACCGCATCGACCGCGTTTCGCCCCGGTCGGGATCGTAGAGCCGCGTTTCCTGTACCACCGTGCCGCCGCTTTCGATCAGTTCGACCTGGCGCTTCGCCTCGCCCTCGATCACCGCCATCACGAAGCGCACCGAATTGACATTCTTGGTCTCGGTGCGCGTGCCGAATTCGTCGCCGGGCTTGCGGACCGACACGTTTACGTCGGCGCGCATCGAGCCCTCTTCCATATTGCCGTCGCACGAGCCGACATAGCGCAGGATCGCGCGCAGTTTGCGGACGTATGCCCCGGCCTCGGCAGGCGAGCGCATGTCGGGCTTCGACACGATCTCCATCAGCGCGACGCCGCTGCGGTTCAAATCGACATAGGACATCGTCGGGTGCTGGTCGTGCATCAGCTTGCCGGCATCCTGCTCGACATGGATGCGCTCGACCCCGATCACCTTGGGTTCGGGAATCCCCGCCTTCTCGTCCGCCTCGACGGTGATCGAACCTTCGCCGACAAGCGGATGATAAAGCTGCGAAATCTGATAGCCCTGCGGCAGATCGGCGTAAAAATAATTTTTGCGATCGAACCGCGACCATTTGTTGATCTGCGCCTCGATCGCCATGCCCGTGCGCACCGCCTGGCGGATGCACTCGCGGTTCGGCACCGGCAACATCCCCGGCATCGCGGCGTCGACCAGCGACACCTGCGTGTTGGGTTCGGCGCCAAACGCCGTCGCGGCGCCGGAAAACAGCTTGGCGTTGGTCGTGATCTGGGCGTGAACCTCCAGGCCGATCACGACCTCCCATTCACCGGTTTCGCCCTTGATGCGATAGTCAGACATCATTCAAATCCTTAGTGTGTCCCTGCGAAGGCAGGGACCCATCACCTGCCGTTTCAGCCTTGCACCATCCGGAGATGGACCCCTGCCTTCGCAGGGGCACAGGCTAAACTACCACCACTTCTCCGCCCGCGCCGTAAACCCGGCCCGCTCTTCAATTGCCAGCCCGGCGTTCAGCACGCCCTGCTCGTCGAAGGCCTTGCCGATGATCTGCAAGCCCAGCGGCAGCCCTTCGCGGTTCAGCGCCGCGGGCACCGACATTGCGGGCAGCCCCGCAAGGCTCGCGGGCACCGCGAACACGTCGTTGAGGTACATCGCCAGCGGATCGGCCATTTTCTCGCCCAGCCCGAACGCCGCCGACGGCGCGGTCGGCGCGAGGATAACGTCGCACGATGCAAAAGCCGCATCGAAATCACGCGCGATCAGCGTGCGCACTTTCTGTGCCTGCGTATAATAAGCGTCGTAAAAGCCTGCCGACAGCACATAGGTGCCGATCATGATGCGGCGCTTGACCTCCGCCCCAAAGCCGTCGGCGCGCGTCGCGGCGTACATGTCCTGCAACCCCGCGCCTTCGGGCAGGTCACGGAGCCCGTAGCGCACACCGTCATAGCGCGCGAGGTTTGACGAGGCCTCAGCCGGCGCGATGATATAATAGGCCGGCAGCGCATATTTGGTGTGCGGCAGACTGATCTCGACAACCGCGGCCCCCGCATCCTTCAGCATCGCGATCCCGGCGTCCCACATCGCGTCGATGTCGGGATCAATGCCTTCCAGCCGATATTCCTTGGGAATCCCGACCGTCTTGCCCTTGAGATCGCTCGACAAAGCCGCTTCCCAATTGGGCACTGGCAGGTCGAGGCTGGTCGCATCCTTCGGATCGAAACCCGCCATATTCTCGAGCATGATCGCGCAGTCGCGTACATCGCGCGCCATCGGCCCCGCCTGATCGAGCGAGCTCGCGAATGCCACAATGCCCCAGCGCGAGCAGCGGCCATAGGTCGGCTTGATCCCCGAAATACCCGTGAAGGCCGCGGGCTGGCGGATCGAGCCGCCGGTGTCGGTCCCCGTCGCCGCAGGGCACAGCCGCGCCGCGATCGCGGTCGAGCTGCCACCCGACGACCCGCCCGGCGCGAGCGCGGCATTGCCGCCATCCTTGCGCTTCCACGGGCTGATCACATTGCCAAAATAGCTCGTCTCGTTCGACGATCCCATCGCGAACTGGTCGAGGTTCAGCTTGCCCAGCATCCCCGCGCCCGCGTCCCACAATTTCTGGCTGACGGTCGATTCATAGCGCGGGACGAAGCCTTCGAGCATGTGGCTCGCCGCGGTCGTCTGGACGCCGTTGGTGCAGAACAGATCCTTCATCCCGATCGGCACGCCCGACAGCGGCTTGAGTACCCCCGCCGCGCGGTCGGCATCGGCGGCCTTCGCTGCCGCCAACGCATGTTCAGGCGTCTCGACGATAAAGGCATTGAGCGCCTTCGCCCCCGCGACATTGGCGTTGAACGCCTCCGCCACTTCGACGGCGCTGAAATCGCCCGCGCGATGACCGTCGCGGATCTGCGCGACGGTCAGGTTGGTCAGCTCGGTCATTATTCGATCACCTTGGGCACGCCGAAAAAGCCGTGCATCGCCGCAGGCGCATTCGCCAGCACATCGTCGCGGCGGTTGCCGCCGGTCAGCGGGTCGGCGTCGATCACATCGTCGCGCAGCCGCAGCTTGTTGGGGATAACCGCGGTCATCGGCTCGACCCCGGTCACATCGACCTCGCCGAGTTGCTCGACCCAGCCCAAAATGGCGTTCAATTCGCCTTCCATCGCGGCGGCTTCGACATCGCTGATCGCGATGCGCGCCAGCGACGCTATTTTCCTGACCGTTGCCTGATCGATTGTCATTGGGTTCCTGCCTTTGCGGGGAAGCCGCGCCGCTAGCATTCCCGCGGGATCGCTTCAACCTTCTCTATCTTCCCTGTGACGAAGTCATGGGGGAGTCGCAGACGGCGCGCAGCGCCAGCGGGACCGCCGCCGCAGGCGGTGGTGGAGGGGTGGCGACGTCACGCCATGGCCCCTCCGTCAGTCCTTCGGACTGCCACCTCCCCATGGCTTCGCCACAGGGAGGATCAAATCATTCGAACGCCGCCGATTCCGGCACGCCATCCACCAGAATGCGCCGCTGCTCGATCGTCTCGACCGTCACCGTCGCTTTTGACAAGTCGACGTCAGGCCGCGTCGCGCGCGCGTCGCGGCCGATATCGCCCTGGACCCAGCGCCCCTCCTTGTTCATCGTCACAAAATCGAAGTTCATCTCTTCGCCCGGTTCATTCTGCCCCAACACCCCGATCCGATCGTCGGCCAGCCATACCGCGACGCATGCCTTGGCGCGGCTGCACATATAGGTTCCGGCGATGCGCTCCAGCGCTTCGGTCGGCAAAGCGCGGTCGGCGGGGATGACGCGCAGCCGCTCGGCGATCGGCTTGAGCAGCACCGGCACCTTCGGTCCGGTCAGATCCCAGCGATTCTTAGCCGCCAGCGCCGCCTTGGCCGCGTCAGCGCGCTCCTTTTGCGGCGATTTGGTCAGTTCCTGCAAAGCCGCGCGCCCGCTCGGCCCAAAATCATAGGCCATCGCCGCCCAGTCGAATTTTTCGACCTTCGTGGCCCCCGAATTCAGCCGCGCCATCTGATCGCGCGTTGAAATCGCCCCGAAATCCAGGATTGGCAGCGCCAGAAACAGCGCCAGCAACGCCACCCCGATCGCCAGCTTCTGCTGCAAAGGGCGGAGCACATCGTCGAAATCGCGCCGCCCTTTCACAACCGACCACAGGCCGATGACGCCATAGGCCAGCGCGATCAGCGCCGCGATCAAGCCCCAGATACGCTCGGGCGTCCAGCCATATTGGCCGATCCGCAGCTGCATCGAATAATAAGCGATCCCCGCGAGCGGCAGCACCGCCACCGCGAGCACCGGCGCCGCCCAGCGGAGCAGCGGATTGGTCGCGCGATCATCGGCGCCATTGCCGATCACCGCATTGGCCAGCAGCACGCCAAACGCCGCCGCCGCCAGCATCAACGCCGCGGTCGAAAAACCCGATGCCCAGAGCTTCGCCAGCCCCGTTCCCGCCAGCGACAGCAGGAAGATGACCAGCGCCGCTGCGAGCACCGGGGCCAGCACCGCCAGCACGATCATCACCAGCCGCTGCAAGGTCGAAACCAGCTTGTCGCGCTCGCGCAGCAACCCGACCGCGCCGCCGAACGCCGCCCCCGCGAGCATCCAGCCAAACCATTCGTCGCTCAGCAAATCGCGGATCAGGTCGATCCCGATCAGGTGGAACATTTCCGCGATCAGGAAGGTGAGCAGGAACGCGATCCCGACAAACGCCAGGCTCGCCGCGCCGATCACCGCATCGGTCCACGCGTGACTGTGCAGTCGGCCATAGGGCATGTCCCACAGCTTCCAATACCGCCAGTCGGGCGCGACATCGCGGTGCGTCTGGAACAAAGGCGTCGCGACCAGCACCGCGAGCATCCCCGACCAGAACGGCCATTCGATCGGGCCGCCCTGCAAATTATACGCCGCCGTCTGCCACGCGATCAGCCCGAGGACCATGCCCCAGATCAGCGCAAAGCCGAGCGCCCAGAGCCACCGCCGCAGCTCGACCCCCAGCACGAACACCACCGCCGCGACCGCAACTGCAGTCGCCAGCGCGCTGCGCCACTGCGCCAGCCCATCCTCGTAATTGTGATCGACGAGGGCATGGAACGCGAGCCCCGCCGCGGCACAAATCGCCGCCATGATCCACGGGCGCAGCGGCCAAGGCGGATCATTATCGTCAAGGCGTGCGGAAACTCGGGGCGAATCAGCGGCGGGGCCGGTTGCGGGCGCGTCGGTCATACCCCACATCTGGGCTTGTTTCACTGGCCAGCGCAAGCCAAACAGCGCACCAGTCCTCCTCCGTCCCCTCCCCCATGGAGCCCCCATTGGCCCGCAAATTTCTTTACGTCATTGCCGCGCTCATCCTGCTGATCCTTGCCGCCGGGGTCGTATATCAGCTCTTCCCCGGCTGGGTCGCGCGCACCGCCTTTGTGCCGAGCGCAGAGTTCAAACAGCAGGTCGCCGTTGCGCCCAACGCCTATGACGACCCCAAAATGTGGTTTGCGCGTCCCGGCATCGCCAGCGACCCGTCGGCCTGGCGCCCCGCCGCCGACGGATCCGCCCCCGACAGCGCCGAAGCGCAATCGCGCGACCAGCTGATCCCGTCCGCGGGCGCCGCCGAAACCACCGCGCCGCCGGTGCCAAAGGGCAACGCCGCGGTCTTTTTCGTCCACCCGACCAGCTATTACAGCCGCTCGAGCTGGAACGCGCCGCTGGCAGACCGCGATTCGGACCACCGCGCCAATCTGTTCGTGCAGGGCATGGCGAGCGCCTTTGCCGATGCCGGCGAAATCTGGGCGCCGCGCTACCGTCAGGCGACGCTCGGCGCCTTCCTTGCCGAAGACCGCGTCACCGCGGGCAAGGCAATTGACGCCGCTTACCGCGACGTCGAGGAAGCCTTCGACGCCTTTGTCGCCGCGCAGCCCACGAACAAACCGATCATCCTTGCGGGCCACAGCCAGGGCGCGCTCCACCTGACCACTTTGCTCAAAAACAAGATCGCCGGCACGCCGCTCGCGAAGCGGATCGTCGCCGCCTATGTCATCGGCTGGCCGATCAGCCGCGACACCGACATGGCGGCGCTCGGCCTGCCCGCGTGCCAGACGCCCGAACAGAAGGGCTGCATCCTCAGCTGGGCGACCTTCGCCGACCCCGCCGATCCCGAAATGGTGATCAGCGCCTATGACGGCACGATCGGCTTCGACGGCCGCCCGCGCGCCGACACGCGGATGCTGTGCACCAACCCGCTGACCGGCACCCCCGATGCCGCCGCCGAGCCCGACGCCAATCTTGGCACCCTCCGGCCGACCGAGGGCTTCAAGAGCGGATCGCTGATCGCGGGCAAGATCGGCGCCAAATGCGACGATACGCGCGGGCTGCTGATGATCGGCGATGCCGAGATCGCCAAGGATTATGTCGTCGCAGGCTATGTGCTGCCCGGTAACAATTACCATGTCTATGACATCACCCTGTTCTGGGCGAATGTCCGCGCCGACGCTTTGCGGCGGTTGGCGGCGTATGAGGGGAAGCCGTCGCCGGTCCCGCCCGCGGCGATGCCGTTGGCGCCAACTCCGCCCGTAGCAGCAACGCCGAACACCTAAATCCGTCATTGCGAGCGAAGCGAAGCAATCCAGAGCGGTTTACGCTACTCTGGATTGCCGCGTCGCTTCGCTCCTCGCAATGACGGGATTTGGACGGTAATGGCAGCATCATGATCACCACCGCCGCCCCAGATTTCTCAGCCCAATTCCCCAATGGCGGTCGCCTCGCGGGCCTCGACGTCGGCACCAAAACCATCGGCGTCGCGACCTGTGATATGAACTGGAGCTTCGCGACCCCCGACAAGACGATCATCCGCAAGAAATTCGCTGCCGATCTCGCAACGCTCAAATCGGTCCTCACTGCCCACGCGATCGTCGGCCTCGTCGTCGGCCTCCCCCTCAATATGGACGGCACCGACAGCCCGCGCACCCAAAGCACCCGCGCCTTTGCACGCAACCTGCTGCCGCTCGGCCTCCCCATCCTGCTGTGGGACGAACGCTGGTCGACCGCCGCGGTCGAGCGCGCAATGATCGCCGCCGACGTCAGCCGCGCCAAGCGCGCCGAACGGATCGACAGCGCCGCCGCGGCCTTCATCCTGCAAGGCGCGATCGATGCGATGACGCGCGGTTGATCCGCTATGTCGTCTATTGGCTCGCCGCGGCAAACGGCATCACCTTTGGCTTGATGATCGCCGACAAGCGCCGCGCAGAAGCAGGCGCGCGCCGGATATCCGAAAGCACCCTGCTCGGCTGGTCGTGGCTCGGCGGCGCCATCGGCGCCTATGCGGCCTCGCGCATCGTGCGCCACAAAACCCGCAAGCAGCCTTTTGCGACGAAGATGATTATGCTCTGCGCGGCCGAAATCGTGCTGCTCGGGCTCTGGGCGCTCGGGCTACTCGATCCGCTCGTCACCTGATCCTCCCTGTGGCGAAGCCATGGGGAGGTGGCAGCGGCCTAGCCGCTGACAGAGGGGCTTTGGCGCGGCGGTCGCGGCCCCTCCACCCTTCGCTTCGCGAACGGTCCCCCTCCCCATCGCTGCGCGACAGGGAGGATCCGCTTGCCAGAAGCGCCGTGCCTGCCTAAACGCTCCCCTTTAATGACAACGTCAACAACCCGACCCGCCAGCGACTATCCGCCCGGCGGCGATGCCTTTCGCCATCGCCACCTGATCGGCATCGCCCAGCTGACCCCGTGGGAGATCAGCTACGTCCTCGACGCCGCCGAACAATGGGTCGATCTCAACCGCAGCGGCGCCGCCAAGCATGACGACCGGCTTGCGGGCCTCACCATCATCAACGCCTTTTTCGAAAATTCGACGCGCACGCTCTTGTCGTTCGAAATCGCCGGAAAGCGCCTCGGCGCCGACGTCGTCAACATGCACGCCGCGCAATCGAGCGTCAAAAAGGGCGAAACGCTGATCGATACCGCGATGACGCTCAACGCGATGCGCGCCGACGCGATGGTGATCCGCCACGGCAGCTCGGGGGCGGTCCAGCTGATCGCCGACAAGGTCGATTGCCCGGTGCTGAACGCGGGCGACGGGCGCCACGAGCATCCGACGCAGGCGCTGCTCGACGCGCTCACCATCCGCCGCCGCCTCGGCCGCGTCGAGGGCCTCACCATCGCGATCTGCGGCGACGTGCTGCACAGCCGCGTTGCGCGCTCGAACATCCTCGCGCTCACGCTGCTCGGCAACGAGGTCCGCGTCGTCGCGCCGCCGACGCTCACCCCGCCCGCGATCGACCGCATGCATGTTACGACCTTCACCGACATGGACGAGGGATTGAAAGACGCCGACGTCGTGATGATGCTCCGCCTCCAGAACGAGCGCATGGACGGCGCCTATCTGCCCAGCGCGCGCGAATATCATGCGCTCTACGGCCTGACCCCCAAGCGCCTCGAAAGGGCCAAGCCCGATGCGATCGTCATGCATCCCGGCCCGATGAACCGCGGGGTCGAAATCGACAGCAGCGTCGCCGACCACCCCACCCGCTCGACGATTACCGAGCAGGTCGAAATGGGGGTCGCGGTGCGCATGGCATGCCTCGACATTTTGACGCGCCGCCAGCGAGGGGTCGCGGGATGGAACTGAAACCGCTCCTCATCACGAACGCGCGCCTGCTCGGCAGCGAGATCGGCAGTTTGCTCGTTACGGCCGGCCGCATCGCCGCGCTCAACCCGAACGAGACGCCGGACGGCACCGAAAACTTGGATGCCAAAGGCCAATGGCTCGCCCCCGGCATCATCGACCTTGGCGTCTTTGCGACCGACAAGCCCGCCTTTCACTTCGGCGGCATTACCCGCGCCGCGCTGATGCCCGACGCCGGGCCGCTCGACGACCCCGGGCTGGTCGAGCGTGCCGCAAAGGGCGGCAAGCCGGACCTGTGGGTCCACCCCGTCGCTGCCGCCACCAAAGGCCTCGCAGGCAAGGAACTCGCCGAAATCGGCCTGATGAAAAGCGCGGGCGCGCGCGCCATCGCCACCGGCCGCACCCGCATCTCCGACAGCGGTGTGATGCGCCGCGTCCTGGCCTACGCCGCATCGCTCGGCCTCGTCACGATCATCCACGCCGAAGACGAAGGCCTCACCGCCGGTGCAGTCGCAACCGACGGCGAAATGGCGACCCGCCTCGGCCTCGCCTCGGCCCCCGCCATCGCCGAAGCGATCGCGATCGCGCGCGACCTCGCGCTCGTCGAGGAAACCGGCGCCCCCGTCCATTTCCGCCAGGTCACCACCGCACGCGGCCTCGACCTGATCCGCGCTGCGAAATCCAAGGGGCTGCCGGTCCTCTGCGGCATCACCCCGGCGCATCTATTTCTGTCCGACACCGCAATCGGCGATTTCCGGACCTTCGCGCGTCTGTCGCCGCCGCTGCGCAGCGAAGACGACCGCCAGGCGTGCCTTGCGGCGGTCGCCGACGGCACGATCGATATTCTGTCGTCAGGTCACGACCCGCGCGGTCCTGAGGACAAGCGCCTGCCGTTCGCCGAAGCGCTCCCTGGCATGGCCGGCGCCGAAACCCTGCTCGCGCTCGGCCTAAACCTCGTGCGCGACGGCCATGTCACGCCCGCCCGCTTGTTCGACATGCTCGCCGCCACCCCCGCCTGCCTGCTCGGCCTCAACGCCGGGCGTCTGGCAGTGGGCATGGAGGCCGACCTCATCCTGATCGACGACGGCACCCCGTGGCAGGTCGATGCGAAAAAAATGGCCGCTTATGCGGGCAACACGCCGTTCGACGGTATGCCGGTGCAAGGCCGCGCGACCGCGATGTGGAAGGGCGGGTTGCGGGTGCGGTAGAGCGGCGCTGGGGTGGTTCTCCAGACCGTCTTCTATTTCCGTTCGTGTCGAGCGAAGTCGAGACACCCATCGGCAGCGTACGTCCTCAGCGTATCTCGACTTCGCTCGACACGAACGGGATTTGAGGGACGGCTTATCCGCAATCGGTCGTCACCGCCCTCCCATCAAACCGCCCACTCTCCCGGATTATCCTCCTCCCCAATCAACGCCAGCCCATGCGCGATCGACGTCAGCTCGCCGCCGGTTGCAATCCGTTCCGCCCCGAACCGCCGCTCGAACAGCGCGCGGATCGCGGGGATCAGCGACGATCCGCCGGTCAGGAACACCCGGTCGATCGCCCCCGCCGCCACGCTCGCCCGAACCAGCGCCGCATCCATCGCCGCCTCGATCCGCCGCAAATCATCGGCGATCCATGCCTCGAAATCGGCGCGCCGCACCACCGCCTCGATCGCGACCCCATCGCCCGAGAAGCGAAACGCCGCCTCGTCGGCGTTCGACAGCGCGCGCTTCAGCCGCCCGACGGCATCGTATAAAGGGAACCCCTGCTCATGCTCGATCAGCGCGATCATACGCCCGATCGGCACG
The DNA here is from genome assembly GCF_035998965.1 of Sphingopyxis sp. Classification (GTDB taxonomy): domain Bacteria; phylum Pseudomonadota; class Alphaproteobacteria; order Sphingomonadales; family Sphingomonadaceae; genus Sphingopyxis. The sequence continues at coordinate 16,418 of NZ_DASYHE010000003.1, forward strand.
GGATCGACCGCGTCGCGCTGCAACCGCTCCAGCTCATTCAGCGTTCGCCGGTTGCGCATCAGCGTCAGCCGCGACCAATCCCCGAAATCCCGAAAATACCCGCCTGGAATTTCGAGCAATTTGTCGAACGAGCGATACAGCCCGCCTTTGCCGAGCAAGGGCAGCACCAACTGATCGACAATCCGGTAATCGAACCGGTCGCCCGCGATCCCGATCCCCGACGATGCCAGCGGCACGCAGCGCCGCGGGCTGCCCGGCGCGGCCACCCGCACGATCGAAAAGTCGGTGGTCCCGCCGCCGAAGTCGGCGACCAAAATTGTCGCAGGCTCGCTCAATCGCGAGGCATAACTATGCGCCGCGCCGAGCGGCTCATGCACATAATATATCTCGGTACCAAAGGCCTCGAGCATCGCGTCATAGCGTTGCCGCGCCAGCGCCGTATCGGGCCGCGCCCCCGCATATTCGACCGGCCGTCCGACGATCACGCGCGGCGGCAGCGTATCGAGCCGTCCCCCGGCATGCGCGACCAGCCGCTGGAGGAACAGGCGCCCCATATCCTCGAACCGGTACGGCTTGTTGAAGATCATCGCGCGTTCGAACGACACGCTCGCCGCAACGCTCTTGAACGACTGGACGAAGCGGCTGTCGAGCGGCGACTGGAGATATTCGGCGATTGCCCACGGCCCCGCCTCATTCGCCACGCCTTGCCACGCCCGCTCCTCTTCCCAGAAACACAGCGCCGAGCGGAACACCGCCCCGGTCGCCGCGTCCCCGGCAAACTCGACCAGATCCGACCCGCCCTGCCCGTCGGTCAAGGCAACCACTGTATTGGTCGTCCCGAAATCGAGCCCGAGCGCACGCGCCGCGGCATGGCTGGTCATGGCGTGCTCCTGTGAATTGGCGGCGGCGCCTATTGCACGCAGCGGGCGGGCCGACAAGGCGGCAGGCAGACACATCATTGATCCACCCACGCTTGCATTTTCCGGGTAGCCCCGCTAAGCGCCGCCGCTTCCGACCATGGTCATCCCTGGAGGCGTGGCGGACTTTGAAACTTTTCTCGGAGAAAAATGATGAGCGACCAGCTGGTGCTGTCGGCCGAGACGCGTGATCGGGGAGGCAAGGGAGCCTCGC
>NZ_DASYHE010000037.1:0-46625 GCF_035998965.1 Sphingopyxis sp.
TGTGAATCCGCCCCTTGCCGCCCCCACCGCATGCTGGCAAAGGAACCCGGCAATTTTGCCCAGAAAGGCTATAGTTTCGATGTCCCAGATGATCCGCGTCACCCTTCCCGATGGCTCTGCCCGGGACGTCGTGCGCGGGACCACCCCGGCTGAGATCGCCGCCGACATCGGACCCGGCCTTGCCAAGGCGGCGCTCGCGGCGCGGATCGACGGCGAGCTGCGCGACATCATGCGCCCGCTTGAGGAAGACACCAACCTGGCGCTGGTGACGAGCCGCGACGAGGCCGATGCGCTCGAACTGGTGCGGCACGACTATGCGCATATCCTGGCCGAAGCGGTGCAAAACCTGTTCCCCGGCACGCAGATCACCTTTGGCCCGTCGACCGGCGACGGCTTCTATTACGACTTCGCGCCAACCGCCGAACATGGTCCGTTTCGCGACGAAGAGCTGCCGCTGATCGAGGAAGAGATGCGCCGGATCATCGCCGCCGACCTGCCGCTGACGCGCGAAGTGTGGGAGCGCGACAAGCTGATCGCCAAATGGCAGGCCGATGGCGAGACGTTCAAGGCCGAATGGGCCGCCGAGCTCCCCGCGGACGAGGAGCTGACCGTCTATCGCAGCGGCGGCCAAAGCGGAGAGGGGGGCTGGATGGACATGTGCCGCGGCCCGCACCTCGCCTCGACGGGTAAGCTCGACCCCGCGGCGTTCAAACTCACGCGCGTATCGGGCGCCTATTGGCGCGGCGACCAGAAGAATGCCCAGCTGTCGCGTATCTACGGCACCGGCTGGCTCAACAAGAAGCAGCTCGCCGAGCATCTCGTCCGGCTCGAGGAAGCCGCGAAGCGCGACCACCGCAAGCTGGGGCAGGAGATGGACCTGTTCCACCTGCAAGCCGAGGCGCATGGGTCGGTGTTCTGGCACCCGAAAGGCTATATGATCTGGCGCGAGCTGGAGGCCTATATGCGCCGCGCGATCGACGGCGCGGGCTACCGCGAGGTCAAGACGCCGCAGGTCATGGACGCGCGCCAATGGGAGCAGTCGGGCCATTGGGGCAAATATCGCGAAAATATGTTCGTGATCCCCGACGAAGTGCCGAACGTCGACGACGAAGGGCCGATCATCTCGGACGAGGCCGAGTGGATGGCGCTCAAGCCGATGAATTGCCCGGCGCACGTGCTGATCTTTCGCCAGGGCATGAAGTCGTACCGAGACCTGCCGCTGCGCCTCTATGAAAATGGCTGCTGCCATCGCAACGAACCGCACGGTGCGCTCCACGGATTGATGCGCGTCCGCCAGTTCACGCAGGACGACGCGCATATCTTCTGCCGCGAGGATCAGATCGTCAGCGAGGTGCAGGCCTTTTGCGCGCTCGCCGACCGCATCTACAAGGAATTCGGCTTCACCTATTCGATCAAGCTCGCGCTGCGCCCCGAAAAGCGCTTCGGGACCGAAGAGATGTGGGACATGGCCGAAACCGAGCTGCGCGCCGCAGTGGTCGCGGCCGGACTTAACACCGACGAATATGGCTGGGAAGAATTGCCGGGCGAGGGCGCCTTTTATGCACCCAAGCTGGAATGGCATCTGACCGACGCGATCGGCCGGACGTGGCAGGTCGGGACGATCCAGTCGGACCGCGTGTTGCCCGACCGCCTCGACGCATCCTACATTGCTGAGGATGGCGAGCGCCACCGGCCGGTGATGCTGCACCGCGCGATCTTTGGCAGCTACGAGCGCTTCATCGGCATCCTGATCGAACATTTTGCGGGCAAGCTGCCCGTGTGGCTGGCGCCGGTGCAGGCGGTGGTTGCGACGATCGTGTCAGATGCCGATGATTATGCACGCGATGCCACCGCACAGTTGGCGGCGGCGGGGATCCGCGTCGAAACCGACCTGCGCAACGAAAAGATCAACTACAAGGTCCGCGAACACAGCCTGGCGAAGGTTCCGTTTCTGCTCGTCGTCGGCAAGCGCGAGGCCGACGAAGGCACGGTCGCGATCCGCACTCTTGGGCAGGAAGGCCAGCGCATCATGCCGCTCGCCGAAGCGATTGCGCTGCTCAAGGGCGAAGCGACCCCGCCCGACCTGCGCCATTGATCGCCACGCCCGAACGTCCCCCGCGCCGGTGGTGGCGCGGGCTGTTGCTGCTGGCGCTGCTCGGCGTGGCCTTGCTCGCCAAGGGCTATTGGAATGCGACGCGCGATCCGGTGATACGTACCGCGACGGTTGCGGTCGCCGACTGGCCGGCGGGGCAGCCGCCGCTGAAACTGCTGTTGCTGTCGGACATCCATGTCGCCGGTCCTGACATGCCGCCCGAACGGCTGACGCGAATCATCGCGCAGCTCAATCGACTGCGCCCCGACCTTGTGCTGATCGCGGGCGATCTCGTCAGTGAGAAGCGCAGCGCGACGCATATCTACACCGCCGCCGAAGTCGTCGCGCCGCTCGGCAAGCTGCGCGCGCCGCTCGGCGTTGTGGTGGCGCCGGGCAATCACGACCATTGGTTCAAACCCGACGCGCTGAGCGGCGAACTGGAGAAGCGCGGGCTGCGCGTGTTGCAGAATGAAGCGGTGAAGCTCGGCCCGCTGATCATCGGCGGGGTCGATGATGACTATTCGGGGCATGACGATGTCCCCGCGACGCTTGCGGCCATGGATCGGCTTGGCTCCGGTGTCCCTCTGCTCCTCACGCACAGCCCCGACATCATTCCCGACGTCCAGCGCCCGGTCGCTGCGATCTTTGCCGGCCACACCCATTGCGGCCAGATCCGTTTCCCCTTTGTCGGCGCGCTCACCTATGTCTCGCGCTACGGCGACCGCTTTGCGTGCGGCGACATGACCGACGACGGCCAGCGCGTCTTCGTCGGGGCAGGGCTGGGGACCAGCTTGCTGCCGCTGCGCTATCTGACCCCGCCCGACGCGTGGTTGGTGACGCTCGGGCCAAAGGCACAGGGCAAATGACCGGTCTCGCGCAGCTTGTCGGGCTTGCCCCGCTCACCCTTGCCGGTGCCGCGGCGATGACCTTTGGCGCGGCCTATGTGCGCGGGCTCACTGGGTTCGGGATGGCGATCATCCTCGTGCCTTTGCTTGGGCTGATTATCACCCCGGGCGAGGCGGTGGTGCTCGGCATCCTGCTGCAACTGCTGATCGGGCCGGTCGGGCTGAAGGTCATCCTCGCCGACGCCGACCGCTCGACCGCCGTACCGATCGCGCTCGTCGCGATGGCGGCGACGCCGCTCGGGATGATCGCGCTCGATGCGACGACGCCCGACGTGGCGCGGCTGCTGATCACGCTGGTCGCCGTTGGCGCCTTCGTTGCGGTGCTGCTCCCCAAACAGCCCGAGGGGCATCGCCCGGGTCGGCTGGCGATTGGTGGCACCGGCGTGGTGTCCGGCATCCTGACCGGCTTTGCGGCGATGCCCGGGCCGCCGGTCGTGCCCTTTTACCTCCGCAGCGCGCTGCCGCCCAAGACGTCGCGCGCGTCGATGATGCTGATCTTTTTCGCGACCGCGATCGCCGGGACGCTGGCGGCGCTGTGGGTCGGGATCGCCACCTCGCGGTTGCTGATCCTGTCGCTGCTGCTCTTCGCGCCGATGTGGATCGGCAATTATGTCGGCGGGCGCCACTTCGGCCGCGTCGCGCCGCATGTGTGGCAGGCGATGGTCGCGGTTGTGCTGGGCATTGCTGCGGTGGCGGCGGTGGTGCGGGTCCTGAACTAAAGGCTCCGCAGCGCCTGCGCGGGTTTCGCCGACAGCAGTGGCCAACTGCCCGCGATACCGATCAGGAACGACAATCCCGCTCCGCCGATCAGCGTCGCCCCGACGATCAGCGGATCGGGCGCGAAGGTGAAGTCGAACAGGCTGACGACGACATAGCGCGCCGCGATCAGTCCCAACCCGAGCGCCAGCACCGCCAGCACTGCGGCCAGCACGGCATATTCCATCGCCTGCGCGCCCAATATCTGACGCCGCGTCGCGCCGAGCAGTTTCAGGATGACGCTGTCATACACGCGGCGTTCGCGGCTGGCGGCAATCGCGCCGATCAGCACCGCAATGCCGGCAAGGATCGCGATGCTTGCGGCCGCGGCAATGGCCTGACTCATTTGCGTGAGCAGGATGGTCACTTGCGAGACGACATCGCGAACCGCGATCAGCGAGGCCGAGGGGAACGCGCGCGGGATGCTGCGCGCCAGCTCGGTTTCGGCCTGCGCATCGACGGCAACGGTCGCGACCATATTGTGCGGTGCGGCGTCGAAGGTGCCGGGCGAGAATACGAGCACATAATTGAGCCCGAAATTGTCCCACTGCACGGTGCGGTAGGAGGCGACCTTGGCCTGCACCTCGACCCCCAGCACGTTGACGCTCAGCGTGTCGCCGATCTTGAGTCCCAGCGACGTGGCAACTTCCTGCTCGACGCTGACCAGCGGCGGTCCTTTGTAATCGGCCGCCCACCATTGGCCGCCAACCAACTCGCTGCCGCTGGGCGGCACCGCGCTGTACGTCAGCCCACGGTCGCCGCGCAGCACCCACGCGCCCTCGGGCAATTCGGCGAGTTCGTCGACGCGCTGGCCGCGAAATTCGGTGACGCTGCCGCGCAGCGCGGGGATCATGTTGATCTGCGCGTCGGGCGCGGCCTTGGTGACGAGATTGCGGAATTGCGCGGCGCCGTCGCGCGGGACGTCGAGCACAAAAAAGCTCGGCGCGCGCTGCGGCACGGTGCGTGCAATTTCGTTGGTGATGCTCGTCTGGATCGCGGCAAGCGTCACGAACAGGGTCAGGCCCAGCCCGAGCGCGACCACCAGTGCGCCGGTCGAGGCGCCGGGACGATGGAGGTTGGCGAGTGCGAGGCGCAGCAATGGACGGCGTGGGCGCGGCAGGCGGCTGGCAATGCGGCGCACCAGCCAGCCGAGCCCGACGAGGATCAGCAGCAAACCGATTGCGGCGCCGATAAAGCCGAGCGCGAACAACGGCTCGCGCGCGGTACCGACGGCGAGTGCGACGATCGCGATCAGCGCCACTGCAACGGCGACCAGCGCGGGCCGATCGATCCGCGCTGCCTTGTCGACGGTCGCGCGATAGAGCCCCGCGGCGGGAATATGCTTCGTGGCAGCGAGCGGCGGCATGGCGAAGGCGACAGCGATCAAAAGCCCATAGGCGGCGCTGACCGCAAGCGGCAGCGGATAGAGCGCGAAGCCCGGGCGGACGGGCAGCACGTCGCCAGCAATCGCGCCGATCGCGAACGGCGCCAGCGCGCCGACGACCAAACCGGCAAAGATCGACACCGCGGCGACCGCCAAAATCTGCAAGCCATAGATGCGCAGCACCGTCGCGCTGTCGGCGCCGAGAACTTTCAGCGTCGCAAGGCCGGGGCGTTTGCCCGCCAGATAACTCGCCACGCCGTTGCCGACGCCGATGCCCGCGATCACCAACGCAGCAAGACCCACAAGCGACAGGAACTGCCCCATGCGCTCGATAAAGCGCCGCGTTCCGGGGGCGCCGTTGCTGCGGTCGGTGATGTCCCAGCCCGCGCCGGAGAATTGGGCGGTCAGCGCCTCGCCGACCGCTTCGGGGTTGGCACTGGCGGGCAAGCGGACACGATATTTGCTTTCGAACAGGCTGCCCGGCTGGATTAGCTGGGTCGCGGGGAGGTCGGCGATACCGATGATTGCGACGGGGCCGAGGGTGAAACCTTCGCCCAGCCGGTCGGGTTCTTCGGCAATGATGCCGTCAATAAGGAACGCTTTTTCGCCAAACTTCACTCGGCTGCCTACGTTCAGGTCAAGCCGCGACGCGAGATCCTTGCCGATCCAGATGCTGCCCGCGGGTGGTGGGCCGCGGCGGACGCCGCTTTCGAGCCGCAGTGTCCCATAAAGCGGATAGGCGCCATCGACCGCCTTGAGTTCGGACAATAGCGCGTCGCCCGCGGGCGCATTCGCCATTGCGCGCATCCGCACCGTGGACGATGTCGTTCCTGCCTTGCGGAATGCCGCCATTTCTTCGGCGGTGGCTTCGCGCTGCGGAATGCCGAATTCAATATCGCCGCCCAGGATCGTCTGCCCGCGCACCTCAAGCTCGGAGGTGATGCCGCGCGTCAGGCTGCCGATCGCGGCGAGCGTCGCGACGCCGAGGAACAGGCAGACCGCGAGCAGCCGCAGGCCGCGGATGCGCGTCGCGAGATCGCGGCGGGCGATCCGCCAGAGGGAAGCGAGGGGGAGCATCAGCCGATCCTCCCCGGAACGGGGAGGGGGACCACCCGAAGGGTGGTGGAGGGGCACGAGCGGCCAAACACAGCCTGTGCCTGCATGTGCCCCTCCACCATGCTTCGCATGGTCCCCCTCCCCCTTTGGGGGAGGATCGCTTTGCCCATCACGTTACCCGTTCCTCAATCCGCCCATCATGCATCACAACCACCCGGTCGCAATGCTGCGCTAGTTCCGGATCGTGGGTGATGATCAGCAGCGTCGCGCCCAACGCCGCGCGGCGCGCAAAGATCAGGTCGATGATCGACTGCCCGGTCGCGGTGTCCAGATTGCCCGTCGGCTCGTCGGCAAAGATGATTGCGGGCGAGCTCGCCATCGCGCGCGCGATCGCAACGCGCTGTTGCTCGCCGCCCGACAGCTGCGCCGGATAATGGGTCAGCCGGTGGCCCAGCCCGACGGCTTCGAGTTCGGCGGCGGCACGCCCGAACGGATCGGCGATCCCCGCCAGCTCCAGCGGGACCGCGACATTTTCCAGCGCGGTCATCGTCGGCAGCAAATGAAACGCCTGGAGCACAATGCCGATCCGCCCGCGCCGCGCCCGCGCGAGTTCGTCCTCGTCCATCGTGGTGAAATCGAGTCCCGCGACGCGGATGCTGCCGCCATTGGCGCGCTCCAGCCCCGCGAGCACCGCCATCAGCGAGCTTTTGCCCGAGCCCGAAGGGCCGAGCAGTGCGACCGAGGCGCCCGCGGGAACCTCCAGATCGACGCCGCGCAAAATTTCGACGGGGGCCTTGTCGCTGCCGAGGGTCAGCGTCACATTATGGGCGGCGATCGCCATATCAGGCGAAAGTCGAGCGTCGGTCAAGGAAAGGACCCTTTGGAAATGAGAACGACCGGATGGCGCTCTTACGCTATATATGGTTGCGCGATTGCGCTTTGCCAACCGCTTGCCGGGTGTGGATCGGCGGAAAACCCGTCGGCTTCGACCAACGACAAGGTGGCCGCCAAGGCAGCCCCCGCGATTCCGGCCGACGCACCGCTGGTCATCGCTTTTGGTGACAGCCTGTACGCCGGGTATCAGCTTGGGCCGAAAGAGGGCTTGGCGCCGCAATTGCAGACGGCGCTGGCCGCCGACGGCGTGGTGGCGCGGGTGCAAAACGCCGGGGTGTCGGGCGATACCACCGCGGCAGGGCGCCAGCGGCTGACCTATGTCCTCGACAATGCCAAGGTAAAACCCGCGCTGGTGCTGCTGGGGCTCGGCGGCAACGACATGCTGCGCGGCATCGGCCCCGACCAGACACGTGACAACCTCGACGCGATGCTCGCCGAGCTTCAGAAGCGCGAGATTCCGGTGCTGCTCACCGGCATGATGGCCGCACCGAACATGGGCAGCGATTACGCCAAGAAATTCAATCCGATCTATTCCGAACTTGCGGCCAAATATGATGTGAGTTTTTATCCGTTCATTCTCGACAATGTCGTGACGGAAAAGGCGCTGATGCTGGGCGACAATATGCATCCCAATGCAAAGGGGGTGACGGTGGTGGCCGAAGCGCTGGCGCCGCTGGTCGAACAGGCGCTGCCGGACGCGGAATAAATCGCTCCTCCCTGTGGCGAAGCCATGGGGAGGGGGACCGCTCGCGAAGCGAGTGGTGGAGGGGCCGCAACGGTAGCGCCAATGCCCCTCCGTCAGTCCTGCGGACTGCCACCTCCCCACGGCTTCGCCACAGGGAGGATCGAAACCTAACTCCCCCGCGGCCCGAACAGGATAATCGCCGCGCCGCCCAGACACACCGCCGCGCCAATCAGATCCCAGCGGTCAGGCTTCGCCCCCTCGAACGCCCACAGCCACAACAGCGCCGCGACGATATACACCCCGCCATAGGCGGCGTAAGTGCGTCCCGCATGTTCGGCGTCCACGAGCGTCAGCAAATAAGCGAATAGCGCCAGCGACGCCATGCCGGGCGCCAGCCACCACACCGATTTGTCCAGCCGCAGCCACGCCCAAAAGGCAAAGCAACCCGCGATCTCGGCAAGCGCCGCGGCAATATAGAAGAAAGCCGTCATCAGCTCACCGTGGCCGGGTTGCACACAAATGAAAAGGGGCGACCAATCGGCCGCCCCTTCCTGTTTCGTTTCGCTGTCCGAAAGATCAGAACGCGAAGCCGACGCCCGCGACGAAGGTGTCGAAGTCGCCGAAGTTCTCGATGAACTGGTGACGATATTCGGCCTTGGCGTACAGGTTCTGGCCCAGCTTGTGCTGATAACCGGCGCCGACATACGGATCTTCGATGTCGCTGAAGGTGTAGCCAGCGGTGACATAGGCCTTGCCGTTCGCGCCAACCTTGGCGCCGACGCGGCCACCGGCCGAGAATTGGACGTCCGCACCGTCGACAAGCACCTTGTCGCCCGCGACTTCGGCGCCGACAAACGCGGCCGAGCCAAGGTCGAAGTCATAGCCAGCGGCCAAGCCGAGGGTGCCTTCGTCGATGCCGTTGCCGGTGATCAGGCCGCCGCGCACTTCGACGCGGCCTTCGCCGCCTTCGGCTGCCATAGCGGGGGTTGCAACGATGGCCGTCAGGAGAGCGGCTGCAACTGCGAATTTCTTCATTTTGTTTTCCTTCTGCTTTATATGGCCACGCCCTTTGGGCCGCGGTCCACCGCCTAAATGGCGTTGGCAGCTGTCGCTTCAATGAACGGAAGTGTCATCATGTGACAATTTTCTTACCTGTGTTATTTTTACCACACAGTACAGAATAGCTATGCAGCGGCAATGGCAGAATCTCCCGGAAAACTGCGCTCCAATTTCATCATCCCGGCGAAGCCCGGGATCTCGCCGGTCCATGGAAACACGAGGGAGAGATCCCGGCCTTCGCCGGGATGACGAAAAAAGATCAGTCCAGCGCGGCCTGTTTCTCTTCCGCAATCCGGTCGAGTTCGGCGCGCGTCGGCTTGGTCGCGGCGCTTTTCAGCTGCCCGCACGCCGCCATGATGTCGCGCCCGCGCGGGGTGCGCACCGGCGCCGAAATCCCGGCCTTGAAAATCAGGTTGCTGAACGCGCGGACGCGCTCGGGCGACGAACATTCATACATCGCGCCGGGCCAGGGATTGAACGGGATCAGGTTGACCTTGGCATGCAAGCCATATTCGCGGATCAGCCGGACGAGTTCGCGCGCGTCGTCGTCGCTGTCGTTCTTGTCCTTCAGCATCACATATTCGAAGGTGATGCGCCGCGAATTGCCCGCGCCCGGATAATCGGCGCACGCTTTCAGCAATTCGTCGATGCCATATTTGCGGTTGAGCGGGACGATTTCGTCGCGCACTTCCTTCGACACCGCGTGCAGCGACACCGCCAGGTTGACGCCGATTTCTTCGCCCGCGCGCGCCATCATCGGCACGACGCCGCTGGTCGACAGCGTGATCCGGCGCCGGGACAGCGCCAGCCCGTCGCCGTCCATCACGATCTTGAGCGCACCCTTGACCTCGTCGAAATTATACAGCGGCTCGCCCATCCCCATCATCACGATGTTGGTCAGGATGCGGCCGTCGGCGGTGTAATGGCCGCCCTCTTCGTCGTCATCATCCTCGGGGTCGGGGCCGAAACCCGCCATCGTCCCCTTGGGCCATTCGCCCAGTTCGTCGCGCGCCAGCATCACTTGCCCGACGATTTCGCCCGCGGCGAGGTTGCGGACGAGGCGCATGGTGCCGGTGTGGCAGAAGCGGCAATTGAGCGTGCAGCCGACCTGGCTCGACACGCATAAGGTTCCCCGATCGGCGTCGGGGATGAAGACCATTTCATATTCCTGCCCGTCGGCGGCGGCGAGCAGCCATTTGCGCGTCCCGTCGCTCGACACCTGCGCCTCGCGCACCGTCGGGCGGCCGATGATGAAGCGGTCGTTCAGCCAGGGGCGCATCGTCTTGGCGATGTCGGTCATCGCCTCGAAATCGGTAACGCCGCGGTGGTACATCCAGTGCCAGATTTGCTTGGCGCGCAGCTTCGCCGCTTTGGCGTCGAGCCCCGCCTCGACCAGCACGCCCCCAATGGCGTCGCGGGTCAGCCCGACCAGGTCGATGCGGTTGCCGCCGCGCAACGGGACGGTACCCGTCGTGACGGGGTCGATATGGCCGGGAATCTGCATGATGGCCGCGCATATAGGGACAACGGGCCGCTTACGCCAGCCCCGGCGTAAGCGGCCCGTTCGGACGCGACTATAGTGATGCCAGCATCCCCAGTACCGTCGCCACATTGCCGTTCGCTTCGGCCTGACGCAGCGGCAGGACGTTCTGAACCAGGATTTCTTCCGGGGTCGGTTGCTGCGCAAACAGCGCCATGACTTCATCGGCGAAATCGTCCAGCGGCATATAGCCCTCGCGCGTCGACTGGCCGGGGGTCAGGTCGGTGCGCACCGCGGGCGGCGCCAGCTCGATAACCTCGACCTTGCCGTCGAGCTGGGTGCGCAGCGCCACCGAATAGCTGTGCATCGCGGCCTTGGTCGCCGAATAGGTCGGCGCCTTGGGCAACGGCACGAACGCCAGCCCCGACGTGACATTGACGATTGCGGCATCGTCCTGCGCCACCAGATGATCGACCAGCGCGTCGGTCAGCCGGATCGGGCCAAGGATATTGGTGATGACCGTTGCTTCGGCGTCGGTCAGGTCGCGTTTCGCGCTCGCGTCCTCGCTGCTCATGATCCCGGCATTGTTGACCAGCACATTCAGGCCGGGATGCCTTGCGACCACCTCTTTGGCAAAGGCCGCGATGGCGGCGGCATCGGTGACGTCGAGCGTCATCGCCGACATATTGGGCCGTCCGGCAATCGCGGCGTCGAGCTTAGCAGCGTTGCGGCCGGTGATGATGATGTGGTTGCCGGCGTCGTGCCAGCGCTGCGCAAGGGCCAGCCCGATGCCCGAACCCCCGCCGGTGACGAGGATGGTGTTGCCTGTGGTTTTCATGAATGCCTCCTTTGGGGTGGTGAGAAGGCCTAGATACCGCTATACTCTCCAAAAGAAAGTAGGCACCCGAAAGTGCCATAGTTACCAGAAAGAGAGATTTGGATTTTCCGCCATGTCCGCCCCTGAAAAAATCGCCTATGATCCGAATGCGCCAGTCGATCCGCGCGTTGAAACGCTCGTCAACGAACTCATTGGCCGAGTCGCCGACAAATGGACCTTGCTCGTGCTGGAGGAGCTGGAGGAACACGGCACCTGCCGTTTCACTGAACTGGCGCGCCTGGTTCCCGGAATCAGCCAGAAGATGCTGACCCAAACGCTGCGCGCGATGGAGCGCGATGGACTAGTACATCGCACCGTTCACCCGGTCGTGCCGCCCAAGGTGGAATATCGTCTGACCGCGCTGGGACACAGTCTGGGCGAGGCTTTCTGCGGGGTTTGGGCCGGGGCGGAAACGCATCTGGCGGCGGTTGAAGCCGCGCGTTCGGCATTCGATAACCGCGATTGACGGCAGGTTGGGCCGGGCGACCGGCTATCCTATGACGCCGATCACAATTTGGTCAGCTTGGGCAATCTAGGGGTCGATGCCTGTTCTGGCTGGAGGCCTTATGCGTTTGCCCATGCTGGTCGCTGCGCTAGCGATCGCCGCGATATCCCGTCCTGCCGCCGCAGAGCCGCCCCATTCGGGCCATGGCGTCGGCTGCACCGCGGGCGCGCGACCGATCAAACATTATTCGAACTGGTCGAGCAACAGCGATGCGGTCTGCGACTATGGTTTTGTCGAGGTCAACCGGCGCCTCGCCCAATTGATAGAGGCGCCGAGCGGCGATGTGAGCGTCGCCTGGCTGCAAGCTGTTCTTGCTGTGCCGGAATTCACCCGGCGCGAGGGGTGGGAACCGAACGGCTTCTACATCATCAACGCGGCCCATCAGGTTGCACTGGCGGGCATCGATAATTGGGAAATGATCATCGCGACCTATCAGCGTAGCAGCGAAGGCGACTGGGGTCGCAAGGACGTTTTCACGATCGATTTCCTGAGCACCGGTGTCAACCCGGCGACCGAGGCCGAATATAAGGGGCGCTGCCTGAGCGAGGCGGAAGTCCTGGATCGGGCGACGGCAGCCGGATGGCGCTATGTGCCTGGCGAGATCGGCAGCGGAACCGTCGGACCCATTTTCACGCCGGGGGCATTGGTCAAGGACGATGGCCGCAGCCTGCGGTTGGTCCATCTGTCCAACACGTCCGAGCTGCCCTCACGTGAAACGCTGGAGGCAACGTGCGCGTGGTTTTTTTCCTTCGAAGAACACCGCGATATCCGGACGACGACAAAATGATTTGTTCACAGAAAAGGCTATCCGAATGATCCGTTTTCTTTCCTTGATCGCCGTTCTCGCCGCGACGCTCACCACGCCGCATGCGGCTGCCGCTGCCACCGGGCAAAAGATATGCACCCGCCACTCGACGATTCTTTTAGAGTCGGGCGAGAAGGCAGAGGTCAATGGTGCCGGGGCGAGCGGGGTCGAATTGCTGATTTCGGGTCCGGCGGGGCAGTGGATTTTTGCCGATTACAATGGGCTGGCGGCGCCCGGCGCGGGCGACGTGGCGGTCGCTTCGACCAAGACGCAGACGGTTGTGCGGCGCGGACAGCTGCCGCAAATCTATGTCATCTATTCCAAAGCGTCGCGCATGATCGAGGGCAAGCAACTGACCGCCTTTATCAGCGGATTATATCTTGACCGGCGACCCTTCGCAAAGCCGCGGATCATAGGAAGCGATGCCGACAAGGCGGTTTGGGACCGGGTGCAATTGGGTCAGACGACCAGCTGCGACCTGCGCTGGGTGCCGGGGCAGGGGTTGATGAAATAGGCATCTCGCTTTTCGTCAGCCAACATTGCCCCGGCTACGCGGATCATTTGCGGATCGAGCTGACGCGGATCGCCTGATTGCGCGTCGCGTCGGCGATCGCCACATCGGCCTGCGCCGAAGCGGCCAGCCGCGTGTCGGTGCGGCATTGCCGCACGTCGTTCTTGCCTTTCAGATCAAAATCCGACGCGGTGCCGCACACTTCGACGACCGCGCGCCAGATGCGGCGGTCGAGGCTTTTGGCACCGGCCTCGGTCCGCAGGTCGAGGTCGCGGTGCTGGACGGCGACGCTCGGGTTCGCGGGCGCCGATTGGGCGAGGGCGGGCTGGCTCACCGAGGTGGCGGCCAGCGCGGCGAGGATCAGAAGCTTTTTCATCTTGTGTCTCCATCGACCGGCCAAAGAGGAGGGGAGGAAGCCGGTACGGCGCAGATAAGCGATCGATCGGCGCGGCAGGAGCAACGATGTTGCACGGCCGTTCTGCAAAATTGCAGAATGCTGTGGCGGCAGTTATGACGCACAAACCGGCATGTACGATTGGAACGACCTCAAAGCCTTTCTGGCCGTTGCCGAGACGGGCAGCACGCTGTCCGCGGCGCAGGCGCTGCGCGTCAGCCAGACGACCGTCGCGCGGCGCATTGCGGCGCTGGAGGCCGCGACCGGGCTCAACCTCTTCGAACGGCGGCAGGCGGGCTATGCGCTGACCCCGGTGGGCGAGGCGATGCTGGGCCGCGCCGCGGCGGTGCGCGATGCCGCCGACCGTTTCGGCGAAGCGGCCAGCGCGTCATCGCGCGAAGTCGGCGGCACCGTCAGCCTGACGACGATGGAGATCTTTGCGGTCACGATCCTGCCGCCGATCCTGCGCGACCTGCGCGCCGCGCACCCCGGCATCCATATCCAGCTGGATACGTCGGACGAGCAGCGCGATCTGGCGAGCGGCGCCGCCGACATTGCGATCCGCAGCAGCAAACAGCCGACCGGCGCGGGGCTGGTCGGGCGGCGTATCGCCGACAATCCATGGACGGTTTATTGCAGCCGCGACTATGCCGACCGCCATGGCATCCCGCACAGCCGCGAGGAGCTTGCGGCGCACCCGTTCATCGGTGGCGGCGGGGGCGTGTGGACGCCGTATCTGGCCTGGCTGCGGCAATATGGGCTGGAGGAGTCGGTGGTGGTGAAATATGACAGCGCCCCCGGCCTGCTCGCCGGGGTGCGATCGGGAATGGGGCTGACGATCCTGCCCGGCTTTATCGCCAATCGCGAACCCGATCTGATCCGCTGCATCCCGCCAAAGAAGGAAGACACCACGGGACTGTGGTTGTTGACCCACGAACGGTTGCGCCATGTGCCGCGGGTGCGGTTGGTGCTCGATTTCCTGGCGGTTGAGTTGACCAACCTGGCGCGCGAATAGGATTTTGCTTTTTTCCCTTACCGTAGCCCTGAGCCTGTCGAAGGGCGCCTGTCCGCGAAGCGCCCTTTGACAGGCTCAGGGCTACGGTGAAATCTGAGTGCTGAGGCACAAGCGAAGGCAGATGTTCACCCCAGCCGCGCACACCCCAGTGCCGCCGCATCAATCGCGGTCGCTGCACCACGCAGCCGGTACGTGTCGGCGATCGCGCCGCCGCTTGTTGTGCTGCTCGCGACGCTCATGCTCGGCGCCGACCGCATCGCGGCGACGATGGCGGCGTCCATCCGTGGATCGCTCGCCCAGCCATGCGCGCCATTGCCGGTCAGGATGAAGCGGCGGCTGCCGATGGTCAGGCGCAGGTCGCGTCCGGGCGCGCGCGCTTTCGACAGGCGGACATAGAATTGGCCGCGGATCCGCGATTTGGGCCAGTAACCGACGCTGGCATAGGCCTTGACCTGCGGCGTGCCGATCGTCGCCGCTGGGGCGGCCAAGGCGTAACAGCGCGGGGTGCCGGGGTCGCGGAACGCGCCCCAGCCGTCGAAAATGCCGAGCGCCGTCGGCGCGGCGGCGAGCGTCATCGCGGGCATCGCCACCAATATCAGGAAAAGGGAGGCCCGGCGCCGCATCGGCCCTCGTTCGCGCGATTGGGGATGCTTTGCAAGCATGGCTTGCACGTGCCGATGCGTGCGTTAAGGAAGGTGGGCATTTTCAGGGGCCGGGAATCGGGGCGACGAATCGCCTTTGACGGCGGCCCTTTCAGGGACTTCTCCCGCGAAACACAGGGATGGCGGATTAGAATGAAAGCGACGATCGAACGCGCAGTGTTGTTGAAGAGCCTTGGCCACGTCCAGTCGGTGGTCGAGCGGCGCAATACCATTCCCATCCTGTCGAACGTCCTGATCGAAGCCGATGCGTCGGGCCAGCTGAAGCTGATGGCGACCGACCTCGACTTGCAGGTCGTCGAAACGATCGCGGCGAAGGTCGAAACCGCCGGGACAACCACCGTGTCGGCGCACACTTTGTTCGAAATCGCGCGCAAGCTGCCCGAGGGGGCCGAGGTCAGCCTCGCCGCCGCCGAGGGCAAGATGCAGGTCAAGGCCGGCCGCTCGAACTTCAACCTGCCGACCTTGCCGCGCGACGATTTCCCGGTGATCGCCGAGGGCGACCTGCCGACCAATTTCGAACTGCCGGTCGCCGCGCTGATCCAGATCATCGACAAGACGCGCTTTGCGATCTCGACCGAAGAAACGCGCTATTATCTCAACGGCATCTTCCTGCATGTCGCCGAAGACGCGTCGGGTCCGGTGCTGAAGGCCGCGGCGACCGACGGCCACCGCCTCGCACGCTATACCGTCACGCGTCCCGAGGGCGCAGAGACGATGCCCGACGTCATCGTGCCGCGCAAATGCGTCACCGAAATCCGCAAGCTGCTCGACGAGGCGGAGGGCAATGTCGAAATCAGCCTGTCGGCGAGCAAGATCCGCTTTCAGCTTGGCAACGCCATCCTGACCTCGAAGCTGATCGACGGCACCTTTCCCGATTACAGCCGCGTCATCCCGACCGCGAACGACAAGCTGCTCAAGGTCGATCCGAAGAGCCTGTATCAGGGCGTTGACCGCGTTTCGACGATCGCCAGCGAAAAGACCCGCGCGGTCAAGGTCGGGCTCGACAAGGACCGCATCACGTTGTCGGTGACGAGCCCGGAAAATGGCACCGCGGCCGAAGAAGTCGCGGCGGTTTATGACAGCGAAGCGATGGAAATCGGCTTTAACGCCCGCTACCTCAGCGACATTCTGGGCCAGGTTGATGGCGACACGGTTGAACTGCACCTTGCCGACGCGAACGCCCCGACGCTGATCCGCGAAAACGAAAAAAGCCCTGCGCTCTATGTCTTGATGCCGATGCGGGTGTAGTCCGCCGCCGCCTCCGATCTTTTTTTTCGGAGGATGTCGAAATTGCCGCGGCACCGTCGTCATGGGGGTGAAGGACGGCATGATGCAGTCCTTCGTCTTGATGGAGGACTGCCATGACAAATTTGGCCATTGCGTCGCCGCCGATCGTCCCGCTGCGAGTTGCGGCGGCTGCCGGTGCCGCATGGAATGCGTTCGGTATCGTTCAGTTTGCCGTGCAATATCGGGCAAGCCCCGCGTCGCTGATGGCGCAGGGCATGACCGCGGCGCAGGCCGAACTTTACGCCGGGCTGCCGGCATGGATGACCGCCGCCTTTGCGGTCGCCGTTTTTGTGGGGACAGCGGCCTGCCTGTTGCTGGCGCTCAAACGGCCGGTTGCGATGCCGCTGTTGGCGATCTCCCTTGCAGCTTTTGTGCTGCTGGTCATCGGGGACATCTGGTTCGGCGTGTTTGCCGCCTTTGGCGCCCCGACAATTGCCATCGTCGGCTCGTCGACCATGTTGATGCTCATCCTCACCCTGTGGGCGCGCCGTGCGCGCATTGCGGGCCACCTCGCCTGAAGGCGCGTGATATTCAAAAAGGAAATTCTCATGCAATATATGCTGATTCTCAACGAAACCGCCGCCGATTTTGCTGACCGAAACGACCCTGCGCGGGCCGATGGCTATTGGGCGGGCTGGAATACATTCATCGGCGCGATGGCGGCGGCCGGTATCGTCGTAAATGGTGACGGCCTGTTACCGCCCGAAACGGCGACCACCGTGCGGATCCGCGATGGCGAGCAAATTGTCGAGGATGGCCCGTTCGCCGACAGCAAGGAACAGCTGGCGGGCTATTTCGTCATCGAGGTTGACGATCTTGATGCGGCACTCGCCTGGGCTGCGCAGGCGCCGTCGGCGGCGACCGCTTCGGTTGAAATCCGTCCGGTGATGCCGCCGCCGAACGCTGCATGAGCGCAGCGGTTGCTGCGGTCGAACGCGCCGCGCGCGACGCCTATGGCCGACTGGTGGCCATATTGGCGTCGCGTTCTGGCGATATTGCCGGGGCAGAAGACGCGCTGTCGGATGCCTTGCTGGCAGCGTTGCAACGCTGGCCGGAGCAAGGCATTCCGGCCAATCCCGTCGGCTGGTTGGTAACTGCGGCGCGCAACCATGCGATCGACCGCTACCGCCGCGACGGCCGTGCCGCCGGCTACGCCGACGATCTGCGAATGCTGGAACAGGAAGTGACCGAAAAGTCGCAAGAATTCCCTGACGAGCGGCTCAAATTGCTGTTTGTCTGTGCGCATCCCGCGATCGACGCCGGGGTGCGAACGCCCTTGATGTTGCAGGCCGTTCTGGGTCTTGACGCGGCGCGTATCGCAAGAGCCTTTCTTGTCGCCCCGGCGACCATGAGCCAGCGGCTTGTCCGGGCAAAGACAAAGATCCGCGCGGCGGGCATCGCCTTTGCCGTGCCCGATCCGGAGCGGCTTGCCGAGCGTCTGCCGCCGGTGCTTGAAACGATTTACAGTGCCTTTGGGCTCGCCTGGGAAGATTTGCCGGTCGGCGCCACGCTCGCCGATGACCTTTCGGCAGAAGCGATATTCCTCGCCCGGCTGCTCGTCGATCTGTTGCCCGGCGAACCCGAAACCAAGGGATTGCTTGCGCTGATGCTGTTTTGCGAAGCCCGGCGACCGGCGCGGCGCGACGCTGCTGGCCGGTTCGTCCCACTGGCAGACCAGAATGTGTCGTTGTGGTCAAAATCGCTGATCGAGGCGGGCGATGCGCTGTTGATCGCCGCGTCGCGTCACGCCCGGTTCGGGCGCTTTCAGTGCGAAGCCGCGATTCAATCCGCTCATAGTCAGCGGGCGTTCGGCCGCGCCGTGCCCACCGGCGCTATCGTTGGCTTGTACAACCTACTCGTCGATCGTGCACCCAGCTTCGGTGCCAGCATTGGCCGCGTCGCGGCGCTGCTCGACGACGGACAGGCCGAAGCGGCGGCGTCCGCGCTCGCTCGGCTGCCAAGCGAACGTCTGCGCGCACATCAACCCTATTGGGCGGCACATGCCGCCGTCATGCGGGCGCTGGGCAATCACGAGGCAGCGCGGGCGAGCGCTGAGCAGGCAATAGGGCTGTCCGATGACCCGGCAGTGCGCGACCATCTGATCGCGCGTTTCCACCTTAAGGATACAAGGGCTTAACCAGTCTTTGCCACCCGCCAGATAACCCCGCCGCTATCGTCGGCGATCAGCGCGCTGCCGTCCTTGGCGACCTTCACATCGGCTGGGCGACCGCGGGCGGTTTTGTTGTCGGACGCCAGAAAACGGTCGAGCAGGGTGACGGGCAGCGCATCGACCGGTTTGCCGTTGGCGCCGAACTTGACGAACACGACGCTGTATCCCGCGGCCGGTTCGCGATTCCACGACCCGTGCAATGCGATCAGCGCGCCGTTCGCCCAGCGCTCACCCAGGTCGAGGCCCTGGGTAAAGGTCATGCCGAGCGGTGCGGTGTGGGCGCCCAGGCCATAGGCAGGACGCTTGACATATTGGCGGCGATCCTCAGCCTCGGGTTCAACGCGCGGATCGACGAAGCCACCCCAATAATACCAGGGCCAGCCGTAAAAATCGCCCTCGGTTACATCGGCCAGATAGTCGGGAACCAGATCGCTGCCCAGCATGTCGCGTTCGTTGACCACCGTCCACAGCCGGTCGCTGCCGGGATAAAAGCCCAGTCCGACGGGATTGCGGATGCCCGAGGCAAAGGTGCGGACATATTTCTGATCGGGGCGCACTTCGAGCACGCTGGCGCGGCGGAACTCGCGGTTCATGCCCTTTTCGCCGATGTTGCTGTCGGCGCCGACGCCAATGTAAAGCCAACCATTGGGTGCGGCGGCCAGACTTTTGGTCCAGTGACGGTTGGTGCCTTTGGCGGGCAGGTCGACGATTTTCGCCGGTTTGCCGCTCATCTTTGTCTCGCCCGCCACATAGGGGAAGGCGAGCAGCGCATCGGTGTTGGCGACGTACAGCGTGTCACCGACCAGCGCCATGCCATAGGGTGAGTTGAGTCCGGTGATATAGGCGGTCTTGACCTCGGCCCGTCCGTCGCCGTCGGCGTCGCGGAGCAGGCTGATGCGATTGGCCGACACGCCCCCGGCGCCCGCCTTGCTCATCAGGCGGCCCATGATCTTGCCCTCGATCCCCGACGTGTCGCGCGGCGGGCTTTGCGCTTCGGCGACCAGCACGTCGCCATTGGGCAGCACGAGCATGGTGCGAGGGTGATCAAGCCCATCGGCAAAGCGGACGACCGCCAGACCCTGTGCAGCGCGCGGCGCCTGACCCGCGGGCCACCCGGTGACTTCGGGCACGTTGATGGTCGGGAATGTCTCGGTCTTTTGCGACGCCATTACCGGCACCCGGCCGCTGAGTTCGGCGGTAGAGAAGCGCGCCACGTCGGGCCTCGACATGATGTAAAGCGTCACGCCGCCGACGATGATCAGCAGCAGCAGGGCGAGGGCGACATATTTCAGGATCTTGCGCATCGCCCTTATCTACACGGCCGAAGCGCGGCGGCAAAGGGGCGAAACGCGCCTGCCGAAATCGCGCCTGTGGTTAACGCCGCTTGGACCAGCATTAACCTTACCGGAATCTTCATCACGGTTGGGAACGGCGCGGTGAGGCGCGCGCTTTAGGACAGCGGCTCCAAGGCAAAGACGGGGATTCCATGCACCTGCCTGCACCATTTCTGACTGATCGCGCTGCGGTCGAGGACGCCCATGCGCTCATCCGGATGCATGGCGAGGAGGCGGGATTCGCCGCGGCTGCGCGCGCCGAACAATATCGGGTGTTGGGCAATCACGTCCATTTTGCGCGCTGGCGCCAGATCGAACGACTGATCACCTATCTGGCGGCCGAGGATGTGCTAGACACGGTACATTGAACGCACGACGGTCGCCCTTCCTCAGCTTCGCCGGGATGACGAGTTGGGGGTTATAGTCGCAATCCCGCCGTTTCGGGCAATCCCGCCATGATGTTGAGATTCTGCACACACGCACCGCTCGCGCCCTTGCCCAAATTGTCGAGCCGCGCGATCAGGCGCGCCTGACTGGCGTCGGCGTTCCCGAACACGAACAGTTCGATCCGGTCGTCCCCCGCGTCCGAGGCGCGGAGCAGCATTTCGCCGTCCGTCGGCGCCTCGCCCATCACCACGACCGGGCTGGCGGCATAAAAATCGGCGAGCGCGGCGCGCAGCGCATCTGGCGAGCCAGCATGGGGCATCGCCGCCAGCGGCAGCTGGACATCGACGACCATACCGCGATGCGCGGGGATGACCGACGGCGAGAACAGCGGTGAGATCGACAGACCGCAATGCGCTTGCATCTCCGGCACATGCTTGTGACCTAGGCCCAAGCTATAGCCGCGCCAAGCAATGTCGCGGTCCTGCTCGAAGCGCTCGATCAACGCCTTGCCGCCGCCCGAATAGCCGCTGACGGCGTTGCAGGCATAGGGCCAGTCGGCGGGGAGCAGCCCGGCGCGGACCAGCGGCGCGATCAGTGCGATGAAGCCGGTCGAATAGCAGCCGGGGTTGCTGACCCGCGCAGCGTTGGCAACGGCGTCATGCCCGCTGACCTCGGGAAAGCCATAGACCCAGCCGGGCGCGACGCGGTGCGCGGTCGACGCGTCGATGACGCGGGTGCGGTCATTGCCGATCATCGCCACCGCGTCGCGCGCGGCATCGTCGGGCAGGCAGAGGATGACGAAATCGGCGTCGTTTAGCGCCTCGCGCCGCGCGCCAGCATCCTTGCGCCGCGCGTCGTCGAGCGTCAGCAGCGAAAACTCGCTCCGCCCCGCCAACCGCTCGGCAATTTCCAGGCCCGTCGTTCCCGCCGCGCCGTCGATGAAGACCGTTTGTGTCATGATTTATCGCAGTCGTTTATATCTGCTCACCGGCGGATTATGATCCTTGGCGGCCGAACGCGCGATGACGTCGGCCAGCGGTTCTGTTTTCACTGCCATCCATCGTCGGCTGGCGTGGATGATGTTTTCGCCGTCCGCCATGATCCCGACATGGCCGGGGAAGAACACCAGATCGCCGCGTGCGAGCGCCGCCGGGTCGACATCTTTGTCCGCGCCCAAAGCTGCCAGCTGTAAATCGCTGTCGCGCGGCAACTGCACCCCGGCAGCGGCCCAGCTCAGCTGGACTAGCCCCGAACAGTCGATGCCCTTCGACGTGCGGCCGCCCCACAAATAGGGGGTGCCCATCAGTTCCTCGGCGCGTCCGGCGGGGTCGGCATCTTCGCTGCCGACCTCGACCAGTGCGGCGAGCGGCAGATACCCATGCGCGGTGGCGAGCCACTCGCCCTCGACCTCGCCCATCACCAGCGCGCCGCGCGGCAGGACGGCGGGGCCGCCGCTTGCGGCATCGGGCGCGTTATGCAGGATCGCTTCGATCATCTCGACGCGGTGCGTCGGCGCAATCGGTGCGGCGAGCGCATCGGCGGACAAATAGCCGACATAATGGTCGGCGAGGCAATATCCCCATGCCCAGCCACCGGTCAGGTCGAGTAACGCAAATCCCTCGCCGAACAGCAGTTCGCTCGTTTGCTCGGCGTCGAGCGATGGCGATCCGCGCAGCACCGCGGCGGGCAACACACCGCTGCGCATCATCGGCGCGGCATAATGGGGAGCAAAATGCTGACCAGCCACGGCAATATCGGCCAGATCGGGGCGGATGGCGACGATGCGCGGATCATAGCCCTGCGACGTACCGGTCAGGCCAAAGCGGTCGCGGCCCGCGCCGACGGCGCCGGGGCGGCCCATGCGGACGCGGTTGGCCGCTATATTGTCGCCGCTTTGAGCTGTCACCTGTCGTCCCGTAAATAGCTGGTCCGCGCCTCCGGCGGACAATTGCGCGCCATTAGACCAGCCGGCCCCGCTTTATCAAGAATGTTCAGGCCTTGCCGCGCCGGTCGTATCGCGTCTGCAACATCGCCCATGCGGCGCGCAACCCCAGCGCGGCGCCGCCTTTCGGCCGGCCGGGTTTTGCCGACGGGCGCCAGGCAAAGGTGTCGAGATGCGCCCACGCCACGCCTTCCGGCACAAAGCGTTTGAGGAACAGGGCCGCGGTGATCGCCCCGGCAAAGGGCGAACTGCCTGCGTTGCCCAGATCGGCGATGTCCGTTTCAAGCAGATCGGCATAGCCGTCCCACAGCGGCATCCGCCACAGCGGATCATCGCGGTCGGTCCCCGCGGCGAGCATCGCGTCCGCCAGCGCATCGTCATTGGCGAACAGCGGCGGCAGGTCGGGGCCGAGCGCGACGCGCGCGGCACCGGTCAGCGTCGCGAAATCGAGTATCAGTTCCGGCTTGGCTTCGCCCGCCTTCGCCAGCGCATCGCCCAGCACAAGCCGACCCTCCGCGTCGGTGTTGCCGATCTCGACCGTCAGCCCGAGGCGGCTTTTCAGCACGTCGCCGGGACGAATCGCATCCGCCGAAATCGCATTTTCCGCCGCCGCGACCAGACAGTGTAGTCGCACGGGCAGGCCGCTCGCCATCACCAGTTCGGCAAGCGCCAGCACATGTGCGGCGCCGCCCATGTCTTTCTTCATCAGGCGCATCCCCGACGCGGGTTTGATGTCGAGCCCGCCGCTGTCGAAGCTGATACCCTTGCCGACCAGCGCGACGCGCGGGTCGCTATCCTTGCCCCATTCGATCTCGATCAGGCGCGGGGCGTGATGCTTGGCCGCGGCGCGTCCGACGGCGTGGATCATCGGATAACCCTGTTCCAGTGCTTCGCCCTTGGTGACCGTCAGCTTGCCGCCATGCGCCTTGGCGATCCGTTCGGCCGCCTTCTCGATTGCCGCCGGCCCCATGTCGGCGGCGGGGGTGTTGACCATGTCGCGGACGAGCGCGGTCGCGCGCACCTCTGCCACCATCGGCGCGATCGCGCCGACATCGGTGGTCAGCAGCACGCGCGGCCCCTTGGTCTCGACCTTCGATCGGTAAGCATCGAACCGATATTGCGCGCTCATCCAACCGAACAAGGCTTTGCCCGGCTGCTGCCCTTCGAGCCGATAGCGTCCGGCGGGCAGGATCTGCCCCAGCTTGGCGAGACACCACGCCGACAGGCTGTCGACTTTGGCGACGGTGGTTACGACGGCCCATTTGTCCGGGTCGTCACCCGGCAGGATTGCGTGGACATAGGCGTCGGGCTTGAACCCCACCGCGACAAGGTGCGCACGCTCGCGGGCGCTGCGGCCCTTCAGCCATTCGTCATAGCCCTTTTTATCGACGAGGTGGATCGGGCGGGCGTCCTGCCCCTTGTCGGGCTGGATCAGGTCGGAATAGTCGGTCATGCGGATCGTGCTAGGCCGCCGGGGATATTTTGTCGATTCCCGGCGTTATGCTGGCATGACAACTGAAACACGGCCTCGCATCATCCTGCTGCTGCTGACCAGCGCCGCGCTCCTTTCCGGCTGCGGCGAAGATGCGCCCACGCCCGCCGAGAAGGCTGCCGCCGCTGCGGTCCCCGGAGCACCGCCTAGCAGCGTCGCCGAAGCGAACGCGAAAAACGCCGCGGCATCGAACGTCAAGGAGAGCAATGACGTTTTCGACTTCGCTTATGCCTATCCGCGCGAGGCGGCGACGATCCCGGACCTGGCCGCGTGGCTCGATAACGACCGCGGGACAAGGCGCGACGCGCTGATCGCCGCAGCCCGGCGCGACAAGGCCGCAGCAGAGAAGGCGGGGTTTCCTTATCGCACGCATAGCCATCTCCAGACCTGGGAGCGGGTCACGAACACGCCGCGCTTCCTGAGCCTGTCGGCAGAAATCCAGACCTACACCGGCGGCGCGCACGGGATGACCAGCTTTGCCACACTGCTCTGGGACCGCAACCGGGCGAAGCTGCTTCAGCCGCTCGACCTGTTCACCAGCGGCGATGCGTTTGACGCCGCGATCCGCGAGCCGTTCTGTGCCGGGATCAAGCGCGCCAAGGCAGCGAAGGGCATCGTTGCGGAAGAAGCACCCGACAGCCCCTTCGGCGAATGCCCGCCCGCATCGGCGCAGACGGTATGGCTCGGCTCGTCGGACGGTCGCCATCTTGACCGCATGACCATCGCCATCGCCCCCTACGAGATCGGCCCGTTTGCCGAGGGCAGCTACAAGATCAATGTCCCGGTGACCGCGGCGCTGGTTGGCGCGGTGAAGCCGGAATTCAAACGCGACTTCCTCCCCATCAATTGAGATCGAAGGACAAACACATGGCAAAACAGTCGAAAGCCGGGAAGGTCGGCGAGAGCCCGAAAGAGCAGAAGGGAAAAGCAAAGGCCGCGACGAAGCTGCGCCGTGAAGTTGGGCGAGGCAAGACGATCTCCAAGCCGCTGTCCGATCGCGAGGCCGAGCTCGACCGCGCGCCCAAATGGCAGCCGCGCTATCCGGGGTCGGGGCGGCTCGACGGCAAAGTGGCGATTGTCACCGGCGGTGACAGCGGCATCGGGCGCGCGGTTTGTGCGCTGTTCGCGCGCGAGGGCGCCGATGTCGCGATCGTTTATCTGAGCAACAAGCAGGATGCCGAGGCTACCGTGGCGATCGTCGAAGGCGAGGGCCGCCGCGCGATCGCGATCAAGGCCGATGTCGGCAAGGAAAAATCGGGCGAAAAGATCGTCGCGCAAACGGTCGCCAAGCTCGGCCGCCTCGACATCCTCGTCAACAACGCCGGGGAGCAGCACCCCGCCGAGGACATTCGCGACATCAGCCCCGACCAGTTGCAACGCACCTTTGCCACCAACATCTTCGGGATGTTCTATCTGGTGCAGGCTGCGCTGCCGCATCTTGGCAAAGGCGCGGCGATCGTCAATTGCACCAGCGTTACCATGTACCAGGGATCGGGCGGGTTGCTCGACTATAGCGCAACCAAGGGTGCGATCACCGCCTTCACCCGCTCGCTCAGCGAAAATCTGGTCGGGAAGGGAATTCGCGTGAATGCCGTGGCACCGGGGCCGATCTGGACCCCGCTCAATCCGCGCGGTGGCGCCCCTGCGGACAAGGTTGCGACCTTCGGCGAGGATACCCCGATGAAGCGGCCGGGTGAACCGAATGAAGTCGCGCCCTGCTTACTGTTTCTGGCCTGCGATGACAGCAGTTACATGTCCGGGCAGGTGCTGCATCCCAATGGCGGGATGATCGTCAACGGTTAGGGGCCGCTATTCGGCGGCCTCCAGTTCGGCAGGTGCCGCTGCCACGGCCCGCGCATTGCCGAACGTCAGCACGCCATCGTCGATCGCGCCGGTCTTCATGTCGATGCGGTCCTGGATGTAATTCTGGTTGAGCCGCCACGGCAGCTTGTCGGCGTTTTTCGGCATGATGTGCAGCGACCGCTGGATATAGCCCGACGAGAAGTCGAAGATATTCTCTTCGGTCAGCGTCGCCGGGTCGGCGAGTGCGGGGGTCGCGACGGTCGTGCCGGTTGCCTGCATGTGGTTGAGTACGCGGCAGACATATTCGGCGACGATGTCGGCGCGTAGCGTCCAGCTGGCGTTGAGGTAACCGAACACCGCCGAGAAATTGGGGACGTTCGAGAACATGCACGCCTTGTAGTAAAAATGTTCGCTCCAGTCGACGAGCGCGCCATCGACGCGCACCGGAATCTTGCCTGCGACCGCCAGTTTAAGGCCCGTCGCAGTGACGATGATGTCGGCGTCGAGATGCTGGCCCGACTTGAGCTGGATGCCGGTGGCGTCAAAGCGTTCGATATGGTCGGTGACCACCGACGCCTTGTCGGCCTTCATCGCATTGAAGAAATCGGCGTCGGGAACCAGGCACAGCCGCTGGTCCCACGGGTTGTATGGCGGGGTGAAGCTCTTGGCGTCATAGCGGTCGCCGAGCGCGTCCTTGATCTTGCCGGAGAGGAACTCCTTGACCTTCTCGGGCTTTTCGCGCGCGCGGCGAAAGCCGATGTCCTGCAGCTTCACATTTTTAAAGCGGGTGATGCGGTAAGCGAGCTTTTCGGGCAGGACTTTCCGCAAGAAATTGGCCAGCGCGTCCTTCGCCGGGCGGATGAAAAACCACGTCGGGGTGCGTTGCAGCATCGTCACATGCGCGGCTTTGTCCGCCATCGACGGGACGATTGTTACTGCGGTCGCGCCTGATCCGATCACCACGACCTTCTTGCCCGCATAGTCGAGATTTTCGGGCCAGAATTGCGGATGGATGATCTGCCCCTGAAAATCCTCGCGGCCGGTGAAATTGGCGTCGAACGGCTCGTCATAATCATAATAGCCCGCGCCGAGGTAGAGCCAGCGCGCGGTGGTGGTCGACGTGCCGCCCGCGGCATCCTCCAGCGTCACCGTCCAGCGCGCAGTGCTGCTGTCCCAGTCGGCCCCGACAACCTTGCGGTCGAACCGGATGCGCTCGCGGATATGGCGCTCATCGACGATGCGGTTGAGATATTCGAGGATCGCGGGGCCGTCGGCGATCGTCTTTTCATGCTTCCACGGTTCGAACACGAACCCCAGCGTGTGCATGTCGCTGTCCGATCGGATGCCGGGATAACGGAACAGATCCCATGTACCGCCCAGATTGGCGCGGCGCTCGACCAGCCCAAAGCTTCGGTCAGGGCTATATTGCTGAAGGTGGACGGCCATGCCGATGCCCGAAATTCCGGCGCCGACGATCAGCACATCCTGATCGACCGGTGCAGCCTTCGTGTCTGCGGGGCGTTCCATCGTCGCCGTGCCTGCCATGATCCTGTCTCCCGACTATGTTTGGATGTAGCTTACGCACCACGTTTCATTTTGCAATCGAATTGACGTTTACGGAAAGCAGCGCGGCTTGACGCCACACCATCGCGCTGCCAATGCAATAAAAATGACATAAAAATGTCATGAATTATCAGGATCGAATGAATAGCATGGCACGAAAAAAACGCGATAGTTTGCAACAGATTGCCGTGCTGCCTTACCGTTTCCGCGATGATGGCGATGCCAGTTCGATCGATGTCCTGCTGATTACATCGCGCGAAACCGGTCGCTGGGTCATTCCCAAGGGCAATATCGACAGCGGCCAGACCCCGCACGGCGCCGCGGTGTCCGAAGCATTGGAGGAGGCCGGGGTCCGCGGGCGGACCGAGGATCGCGTGATCGGCCATTACCGCTATCATAAATATCGTACCCGCGACCATTGGGACATTGCCGACGTCGCCGTTTTCGCGATGGAGGTGACCCATGAATTGGGCGACTGGAAAGAGAAAACCGAACGCAAGCGCAAATGGTTTCCCCGCGCCAAGGCCGCCGACCGCGTGAGCGAGAAACAGCTGAAAGCATTGATCCTCGAATATCGCGGCGAGCGATAGATTTATCGGCGGGACGGCCGGTAATCGACGCTCGCGCCGCCGACCATCCGCACCGGCAGATAGAGGCCGTTGCCATAAGCCTTGATCTGACCAATCTCGAAGCCATTGACCCGTGTGCGGATGACGAAGGCGCCCTCGCGCCGCTGATCGACCGCGCGTTTGATCTTGCCTTGCAGTTCACCCAGGTCGCGCGCGAAATTCTGGGTCAACGCATCGGCGATCAGCGGGGCAAAGCCGGGGCTCTGGCCGAGCGTGATCAGCAGGTCGCCGCCGACTCCGTCGGTATCGCCGTTGATCGACAAATTTGTGAAATGCACCTCGGCCGAACCGGGCTTGTTGTTGGGAACCGCGGTCATCCAGATGCGGCCGTGGGTTGGCTCGCCGCTGCGGTCGGCCAGTCGCATGGCGACATCGACGCCCAAAGCGATGCGCCCGTCGGGCGCGCCATAGATGGTCGACTTGCCGAATTTGACCGTCATCGGCCCAACCTTTGGCAACACGAACGGCCGCGCCGACCGTTTCAGCAGCGCGCGATCGACGACAGGCTGAAGCTGGGCATAGTCGGCGAGCACCGGCACCCGCACGTCGAGCAACGGTTTGGGCGCTTCGCGAACCATGCGCGGTAACGGCGTCGGCGTCGGATCGGTGGGCCGACCCGACACAAAGGTCTCGGTGATCGCTTCGAGCCCGAGGTTCAGCCGCATCTGCTGCCCCTCCATCCGGTATCCGCCATAGAGGATGCGCTGCGGGGTCACGCGCATCCACACCGGCGGCTTGTCGCGGTTGAGTTCGAGCGCGGTGAAGCTCTGGCGCCACACCTCGGACGCCTGCTGGCGGATGTCGATACGGGCGATCTCGCGGTTCACCTCGCGCTCGACGTCGCGCACAACGGGTTTCAGCTTGGCATCGGCCTCGTCGGTGAAGGTGATGCGCTTGCCCAGAAAGTCGATCCCCGGCGCCCTGGTCCAGCCATAGCTGATCCGCGCCGTGCCGCGAGTGCGCCAGTCGGGCGTGATGTCGATCTTGACCCGCGCATGCGCCATCGCCGCGCCGGTCGCGGTCTCACCCTTCAACACCCCGCCGACGTCACGCGCGGCGATCGTGGCGCTCAGCGGCACATCGACGATGATCTCGTCGCCCGCGCCGCGCAGGCGCAGCGGCCCGCGCGTGACGCGCCCGACGATGGTGCAGGCGATCGGCGGTGTGACTTTCACCTCCTTGCCGAAGACCTTGACCTGCTGCGGCTTGACGCACGCGCGCTCGCGCCGGTTGATCGTCCACAGCGTCTTCGGCACCGCGCGTTCGAGCGCCTGTTTGAGCGCCGTGGTATCGGCGTTGATCGGCACCGCGATGAGCGATGTCTGCGTCGGCGAGGGCGCCTTGTCGGTGGCGCGCGGTGGCGCTTCGACGGCGACTTGGCGGTCGCAGGCGGTGAGCGCGGCCAACGCCGCTACGGCTACCGCTATAGAGTTGATCGCCCGCATATCTCAGCCCCCGATAGATGTTCCCGTGGTAACACCAATCGGTAAAGGCCGTTCCAACAAATCGACGGTTCAGGCGGCGACTACTCCGAACAAATCATGCTCGTCGGCATCCTCGATCGCGACGTCGACGATATCGCCCGCCTTCAATGTCGCGGCGACATCGCGCAGATAGACATGCCCGTCGATTTCGGGCGCGTCGGCTTGTGAGCGGCCGGTCGCGCCGATGCTGCCATCTTCATCCGCTTCGCCGACTTCGTCGATGATGACCGGCATCGTGCGGCCGATCTTGGCTTCGAGTTTCGCGGCGCTGATCGTGGCGGTCTTTTCCATGATGCGCTGGTAGCGCTCTTCCTTGAGTTCCTCGGGCACCGGATTGTCGAGCGCATTCGCCTGCGCACCCGCAACGGGTTCGAAGCGGAAGGCGCCGACGCGGTCGAGCTGGGCTTCGTCGAGCCAGTCGAGGAGATATTGGAAATCGGCCTCGGTCTCGCCGGGAAAGCCGACGACGAAGCTGGAGCGGATCGCGATGTCGGGAGCGATGGCGCGCCAGTTCTTGAGGCGTTCGAGCACCTTCGCTTCGTTCGCGGGGCGCTT
This sequence comes from Sphingopyxis sp., assembly GCF_035998965.1. Taxonomy (GTDB): domain Bacteria; phylum Pseudomonadota; class Alphaproteobacteria; order Sphingomonadales; family Sphingomonadaceae; genus Sphingopyxis. The sequence goes on from NZ_DASYHE010000037.1 coordinate 29,727, forward strand.
CATGCGCTTGAGCACGCTTGGGCTGGCGTGCTGGAAGGGGATATCGAGATATGGTGTGAGCAGCCCCTCGGCCATCAGCGGAATCACCGCGTCGACATGGGGGTAGGGATAGACATAGTGGAGGCGCACCCACGGGGCGCGGCCTTCGCTGGTCTGGAGCTGGCCGAGTTCACGGGCGAGGTCGGTCATATGGGCGCGGACCTCGCGGCCCTTCCACTGGCGCGGGTCGTGGCGGGTGTCGACGCCGTAAGCCGAGGTGTCCTGGCTGATCACCAGCAGCTCCTTGGTCCCCGCGGCAACAAGCTTTTCGGCCTCGCGGAGCACCGCGTCGATGCGGCGGCTGACGAGTTTGCCGCGCAGATCGGGGATGATGCAGAAGGAGCAGCTGTGGTTGCAGCCTTCGGAAATCTTCAGATAGCTGTAGTGCCGCGGGGTGAGTTTCAGCCCGCCTTCGGGGACCAGATCGACGAACGGCCCCTGGGTCGGCGGCGCCGCTTCGTGGACCGCATCGACGACCTGCTCGTACTGATGCGCGCCGGTGACCGCGAGGACGTTCGGAAAACGCGCGCGGATGACGTCGGCTTCATTGCCCATGCAGCCGGTGACGATGACGCGGCCATTTTCGGCCATCGCTTCGCCGATCGCCTCAAGGCTTTCTTCCTTTGCCGAGTCGAGGAAGCCGCAAGTGTTGACGAGCACGACGTCGGCGCCCGCATAATCGGGCGACAGGCCGTAACCGTCGGCGCGCAGCTTGGTGAGAATCCGTTCGCTGTCGACCAATGCCTTGGGGCAGCCGAGCGAAACCATGCCGATCTTCGGCTGGGTGGGGAGGGTTTTGACTGGCATGATTGCGGGCGCGCATAGGGGATTTTTTGGGGTTTGTCACGGGTGCTATGCTTGGGGTGGTCCATGCTTCTCTTCGTCATCCCGGACTTGATCCGGGATCCATCGCGGCGCTGAAGTCATGGACCCCGGAGCAAGTCCGGGGTGACGATAGGGAAAATGGCGCCGACTAGGGCTTCCCGGCCAGCGTATCCGCGACGATCCGCCAGACCTTCGGATTGATCCCCAAACCCAGATGCGTGCTGTCGACTTTGATGTTGCGCGCCTGGTCGTTGTAGATGTCGACCGCGATATCCGGCCCGACGATGCCATCGCGGTCCGAATAGATGACCGTCAGCGGCTGGGTCAGGCCTTTCAGGTTGCGCGCGTGGATGTCGCGTTCGATCGCGTCGAAATCGCGGCCCGCAAAGCGCTGCGCGAGCGCGGTATATTTGGGGCCGCCGATGATCGGGGTGCCCAGGGTGATGATTTCGCGGACGAGTTTCGGATAGGCGCGCGCGGTTTCGCGGGCGATGACGCCGCCGAGGCTCCAGCCGATCAGGGTGAGCGGGGCGCCGTCGGCCTTGACCCATTCGGTGGCCTGCGCCGCGAAGCGTTCGACATCGGCGGCGACGCGGCCTTGGTTGCGGCCCATGCCCCAGTCGCGGACCTGATAGCCCAGGTGGCGCAGATATGCCTCCAAAGGGCGCATCGAGAGTTCGGAGGCGCCGTAACCGGGCAGCAGCGCGACGGGTCGCCCGTCTCCGCGCGGGGCGCCGATCAAGTGATAGCCCGACAGGCCGTAGCGCAGCATATCGAACGGCAGCGTGAGTTCGCCCAGCTGCGCCAGCCGGGTAGGGGGCTTTAACCCTTGGGGCAGCGGAACGTCGCGGGGCATCGCCTTCTCCCTGTCATCGGTTTACAGCTTGGCGGATTGGTGCGGCATTGCAAGCGGATAGGGTGACAGATGAGCATAGGGGTCTTTGCGGAAGTTTCAGCGGCGATTGCGGTGGCGGCGGGGGCGTTTGGCGCGCATGGCGCGGCGGGACAGCAGGAGGCCGAATGGCTGCGCACCGGCGGCATGTATCAGTTGATCCACGCGGTCGCCGCATTGGCGATCATGGGCGTGGCGCGCGGACCGGCGATCATGTTGCTGGTCGGTGCGGCGATTTTTGCCGCCAGCCTCTATGCGATGGCGCTCGGCGCGCCGCGCTGGCTGGGGGCAGTGACGCCTATCGGCGGCGGGTTGCTGATCATCGGGTGGCTGTGGGCGGGTTGGCGTTACTGGCGAGGTTAGCCGCCGGGTACGCTTGCTTCGCACTCTTCGCAGCGGATAACCTCGACGATCAGGTCGCCGACGGCGAGGCTTTGCGCTTCGGGCTCCCAGAAGCCGAAGGGCTTGCCGCTGCGATAGATGCGCAGCCCGCGCCCTTCGCTGGCGAGCTGGTCGATGCTCCGCCCGATTTCTTCCGCGGCGACGGGACGTTCGCGCAATTGGACCCGTCCGCCGATGCTGGCAAGGTCGGCCATATAATCGGCAACATGCGCGCCCTGCGCCGATCCGGCGAGCAGCAGGCCGGTAAAGCTGACCGGGTTGATGACATTGTTCGCGCCTGCCTGGCGCGCCAGCAACTCGTTATCCTGAGCCCGAATGACGACGCTGATCGGCACCTTGGGCGACAGGTGGCGGACGGTCAGCACCATCAGGATCGACGTGTCGTCGCGCCCCGCCGATACCAGCACCGATTGCGCCCGCGCGATATGGACGTCGATCAACGTGTCGTCGTTCGACGCGTCGCCCTGCAGCACGTTGCAGCCCATCGCCTCGGCCTCGGCAATGCGCGACGCCGATTGGTCGATGACCACGATGCACGCCGGATCGGTGCCGCGCGCGATCAATTCCTTCACCGCCTCGCTGCCGCTGACGCCGAAGCCAAGGACGACGATATGATCGGTGAGCTTTGCCTGGATGCGGGCCATGCGCCATTTTTCCCATGTGCGTTTGAGGACGAAATTATAGGCGGTGCCGACAAAGATAAAGAGCACCGCGATGCGGATCGGGGTGACGATCACCGCTTCGATCAGGCGCGAACGGTCGGACACCGGATGAATGTCGCCGAACCCTGTCGTCGTCACCGAAATCATCGTGAAGTAAACGACGTCGAGAAAGCTGATGTGGCCGTCGTGGTTGTCCTTCAGCCCCGCCCGGTCGATCCAATGCACCAGCACGACGATGCCGATCAGAAAAAAGGCGAGGCTGAGCCGCGCGAGGACGTCGGCCCACACCGGCCATTTGCTCGCGCGTTTGAGCGGCTGGAAGCGGTGGTGCAGCTTCAGTTTGGTGGAGGGCTTGCGGCTCATGGTGGTGCTTGTGCCAAAGCCGATGGGCGAAGGCTAGCCCGCCGAATGATAAGCCCCACGCAGCGCCGCCAGCGACGCGTCATGCGTCAGATCGAGTTGGAGCGGGGTGACCGAGATATAGCGGTCGTCGATCGCCTCCAGGTCGCTGTCGTGGCCGGGGCTATGTTCGATGCCGTGCAGCCCGAACCAGTAATAGCGGTAACCGCGCGGGTCGGTGCCCTCGACGATCGAGCCGCGGCCATAATCGTGGAAACCCTGCCGCGTGACGCGGATACCGCGGACTTCGGCGGCGGCGATCGCAGGGAAGTTGATGTTGATCAGCGTGCGCGGCGCCATGTCCATCGCGAGCAGCGGGCGCAGCACTTTTGCGCCCCATACTTCGGCGGGCTCGAAGGGGACGGTGTCGCCCATGCCTTCCTTGGCATAAACCTGGCTGAGCGCAATCGAGCGAATGCCCGCCAGCGCGCCCTCGATCGCCGCCGATACGGTGCCTGAGTAAGTCACGTCATCGCCCAGATTGGCGCCGCGGTTGACGCCCGACAGGATCAGGTCGGGCTTTTCCGGCATCAGCTTGCTGATCGCCATCATCACCGAATCGGTCGGGGTCCCGCTGCACGACCAGCGCTGCGGGCCATGGTCGCGAATGCGCACCGGGCGCGACAGGGTGAGCGAGTGACCGGCGCCCGACTGTTCCTCGGCCGGCGCGCACACCCAGATGTCGTCGCTGAGCTGGCGCGCGATGGCTTCGAGAATGGCAAGGCCGGGGGCGTAATAGCCGTCGTCGTTGGTGAGGAGGATGCGCACGTTTATGGTCTCTCTTTCTTCGTCACCCCGGACTTGATCCGTGGTCCATGACACCGCCGCCGCATGGGCCCCGGATCAAGCCCGGGGTGACGCGTATTATCTGGTGGGCGTCAGTTTCGTGATCCCGCCCATATAAGGCAGCAGCACATCGGGAACGATGACACTGCTATCCGCCTGCTGATAATTCTCTAGCACCGCCACCAGCGTGCGGCCCACGGCCAACCCCGACCCGTTCAGCGTGTGGACAAACTCATTGCCCTTCGCGCCCTCGCGCCGGAAACGCGTGTTCATGCGCCGCGCCTGGAAATCGCCACAGTTCGAGCAGCTCGAAATTTCCCGGTAGCTATTCTGTCCGGGCAGCCACACCTCAAGGTCATAGGTCTTGCGCGCCGCAAAGCCCATGTCGCCGGCGCAGAGCAGCATCTTACGATAGGGCAGCTCCAGCGCTTCCAGAATCGTTTCGGCGGCGCGGGTTTTGCGTTCGAGTTCGGCATCGCTGTCTTCGGGGCGGACAATCGAGACGAGCTCGACCTTCCAGAACTGGTGCTGGCGGATATAGCCGCGCGTGTCGCGCCCCGCCGATCCGGCTTCGGAGCGGAAGCAGGGGGTCAGCGCGGTCATGCGGATCGGCAGGTCGGCCTCGGGCAAAATCTCTTCGCGCACCGCGTTGGTCAGGCTCATTTCCGAGGTCGAGATCAGCCAGCGGCCGTCGGTGGTCTGGAACAGATCCTCGCGGAATTTGGGCAGCTGCGTCGTGCCGAACGCCGCCTCGTCGCGCACCATCAGCGGGGTGGCGCATTCGGTGTAGCCCGCCTCGATCGTCTGCTTGTCGATCATGAATTGCCCAAGCGCACGTTCGAGCCGCGCCATCTGGCCGCGCAGGAACGCAAAGCGCGCGCCCGACATCTTGGCCGCGGTCTCGAAATCGAGGCCGAGCGCGGGCGCGAAGTCGGCGTGCTCCTGCGGTGGGAAGTCGAAGCTGCGCGGGGTGCCCCAGCGCGCAATTTCGACATTGCCGTCCTCGTCTTCGCCGTCGGTGACATCGGCGGAGGGCAAATTGGGGAGCGCGGCGAGCCTGTCGTGCAGCGCGGCCAGCTGTTCGCGCTCGGCATCTTCTTTCGCGGGTAGCGACGTCTTGAGTTCGGCAACCTCGGCCTTCAGCGCCTCGGCCTTGTCCTTGTCGCCGCTGGCCATCGCCTGGCCGATAAGCTTCGAAGCTTCGTTGCGGCGCGCCAGCGAGGCCTGAATTTCGGTCTGCAGCGCGCGCACCGATGCGTCGGCGGCCAGAATGGCGGCGGACAGGGGTTCGAGGCCGCGGCGCGCGAGGCCGACGTCGAAGGCTTGCGGGTCATCCCGGATCAGGCGGATATCGTGCATGGGCGCGCTATGGCGTTGCCGGGCAAGCGGTGCAAGCCTGTCCTTTTGTGATCCTCCCTGTGGCGAAGCCACGGGGAGGGGGACCGCCGCCGCAGGCGGTGGTGGAGGGGCGGCGACGGTGGACCAACGCCCCTCCGTCAGCCCTGCGGGCTGCCACCTCCCCATCGCTGCGCGACAGGGAGGATTTTCGTTCGGCAGCGCGGCGCAAGCCCGATGCGCGCATGAAAAAAGGGCCGCCCCGAAAGGCGGCCCTTCAGTGTGGCGGTCTGGGTAAAAGCCCCCCCGACCTCCAGTGGATAGGTTACGCGGCGTCGGCGTCCTTGTCGTTGCGGTTCGCGGCGCGGCGGCGCGCGACGAGCGCTGCAGCAGCGGCGCCGAACAACAGCATCATCGGCGGCGCCGGAACCGGGGTCGGCGGATTGCCCGACGAGCTGCTGGTGCCGCCGGAGCTGGACGACGATGAAGAGGATGACGACGAGCTGCTGCTCGACGATGAGGAGCCGGTGCTGCCGGTCGAACCCCAGCTGCTGCTGCCGCCGGTTGCGCCCGACGAGGTTGCGCCCGACGAAGTGCTGCTCGACGACGACGAGGAGCTGGACGACGAACTGCTGGATCCACCCGAACTACCGGTTGAACCGTTCGAACTGCCCCAGCCCGAGCTCCCATGCGAGCTGCCGTGCGACGAGCCGCCCTTGGACGAGTTCCCGCCGGACGAAGACGAGCTCGAAGAGGACGACGAAGAAGAGGAGCTCGACGACGAACTGCTGCTCGACGACGAGGTGCTGACATTGCCCGACGAGGTCGAGACGTTACCCGATGAGGTGCTGACATTGCCCGAGGACGTCGAAACGCCGCCGGTCGAGGTCGATACACCGCCGGTCGAGGTCGAGACACCGCCCGTCGAGGTCGACACGCCGCCGGTGGAGGTCGAAACCCCGCTCGACGTGCTGACGCTGCCGGTCGAGGTCGACACGCCGCCTGTCGAGGTCGAGGTGCTGACCCCGCCGGTCGACGTTGAGACGCCGCCCGAGGTGCTGCTGCTGGTCGTGCTGAGGCCGCCAGTGGTCGTCGAGGTGACAACCACACTGCCGCCGCCACCGCTGCTGCTGCCGCCGCCAAAGAAACCGCCAAAGAAGCCGCCGCCGAAACCGCCGCCAAAGCCGCCGCCGATCACGGTGACACCGCCGCCGCTGCCGCCGCCTTCAAAACCACCACGCTGCGGGAAGGGCGCGTAAGGGATGGGGGGCAGCGGGATCGTCTGGGTCACCACCTGCGTCTGCGGGGTGGCGGTGCGAATGACGCGCTTGGTCGTCACGACGCGGCGAATGCGCTTCACCGGCTTGCGTGCCGCGTGGCGCTTGCGAACGACCTTTTTGGCCGGTCCCGCGCAAGGCGAACAAGACTGCGCTGCTCGCGCCTTGGGCACGTCGGTGATCTGCATCGCACCAGTGCCGATCAGCGCACCGCCGCAGGTACAGGCGCAAAGCTTGGCGAGGGCCATTCGGACAGACATAGGTTTCTCTTTCTTTCCCGTTGCAGGTGCAAAGCGCCATCCACCGACACCCGTTTCACCTTCGCTATAACCCAAAAGGTCAAAGCTTTGCGAACGCGGCAATTGCGTTAACCGCGTTTGCCTGTCCGACAGCGGGAAAACACGACCGGAATCAACCCAAATGGCGGTTATTGTCCCAAAATAGCACGAAAACTGCAATGATTCTATGCGATTGGTTAATCTTCGGCCCTAAATCGGCTCTGCCCAAGCGGCATTCTGGATCGCAATCGACCGGTTAGAATCGCCCCATGCGGCTCCTCTGTTCAGCGCCGCTTCACGCCCCGTCGCTATCGGCTGTTTCGGCGCTTGTATCGTCGTCAGCGGCTGGTTATAGGCGCGCCACTCCCTGCGCCGCTCGGCGGATCGCAGGGTGACAGGAAAGGACGCGAGAGCCCCTCATGCCGACCAAGATTGCCGACATTGGTGCCGACGCGCTGCGCGCAGCCAAATCAAATCTCGATACGGATTATGTTCCTGGCGAAGACGAAGAGTTTATGAACGAGCGGCAGCAGGAGTATTTCCGCGGCCTGCTGCTCGCCTGGAAAAAATCGATCCTGTCCGAATCCGAATCGACGCTGGCGCATCTGCAGGATGGGCCGCTGCGCGAACCCGATCTCGCGGATCGCGCATCGAGCGAAACCGACTGGGCTATCGAACTCAGAACCCGCGACCGGCAGCGCAAGCTGATCGCCAAGATCGATTCGGCGATCCGCCGCATCGACGAGGGCGAATATGGTTATTGTGCGGTAACTGGAGAGCCGATTTCGCTCGCCCGCCTGCAAGCGCGCCCGATCGCGACTATGACGCTGGAAGCGCAGGAGCGGCATGAGCGGAACGAGCGGATTTCGCGCGAAGATTGATCCACTTTGGGTCGGATATCCGATTTCCCCACCCACAATTTACATTTCGGCAATGGCTGCGCTCTAGATTCGCGTTCTAACGATTAACGCGGAGAACAGGTCGCAATGGAATCGCGCGGGCCAATCACGACGGATGAAGAAGTGGCGGCGCTGTCGCGCGGCGCCGATCGGGACAGCCTGTTCATGCAGGCCAATCTGATCCTGCCGGGTCGCGCCGATCCTATTGTGGTCCGTGTCCGCAACCTCTCACCCGGCGGGATGCTCGCCGAAGCCAAAGTGCGCGTCGAACAGGGCGCGACTGTCGAAGTCGACCTGAAAAATGTGGGTCCGGTGCCGGGCCGCGTCGTATGGGCGGGCGAGGGCAAATTCGGCATCGCGTTCGACCATCAGGTCGATCCGCAGGCGGTGCGTCGTCAGGTGGTATCGCAGTCCGATCTGCCGCCGCATCTGCGGCGCTCCGGCCTCGAACGGGGGCCGTTATACCGCCGACGCTGATGCATCCGATTTAGGGCAGCATCAGCGGGGCGGTAACGACTGGCGATCGTCAGGCGATCGCGAGCATCTCTTCCTTGAGTTTCAGCTTCTGCTTTTTCAGCTGCGCCAGCGCCGCCATGTCGGGCGCCGGACGCCGCTCTTCATTCGCAATTTTCTCGTCGAGGTGCGCGTGGCGCGACTTCAGGGCGGAAAGATGCGATGTGCTCATGGGCCATTCTCCTTTTCGACTCGATTGGCAAGTCGGAGTAAAACACGAATCGGGGCGAATGTCGTCGCGATTCGGTCAGCCGGTCCCCGTTGCGGACCAGTGGTGAACGTGGCAGGGAAGCGGTCGTGAGCCCCGACGAAATCATTCAGCGCCTGGAACTGTTACGCATCGAGCATCGCGACCTCGACGCCGCGATCATTGCGCTCGGTACCGCGTCGGTTCCGGACCAGTTGCAGCTGGCACGGCTCAAGAAACGCAAGCTGCGGCTGCGCGACGAAATCGCATGGTGTGAGGATCAGCTGGTTCCGGACATTATCGCCTGAGTCAAAACGGGACGCCAAGCGACCGCAAATTCATGGTTACCGCCATTGCATTGCGGCACAGTCATGGCATCCATCTGCCTATGGTGGCTCGGCATCCAGACATAGCAATCGCAGCGCCGGTCCACCGCGCGCAGGTCGAAAATCTGTATGTGGAGGCGATGGTGCTCGCCGACGAAGCGCATGCCGCCTTTGCCGCGCAGCGCGATCTGGGCGACATCCGCCGCGACGGACTAATGCAGATCAGCCTCGCATGCGAATCGCTCAAGACCACGACACGGCTGATGCATGTCATCGCCTGGCTGCTCCACCGCCGCGCGATGATGGCGGGCGATCCGGGCGCGGGTCCACACGACAGCGCGGCGCGGATCGGCGAACCGGTGGCGGCTGACTGGGCTGTCTGCGCAGGGTTCGAGACGTCAGTGCGGCGGATCATCGCGGCGAGCGAGCGCCTGTTCGAACGCATCGCGGGGCTGGAGGCGGGCTGGGATGCACCGCAGGCGGCGACGCCGGTGCAGCGGCTGCTGGCGCAACTGGAGGCGCGGCTTTAGACGGGCGGGATGTCTGTTCTGGGGTGCGGGCTGACGGAGCAGATCCTCCCCGGAACGGGGAGGGGGACCAGCGAAGCTGGTGGAGGGGCACCATCGGTTTACCTTGCCGGTGAGACAGCAAGGTTCCCGGAAAAATAGAGTCAATCGTTCCGATGCTGAGGTAACCGCCTGTGCCCCTCCACCACCCTTCGGGTGGTCCCCCTCCCCCTTTGGGGGAGGATCGCCTAGGTCCGCAACCGGTCGTTAGCCCTCTACCCCAACCACTCCACCCACGCGCCATGTGCGTGGGCATGCGCCAGCTTCACCGGATCCCCGCTGCCCGGCCAATATCGAACCACCAGTTCGTGATGATGCACCGTCCGATTGGCTTCGAGTGCGATCCACGCCAGCGGGCGCTTCGCGGTTGCCCGCACACTTGCGGCTTCCATCGCCGCGGTGATCCGCGCCTGCTGCTCGGCGGGGACATATTGCCAGACGACCGAGTGCATCAGGACGCGCGTCGTACCGTCCGCCTGCGGCCGCGCCAGTTCGGCCTCGACGAAATCGGCGGCGTTGGCGTGGATCAGCTGCGGCGGTGCTTCGGTCGCTGCGGCAATCGCTGCCGCCATGCGTTCAAACCGGACATGATGTTCGGGCCAGATATAGGCTTTGAGCCGCAGCGCCTGCGCGGGATCGGTCAGGTCGACCGGCGCGACGTCGCAGCCTTTCAGACCCGCAAATTCGATCGCGTGTTGCGGCGGATGATTGCCGCGCCAGTCTGGGGTGAACGCCATTGCGCCGGCCTGCGGCCCGACATGCACGCCGCCCAGATCATAATGATAGCGGTCGATCATCAGGTTGATCCCGGCGCTCGACCCGATTTCGAGGCAGTTGAAGCGCGGCGGCAATCCCTTGTCGGCGAGCCACAGCATCGCGGCGATGAAGTTCGATGAGCGCCCCGCCTCGTTAGTCTGCGGCGGGCCGTCGAGCCAAGGCAGCAGCGCTGCCTCGTGCCGCGCCACCACCCCGGCGACGATCGCGGCGTCATTGATATCCTCGGCATCGGCGTAAATCGGTGCCAGTTCATGCGCGCTGCCCGCCAGATGCAGCGCGTGGATGCCGCCCGCGGCGCGCAGCGGCAGCGCGTCGGCGAGCGGAGCACCCTTCCAGTCGGCGATACGGCGGGCAAAGCCGCTGGCGGGCTTGTCGAGCAAGGCGTCGAGCGCCGCCACGACGCGCGCGGTCACCGGGGCGCCATTGGCGCGGCAATAGGTGACCTGATTGGCAAAGGCGGTGCGCACCGCCGCGGGTCCGGTTTCGGCCATATCGATCGGCTGATAGCGCTCGCTCATTGCCCTTTGTCCTGTCACCACCTATGTGCGCGACGCTTATGCCCGAACCGATCATCTTTGCCATCCCCAAGGGACGCATCCTCGACGAGGCGCTGCCGTTGCTGGCGCGCGTCGGGATCGAGCCCGCGGCCGATTTCTTCGACAAGAGCAGCCGCGCTTTGGTGTTCGCGACGAACCAGCCGCACATCTCGCTGATCCGCGTCCGCGCGTTCGACGTCGCGACCTTTGTCGCGCATGGTGCGGCGCAGCTTGGCATCGTCGGCTCCGACGTCGTCGACGAGTTCGATTACAGCGAGCTCTATGCGCCGGTCGATCTGGGCATCGGCCATTGCCGTCTGTCGCTGGCCGGCCCCGCCGATGCGCCGCCGCCGGGGATGGGTGAAAGCCACATCCGCGTCGCGACGAAATATCCCGCAACGACACGCCGCTGGTTCGCGGCGCAGGGCATCCAGGCCGAGTGCATCAAGCTGAACGGCGCGATGGAAATTGCCCCGAAGCTGGGGCTGGCCTCGCACATCGTCGATCTGGTTTCGACGGGGCGCACGCTCGTCGAGAATGCGCTCGCCGAGCAGAAAATCATCAGCGACGTGTCGGCGCGGCTGATCGTCAATCGCGCCGCGTTCAAGCTGCGCTCGGCCGAAGTGCCGGCACTGGTCGAGCGGTTCCGTCAGGCGGTGGGCGATGCGGCGGCTTGACGCTTCCGCACCCGGCTTTGCGGCCGAATTCGACGCGCTGGTCAACGATCGGCGCGAGAGCGATTCCGACGTGTCGGCCGACGTCGCGGCGATCATCGCGCGCGTGAAGGCCGAGGGCGACGCGGCGCTCGCCGACTATACCGCGAAATTCGACCGCTTCGATCTGGACGCGAGCGGGTGGAGCATTTCGAAGGCGGAATGCGCGGCCGCTTATGAGGCGCTGGACCCGGACCTCCGCGATGCGCTCAACCTCGCCGCCGACCGTATTCGCGCCTATCACGCTGCGCAACTGCCCGAAGATCGCGACTATCGCGATGTGACGGGTGCGCGGCTTGGCGCGCGCTGGAACGCGGTCGATGCGGCGGGGGTCTATGTTCCCGGTGGGCGGGCCGCCTATCCCTCGTCGGTGCTGATGAACATATTGCCCGCCAAGGTCGCGGGGGTGGGGCGCATCGTGATGATGACCCCGACGCCGGGCGGCGAGACCAATCCGGTCGTCATGGCCGCGGCGCATATTGGCGGCGTGGACGAAATCTGGCGGATCGGCGGCGCGCAGGCTGTGGCCGCGCTCGCTTATGGCACGGACAAGATCGCAGCGGTCGATGTCGTCACCGGCCCCGGCAACGCCTGGGTCGCCGAGGCGAAGCGGCAGGTCTATGGCGTGGTGGGCATCGATATGGTGGCGGGACCAAGCGAGATCGTGGTCGTTGCCGATGCGCAGAACGATCCGCGCGTCATTGCCGCCGACTTGCTCAGCCAGTCCGAGCATGATCCGACGAGCCAGTCGATCCTGTTCACCGACGATGCCGCCTTTGCCGACGCGGTCGCCGCGGCGGTCGATGCGATCATCCCGACTCTGAGCACTGCGACGACGATGCGCCAAAGCTGGGATGCCAATGGCGCTATCATCATCGTGCCGACGCTGGCCGACGCGATTCCGCTCTGCGACCGGCTGGCGCCCGAACATCTCGAGCTCGCGGTCGATGCCGCCGCGGCCGACGCGCTGTTTGCCAAAGTGCGTCATGCCGGTTCGGTCTTCCTCGGTCGCCAGACTCCGGAAGCGATTGGCGACTATGTCGCCGGTCCCAACCACGTCCTCCCGACTGGACGCCGCGCGCGTTTTTCGAGCGGGCTGTCGGTCAGCGATTTCATGAAGCGCACCAGCTTCCTCGCGCTCGACGACGCGAGCCTTGCCGCGATCGGTCCCGCCGCGGTCGCGCTTGCCGGGGCCGAGGGGCTTCCGGCGCATGCGCTGAGCGTCCAGAACAGACTAAAACAGAACGATCTTTGAACCCCTATTGTCGTCATCCCGGCGAAGGCCGGGATCTCAACCTCGCATAACAAGGCACCGGCGAGATCCCGGCCTTCGCCGGGATGACGAATTGAGTTAGAAGCAGAAGTCATGAACAAACGCGCCCAATCCCGCTCCGCCGCCCGCCTCGCCGCCGTCCAGGCGCTCTATCAGCACGAGATGGAGGCGACCCCGGTTGCCAAGCTGATCCATGAATTTCACCAGCACCGCATCGGCGCGACGATCGAGGACGCCGAATACGCCGACGCCGACGTCGCCTTTTTCGACGATATCGTAAAGGGCACGCTGGCGCGCTCCGAAGAGATTGACGCGGCGATCATCACGCGGCTGGCCAGTGGCTGGTCGATGGACCGGCTCGACCGCACGATGAAGGCGATCCTGCGCGCCGGCGCCTATGAACTGATCGCGCGCGGCGACGTGCCGGTCGGCGCGGTGGTCAGCGAATATGTCGATGTCGCGAAAGCGTTTTTCGATGCGCGCGAGGCAGGGTTTGCCAATGGCCTGCTCGATGCGATCGGCAAGGATGTGCGGAAGTAATTGATCCTCCCTGTCGCGTAGCGATGGGGAGGGGGACCGTTCGCGAAGCGAATGGTGGAGGGGCATCGCACGTTGGCGCCATGGCCCCTCCGTCAGCGCTTCGCGCTGCCACCTCCCCATCGCTTTGCGACAGGGAGGATTGAACGGTATCTTTTATACCGCATCGGTATGACCTAAGCTCGCACCCATGTCCGAAGCCGATTTCATCACCCGCCTGCGCGCCATCGCGACCGACCCCGCCGCGCGTGGGCTCGCCGATGATGCGGCGGAGTGGGAAGGCCTTGTCCTCACCCACGACATGATCGTCGAGGGTATCCACTTCTTGCCCGACGACACCCCGCAGGACGTCGCATGGAAACTCGTCGCGGTGAACCTGTCGGATCTCGCCGCCAAGGGCGCGGCGCCGGTCGGGGTGCTTGTCGGTTACAGCTTGGGCGACGATGCATGGGACGCGGCCTTTGTCGAAGGACTTGACCTTGCGCTGCGCCGCTTCGGCGTCATCCTGCTTGGCGGCGATACGGTGCGCGTTCCGGCGGGGGCGCCGCGCAGCTTCGGACTGACCGCGATCGGCCGCGCGCCGCCGGGCGGGGCGCCATCGCGTGGCGGCGCCAGACCGGGTGATCAGCTGTGGGTCACCGGTTCGATCGGTAATGCCGGGCTGGGGCTCGCGATGCGGCTGGGGCAGGAGGAGGCGAACGAAACATGCCTTGCCGCCTATCGCCGCCCGCTGCCGGAGCTGACGTTCGGGCAAGCGGTGGTGCCCCACGTCCATGCGATGATGGATGTGTCTGACGGACTGTTGATCGACGCGCAGCGCATGGCAGAAGCCAGCGGGTGCGAATTCGTGCTGATGTTGGAGGCGGTGCCGCTGTCAGCCGCCTTGCTCGCGGTGCGCCCCGATGTCGTCGATACACGGCTTGCGGCGGCGACCGCGGGCGACGATTATCAGCTGCTGTTTGCTGCCGATCCGGGCGCGGCGGGGGCGATCCGCGAGATCGCGGCGGGATTGCATATCATGGTCACACCGATCGGTCATGCAGGCGTGGGCGCGGGGATCGTCGTGACACATCGCTCGCAGCGCATTGTGCTGCCCGAGCGTCTCGGTTTCACACATTGACGCGAAACCGTTACAAAAGTGCCGAAAAACCGGGCTTGCCCTAGGCTTTCTTTCTTCCCATAACGCGGCGTCCAAATTTAGGGGCGGTCGCATCAGGGGAGAGGGCGAACCGGCAATCATAAGTCGGACGTGCTCGACAGTTCACCTGACTCCGCCCCGCTCATTGGGGAAGGAAATTCATGATTGATCCGGTTATGATCGCGATAGCGTGCGGCCTTATCGCCGTGCTCTATGGCTTCATTACCTCGCGTCAGGTGCTCAGTGCCTCGGCCGGTAATGAAAAGATGCAGGAAATTGCTGGCGCCATTCAGGAAGGCGCCAAGGCCTATCTGGGCCGCCAATATCGCACCATCGCTATCGTCGGCGTTGTTGTCGCCATCCTTGTCGGCCTGTTCCTCGGCGCGATTTCGGCGACGGGCTTTGTCATCGGCGCCGTCCTGTCGGGGGTGGCCGGTTTCGTCGGCATGAACATCTCGGTAAAGGCGAACGTCCGCACCGCGGCAGCGGCGCAGACGGGCCTTCAGGCGGGTCTGACCATGGCGTTCCGCGCCGGTGCGATCACCGGCATGCTGGTGGCGGGGCTCGCCCTGCTCGCGATCTCGGTCTTTTTCTGGTATCTGATCGGCCCCGGCGGGTTCACCGTCGGCGGTGAGGACCGCACTGTTGTCGACGCGCTCGTCGCGCTGGCTTTCGGCGCCTCGCTGATCTCGATCTTCGCGCGTCTCGGCGGCGGTATCTTTACCAAGGCCGCCGACGTCGGCGCCGACCTGGTCGGCAAGGTCGAGGCCGGCATCCCCGAAGACGATCCACGCAATCCCGCGGTGATCGCCGACAACGTCGGTGACAATGTCGGCGACTGCGCCGGTATGGCCGCCGATCTGTTCGAAACCTATGTTGTCACCGTCGGCGCCACCATGGTGCTGATGGCGCTGCTGCTGAAGGGTGCGGGCGACATGCTCGTGCCGTTGATGAGCCTGCCGCTGCTGATGGGCGGCGTCTGCATCATCACCTCGATCATCGGCACCTATTTCGTTCGCCTGGGTGGCGGCACCAACGTCATGGGCGCGATGTACAAGGGCTTCCTCGTCACCGCGGTCCTTTCGGTCCCGGCGATCTGGTTCTCGACCAGCTATATCCTGCAGGGCGACATGACGACCGATGTGGTCGGCACGACCTTCAACGGTATGGACCTGTTCTATTGCTCGCTGCTTGGTCTGGTCATCACCGGGCTGATCATCTGGATCACCGAATATTACACCGGGACCAATTATCGCCCGGTGCGGTCGATCGCGAAAGCATCGGAAACCGGCCACGGCACCAACGTCATTCAGGGACTGGCGATCAGCCTTGAATCGACCGCGCTGCCGACGCTCGTCATCTGTGCGGGCATCATTATCGCCTATATCCTGGCAGGCATCATCGGCATCGCCTTTGCCGCCACCGCCATGCTGGCGCTGGCGGGCATGGTTGTGGCACTCGACGCTTATGGCCCGGTCACCGACAATGCTGGCGGTATTGCCGAAATGGCGGGGCTCGATGAATCGGTGCGTGAAAAGACCGACCTGCTCGACGCCGTGGGTAACACGACCAAGGCGGTGACCAAGGGTTATGCCATCGGTTCGGCGGGTCTTGCGGCGCTGGTGCTGTTCGGCACCTACACCGCTGACATCACCGAATACTCGGCCAAGCTCGGGCTGACCGAACCGCTGACATTCTCGCTGTCGTCGCCTTATGTCATCGTCGGGCTGCTGCTCGGCGCATTGCTGCCGTATCTCTTCGGCGCGATGGGCATGACCGCGGTCGGCCGCGCGGCGGGCGAGGTGGTCAAGGATGTTCGCGACCAGTTCAAGAACAACCCGGGCATCATGACCTATGAATCAAAGCCCGACTATGCACGCACGGTCGATCTGGTGACCAAGGCGGCGATCAAGGAAATGATCATCCCGTCGCTGTTGCCGGTGCTGGCGCCGATCGTCGTCTATTTCGTCATCCTCGCGGTGGCGGGACAGGTCGCGGCGCTCGAAGCGCTCGGCGCGCTCCTGCTCGGCGTGATCGTCGGCGGGCTGTTCGTTGCCATCTCGATGACCTCAGGCGGCGGCGCATGGGACAATGCGAAGAAATATATCGAAGACGGCAACCACGGCGGCAAGGGCAGCGAG
Source organism: Sphingopyxis sp. (assembly GCF_035998965.1). Lineage (GTDB taxonomy): Bacteria > Pseudomonadota > Alphaproteobacteria > Sphingomonadales > Sphingomonadaceae > Sphingopyxis. The sequence goes on from NZ_DASYHE010000037.1 coordinate 46,228, forward strand.
GCCCATAAGGCCGCAGTGACCGGCGACACCGTCGGCGATCCGTACAAGGATACCGCGGGTCCGGCGGTCAATCCGATGATCAAGATCACCAACATCGTGGCGATCCTGCTCCTCGCGGCGCTGGCACACGGCGCGGCGTAAGCTGCGCGGCCCTCGCGGGTAAAGAAAGGCCCCGCCGGAGCGATCCGGCGGGGTTTTTCTATGGCAGCTTTGGGGTGGGAAGCGGACGTTGCCGATCCTCCCCGGAACGGGGAGGAGGACCAGCGAAGCTGGTGGAGGGGCACCATCGGTTTGCCTGGCCGGTGCGATAGTGCACCGCCGAACGGTCGCCGTTGAAGCAGTGCTTTTTGTCCGGCGCCACGTAAACCGCCTGTGCCCCTCCACCACCCTTCGGGTGG
>NZ_DASYHE010000047.1:0-2912 GCF_035998965.1 Sphingopyxis sp.
CGACCGGCTCGCTGGCGGCGCCGTCGCCGATATCTTCGACGCATTGGCGGGCTGCCTGGTCGATACCCGCATCGAGCCCGATCTTGAAGATCTGCTCTGGGGCATCGTCAATATCTTTCACCGCGCCGGCGAACGGATCGAGCGCGAGCTCGACCGCAACGAACAGGCGCAGCGCGAACTCCAGCGCGAGCAGGATGGAAGCGAAATTCGCTCGGTCGAACTCGAGCGCGCGATCGCCGAGGGCATCACGATGATCGAGCGGCGCGACACGATGGAATTTTTCCGCGAATGCGCCGCCGAGCAGTTCCGCATCCATGCCCGCAAGGCCTGGACCCCGCGCACTGGGTCGCGCGTCCGTCACAAGACGATGACCGCGGCGATGATCGACAGCCGCGACTTCATGGACAAACGCCTCCGCGAAAAGGCCCAGGCCCTGATCCCCGAGGGAACGCGCATCGCCTTCAGCGGCGGACCGGCGTGCAACGATCACCGCCACATCTGGTCGGCGCTCGACAAGGTTCATGCGCGTCATGCCGACATGGTGCTGATGCATGGTGCGACGCCAACCGGCGCCGAGCGCGCTGCGGCCTGCTGGGCCGATGCGCGCGGCGTGCCGCAGGTAGCGTTCCGGCCCGACTGGAACCGGCACAAGAAAGCGGCGCCGTTCAAGCGCAACGAGCGGCTGATCGATGCGATGCCCGCCGGGCTGGTCGTCTTTTCGGGCACCGGCATCCAGGACAATCTTGTCGACAAGGCGCGGGCGTTCGGCATTCCGGTCTGGGATTTTCGGCTCAAGGAAGCCTGAGTTGTCGATTTGGATCTGACGGCGCTTGCCATCCGGCGAGCAGGATTACAGGATGAAAATCAATGAAAACCGATCTCGATCATCTTCCGGCGAACAAGCAGCGCGAGCTCGAACGTGTGAAGGCGATCATCTTCGAAGAATTCGAGGATGCGATCGCGCTCGGCACCATGGGCTGGAAAAAGAAGGGTCGGATCGACAAGGTCATCCTCTACGGCAGCTATGCGCGCGGTGGCTGGGTCGACGAGCCGCACACCGCAAAGGGCTATCGTTCGGACTTCGATCTCCTGATCATCGTCAACGACAAGCGGTTGACCGACAAGATCGACTTCTGGTCGAAGCTCGACGACCGGCTGACCCGCGAGCTTGCGATCGACAAGACGCTGCACACGCCGGTCAACTTCATCGTCCACACGCTGCAGGAAGTGAACGATGGGCTGGCTCACGGCCGCTATTTCTTCATGGACGTCGCGGGCGACGGGATCGCGCTCTACGAATATGACGACAAGGAATTGCACAAGCCGAAGCCCAAGACGCCCGAGCAGGCGCTGGCGATGGCGCAGGAATATTTCGACGAGTGGTTTCCGCTCGCCATGCAGCGGTTCGAGCTGTCCAAGATGGGCCGCGAAAAAGGGTTTCTGAAGCCCGCCGCGTTTGACCTCCATCAGAGCAGTGAGTTTCTCTATCATTGCGTGCTCTTGGTCTGCAATTTTTACACGCCCCACGTCCACAACCTGGGATTTTTGCGCACGCAAGCCGAGCGATTAAACATGCGGCTTGTCGATGTTTGGCCGCGCGAGGTGAAGGCAGACCGCGCGCGCTTCGAGAAGCTCAAGGAAGCCTATGTGAAGGCTCGCTACTCCAAACATTATCGAATCAGCGAAGAAGAATTGCTCTGGCTGGCTGGACGCGTGGAGGAGCTGGGCCGCGCCGTGCATGCCATCTGCTCTGAACGGATAGCGAACCTTGAAGAAGCTGTGCAGGCTCCGGAGTAGACCCGGCACATGCGCGTTCGTGACTTCTTCCTTCTCGTCGCCGTGTGCCTGATCTGGGCATTCAACAATGTCCTGAGCAAGATTATAGTAACGGACTGGGCGGTCCCGCCGCTTTTCTATGCGGCGCTACGCTTTGCGGTCGTCGCGATGGTCATGTGGCCATGGTTGCTGCCGATGCCGCGGCCGGCATGGCGGATTGTTGCCATCGCCCTGTGCCTGGGCGGCGGAAGCTTTTCACTACTTTTCGTCGGTTTGCAGACTGTCTCACCTTCTGAGGCCGCGATTATTCTGCAGCTCGGTGTCCCCTTTACCATGCTGCTCTCGGTGCTGGTGCTCGGCGAGCGTATCTACTAGCGCCGCGGACTGGGCATCGCGCTGACATTGGTCGGCGTGCTGATCGTGACCTGGCGGCCCGGTGGACTTTCGCTTTCGACGGGGCTCTGGTTCGTCGCCGCCAGCGCCTTCGCCGGCGCCGCTGGCGCGGTGCTGATGAAGCAGGTTGATGGCGTCAAACCGTTCCGCTTTCAGGCCTGGGTGGGACTGGTGTCGGCGACCGTTCTGACACTCGCTTCGATCTTGCTTGAAGACGGTCAATGGACGGCGGCGACGACCACTGGACGGCCGCTTGTCGCCGCTGTCGTATTCACGGCGCTGATCGTGTCGGTCGGTGCGCACTCCGTCTATTACCACCTCATCGACCGCTATGAAGCGAACTTGCTCGCACCGCTGACATTGATGACGCCGCTCGCGACGATCGGGCTCGGTGTGCTGATCACCCACGATCATTTCGATATGCGGATGGCTATCGGCGGCGGGCTGGCAATGCTCGGTGCGTTGATCGTGGCGCTGCGGCGCAAACCAGCGACGAAATTGCTTGTCGAACGGGAGCTGCGATAGTCGGGGAAATTCGATCCGCATCGCGCGTATGGTGAAGAGTTGCTGCGACGGTCGTTAACCGATGGCGGGGGGGGGGGCGATGCAAGATACGTGTCAGAACTCTGGCTAAAGTGATTTTGTGTTGCGCCAATGCATCAGTCACGCGTAATTCCGTTACGGAATACTGATTTCGATGGCGTGCATTTTTTGCTGCTGTATGCGCCCCGATGCGACCCAAA
>NZ_DASYHE010000049.1:0-9794 GCF_035998965.1 Sphingopyxis sp.
AAGGCCGATCTCGGCAAATTTCATAAGATTATCATGTCCGGAAAAAGAGGTGACGCTCAGCCTTCCACGCAGGCGGCGCTGCGCGGGCCTTGGGCAAATAGCGATGAAAAGTCAAGAAATGGCGACGAAAAGCGCGATTAAACGCCTAATCGTCGTCGCGAACGGGAACCATCAGCCGAAACTTGTCGATCTCGCACTTAGCGCCCGTCCGCGCGTGGATCTGATCGCGATCCTCGCACAGCTTCCCGTCCTTGCTGCCCTGCATGTAAAAGCCCGCGTAAAAGTCGAGCGCACGGCAGCCGCGATTAAGCTGCGCGCGAAGCCGCTGTTTCTGCCGCGTGATGATGTCGATGCTGTCGCGCTGGGTCGCCTGCATCCCCATGATATTGCGCATCGCCACGCATTTGGGCGCTTTTTTCTCTTTCCACACGATCGGGATTTCGGTCGCCCGCCGCGACGGCATCGGTCCCGCGGCGAAGTTATTCAGCTGCGACCGCTGGGCGGGGACGCGAATGATCAGCTGTTGCTCGACCACCACTTGCCAGAAAGACGTGATCTGTTCCGGCGTCGGCGCGGTAAGCGCAATCAGGGGTTCGGGCGCCGTGACGAGTGACGGTGCATCGGCAGCGGGCGCCGCTACCGCAATCCACAGGGCCGCAGCCGTCAGCACCAGCGCGCTGCCGTTCCTTCGGCGTCCTGACAGAATTGCCTGCTCACTCGTCGCTCCCCCGCCCAAACGCACTGGACGACAATCGGATATTCATTCAATCCTCTCTTTAGCAAGGATCATTGAACATCAAATGAACTATATTCGCCCCCTTACTTCCGCAAGATCGGGATATGACGCATGAGCCGGGCGCCGTCGCCAGCGTTGCTCGACCGGCTCGCAGCGCTTTTGGGGCCAAAGGGCTATACGATCGACCCCGATATCATGGCACCATGGCTGACAGACTGGCGCGGTAAATATACCGGCCGAGCGACGGCGATGCTGTCGCCAGCCTCAACCGAAGAGGTCGCGGCTGTCGTTCGGCTCTGTGTCGAAGAACAGGCGGCACTGGTGCCGCAGGGCGGCAACAGCGGCATGGTCGGCGGCGCGACCCCCGATGCGGGCGGCAACCAATTATTGCTCAGCCTGCGCCGCATGAACCGGGTGCGTAGCATCGATACGGTGGCACGAATTGCGGTGGCGGAGGCCGGTGTGATCCTCGAAACCTTCCACCACGAAGCGCTCGCCCACGGTCTGCGTTTTCCCCTCACTTTAGGCGGCAAGGGGTCGGCGACGATCGGCGGCCTCGTCTCGACCAACGCCGGCGGCACCCAAGTGCTGCGTCACGGCACGATGCGCGCGCTGGTCGCGGGGATCGAGGCGGTGCTCCCCGACGGCAGCATCTTCGACGGCCTCGCGCCGCTCAAGAAAGACAACCGCGGCTATGACTTGCGACATCTGCTGTGCGGTGCCGAGGGAACGCTCGGTATCGTGACCGCCGCCAGCCTGCATCTCGTCCCTGCCGCCACAGCACGGCGGACAGCGTGGGTCGCCATCGATTCGCCTGAACGCGCCCTGCAGCTGCTCCGCCAGCTCGACGCCCATATCGGGCGCGAGCTAGAGGGTTTCGAGATCATCCCGCGCGCGTGCCTCGACGCGGTGCTGCGGCACATCCCGCAAACGCGCGCGCCGATGGCCGCCGAGTATCCTTGGCACATATTGGCCGAACTGGCGGGCAACGATGACGAAGCCTTGGGCAACGCGCTGGAACGCGAACTTGCGGTCGCGCTGGACGCCGGACTGATCCGCGACGTTGTGCTCGCAAAAAATGACCGGGAAAGCGATGATTTCTGGCGCCTGCGCGATTCCATTTCAGAAGCAGCGCGCGCCGAAGGACCGGCGTTGCAGCATGACGTCAGCGTTCCAGTCGATGTGATGCCGACCTTCATTGCCGATAATCCGGTACGGCTGACCCAGACGTTTCCCGGCGCCCGGGCGCTGTCATTCGGGCATTTGGGCGATGGCAATGTCCATCACCATGTTCAGCCCCCGGTCGACATTAACGGCGCCGCGTGGATTGCGGAGCATGGCGCCGCCGTCAGTCGGCTGGTTTATGCGCACGTGATCGAACTTGGAGGATCGCTGTCCGCCGAACACGGCATCGGCCAGATGAAGCGCGACGTCATGGCCGAGCTCGACAGCCCCGCCCGGTTGGCGGCACTGCGCGGGATCAAGACGGGTCTCGATCCGGCAGGGATATTCAATCCCGGCAAGCTGATCGCCTGAACCGCGCGCGCTGCGCACCATCGCCCCCTTGCGCCGTGCGGCGCAGGTCAATAAGGCGCGCTGTTATCTTTTGCGTCCCGGCTGGTCGGGACACCCTACCGGAGTTTTATCATGGCCACTGCGCCCGCCCCTGCCAATCTGCCGCTGTTCTACAAGGATCTGGTGCCGCTTTCGAGCGTCGATCATGTCGATTTCCACGCACGTCCGCTGGACAAGGCCGATTTCCTGGTCAACCAGCACGCGATCCCGCTGACGTCGGACGAATTCGTGTCGGCCTGCCGCTTCTTCCCGATCGTCTTTTCGGCGGGTGACAATCCGGTACCGCTGGCGCTGATGGGTCTCAACGAAGGTGTGAACACCTTTGTCGACGATGAAGGCAAGCTGCTGAATCCCGTTTATGTACCGGCCTATGTTCGGCGCTACCCGTTCCTGCTCGCCCGGTTGCAACAGGACTCGGAAGAATTGTCGCTTTGCTTCGACCCGACGTCGGGAGCAGTCGGAAAATTTGATGAAGGCGATGCGCTGTTCGAAAACGGCCAGCCCACCGCCCCGGTTCAGGCCGTCCTCGAGTTCTGCAAGAATTTCGAAGAAGCTGGTCAGCGTACCAGCATGTTCATGGACGAACTGAAAAAGGCCGATTTGCTGATGGAAGGCGAAGTCAGCATTCAGCAGGAAGGCAATGACAAGCCCTACATCTATCGCGGTTTCCAGATGGTCGATGAAAACAAGCTGCGCGAACTGCGCGGCGACGTGTTGCGCAAGATGATGCAAAACGGCATTCTCGGCCTGATCTTTGCCCATCTTTTCTCGCTGCAGTTGATGCGCGAAGTTTTCGCTGAGCAGGTCAAAGCGGGCAAGGTGCCGCTGATGCAGGAAGTCCCGGCGACTTAAGGAGCATAAATCCGATGGCCACCCTGGCAGAAACCACCGGCACCGCCGGATCGCGTTATACCAAGGTGGCCATCTGGCTCCACTGGCTGATCGGTCTGGCAGTCATCGCCAATATCGGGCTCGCGATGCTGACCGAGGGTCTGCCCCGCGAAACACAGCGGGCCGCGATGGATGTTCACAAGGCGCTGGGGATCGCCGTGCTGGTCCTGACAGTCATTCGGATTCTTTGGCGGGTGGGGCATAAGCCGCCACCGCTGCCCGCCGCGATCCCGACTTGGCAGCAGTGGCTTGGCAAAATCACGCATGTGCTGTTTTACGTGCTGTTGATCCTGTTGCCGCTGTCGGGATGGGTCTGGATGTCGGCGGCGGATCGGCCGATCGATTTCTTTGGCTTGTTCACGATCCCGACGATCGTCGCACCGAACGAGGGCCTGGCCGACGTCATGCACGACCGTCACGAAGTGCTGGGTCTGACCATGCTGGCGCTCGCCGCGGTCCACATCCTGGCGGCGCTGAAGCATCAATTTGTCGATCGCACCGGGCTGATCGGACGGATGAACCCTTTTTAACGCGCATGTTCGACGCGCACGGTTGCCGCGGCGTCAAAAGTCGATGGCAATGCCCTTCAGCTCCCAGTCGCCATAGCGCACCGGGTTTCGGCCGCCGGGCTGATCCTCGGCCTTTTCCTCGCGGATCGGCGCCGGGGATGGTACCGGGCTGGTGGTCCAGTTGGCAGGCGCCATCACATGCGCGGGACGCTTCGCCGCGCGCGGCGTGCCGCCAATCATTTCTGTTTCGCTGCGTTCGGCCATAAGCCGCACCATATAGGATTTTTCATGCCTCAAGCCAACCTCGCCGAACATCGTCATGACTGACCGCCCGCGGCGCCCCAAACAGCGCGGGCCGAACGAGCCCGACCCGGCGGGGACCACCACTCGCCGCGCCGCGCTGCGCCTCGTCGATGCGGTCCTGCGCCGCGGCGATCCGCTGGACGTCGCGATGCACGCGGCGGCGCAGGGATTGACCGGCGCCGATCGCGCCTTTGCGGTGGCCATCGCGTCCGAAACCTTGCGCTGGATGGTCGATATCGACGCGCTGATCGACAGCGCAACGGCGCAGATCCTGCCCGATGACGTCAAATCGCGCACCGTGCTGCGGATCGCGCTGGCGCAATTGCTCGTCCTCAAAAGCCCCGCCCACGCTGTGGTGTCGACCGCCCTCCCCCTCGTCGCGGGCGGCCCCCGCCGGCTGGTCCACGCGATCCTGTCACGCGCGCAGCAAGACGAATGGCGCTTGCCCGACCGCGCCACCCTGCCCCTGCCCACCGCCGAACGATGGGCGGAGCAATGGAGTCTGGCGATGGTCGAAGCCGCCGAAGCGGGCTGGAGCGTACCGCCGCCAATCGACCTCAGCTTCGCGACCGAACCCAGCCCGGACGAGTGGCCGGACGCGATATCACTCGCCCCCCGCCATCGCCGCCTGCCGCGTGGACAGGCGGTCGAGGCAATGCCCGGCTATCGCGAAGGCGGCTGGTGGATCCAAGATCTGGCGGCGAGCCTTCCCGCGCGTCTGCTGGGGCCGGGCGAAGGTCGCACCGTGCTCGATCTGTGCGCGGCGCCCGGCGGCAAGACGATGCAGTTGGCGGCCGCGGGCTGGCAAGTCATCGCCGTCGATTCCAGCGCCAAACGCCTCGGCCGCCTCAGCGACAATATGGCCCGCACCGGCCTGGCCGCCGATGTTGTCCAGGCCGACCTCCGCTCATGGGCACCGACAGCGCCCGCCGACGCGGTGCTGCTCGACGCCCCTTGTTCGGCGACGGGCATCTTCCGCCGTCACCCCGACGTGCTGCATCGGATCGAGCCGCGCCAGATCGCCGAAATGGCGGCGCTGCAAAGTGAATTGCTCGCCCGCGCCGCGCGCTGGGTCAAACCGGGCGGGGTTTTGATCTACGCTACCTGCTCGCTCGAACGCGCTGAGGGCGAGGATCAGGTGGCGACGTTCCTAAAGCATCACGCATCGTGGCGCGTCGATCGCGTGCGCGCCGACGAGCTGCCCGCCGGGATCGCCCCCGACGCCAGCGGTTTCGTCCGCACCCTCCCTGGCCTCCTCGCTGACGCCGGCGGTCTCGACGGTTTCTTCGTCGCCAGGCTGCGCGCGCCATAGCCGACAGGCGACGTCCGGGCTGGACAGCACGCAAAAGCCGTTTAGGGGCAAAGCTGATGGCGACGATCCCTCCCCCTGAAGGCGTAGAGCCGGTGATGCCGGAACCGGCGGCCAAAGTCCCTTCGCCGCTCAGCTTTCCTGATTATCGCTACTTCTGGGCGGCGCGCTTCACCGCAGTGATGGCGACGATGGCGATGGTCGTCGTCATCGGATATCAGCTCTACGACACGGCGCGCACCGATTATGGCATGTCGATCCGCGAGGCGTCGTTCCAGCTCGGCCTGCTCGGGTTGGTCCAGTTCGTTCCACTGGCGATCCTGACGCCCGTCGCGGGGTGGGTCGCCGACCGTATCGAGCGGCGCAAGGTCGCGATCTTCGCCAATATGATCGACCTTGTCATCGCGGTCCTGCTGGGCTGGTTTACCTGGACCGATGCGCTGACCTTGCCATTGCTGTTTGCGCTGGCCGCGCTGCACGGCGTCGCGCGCGTTTTTGTCGGCCCGGCGATGAGCGCGATCGCGCCCAATATCGTACCCCCCGCGGTCCTGCCGCGCGCCATCGCGATGAGCAGTATTGCGTGGCAGTCGGCATCGGTCGTCGGCCCCGCCGCGGGCGGGCTGATCTACGCTGCGCACCCTGCGGCGGTCTATGTCTTTGCGGCGGTCCTGCTTGCTCTTTCAGCGTTTACGATCAGCCGCGTGCGCCCGGTGCTGCCGCCACCCACCGAAGTGCGCCGCCATCCGCTCCGCGAAATGGCCGACGGGTTGCAATTTACCTGGCGCGAGCGGTTCCTGTTCGGGACGATCACGCTCGACCTGTTCGCCGTGATTCTCTCAGGCGCAACCGCGCTGCTGCCCGTCTTCGCGCGTGACATTTTACAGACCGGTTCGGAAGGCCTCGGCTTCCTGCGCGCTGCCCCCGCGGTCGGCGCGGCGGTCGTTGCACTTGGCCTCGCCTTCCGCCCGATCGAACGCAATGTCGGCGTCAAGATGCTGTGGGCGGTTGCTGCGTTCGGGGCCGGGACGGTGGCATTTGGCCTTTCGGCGAATTTCTTCCTCTCGCTTGGCCTGCTTGTGCTGATGGGCGCGGCCGATATGTTCTCGGTCTTTGTGCGTGGGACGCTGATCCAGCTCAACACCCCCGACCATATGCGCGGCCGGGTCAGTGCCGTGTCGGGTCTGGCGATATCGGCTTCGAATGAGCTGGGTGAGATGCGGGCCGGTACGATGGCCGCGGCGATAGGCCCGATCAGCGCGGTCGTTTTCGGCGGCGTAGCGGCGATTGGCGTCACCGCGCTGTGGGCGTGGCTGTTTCCCGAATTACGCCGCGCGCGGACCTTTGAACCACAATTCCGACAAAGCGATTAAGGTGGTCGCAATGTTCGAATGAATGTTCGGCGCTTCGTCGCAAAGCTGCGTCATTTCATCACATGGCTATTGTCAACTCAATCAATTGAGTTATGGTGACCCCACCCGTCACCGCGGTTCCCTTTGTCCCCCAAATGGAGCAGCCGTCATGCACAGCGCGACGATCCGCCACAAAATCCTGACTATCCCGGGCCTGAACAACAGCGGCCCGACCCATTGGCAAAGCCTGTGGGAGCATAAATTCCCGAACAGCGAGCGCATCGAACTTGGACGCTGGAACGATCCTGACAAGGATGAATGGGTGGCTGCGATCGCCGCCGCCATCGACGCTGAAAGCGAACCTGTGCTGATTGCGGCGCACAGTCTGGGCTGCCACGCCTTTGCGCACTGGTTCGCGGCCGCCAGTGCGCTGACCCGGACGCGCATCGCCGAGGCGCTGCTGGTCGCGCCGCCCGACCTGTCGCGTCTGCGCCACGAACATGGCGTCGCCGGTTTTGCCGATTCGCCGCCCTTCACGTCGCGGGTGCCGATGATCGTCGTTGCCAGCGATGACGACCCCTATGCGAAGACCGCCCATGTCTGGCGCCTGTCGCGGCATTGGGACGCGCGCTTCGTCAACGCCGGACCGTTTGGGCATATCAATGCCGACTCGTCGATCGGCGACTGGCCTTATGGACAGTATCTGCTCGCCTCGTTACAACCCGCGCCGACGCCGGCTCTGGCGGACGAGGCCCGCTGGCTCCGTGCCGGTGACTGGCCAAATCGCGTCCGCCGCGACCCGCGGTTCGAATTCAACGAAAGAGCGCACCGATCATGAAAGCCAATTCGATCCTCGATACCATCGGCAACACGCCGCACATCCGCATGGGCAAGCTGTTTCCGGACGCTGAAGTCTGGATCAAGTCGGAACGCAGCAATCCCGGCGGCTCGATCAAGGATCGTATCGGCCTCGCGATGATCGAGGCGGCCGAACGCGACGGCAGCCTCCAGCCTGGCGGCACCATCGTCGAGCCGACGTCGGGGAACACCGGCATCGGCCTGGCGATGGCCGCCGCAGTCAAGGGCTACAAGCTCGTCCTCGTCATGCCCGAAAGCATGTCGATCGAGCGTCGCCGCCTGATGCTGGCTTATGGCGCGACCTTTGACCTGACGCCGCGTGAGAAAGGAATGAAGGGCGCCATCGAGCGCGCGATCGAACTGGTCGAAACCACCCCCGGCGCATGGATGCCGCAACAGTTCGAAAATGAAGCCAATATCGACGTCCATGTCCGCACCACCGGTCCCGAAATCCTCGCCGATTTCAAGGACACGCCGATCGATGCAATTATCACTGGGGTCGGCACCGGCGGCCACATCACGGGTACCGCGCAGTTCCTGAAAGAACATTGGCCGAACCTGAAGGTGTTCGCAGTCGAACCCGAAGCCTCGCCGGTCATTTCGGGCGGCCAGCCCGCGCCGCACCCGATCCAGGGCATCGGCGCCGGGTTCATCCCGCGCAACCTTCACACCGACCTGCTCGACGGGGTGATCAAGGTCGATGCCGCCGACGCCAAGGCTTACGCGCGCCGCGCCGCAACCCAGGAAGGTATGCTGGTCGGCATCTCGTCGGGCGCCACGCTCGCCGCAATCGCCCAGAAACTGGCCGAGCTACCTGCGGGCAGCCGGGTGCTCGGTTTCAACTATGACACCGGCGAGCGTTACCTGTCGGTCCCCGATTTCCTGCCGGAGATCTGAGGCCAGACCATGCACCTCGACGGCGATCCATTGGCGTTGCCTGAAGGGCGCGATTGGACCGGCTGGCTGTTCGCGCTGTTGGCCGCGGTCGCCATCGGGATCGTGCTCTACGCCAGCGATACCAGCGCCGATCGGCTGCTGGCCGCGCGCCCGCATCCGGTTGCGCCGCCCGCCGATGTAATCCCTGAAGTGCTACCGATGGAGTTCGCACCGGTCGCCGAGGACGACGCCCGCGCCGCGAACGCGCGCATCGCGCTGATCACCAAAGGTTTCATTGCCGCGCGCCCTTTCATCTATGCCGGTGACGGCGATGCCAAAGCCCGCGCCCGCGATTGTCTGGCCGCGGCAATGATTTACGAAGCCGGGGACGACGCCAAGGGTCAGCAGGCAGTCGGTCAGGTCATCATCAACCGCGCCCGCCATCCGGCCTTCCCCAAATCGATCTGCGGCGTGGTGTTCCAGGGCTCCGAACGCGTCACCGGGTGCCAGTTCACTTTCACCTGCGACGGCGCCTTGAACCGCCGCTATTCCGACGCGGCATGGCAGCGCGCCCGCAATAACGCCGACCTGATGCTTTCGGGCGGCACCTATCCGCCCGTCGGCCTCGCGACCCATTACCACACCGACTGGGTCCGCCCCTATTGGAGCGACAGCCTCGAAAAAATCGCGATCGTCGACACCCATCTTTTCTTCCGCTGGCCGGGCTATTGGGGCACCCCCGGCGCGTTCCGCGGCGCAGTATCGGGCGGCGACGGCCCAGTCGCGAAACTCGCTGCCATCTCGCCCCTCCACGCCATGGCGCTGGGCCTGCCGACCGAGCTGGCCACCGGCGTCGATGCCAACGCCGCGGTCGGCGAAGCCCGCGTCGTCGTCGGCGCGGGGGAAGCGACAGGCCGCGACACCATCTACACCCAACTCGACCGCCGTGCCGCCCCCGAAAGCTTCGTGACCACCGCGCTCCGACTGTGCGGCGACAAGCCTTATTGCAAGTTCATGGGCTGGACCAACCCTGTGCTGAAACCCGACAGCGACGCAATGAGCGACACCCAGCGCGCCGCGATGACCTTTTCCTACCTGCGCGACGACAAGGCGGGTTTCGAAAAAGCGTTATGGAATTGCAGCGAGTATAAGCGCGACGATGCGCGGCAGTGCATGAAGCGGTAACCTAGAAGGTCTGCTTTGGGGTGGTTAGCGGACGTTGCCGATCCTCCCCGGAACGGGGAGGGGGACCAGCGAAGCTGGTGGAGGGGCACCATCGGTTTGCCTGGCCGGTGCGATAGTGCACCGCCGAACGGTCGCCGTTGAAGCAGTGCTTTTTGTCCGGCGCCACGTAAACCGCCTGTGCCCCTCCACCACCCTTCGGGTGG
>NZ_DASYHE010000081.1:0-19523 GCF_035998965.1 Sphingopyxis sp.
GAGTTCCTGGCGCAGCTGTTCGACCAGTTCCTTGTTGATCGTCACCCCGACGCGGCGCTTGGCTTCGCCGGCGAGCTGTTCGATCAGCTCGTTGCCAAAGGCGGGCGCGAGCGGCTGGGCGATCGCGGCGACGCGGGCGGGCTCGATCGACTTGGGATCGGGGCGCTGAACGTCGGCGAGTGCGATCACCATCCAGCCGCGGTTGCCGGGAATTTCGAGAGTCTTGACGCTGTTCTTGGCCATCGAGAACAGCAGCGAGAGTTCGGGCGGCACCCGTTGACCGTTCTGGCCAAGCTCGCCGCGGCGTCCGCCGATCGTCTGGACGCTGCCGATGTTCGGACCCGCGGCGGCAACGGCGGCGGCGAGCGTCTGGCCGCCTTCGACCGCCTTGACGATCGCGCGGGCCTTGTCACGAGCGACTTTCTGCCCCTGCGCAAAGCGCCAGTCGGTCAGCAGGTCGGCGCGAATCTGCGCGAAGGGCGGCGGCGCGGCGGCAATGATCGATTTCACCGCATAGACCGCGAATTTCTCATTCTCGACCAGCGTGGCGAGCTGACCTTCGCCTTCCGACGCGCCCTGGAACGCCTGGCTGACCAGCGGCGCGAGTTCGGCGGGCAGGGTATAGGCGGGCTGGCCGGGGACACGGCCGCTGGGGAGCAGAGCGGGGGTGGTGGCGAGGGTGAGTTTGCGGTCGGCGGCGATTTCCTCGATCGATGCGCCGCTGTTCACCGCGTCCTGGATCGCGTTGTAATAATCGACAATCGCCTCATTCGCCTTGTTCTTGGCGAGTTCGGTGCGGATGTCGGCGCTGGCGTCGGCAAGGCTGCGCGCCGGACGCGCGGTGACGTTTTCGACGCGCGCGACGCTCCAACCAAGGCCGGTCTGGATTGGACCGATCAGGTCGCCCTGCTTGGCCGCAAAAGCGGCCTTGGCCGCCGCAGCGGTGCTGGTGGCGGCATAGGAGGATTGGGTGAGGTCGCCGGTGGTCGAGGCCGACAGGCCCGCGGCCTGCGCCGCGGCGGCGAGCGACGTGCCGCTGCGCACCTTGGCGGCGAGGGCGTTGGCGGTCGCCTGATCGGGCGCGATCACCTGCGCAAAGCGGCGCGTTTCGCTCGCCGCATATTGCGCGGCATTGTCCTTATAGACTTTGGCGATCTCGGCGTCGGTGACCGCCGGAACCGGCACGCTGGCGGCATCGAACAGCGCATATTGGATCACGCGGCGTTCGGGTAGGGTGAATTTGGCGGCGTTTTGGGTGAGGTAGGTTCTGAGCGCAGCGTCGCCGGGGTCGGCGGTCGGCGCGAAGGCGCTGGCGGGAATGAAGGTCGCCTGACCCCGGCGCTGTTCGAGCAGCAGCGCGGCATAGGGCTGCGCCATGCCGGGGGCGAGCCGCGGCATGCTGGCGATCGGGGCTGCGATCTGTTCGATCAGCAGCTGCTGGCGCAGGTCGCGGCGCAGTCGCGCCTCGGTCAAACCATTTTCGCGCAGGAAGGTTTCAAAACGGGTCTGGTCAAAGCTGCCCGACACCCCTGCAAAAGCCGGAATATCGGCGATGCGGCCGTCGATTAGCCGCTTGCTGACGCCAAAGCCCATCTCGGTCGCGAACTGGTCGAAGGCCATGCCTTCGATCAACTGATCGAGCACCTGGTCGAGCCCGCCCGATTCGACGAATGCAGCCATCGTCATGCCCGGCTGGTCCTGTCGCGCCTGATTATAGGCGAGGCGGACCCGGTCGCGCAGCTCCCCCACGCCGATTTCCTCGCCGCCGACCTTGGCGACGTTGGCGCCGCCGATGCCGCCAAAGGTCGAATTGCCGGTGACGTCGCTGAGCGCGAAAGCCACACCGACGAGGGCGACGAAGGCCAGCGCAAGGAATTTGCCGATGGTCGAGGAAAACATGCGGCGGATGGCGGTAATCATGGGCAGGCAATCTTTCGGCGGGGCGCGGGGGTGCGCCATTGCGCGATGCTTTAGAGGCGCGGCGGCACGGCATCAAGGCGCGAAACGGGCTTTTCGTGGCGGTGCGACACGGCTTGCCTATCGCCCCCGCCCGCCGCTAGGGCTTTGGCATCATTCGGACAGCGGGAGAGACGCGGCAATGGCACGGCGCAAATATGTGATCGGCAACTGGAAAATGAACGGGCTGTCTGCGACGATCGCCGATGCGCAGGCGATTTTCGCTGCCGCGGGCGATCATCCCGGCGTCGATGTGGCGCTATGCCCGCCGTTCACGCTGATCGGTGCGATGGTCGCAGCGGTGCCGGGCGCTGCGGTGGGCGGGCAGGATTGTCATATCGCATCGTCGGGTGCGTTTACCGGGTCGGTCGCGGCGCCGATGCTGGCCGATGCCGGCGCCAGCCTGGTGATCGTCGGGCATAGCGAGCGGCGCGAGGGGTGCGGTGAAAGCGACGCCGATGTGCGCGCCAAGGCCGAGGCTGGGCTGGCGGCTGGCCTGTCGGTGATTTTGTGCGTTGGCGAACCGCGCGCGGTGCGCGAATCGGGCGGCGCGATCGATCATGTGCTGGCGCAGATTGCGGGATCGGTTCCCGATGAATTTGCCGCCGACCGGCTGGCAATCGCTTATGAGCCGATCTGGGCGATCGGGACCGGGCTGGTGCCGACGGTCGGCGATGTCGCGGCGATGCACGGGGCGATCCGCGGCGCACTGGCGGCGCGCTTTGGCGCCGCGGCGGAGGAGATGCGGTTGCTGTATGGCGGGTCGGTGAATGGTGACAATGCGGCCGAGTTGCTGGATGCGGGCGATGTCGACGGGGCGCTGGTTGGCGGCGCGAGCCTGACGGCGGGGAAGTTCTTGCCGATTGTGGCGGCGGCTGCGGCGTTGGGGTGAATAGCCCGATCCTCCCTGTGACGAAGCCATGGGGAGGAGGACCGTCGCCGCAGGCGATGGTGGAGGGGCTGCGACGTTGCGCTATGGCCCCTCCGTCAGCGCTTCGCGCTGCCACCTCCCCATCGCTGCGCGACAGGGAGATCGTCGGGCGAGCGACGATATGCTTGAAGCCAAGCCGCTTCGTCTCTATGTGCGCCGCGGGCGCGGTCCGTTTGAGGGCGTGCAAGTTCAGGAAAATATGATGTCCAGCCTTTTCACCTTCATTCTCGTCCTGCAGGCGCTCGTTGCCGCGGCGATGATCGGCGTCATTCTGATGCAGAAGTCGGAAGGTGGCGGTTTGGGCGTCGGTGGCAGTCCCGGCGGGATGTTGTCGGCGCGCGGCGCGGCGGATTTCATGACCCGGGCGACGACCATTCTCGCGTGCCTGTTCGTCGGCCTGTCGATCGTGTTGGCGGCGATGGCTTCGGTCGGTCGCGGCGGTTCGACGATCGACACCTCGCTTTCGAAAACGGCGCAGACCAGCGGCGCGGCGCCGACGTCTTCGCTGACCGGTCCGGCGCAGCCGACGCAAAGTGCGCCTGCGACGGCGGCACCTGCACCGGTGAGCGATGATCCGCTGGCCGCGGCTGCGGCAGCAGCGACGCAGGAAAGCGCTCCGGCGCCGGCACAGGCGCCCGCCAAGCAATAACCGACAGTTTCGGTTTCAGATAAGCCCGCGCGGCGGAAATAAATTCCGCGTCACGCGATTCGACGGCTTGCGCCGTCCCCCTCCCGTTGAGTAAGTCTTTCCTCCCATGGCGCGGTTCATTTTTATCACCGGCGGCGTGGTCTCCTCGCTTGGCAAAGGTTTGATGGCGGCAAGTCTGGCCGCCCTGCTGCAAGCGCGTGGCTATCGTGTCCGCATTCGGAAATTCGATCCCTATCTGAACGTCGATCCGGGCACGATGTCGCCCTATCAGCATGGCGAGGTCTATGTGACCGACGACGGGGCGGAAACCGACCTCGACCTTGGCCACTACGAGCGCTTCACCGGCGTTGCGGCGCGGCAGAGCGACAATATCACCTCGGGCCGCATCTATCAGCAGATCATCACCAAGGAACGCCGCGGCGATTACCTCGGTGCGACGGTGCAGGTCGTCCCGCATGTGACCGACGCGATCAAAGCCTTCGCGCGCGCCGAACTCGACGACCTGGATTTTGTGCTGTGCGAAATCGGCGGCACCGTGGGCGATATCGAATCGCTGCCGTTCATCGAGGCGATCCGCCAGCTGCGCAACGAAGAGGGGCGCGACAACACGCTGTCGGTCCATGTCACGTTGGTACCTTATATTGCCGCGGCGGGCGAGCTGAAGACCAAGCCGACGCAGCATAGTGTGCGCGAACTCGCCTCGCTCGGCGTGCAGCCGGAAATCCTGCTCTGCCGCTGCGAACGGCCGCTGCCCGATGGCGAGCGCGCCAAGATCGCGCAATTCTGCAACGTGCGCAAAGAAGCGGTGATCCCGGCGCTCGACGCCGACAGCATCTATTCGGTGCCGGTGCAATATCATGGCGAAGGGCTGGACAATGAAGTGTTGCGGCATTTCGGCATCCACGACGCGCCCGCGCCCGACCTATCGCGCTGGTACGACATCATGGACCGCAAGCAGCACCCCGAGGGTGAGGTGACGATCGGCGTCGTCGGCAAATATGTGTCGCTGCCCGATGCCTATAAATCGCTGAACGAAGCGCTGGTCCATGGCGGCATGGCGCACCGGGTGAAGGTCAATATCCGCTGGCTCGACGCCGAAATGTTCGAGCGCGACGAGGATCTCGCGGCCAATCTGGAGCCGCTCCACGGCATTTTGGTGCCTGGCGGGTTCGGCGAGCGCGGGTCCGAAGGGAAGATTTCGAGCGTGCGTTTCGCGCGCGAGCGTAACGTGCCCTTTTTTGGCATCTGTCTGGGGATGCAGATGGCGTGCATCGAGGCGGCGCGGAACACCAGCGGCATTGCCGACGCGTCGAGCACCGAATTCGGCAAGACCGACGAGCCGGTGGTCGGCCTGATCACCGAATGGATGAGCGCCGAAGGGCTGCAAAAGCGCGGCGCCAACACCGACATGGGCGGCACGATGCGGCTGGGCGCCTATGACGCGAAACTGTCGCCGAACAGCCATGTCGCGGCCGTCTATGGCGCCAACGACATCAGCGAGCGCCACCGCCATCGCTACGAGGTCAACGGCGCCTATCGCGAGCGGCTGGAAAAGGGCGGACTGGTGTTTTCGGGCATGTCGCCTGACGGCATGCTGCCGGAAATCGTTGAGCGGCCGGACCATCCGTGGTTTATCGGTGTGCAGTTCCATCCGGAGCTCAAGTCAAAGCCGTTCGATCCGCATCCGTTGTTCGCGGGCTTTATCGAAGCGGCGGTGAAGCAGAGTCGGCTGGTCTGACCGTTCGGATTAAGGGGTATCAGGGGCATGGATCACGCGAAACTCGCCGAGTTGCAGGGCCCCGACAGTATCTTTGCCGGCCTGTCGGCCGAAGATTGGGCCGACATCACGAGCCGCGCGGTCCAGGTCAATTTCGTCAAGGGCAAGGAATTGCTGGTCCAGGGCGATCCCGGCGACATGATGCTGATCCTGACCCAGGGCACGGCGCGCGTGTCGATGCTGACCGGCGGCGGGCGCGAGATCGTGCTGGCCTATGCCGAACCCGGTGCGGTGCTGGGCGAGATCGCGCTGCTCGATGGCGGCGAACGCACCGCATCGGTGACCGCGACGAGCGCGGGGAGCGCGCTGCAACTGGGGCGCAACGCGCTCAAGGATTTTGCCGCGAGCCATCCCGAATTTGCCTGGTCGTTGATGCAACAGCTCGCACGGCGGCTGCGCACTGCCGACCAGACGATCGAAAGCGACCGCGCCTATGCGTCGGGGCCGCGGCTGGCGCGCTATCTGAAACGCCTGATCCACAAGGATGTCGAGGCGTCACACCGCGTTGAATTGAGCCAGACCGAGCTGGGCAATTTTGCCGGGATGAGCCGCGAGCATATCAACCGCCAGCTGAAAAGCTGGGAGGAATCGGGGGTGATTTCGCTGGAGCAGGGGCGGGTAAGGGTGCTCGATACCGCCATGCTGGAGGATATCAGCGAGAGCGAGGGGTAAGGGATCGGCATAAAGCCCGTCTATCCTTCGTCGTCATCCCGGACTGAGCCGGGATCCGCTGCTGCGTCGAAGTCATGGACCCCGGATCAAGTCCGGGGTGACGATGCGGATGGGGGCCATTGGGGAGACGCTCAGCGTCGGAATCACAACGCCCGGGCCTCTTTCGAGACCCGGGCGCGTGTTGACGAACACTCGCCATCCCCTTTTGTTGCAAGCCCGGCGAAAGGCCTGCACTCCCTGGAACCGGGCCTTGGGGCCGCTTGATCCAGAAGTCATGGGGCTAGGCGCACGGGCCCCGTTTGTCACCCTGTGGAAGCCGTTGGGCGGCACTTTTGACTGCCGCTGTGGCTGATGGGCAACATATTCTGCGACTCGCTCGCAAGATGACGTCATGCGGGCGCCCATTGCCAGCGTTGCCGGTGCTGCGTAAAGCGGCGGGATGCGTGTCATCCCACATGCGCCGCAAAGGCCGATTGCTCCATGATCCTGCGTCCATATGAACGCACCATCTTCAAACGCTATATGCTTCCGCAGCGCGGCGAAGGGTTCATCTTTGTCGCTGCGGCGTTCAGCTTTGTTGCGGTCACGCTGGGCGTGGCGGCGCTGGTGATCGTGATGAGCGTGATGAACGGGGTGCGCGCCGACCTGTTCGACAAGATCGTCGGGCTCAATGGCCATGCGGTGGTGCAGGGCTTTGGCGGCCGGCTCGACGACTGGCGCGATGTGCTGAAACAGGCGAAGGCGACGCCGGATGTGGTATCGGCAACACCGCTGATTGAACAGCCTTTGCTCGCGACCTTTGGCGGGCGGGTCGAGGCGGTGCTGGTGCGCGGGATGACGGTGGCGGACATCCGCGACAACGACACGCTGGGCGCCAAGGTGCTGCAGGGCAATCTGGCCACGCTGACCGCCAATGCCGGCAATGTCGCGATCGGCAGCGAGTTGGCGCGCAACCTGGGCGCGACGGTCGGGTCGAACCTGACGATCATCAACCCGCAGGGGCGCCCGACGCCGTTCGGCACCGTGCCGCGCGAGATCAGTTACCGCGTGACCGCGGTGTTCGAGATCGGCGTCTATGATTTCGACAAGGCCTATGTCGTGATGCCGATGGAGGATGCGCAGTTGCTGCTGCTGACCGGCGATCAGGTCGGGATGATCGAGGTCAAGGTGACCGACCCCGACAAGGTCGGCGAGATATTGGCGCCGCTGAAAGAAAAGGTCGCGGCGCAGGCGGTGGTTTCGGACTGGCGGCAGATGAACAGCAGCCTGTTCGAGGCGCTGTCGATCGAGCGGGTTGCGATGTTCGTCATCCTGTCGCTGATCGTGCTGGTCGCCGCCTTCAACATCGTGTCGTCACTGATCATGCTGGTGCGCGCCAAGACGCGCGACATGGCGATCCTGCGCACGATGGGGGCGCCGCGCGATGCGGTGCTGCGTATCTTCATGGCGATTGGCCTGTCGATCGGGATTGCCGGGACGCTGATGGGCATGGCGCTCGGGTTCGGGCTGCTCTATTTCCGGCAGGGCGTGCTGCGCGGGGTCGAGTTTCTGACCGGCCAGCCGCTCTGGGATCCGTCGATCCGCTTCCTGACCGAATTGCCGTCGAAGCCCGACCCGTTCGAGATTGCCGGGATTGCGCTGATGGCGGTGGTGTTCAGCTTCCTCGCGACGCTCTATCCCGCGTTCAAGGCGGCGAATACCGATCCGGTGCAGGTGCTGCGTTATGAGTGACATGATCCTCGAACTGACCGCGCTCAAGCGCAGTTTCACGCAGGGCGATGTGACGATCGACGTGTTGCGCGGGGTCGATGCGCATCTGAAGCGCGGCGAGATCGTCGCGCTGCTCGGGCCGTCGGGGTCGGGCAAGTCGACGATGTTGCAGGCGGTCGGGCTGCTCGAAGGCGGGTTCGACGGGACGATCCGCATCGATGGCGCCGACGTGACGCAATATGAGCAGGGCGAGCGGACCAAGACGCGGCGCGAGAAGATCGGCTTCGTCTATCAATTCCACCATTTGCTCCCCGATTTCAACGCGATCGAGAATGTCGTCCTGCCGCAGCTGATCCGCGGCGCGGGGCAGGCGGAGGCCGAGGAGCGCGCCGCCGACCTGCTGGGGCGGCTGGGCCTCGGCGAGCGGTTGCAGCATAAGCCGAGCAAGCTGTCGGGGGGTGAGCAGCAGCGCGTCGCGGTGGCGCGCGCGCTGGCGAACCGGCCGCTGCTGGTGCTCGCCGACGAGCCGACGGGCAATCTGGACGAGGCGACGGCGGACCGGGTGTTCGACCAGTTTGTAAAGCTGGTGCGCGATCATGGATCGGCGGCGCTGGTCGCGACGCACAATGAGCGGCTGGCGGCGCGGATGGACCGCGTGCTGCGCTTGCACGACGGGCGGATCGAGACGTAGGCATGAGCGCGTGGACCGACCCGCCGACGCTGCGCGGCAAGCATGTCACGCTTCGCCCGCTGGAACACGACGACGCGTCGGCATTGGTAAAGGTGCTGACTCCGCTAGCCGGTCAATTCACCACCGGCGTCCCCACATCGCCCGACGATGACTGGTTTGCGCGCATTTGGGCGGAAACTGCCGCGTATCGCACCATGGCATTCGCGGTACTCGACAGCGAAGGCGCCATTGCGGGCACGACGCGCTTGATGCGCATGGCCAAAGCCCATCGCCGGGTGGAAATCGGCGGTACCATCTATGCGCCGCGGGTCCAGCGCACCGGCCTCAACACCGAAGCGAAGCGGATGCTGCTGGCCCATGCTTTCGACACGCTCGGCTGCCATGTCGTTCAGTTGCGCACCGACTGGCTGAACCATCGCTCGCGCGTCGCGATCGAGCGGCTTGGCGCCAAGCTCGACGGCGTTCTGCGCGGACATCTGATGATGGCGGATGGCCATATCCGCGATTCGGTGGTTTATTCGATCATCGCGTCCGAATGGCCCGGCGTTCGTGCCAGTCTCGACGATCGACTGGCGCGATACAAGGAGTAGAAAAATGACCAAGCTCACCGACTTTCCCGTTCGACTGGCCGATGGAACGATGGGCGATCTGTCACCCTATGCCGGCAAGGTGCTGCTGATCGTCAACACGGCGTCCAAATGCGGCTTCACGCCGCAATATGAAGGGCTGGAAGAGCTGTACCGCGAGTATAAAGATCGCGGGTTCGAGGTGCTGGCCTTTCCGTGCAACCAGTTCGGGGCACAGGAACCGGGCGATGCGGCCGAAATCGCGAATTTTTGTTCGCTGACCTATGACGTCAGCTTTCCGGTGATGGCGAAGATCGACGTCAATGGCGATGATGCCGATCCGATCTTCAAGCATCTGAAGCAGGAAAAGACCGGGCTGCTCGGCAGCGGGATCAAGTGGAACTTCACCAAGTTTCTGGTCGATCGCGACGGCAAGGTGGTGTCGCGGCATGCGCCGACGACCAAGCCGGAGCAGCTGCGGAAAGAGATTGAGGAATTGTTGGGGTAGATTTGCAAAGCCCCTCCCCTTGAGGGGAGGGGTTGGGGTGGGGTCTGTCGGGGTGGCGCAAGGCCGCGAAACCCCACCCGCTGCGACTAGGCAGCAAGCTGCCAAGTTTCGCTGCCCTCCCCTGAAGGGGAGGGCGTATTCGGGCCTTCCCCGAATCGTCACATATGCCTAGCGTCCCCATCATGGCCTACAGCCCCTTTGTCCCCCTGCGCGTCTTTTCCAGTTACACGATGCTCGAAGGGGCGATCGAGCCGAAGGCGATTGCCAAGGCGGCGCGCGAGCGGGGGTTTCCGGCGATTGCGATCTGCGACCGCAACGGGCTGTACGGTGCGATGGCGTTTGGCGATGCGTGCAAGGCGGCGGGGGTGCAGCCGATTGTCGGGGCGCTGCTGAGCGTCGCGCGGCCGGGGCAGCGGCTGGCGAACGGCGCGCCGCAGATCGACTGGCTGGCGCTCTATGCGCAGGACGAGACGGGCTATGGCAATCTGTGCGCGCTCGTGTCGCACGCGCATCTGGGCCGACCCGTCGAGATGGACCCGCACGTCACGCTGGCCGACATGGCGGGACGAACCGACGGGCTGATCTGCCTGACCGCGGGCGGCGAGGGCGCGCTGACGCGCTTGCTGGCGGGCGAGCAGGTGACAGCGGCGAACGATTATGTCGAGCAGCTGGAGGCGCTGTTTGCGGGGCGGCTCTATATCGAAATGTCGCGGCGCGGCGATGCGGCCGAGATCGCCGCCGAAAAGGCGTTGATCGATCTCGCCTATGCGCGCGCCCTGCCGCTGGTCGCGACCAATCCCGCGAGCTTTGTCGAGCCGCAATTCCACCCCGCGCACGACGCGATGCTGTGTATCGCGCAGTCGGCCTACGTCGAAAGCACCGACCGCCGGGTGAGCAGTCCCGAGGCGTGGCTGAAGCCCGCCGAGGCGATGGAGGATGCGTTTTCGGACCTGCCCGAGGCGATGCGCAACAGCCTGGTGGTCGCGCAGCGCTGTGCGTTCATGGCGCCGAACCGCGCCCCGATCCTGCCGAGCCTGGCGGGCGACCGCGAGGCCGAGGCGGCGCAACTGGCGCGCGATGCCCGCGACGGTCTCGACGCGCGGCTGGCGCTCTATGCCGAGCTGACGGACGAGGAGCGGCAGACCTATATCGACCGGCTGAATTTCGAAGTCGGGGTGATCACCCAGATGGGGTTCCCCGGCTACTTCCTGATCGTCGCCGACTTCATCAAATGGGCGAAGGCGCAGGATATTCCGGTCGGGCCGGGGCGCGGTTCGGGTGCGGGTTCGGTGGTCGCGTGGGCGCTGACGATCACCGATCTCGATCCGCTGAAACTCGGCTTGCTGTTCGAACGCTTCCTCAATCCTGAGCGCGTGTCGATGCCCGACTTCGACATCGATTTCTGCGAAACGCGGCGCGGCGAAGTCATTCGTTACGTGCAGGAAAAATATGGCCGCGATACCGTCGCGCAGATCATCACCTTCGGGAAGCTGAAGGCGCGCGCGGTGCTCAAAGATACCGGGCGCGTGCTCCAGATGAGCTATGGCCAGGTCGACCGGCTGGCGAAGCTGGTGCCCAACCATCCGACCGATCCGTGGACGCTCGAACGTGCATTGAATGGCGTCAGCGAGCTGATGACCGAATATAAGCAAGATGACGGGGTACGCCGCCTGTTCGACATGGCGCGCCAGCTGGAGGGCTTGCCGCGCCACAGCTCGACTCATGCGGCGGGTGTCGTCATCGGCGATCGTCCACTCGACCAGCTGGTGCCGCTCTATCGCGACCCGCGCTCGGACATGCCGGTGACGCAGTTCGACATGAAATATGTCGAAAGCGCGGGATTGGTGAAGTTCGACTTTCTAGGTTTGAAGACGCTGTCGGTGCTGAAAGAAGCGCGGCGGTTGCTGGCGCTGCGCGGGATCGACGTCGATCTCGACACGCTGAGCTGGGACGACAGCGCTGTGTATGAATTGCTCCAGCGCGGTGAGACGGTCGGAGTGTTCCAGCTGGAATCCGAAGGGATGCGGCGCACGCTGTCGGCGGTCAAACCGACCAATTTCGGAGACATCATCGCGCTCGTCGCGCTCTACCGCCCGGGGCCGATGGACAATATCCCACTGTTCGGCGCGCGCAAGAACGGGCGCGAGCCGATCGCTTATCCGCACCCGTTGCTCGAGGGCATTCTCGCCGAAACCTATGGCATCTTCGTCTATCAGGAACAGGTGATGCAGGCGGCGCAGATACTGGCCGGTTACAGCCTCGGCGGCGCCGACCTCCTGCGCCGTGCGATGGGCAAGAAGGTGCAGTCCGAAATGGACGCGCAGCGCGACACCTTTGTCAAAGGGTGCGGCGAGCATAACCAGATCGCGCCGAAGGCGGCGAACGAGCTGTTCGACTTGATCGACAAATTTGCGGGCTATGGCTTCAACAAGAGCCATGCCGCCGCATATGCGTTGCTGTCGTATCAGACGGCATGGCTGAAGGCGCATTATCCGCACGAATTTTTCGCCGCGTCGATGTCGTTCGACAGCCACCAAACCGATAAATTGTCGATCTTTATCGACGATATGCGCCGGTCGGGCATTGCGGTGGCGCCGCCGTCGATCAACGAGAGCGAGGCCGATTTTTCGGTCGGGCAAAGCGGCGAAGACCTGACGGTGCGGTTTGCGCTCGGCGCGCTGAAAGGCGTCGGCGAGAAGGCGATGGAGGCACTGGTTGCCGAGCGGCGCGCGAAGGGCGATTTTGCCAGCCTCGACGATTTCGCCAACCGGATCGATCCCAAGCTGCTTAACCGGCGGCAGATCGAGGCGCTGGCGGGGGCGGGGGCGTTCGACAGTATCGAGCCCAATCGCCCGCGCGCCTATGCCGGGGCCGAAAGCCTGCTCGCCTGCGCCAACAGCTCGGCGCACGAGCGGTCGACCGGGCAGGGCGGATTGTTCGGCGGCGACATCGACGTCGCGCCGGTGCTGCAACTGCCGACCGCCGAACCATGGACGCTCGCCGAGCGGATGACGCGCGAGAAGGAGGCGTTCGGTTTCTATTTCTCGTCGCACCCGGTCGAGCAATATGAGGCGATCGTCGCCGCGAGAGGCGCGCGGACCTATGGCGACATCTGCTCGCAGGTCGAAATGACGCCGGGAACGCGGATCCCGATGATGATGGCGGGCATGGTGGAAAATGCGAAAGCGCGGGTGTCGCAGCGCGGCAACCGGTTCCTGAATTTGACGCTGTCCGACCGCAGCGGGCAATTCCAGTCGAGCTGTTTCGACGAGCAGACATGCAAGCTGCTGGAAACGCTGGCGGTCGACGGCGGCTGCGCGATCCTGTCGGTCGAGCTCGACCTGCTCGAAGGCGAAGAAACGCCGCGGGTGACGGTGCGCGGGGCGCAGCCGCTGGCCGAGATTGCGGCAACCGCGGCGTTGGAGCTGACGTGCCGCGTGACATTGCCCGAGGCGATTGCCGACATGGCGCGGCTGCTGGAAAAGCGCGACGATGCGCGCGGCAAAGTGATCCTCGTGGTGGAGGATCCCGACACCGGCGGCGAGATCAGGATATGCCTGGGGCGCCGTTTCGCGCTTGGCGCCGATGTCGTATCGCGGCTCGAAACCGTCGCCGGGGTCAGCGAAACCGCGCTGTCGCTGGTGACGCCGCGCGATTTTCGGGTGCGCGGATAGGCATAGCTGATCCTCCCTGTCGCGCAGCGATGGGGAGGTGGCAGCGCGAAGCGCTGACGGAGGGGCTTTCACACTACCGTCGCGGCCGCTCCACCACCGCTTCGCGGCGGTCCCGCTGGCGCTACGCGCCGTCTGCGACTCCCCCATGGCTGCGCCACAGGGAGGATCGCCAGTTTTCGATGCCCCCTTGCCACACGGACCGTCCTCGCCTTATCCCTTGGGGAAACAAGAGAGGAATGCCCAAATGTCCGGAATGCAGAGCCAGCCGCTGCTGGTCACCAGCCTGATCGACCATGCCGCGCGCGAACATGCGGGGCGCGAGATCGTGTCGCGCTGGGGCGATGGCAGCATCACGCGATCGAACTGGGGCGAGGTCGGGCAGGACGCGCGGCGCTTTGCCGCGGCGATGGTCAAGCTCGGGATGACCAAGGGCGACCGCATCGCGACGCTGGCGATGAACCATGGCCACCATCTGGTCAGCTGGTACGGCAGCGCGGGCATGGGCGGGGTGCTGCACACGGTGAACCCGCGGCTGTTCGACGAACAGCTGGTCTATATCATCAACCATGCCGAAGACCGCGTGCTGCTGTTCGATGCGATGTTCCTGCCGATCGTCGAGCGGCTGCGCAGCCAGTTGCCGACGGTCGAGCATTTCATATTGTTCGACGCGCCCGCGCAGGGGGATTACAAGTCGTACCGCGACCTGATCGATGCCGAAGGCGGCAGCTTTGAGTGGGTCGATCTGGACGAGCGCGACCCGGTCGGGCTGTGCTACACCAGCGGCACGACGGGCAATCCAAAGGGCGTGCTGTACGAGCATCGCTCCAACGTCATCCACGCGATCACCGAGATTCAGCCCGACGTATTCGATATGTCGAACCGCAGCGTGATCCTGCCGATCGTGCCGATGTTCCACGCCAACAGCTGGGGCATTCCCTTTGCGGCCGCGACGGTGGGGGCAAAACTCGTCTTTTCGGCGACCAACGACGCGGCGGTGCTGTGCGACCTGATGCATCAGGAAGGCGTGACGCACAGCGCCGGGGTGCCGACGGTGTGGATTGCGATGTTCGCGCATATGGACGCGACCGGGATCGACTATGGCAAGCTTCACCGCGTCATCATCGGCGGCTCGGCGTGCCCGCGCGCGATGATCGAACGGTTTATGCGCGCCGGGATCGACGTCGGCCATGCGTGGGGGATGACCGAGACCAGCCCGATCGGGACGATGGGCAAGCGGCCGTGGAACTGGGACGAGATGAGTTTCGACGAGCGCGTCGATGTTGTGGCGCGGCAGGGGTGTCCGCCGTTCGGGGTCGAGCTGCGCATCGTTGATGACGAAGATAAGGAACTACCGCGTGACGGCGTGACGAGCGGGCGGCTGCAATGCCGCGGCCCGTGGATCATCCAGCGCTATTTCAAAGCCGATGCCGATGCGGCGGACGCCGACGGCTGGTTCGATACGGGCGACGTGTCGGTGATCCACCCCGACGGCGTCATGCAGATCACCGACCGGGCGAAGGATGTGATCAAGTCGGGCGGCGAATGGATTTCGTCGATCGAACTGGAAAATGCCGCGGTGGGTGCGCCGGGGGTGCAGGAGGCCGCAGCGGTGGGCGTCTATCACCCGAAGTGGGACGAGCGGCCGATCCTGCTGATCGTCAAGAAACCTGGGGCCGAGGTGAGCGAGGCGAGCATCGTCGATTATCTGAAGGACAAGATCGCCAAATGGTGGCTGCCCGACGAGATCGTGTTTGTCGACGAGTTGCCGCATACGGCGACGGGGAAGATTTTGAAGCGGCAGATCCGCGATGATTATAAGGATTATAAGCTGAAGTCGTTGGCGGGGGTGTAAAACACTTCGTCATTGCGAGCGAAGCGAAGCAATCCAGCGTCGCGTAAACCGCTCTGGATTGCTTCGCTTCGCTCGCAATGACGAGGACTAGAACAACTCCATCTGTCCGTCCCGCTCGGGCGGCCTGAACAAATCCGACCGCAGCGGCGGGAATCTGCGGTCCATCCCATGCTCCCTCGCCGCGCGCTTAACGCGGGCGCGAATGAGCTGCGCCCACACGCCCTGGCCCTTCATGCGGGTGAAGAACCCCGCGTCATTGTCGCGGCCGCCGCGGATGTCCTGCACCATGTGCATCACCTTGTCGGCGCGGTCGGGGTAGTGGGCGGCGAGCCACGCGCGGAACAGGGGCGCCACTTCGTGGGGCAGGCGCATCAGGATGTAGGAGGCGCGGATGGCGCCAGCCTGTGCAGCGGCGGCCATGATCGCCTCGATCTCGTGATCGGTGATTGCGGGGATGATCGGTGAGATATTGACCTGCGTCGGCACCCCGGCGTCGATCAGCGCACGGATCGCGGCGAGGCGGCGTTTGGGGTGCGGCGCCCGGGGTTCCAAGGTGCGCGCGAGCGCGGGGTCGAGCGTCGTAACCGAGATCGCGACGCCGACGAGATTGTCGCGCGCCATCGTCGCGAGCAGGTCGATGTCGCGGAGCAGCCGGTCGGACTTGGTGGTGATGAGCAGCGGGTGGCGGGTCTCAGCAAGCGCCTCGATCACCGAGCGGGTGATGCCCCATTCGCGCTCGATCGGTTGGTAGCCGTCGGTGTTGGTGCCGATCGCCAGCGGGGCGGGGGTGTAGCCGCGCTTGGCGAGTTCGGCGCGTAGCAGTTTGGCCGCGTCGGGTTTGGCGAAGAGCCGGCTTTCGAAATCGAGGCCGGGGGATAGGTCGTGAAAGGCGTGGGTCGGGCGGGCGTAGCAATAGATGCAGCCATGCTCGCAACCGCGGTAAGGGTTGATCGACCGGTCGAAACCGATGTCCGGCGAATTGTTGCGCGCGATGATCGTTTTGGGATGTTCGACGGTGACGGTGGTACGGAGTGGAGGCGCCGCGCCGTCAACCAGTTCGGAGGTGTCGAGCCCGTCGCCGTCGGGCTCGCGGTCGAGAGATCCGGTGCGGGTCGGGCGCGGGTTGGCGGGCGCGCCGCGACCGGAGATCGGGGGGAGGGGTTTGGTGGGTTCCACCGAGCGAGGATATCGCGGCGATGGGAACAAAGAAAGAACAATATTACATCGTCATCCCGGCGAAGGCCGGGATCTCACCGGTGATGGGTGACGATAGGGCGAGATCCCGGCCTTCGCCGGGATGACGGAGTGGGAGTTACTCGATCAACCGCGGCATCAAATCCACGAAATTGCACGGTCTGTGCCGACTATCGAGCTGGGTCGCCAAAATGCCTTCCCACGCGTCGGTGACCGCGCCGGTCGAACCCGGCAGCGCGAAGATATAGGTGCCGCGCGCGACCACCGCGCAGGCGCGCGACTGGATCGTCGAGGTGCCGATCGTCTGGTAGCTGAGCCAGCGGAACAGTTCGCCGAAACCGGGAATATCCTTGCCGTCGAGCCGGTGCAGTGCCTCGGGCGTCACGTCGCGGCCCGTCAGCCCGGTGCCGCCGGTGGTGATGACAACGTCGACGTCCGGATCGTCGATCCAGTTGTGGAGGCGCGATACGATCAGTGATGTTTCGTCTTTGATGATCGCGCGCGCGGCGAGGCTATGGCCCGCGGCGGTCAGCAATTCTTCGAGCTTGTCGCCCGAGCGGTCTTCGGCCGCGCTGCGGCTGTCCGAAATCGTCAGGAGCGCGATCCGGACCGGTTTGAAGGTCAGGCTTTCGTCAATCGGCATTGGCCAGGCCGCCCGCCCAGGTCAGCCGGGTGCGGTCCTTGCTGTCGGGGAAGCGCGGCCATTTGCCCTGCGCCAGCGCGGCGCGGCTGACCGATGGCTTGCCCTGCTGCGCTTCGTACATCCAGTAGTTGCGCAGCACGATGCCGACATAGCCGCGCGTTTCCCAATAGGGGATCGACTCCATATACAGCAGCGGGTCGCCATTGTCGCGGATTTCGGACTGCCAGCGCGCGATCGGGGCAGGGCCGGCGTTGTACGCGGCGATCACCTTGGGCAGCTGGCCGCCGGTCGAGGCATCGCGGGCGAGATATTGCAGGTAACTTTGCCCCATATCCATGTTGACCGCGGGGATCGACAGGTCGCGCGTGTCGATGGTGTCGCCGCGCCAGCGCGCGACGTCGCGCGCGGTGCCGGGACGCACCTGCATCAATCCCTTGGCGCCCGCCGGGCTGACGACGGCGCGCTGGAAGCGCGATTCCTGGAGGGTGTGGGCAAAGACGAGCGCCGGATCGACCTTCCACCCGCCATTGGGTTCCCATTTGGGCTGCGGATAGCGTGCGTGTGCGGCGGGCTTGCGGCCCTGCGGCGTGTTGTGGGCGAGGTAGAGCTGCGTTTCGGGCAAGCTGAGCGCGCCCGCCATGGCGAGCAACTGCTCATGCTGGCGCATATCGCCGATCCGCGATTGATGGCGCAGCACGGCGTCGGCATATTTGTCTTCGCCAATTTCGGCGAGTGCCATCGCGGCGCGGACGTTGGGCAGGTTTTCGAGTGCGCGCCAGGCGGAGCGGTCGGCGCGGACGAGCTCGCGCTGGCTGTTCGTCGCGACGCCGAGCGTTTCAACCGCGAGCATTCCGTAAAAGGTTTCTTCATTGGCGGCGGCGGCGCGCAGGCGCGATTGCACGGCAGCGGGTTGGCCGGCAGCGATCGCGGCGCGGGCGGCCCAATAATAGGCGGCGGCCCGAAGTTCGCTGTCGGGCGCCTCGCGCGATACGCGGTCAAAGGCGGTTAGCGCGGTGGGATAGTCACGGGTGCGCCACGCAGCGAGACCCTGAACCCAGGCGCCCTGCGTCGACCATGCGCTACGCCCGCCCGAACATTCAGCGGCGAGGCGCAGTGCGTTCGCATCATCATTTTCGATATAATAGGACCAGGCGACCTTTTGGCGCCATTCGTCGCGGGCTTCGGGGGTTAGCCGGTCGGCGACCGCATTCAGCAAGGCTTCGGCGCCCGCGGGATCGTCGTTCTTGATCCGGTCGGGAATAGTGCGGGTCAGCGCGGCGGCGACGGGATCGCTGCTGACCGCGTCGGCGCCCAGACGGCGCGGGGCGCTGCCAGCCCAGGCGAGGCGGGCCTGGGAAGGAAGCGACGGCAGGTCGGTGGCGCCGCGCTTGGTGGCGAGGCGCCCGAGCTGTTCGG
The DNA here is from genome assembly GCF_035998965.1 of Sphingopyxis sp. Classification (GTDB taxonomy): domain Bacteria; phylum Pseudomonadota; class Alphaproteobacteria; order Sphingomonadales; family Sphingomonadaceae; genus Sphingopyxis. The sequence continues at coordinate 18,240 of NZ_DASYHE010000081.1, forward strand.
CCTGCGGCAGATAGGGCGAGCGCGACAGGATCGGCAGAATGTCGGCGACTTCGGCGCGCGGGCTGTTGGGGGCGGTCAGCAGTTCGGCGCGCAGGAAATCGGTAAGCGGGCTGTTATCCGACCCGTCGAGCAGTGCCTTGGCATCGGCCCAGCGCTGGCCGCGGATCGCGGTAAGCACCTGCGTGTAGAGCTGTTTCTGTTTCGCGTTCAGAATGTCGGGCACCGTTTGCGGCGCCGCAACGACGTCGCGGCTGCTGGCATCGGCCGCCATCACGGGTGTGGCGGCAAGAGCGGCCACCAAAATCGCGCCTGAAAGAAAAGTCCTGGTCATCATGTTCATCTGTCAACGTCCCCGGTTGAGCAGTTTCAGGCTGTCCCATGCCGCCGCCTTTTGCGCGGGCCGGGCCAGGAGCATCGCAGGATGCGCCACAGCCACCGTCTCCACCTTGCCGCCATCTTGGTTAATATTCAGTAACTTCCCGCGTGTTTCGGGCAATTCGCTCGCCGCCGCCATCCGGACGATGTCGCTGCCGATCAGAAGCAGCCGTTCGGGGTTGGCGAGCCGGACGTGATGCCAGAGCAGCCGGTCGAGTTCGGCCGCCTCAGCGCCGTCGCAACGCCCGCCCGCGGGGCGGGTGACGGCGAGGCTGGCAACATAGCAGGCATCGCGCGTCGTCCCGATGGCGCGGAGCATGGCGTCGAGCAGTTGGCCCGCGGCGCCGGTGAACAAGGCGCCGTCGCGCTGGTCGTCGATTTCGGGCCAGGCGGTGAGCAGCATCAGCGGCGCTTTGGTCTGGCCGAAGGGCAAAATGCGGCGCGCGTCCCACTGGCTGCCCGGGACATCATCGCTGGTCGCGAGCCAATGCTGAAAATCGTCCCACGCGTCGGGAAAGACGACCGGCGCCTTCGTTTCAACTGTTTGTGGCGCTTCCTGACGCTGGAGAATTGCGGGGAGCGGCGCCGCTTCGGGTTCGGGGGCGATGGTCGGTTTCGGCCGCGGTGCCGCAGCGTCATTCGCTGGCGGCAGGACGAGCCAACCGGCCGGTTCCTCGCCCACCAGCGCATCGACGCCCGCCAGCGACCACCAGTCGCTTATGCTTTCCGCCAGCAAGGCTGATTGTGACCCACCCATGTGATTTATCCAAACAGCCTGTTGACGGACACGTCAATTGGCGGGCATCGCATTTCGTGACAGAATGAGCGCCGCTTACGATGAACGATCGGCGCCGGGACGGCAGAAAGGGTAAGCCAAGTGAGCGAACGGGAATCGATGCCCTATGACGT
>NZ_DASYHE010000087.1:0-73812 GCF_035998965.1 Sphingopyxis sp.
AAAGTCTCCCTTAGCCCTCGCTGGCTTCCGGCCGGTAGTCGCGGCGCTCCGCAATACGCGCCGATTTACCAGTGCGGCCACGAAGATAATAAAGCTTCGCACGACGCACGGCACCCTTGCGGATGACGGTAATGCTGTCGATGTTCGGCGAATAGAGCGGGAACACGCGCTCGACACCCTCGCCGAACGACATTTTGCGCACGGTGAAGTTGGAGCCCATGCCCTTGTTCGAGCGCGCGATGCACACGCCTTCGAAATTCTGGACGCGGGTGCGTTCGCCTTCAACCACCTTGACGCCGACTTTCACGGTGTCGCCGGGGCGGAAGGTCGGAATGGTCTTTGCCGCTTTGGCAATTTCTTCGGCTTCGATCGTCTGGATGAGGTTCATGCCTCTAGTCCTCTTCTTTTCGCCGCGCGCCAGAGGCAGGTCGGGCCCGAGCATCGATATGACGCTCCCAAAGGTCCGGCCTGCGTAACCGTGTGTGATCTTCGGCCTGTTGTTTCCGCCAGGCCGCGATCTTCGCATGATCCCCCGATCGCAGCACTTCGGGGATCGTGCGCCCTTCCCATTCAACGGGCCGGGTATAGTGCGGATATTCGAGCAAGCCGTTTTCAAACGACTCATCGTCCCCGCTAGAAGCCGCGCCCATTACGCCGGGAAGCAGGCGAATGCAAGCGTCGAGCAGCAGCAGCGCCCCCATCTCGCCGCCCGACAGGATGATGTCGCCCATCGAGACTTCCTCGATCGGGCGGGCGTCGAAAATGCGCTCGTCGAAACCCTCGAACCGGCCGCAGAGGATGATCGCCCCTGGCCCCGCCGCAAGCTGACGGATGCGGGCTTGGGTGATCGGGGTGCCGCGCGGCGTCATGGCGAGGATCGGCAGCCCCGGATGCGCCGCGACCGCATGGTCGACCGCCGCCGCCAGCACATCCGCCTTGAGCACCATCCCCGCACCGCCGCCCGCAGGGGTGTCGTCGACGGTGCGGTGCCTGTCGGTCGCAAAATCGCGGATTTGCACCGGCGCGCAATTCCACGTCCCGCTTTCGAGCGCACGCCCCGCCATGCTGTGGCCCAGCGGGCCGGGGAATATGTCGGGATAGAGGGTCAGGGGGACGGCGGTGAACGTCATCGGCGGCGGACACTTTCACGGCAAATGAGATATGCGGCGAGAAGACTGCCGGGCCATACAAGCAACAAAATGTATCCGATAAGCGAGACAAGCGATCCGACAGTGATTGAAACGTCACGCATAAAGGCCAGCCCGAAAGCCGCAAACGCATAAACAAAGGGTAGCGGCGCTATCAGGGCGACAAGAAAGACGGGCCATTTCTGGCGAAACAGCGGTCGAACGACGGCGCCCGCGATCAGCCCGAAAACCAGTCCAAACATGGGATACAGCAAGGAATAATACATGGCGATTTGCCTATAATGTCCAATTCTCGACCGTCAGTCCCGGCACGTCGGCGAAGTCGGCTTCGTTGTTGGTAATGACCGTTACGCCGAGGCTTAGCGCGTGCGCCGCAAGCAGGCGATCGAAGCGCGCGCGCTTGAAAGGCAATCGCGCGTATTCGCGCGCCGCTGCTTCGTCGAACGGAACCAGCGGGATGGCTGCGACGAAAGCCTCAAGTATCTCGGGCGGTGGCGGCTTGCCGACGTAGGTGCCATAAGCGACCTCGGCATAGCTGATGGTCGATATCGCAATCTCGCCGGGCGCGTGATCGGCAATCCGGGCCGTCAGCACTTCGTGCCCGTCATCCATAGCATAAACCGCCGAGTTGGCGTCGATCAGATATCGGATCACGCTTTCTTGGCCGCCTGGGCAAGTTCCGCCGCTTGGCGTGCCGCAATTGTGCTCGGACGCTCCTCGAAATCATCCCGCGGCGCCAGCTTCAGGCCTGGCGCCTTCCCCGCAAATCCGCTGATGTCGATTTTGGCTTTTGGCTTTTCGGCAGGTTCGAAACGGAACTCGCCGCGTTCCTCACGGACAATCATCTCGGTCCCCTCTTCAAGACCAAGCGCTTTCGGGAGGCGCAGGGCGAGCGAATTGCCCGATTTGAAAACCTTGGCGCGATATTCTTTGGTCATGCCGGACTCCGTATATACACGATGTATATACATTGTGTGAGCGCGTGTCGAGGCGATTCAGCCGAGCGGCTCCCAAAGTTCATAGGACAGCCGATGGCGATCTTTCTCCAACTCGGCGCGCAGCCATTCGCGAAAGCGTTCGATCTTGCGGACCCCGACGCGGTTTTCGCGGTGGACGAGATAATGCGCGGTGCCGGGTTGGTAGAGCGTATCGAACGGCTGGACCAGCCGCCCGGCGTCGAGTTCGGCGCGCCACAGCAGCGGGGTCATCATCGCGATGCCGTAACCGCTCTGCACCGCGCTCGCCTCTTGCAACTGGCTGTCGAGTTCGATCCCACTGCGCTGCGGCGGCGGGACGGTGGCGACACCCGCGGCGGCGAACCAGCCCGCCCACCAGGGATCGTTGGGCGCCAGCCGGTCAACGCGCAGCAGGTCGGCAGGCGCCGCGATGCGATTGACGTCCAGAAAGCCGGGGGCGCAGATCGGCGTCACATGGCTGCGGTAGAGAAAATCAGCGCGCAGGCCAGGCCATCCGCCGCGGCCCACCCGAATTGCGACATCGACATTGGTCGCGTTGAAATCGACCAGATCATTGTTCATCAACATGCGCACCGCAAGGTCGGGATAGGCCAGCTGGAACCCGCCGATCCGCGCGCTGAGCCAGGTGCCGCCAAAGGTCGTCATCGCGCTGATCGTCAGCACATCGGCCTCGTCATGGCCCAGCGCGGCAAAGGCGTCGCCCATCGCGCCAAAGGCGCCCGAGATCGCAGGGAGCAGGCGCTGGCCGGTTTCGGACAAGCGGACCCGCCCCTTCTCGCGCACGAACAAGGCGCGGCCAAGCCGGTCCTCCAATTGGCGCACCTGATAACTGACCGCCGCTTGGGTCAGCCCCAGCTCCTCGGCGGCGCGCGAGAAGTTTTCCAGTCTTCCGGCGGCTTCGAAGGTCCGAATTGCGGCGAGAGGCGGTAGCTTGGGCATCGCCAATATATAAGTCAGACTTATGGTGTGGTGCAAAGCTTTTGTTGGCGGTGGGCGTCGCTAAGGCGCATCTGCTGACCATCGGATCAGCAGGAGATGAGCGATGAAAGACGAACTTTGGATGCGGACGTGGAACAACGGCCATCCGCATTTCAGCAATGATTTGCACCGCGGACTGTTGTGGCTGCTCGCGTCGTTCCGCCGCGTCGGTAGCCGGGTCGCGCGACCTGTCCCTATTGCAGGCGCAAAGCCTTTGCCGGTGACCCAGCACGATGCAGCATGACCGTGAGTCACAAGGCTGGTTAATGATCACAACGCACTTGCCATAGCCGCAAGCTGGTCGAAGGGAGTCCCCGCCCGAAGGTTCCCCCTCTCCTACCTGACAGGTGCCCTTCGCCCAGCTTGCGGCTATGGTTCGCAAAATACAGCCGATAGCCAACGCATCGTTAACCAAAAATCAGCCGCTGCGCGCCTAGCGTCCCCGTCAGACAAAACGGGGGTCGCATGGCGCGAGGTGCGCGAATTTTGGCGTTGGGCGCGGGGCTGTTGGCCGCCGCCGCACCGGCGCGCGCGCAATCGTCGTTCGCCGACGCCACCAGCATGACGTGGGACGGGGTGCTGACCGGCATCTTTCTGGGTCTGCTCTTGTTCTCGCTTGCCTATAATGCGGTCTTTTACCGCCTGCTGCGCGAACGCTTCCTGATCTGGCAGAGCGTGCGCGCGCTGTCCTATTTTGCGCTTGTGGTCGCGCTGTCGCCGCTGGCGATGGGGGCATGGCTGCCGCCCGACAGTTTCGCACGCCAGGTTTGGATCACCATCTTTTTCGATCTGAGCCTGGTCGTAACGGGCGTGTTCCTGCGATCCTATCTGGAACCGGGGATGGTCGGCCCGCGGCTCTATCGCTGGCTCGGCTGGCCGCCCGTCCTGATCCTGTTGACCACCCCCGCAACGGTCATGCCCGACGCGACCACCTATATGATGCTGCGCAGCGCCGTGCTGGTCGCGATGCTGGCGCTGTGCGCGGCGACGGTGGTGATCGCGCTGAAGCGCGGCAGCCGCACCGCGCGCTATCAGGCGGCGGCGTGGAGCGGCATTGGCGGGGTTTATGGCGTCAGCCTGTTTCACGATATCGTGCTGGATCAGCCGTTCGACAATTTCCTGTTTCTGTTGTTCCCGGCGCTCGGGCTGGAAGTCATGCTCACCGCATTCGGCATCCTCGACCGCCTGATGCGTCTGCGCCGCGAGCGGCAGGAGGCGCGCGCGCAGGCCGAGGCAATGCGGATCATTGCGCACACCGATCCGCTGACCGGGCTGCCCAACCGCCGCGCGATCGAGGAAAGTTTCAACGACGAGCCGCCTGTGGCGATCGCGCTGGTCGACCTCGACCATTTCAAGGCGATCAACGACCGCCACGGCCATGACGTCGGCGACCGGGTAATCTTTGCCGCCGGGGTCGCGCTGGGTTCGGGTTCGGCGCTGGCGGCGCGGGTCGGCGGCGAGGAATTTGCGCTGCTGTTCCGCGGCGCGCCCGCTGCCGTCGCGATCGAGGCCGAGCGACTGCGGCAGCGGATCGGCGCCTATGTCAAACAGATGGTGCCGCTGCTCGAACGCCCGGTGACGGCGAGCATGGGGCTGGTTCATATCGGCCGCAATACAAGTTTCGGCGCGGCGATGAAGTCGGCCGACATCAATCTGTACGCCGCCAAGGAAAGCGGGCGTAATCGGGTGGTGTTTATCGAGGCCGCGTGATGTGCGGCCTCAGGGCTCCACAACGCGAAAGCGCAGCGCCTGCACTGTGATCGGTTCGGTCGGCGCCAGCAGCAATTGGCCGTCGAGGTGCCCGCGCTCGCAGATCAGGCGAAAATTGGCCGACAAGGCTCCGGTCGGGGTCAGTTTTTCATGCTCATAACAGCCACCGACGGCAGCCTTCAGGCGCGCGAATTCCGCGGCCCAGTTTTCCGCCGATCGATCGAGCAGAAAGTTCATCGCCAGCCCGCCGTCGAAGCGTTTCAGATTGCCCTCTGCATAAGCCGCGCGCACCCGGTTGAACATCTCCCAGACCGCGGGCGAGGTCGTGATCCGCCGCTCCGGCAGCAGCCCCGCCTTGTCCATCGCCACCGCGCTGTCCCACGCGGGCGCCGATGGTCCGGCGTAGGTGCGGTTCGAAAGGGCAAATATGCCGACGCCATGGTCGGGCATCAGCATGACATGGCTGCCATAGCCCGGATAGCCGCCGCCGTGCGCCAGCGTCAGGCCAAGGTCGCAATCCTGCGCGACGCGCCAGCCCATCGCATAAGCCGCCGCCTGTTTGCACGCCGTCGCACCGCTGGCGCCGATGCGGTTCGCCACCGTCACGAAATTCAAGCCCTGCGCCATTTCGCGCACCGTCGCGCGCTTGACCGGCCCCGTGTCCGCGTCGTTGCGCGCTGGCCAGGCCGAGAGCAGGAAGGCGACCCATTTGGCATAGTCATTGGCGCTGACCTGGAGTCCGCCCATCGCGTTGAAGGCGCCGTCGATCATTTCGGGCTCGGGCGACCAGCGTTCATTTTCCCAGCGATAGCCGCGGGCATAGAGCGCCTTGGGGGTTTTGGTGACGTCGAAGCCGCTGCTCGTCATGCCGAGCGGGGTCAGGATCGCCTGGCGGACATAGTCCGCATAGGCCATGCCCGACGCATTGGCGATAATCCGCCCGAGCAGCGCATAGCCATAGTTGGAGTATTCATGGGCTGTTTGCGGCGCGCGGCTGAACGGCACCCCGGCGGCGATCATTTTGGTGAAATCGGCCTGCGGCAAGACCTGTTGCCGGTCGCCCCATGGATCGTCGGTGACGAGGCCGCCGACATGGTGGAGCAGGTCGCGCACGCGAATGCGCGGGCTGTCCTTGGTCGGATAGACCCAGCCCTTCATTTCGGGAATGTGATCCTCAGCGAGGTCGTCGAGGCGCAGCTTGCCGTCGTCGCGCAGTTTCAGGATCGCCAGCGCGGTGAACGCCTTCGTCATCGAGGCGATGCGGAAGCGGCTGTCGGCGGTGACGGCGCTTTTGTCGTCGAGATTCTGGACACCGACGCCTTTTACATGGGCGAGCTTGCCGTCTTTGACGACGCCGTAAACCATGCCAGGGATATGCGCGTCGGCCTGAAATTTGGCGAACAGTGCGTCAATTTCGGGGGTTATCTGTTCGAGGGTTTGGGGGGGAGCGTCCTCAGCGAGCGCCGGAAGCGGCGCCGCCAGCAACAATGTCAAAGCCAAGCCCGATGTCCAACGCATATTCCGCCTCCCCTATGGTGCGGGGACGCTATCAGCGCGCCACAGCAGCGGCAACGGGCGATCAGATACCGGTTGCCTATTCGACGAACGCCGCGTCGATCGTCACACCGTCGTCGGACCATGCCGGCACGGCGCGCGCGTTCATCGGCACCATGAAGCGTTTGCCGTCGGGCTTGGCGATTTCGAGGATGTCGCCCGCGCCGAAATTGTCGATCGCGACGACTTCGCCGACCGCGCCGCCGTCGGTCGAGACGCACGGCAGGCCGAGCAGGTCATGGTGGTAGTATTCGCCCTCGCCCAGCGGCGGTAGCGCCGAACGCGGGACGGTGAGGACGGTGCCGCGCAGCGCCTCGGCACCGCTGCGGTCGGTAATTTCGGCAAAGGTGGCTACCGCGCCCTGATTGGCGGGACGCACCGATTTCAGCGTGAGGGTCCGGTCGCCGGCCGAAAAAACGGAGAAGGCGCGGAGGGCTTCCGCGCCTTCGCCGAACAGTTTCAGCCGCACCTCGCCCCGCACCCCATGCGCGCCGGCGATGGCGGCAAGGGTGACGGGGCGATTTGCGTTGGCCAAGGTTTAGGCCTTGGCTGCTTCTTCGCCGGCTTCTTCAGCGGCAGCTTCATCGGCGGCGGGAGCAGCCGGAGCTTCCTCAGCCGGGCCGCCTTCGGCAGCCTGTTCGGCCATCGCAGCCGCATCGTCGGCGGTCGCGTCGGCGGGGGTTTCGTCGGCGACGGCTTCGGCAACGGCTTCGGCGGTCGCTTCGCTCTTCACCGAACCGGTTGCATCCGATTCCGCGGCTTCGGGCGCAGCAGCTTCTTCAGCGGCGGGCGCTTCTTCAGCGGCCACTTCCGGAGCAGCTTCTTCGACCGCTTCGGGTTCGGGGGCCGGAGCGGCGGCAGCAGCGGCAGCGGCTTCTTCGGCATCCGCGATCTTCTGCGCCTTTTCTTCGGCGCGTTCCTTGGCCTTTTCGCCCGGGACACCCTTGTTCGGGTTGTTGCGTGCGGCGCGCTCCTGGATGCCGGCGGCATCGAGGAAGCGGGCGACGCGGTCGCTCGGCTGGGCGCCGACGCTCAGCCAATGCTTCGCGCGGTCGGCGTCGAGCTTGATCCGCTCGGGATTGTCCTTGGCGAGCAGCGGGTTGTAGCTGCCGATGCGTTCGATGAAGCGGCCGTCGCGCGGGCTGCGCGAATCGGCAACGACGATCTTGTAATAGGGACGCTTTTTCGAGCCGCCGCGGGCGAGGCGAATAGCAGTAGCCATGATATTTTCCTTTGTCTGTAAACTGAAACTAGAAACTGAAGATCGGGTGTAATTACTTCTTTTTATTCATAAAATTTGCGAGTTCCGGCGGGATCGACCCACCACCGCCAAGGCCGGGCATTCCGCCCATGCCACCGCCGCCGCCCATGCCGGGAATGCCGCCGCCCTTGCCGAACAGCGCGCCGAGGCCTTTCAGCCCGCCCATCTTGCGGATCTTCTTCATCGCACCGGCCATTTCCTGGTGCATCTTCAGCACCTTGTTGACCTGTTGCACCGTCGTCCCCGACCCGTTGGCGATGCGGATCTTGCGCTTCGCGGTCAGGATTTCGGGCTTCGCGCGTTCCTTGGGGGTCATCGACCCCATGATCGCGTCGAAATGGATCAGCATCTTGTCGTCGGCGGCGCCCTGCGCCATCGCGACCTGCGCCTTTTTGATCCCGGGGATCATGCCCGCGAGCGCGCCAAGGCCGCCCATGCGGCGCATCTGGTTGAGCTGTGTTCTGAGGTCGTTGAGGTCGAACTGGCCCTTGGCCATCTTCGCCGCCATCGCCTCGGCCTCGTCGGCCTGGATGGTTTCGGCGGCGCGTTCGACCAGGCTGACGACGTCACCCATGCCGAGGATGCGGCCCGCAATGCGCGACGGCTGGAAGAGTTCAAGCCCGTCAAGCTTCTCGCCCGTACCCGCGAACTTGATCGGCTTGCCAGTGACCGCACGCATCGACAGCGCGGCGCCGCCGCGCGCATCGCCGTCCATGCGGGTGAGCACAACGCCGGTGAGCGGCACCTGATCGCTAAAGCGCTGCGCGACCTGCACCGCGTCCTGACCGGTCAGGCTGTCGACGACGAGCAGGGTTTCGGTCGGCGTCGAGGCGCGCGACACCGCCTGCATTTCGTCCATCAACTGCTGGTCGACGTGGAGACGGCCCGCGGTGTCGAGCATCAGGACGTCATAGCCCTGCAGCTTCGCCGCCTGCATCGCGCGCTGGGCAATCTCGACCGGCTGTTGCCCCGCAATGATGGGCAGCGTCGCGACGTCGATCTGGCTGCCGAGGACGGCAAGCTGTTCCTGCGCGGCGGGGCGATTGACGTCGAGCGACGCCATCAGCACCTTTTTGCGTTCTTTTTCCTTGAGCCGCTTGGCGATCTTGGCGGTGGTGGTGGTTTTACCCGAGCCTTGCAGGCCGACCATCATGATCACCGCGGGCGGGGCGACGTTGAGGTCGAGCTCGGCGGTTTCGGAGCCGAGCATTTCGGTCAGCGCGTCGCTGACGATCTTGACCACCTGTTGCCCCGGGGTGACCGAGCGCAGGACGTTCTGGCCGATCGCAAGGTCGGTGACCTGATCGACGAAGCTGCGCACAACGGGCAGCGCGACATCGGCCTCGAGCAGCGCGATTCGCACTTCGCGCATCGCCGCGCGCACGTCGGCCTCGGTCAGCGCGCCGCGACCGCGGAGCTTCCCGAAAACATCGCCAAGCCGATTGCTCAGACTGTCGAACATGCGCCACAAATCCTTTGTTTCGGCGCCCGCAACGCAAAACACGCCGGTGAGCGAAACCTCGCCAACCAGCGGTTATCCGTGGACATAATTTCCGTCGCGGACATCGATAGCTCGTTCGCAAGATGCGGCCGAACGGGGCGCCAATACACCGATCATCCCGCAAAGGCAAGCGAGCGAAACCGGCGCCGACTTAACCCAAATTTCACCGCTTTGCGGGCACTACGGGGCAACGGTGGGGAAAACCAGATGACAGACACGCCCAAACAGTTGGACCGCAGCACCGGGGCCAAGCGCGACATCGTTGCGGGCGGCATCGTCGTCGCCGCAATCCTGCTTTTCGTTGGCACCGGCAGCACCGTTCTTCAGGCGGTGGTGAACACGCTGATCGGCATCGGTGGCGGCCCCGACCGCGCGCTGGCGGCGGCGATGGTGCTGAATGTCGCGCTGATCCTGTTCGGCTGGCGGCGTTACGAAGATTTGAACCGCGAAATCCGGGAGCGCACCGAAGCGGAACAGCGCGCCCGCTATCTGGCCGATACCGATCCGCTGACCGGCTTCCTCAATCGCCGCTCGTTACTTGCGACCGGACAGCAGCAGATCGTCGATGCCATCGCAGACCATCGCCACGTGGCGCTGTTCCTGCTCGACCTGGACCATTTCAAGACCGTCAACGACATCCACGGCCATGCCGCCGGCGACCGCGTGCTCCAGGTCGCCGCCGAACGCATTTCGGCGATCCTGCCGCCCAACGCGACCAAAGCGCGGCTGGGCGGCGACGAATTTGTCGCGATGCTGGCGTTCGAACCGTCCGCCCGCGCCACGATCGACGCACTCGCCGCCGAACTGGTCACGGCGCTCGAAACGTCGGTCGCCCATGATGCGCAGCAAATCCGCATCGGTGCATCGCTCGGTATCGCGCTTGCCGACGATGCAAGCGTGACGATGGAAACCATGGTTCGCCAGGCCGACATCGCGATGTATCATTGCAAGGATGAAGGGCGGAACCGCTTCTGCTGGTTCGAACCCGGCATGGAAATGGCGGTGCAGGTGCGCAACCAGATCGAAACCGGCATCCGCGAAGGGATGCCGCGCGGCGAATTCGTGCCGCATTTCGAACCACAGGTCGATATCGCGACGGGCCGGCTGGTCGGCTTTGAGATGCTGATGCGCTGGGAATCGCCCGAATACGGCCTGATCCCGCCCGAACGCTTTATCCCCGTCGCAGAAGAAAGCGGGCTGATCGGCGAATTGTCGTTGCAGGTCATCCGGCAGGCGATGGAAATCGCCAAAGGCTGGGATCCGTCGATCCTGCTCGCCGTCAATATCTCGCCGCAGCAACTGAAAGATCCGTGGTTCAGCCAGAAGCTGACCAAGCTGCTGGTCGAGGTCGGTTTTCCCGCGAGCCAGCTTGAGGTCGAGATTACCGAAAGCTCGCTGTTCGAAAATCTGCCGCTCGTCCGTTCGATCGTCACCAGCCTGAAGAACCAGGGTGTGTCGCTCAGCCTCGACGATTTCGGTACCGGCTATTCCTCGCTGTCGCACCTGCGTGCGCTGCCGTTCGACCGGATCAAGATCGACCGCAGCTTTGTCGCCGCGATGCGCGGCAGCCCCGATGCGCAGGCGATCGTCGTTGCCATTGTCCGGCTGGGCGAAAGCCTGGCGATGCCGATCACCGCCGAGGGTGTCGAGGACGAAGCGACCGCGATCGAACTGACGCGGCTGGGCTGTGCCAAGGGTCAGGGCTGGTATTTCGGCCGCGCCGCCTCCGCCGCCGACACCGAACGCCTGCTTGCCGACCGCGGCTTGTTGCGTGCGCCGATGGTACCGCCGACGAGCCACTCCCCGACACCAGAACAAGAACCGCTGCGCAAGACTGGGTAACCTGCTCCCCCTCCCTTCTTCAGGAAGGGGAGAGTTCGCCAGCCGCGGTCACGCCCTGCCCCGCATCGCTAGACTTCGCACGCCCGCCCCCTTACATGCGCGAACTATGGCGGATCGCTTCACCAAGATGCATGGGCTGGGCAATGATTTTGTCGTCATCGACGCGCGCGCCAGCGCGGTCGAAATGACGCCGGCGCGCGCGCATGCGATCGCCGACCGGCGGCATGGCATCGGCTGTGACCAACTGATCCTGCTCGAACCGTCGAGCAAGGCCGATGTCCGGATGCGGATCTTCAACGCCGACGGCGGCGAGGTCGAGGCGTGCGGCAATGCGACACGCTGCGTCGCGACGCTGATCGGCCAGCCCGCGGTGATCGAAACGCTGGGCGGGATGCTGCGCGTTACCCCCGCCGACGGCGGCGCCGAAGTGACGCTGGGCGAACCGTCGTTCGACTGGGAGCTGATCCCGCTCGCGATGCCGATGGACACGCGCGACATGCCCGTCGCATGGGACGAGCTGGAGCATGGCGCCGCGGTCAATGTCGGCAACCCGCACATCGTCTTTTTCGTGCCCGAGGCCGATGCGGTGGCGCTCGATGCGCTGGGGCCGCGGATCGAGACCGACCCGCTGTTCCCCGAACGCGTCAACGTCAATGTCGCGAGCCTCGATGGCGAGAACCAGCTGCAGTTGCGCGTGTGGGAGCGCGGCGTCGGATTGACCCAAGCCTGCGGCACCGGCGCCTGCGCCACCGCTGTCGCGGCGATCCGCGCCGGGCTGGTCCAGTCGCCGGTGACGATATCGCTGCCCGGCGGCGATCTGGTCATCCGCTGGGCGCCGGGCGAACCGATCGTGATGAGCGGCGCGGCGACGCGGGTATATGAGGGCGAAACCGACTGGGCGCAGTTCGGATGAGCGATGCGGTGCTGGACGGCGTTGACGTCGTCAATTTTGGTTGCCGGCTGAATATCGCCGAGGGGGAAGCGGTTCGCGCCGCGGCACTCGAGGCGGGCACGCGCGATACCATCATCTTCAACAGCTGCGCGGTGACCGACGAGGCGGTGCGGCAGGCGCGGCAGGCAGTACGGCGGGCCTTGCGCGAGCGGCCGGGGGTAGAGATTGTCGTCACCGGATGTGCGGCGGAGCTGGAAGCCGAGCGGTTCGCGGACATGGGCGCGCGGGTGGTGCGCAACGATGCGAAGGGGCTGGTTGAGAGCTATCGTTCATCCTCTTCCCTGTTCCCCCGCGAAGGCGGGGGTCCATCTCCTGCCACCGCGTCGCCAAACGAAGGGCGATCGCAAGACGATAGTACCGGTGATGGGCCCCTGCCTTCGCAGGGGCGCAGTTTGCCCTACAGCCCCGCCCTCTCCGGCGCCGATCATGCGCGCGCTTTTCTTGGCGTCCAGACCGGCTGTTCACATAGCTGCACCTTTTGCGCGACCGTCATGGCGCGCGGGATGGCGCGGTCGGCGACGGGCGGGGCGGTGGTCGCGGCCGCCCGCACCGCACTGACCCGCGGCCAGCGCGAGATCGTCCTGACCGGGGTCGACCTGGCGAGCTATGGTGACGACAGCGGCACGACGCTGGCGGCGCTGGTCGAGGCGCTGCTGGCGCTGCCGATCGAACGGCTGCGCCTGTCGTCGCTCGACCCGAACCGCATCGACGATGCGCTGTTTGCGTTGATCACCCGGGAAGCGCGCATCATGCCGCACGTCCACCTGTCGCTCCAGGCGGGCGATGACATGGTGCTGACGCGGATGAAGCGCCGCCACCGCCGCGCCGACGCCGTGTCGCTCGTCGCGCGGCTCAAAGCCGCACGCCCCGAAATTGCGATCGGCGCCGACCTGATCGCCGGCTTCCCGACCGAGGATGATGCGATGTTCGCGAACTCGCTGGCGCTGATCGACGATTGTGACATCATTTTCGGCCACATCTTTCCCTACAGTCCGCGCGCCGGAACCCCCGCCGCCCGTATGCCGCAAGTCGGGCGCAGTATTGCGCGCGAGCGCGCTGCAACGCTGCGCGAAGCCAATGCACGGCGGCGGCAGGACTGGCTCGACCGCCAGATCGGCGCCACCGCCGCGGTGCTGGTCGAGCGCGACGGGCTGACCGGCCATGCCGAAAATTTCGCCGCCATCCGCCTGACCGCGCCTGCCGCGCCGGGCACCATCATCGCCGTGCGGATGACCGCACGCGACGGAGACCGCATGATCGCCACCCCCATCGTACAGGACATCGCCGCATGAGCGGACAAAGCTGGAGCGAACGACTGCTTGGCGGGTTCCGGCGCACGTCGGAGCGGCTGGGCGAAAATCTGGCGGGGCTGACCGGCAAGGCGCGGCTGGACGAGGATGATCTCGACCGCATCGAAGAAGCGTTGATCACCGCCGACCTGGGTCCGGCGATGGCGGCGCGCATCCGCGACCGCCTGGCTGCACGCCGCGATGTCGCCGCGAACGGCACCGAGGAACTGCGCAAGATCGTCGCCGAAGAAATTGCTGCGGTGCTGCGGCCCGTCGCCGAACCGCTCGATATCGACGCCTTTCCGCGCCCGCAGGTCATCTTGGTCATCGGGGTCAACGGGTCGGGCAAAACCACGACCATCGCCAAGCTGGCGCATCTGTTCCAGGAACAGGATTATGGCGTGATGCTGGTGGCAGGCGACACATTCCGTGCCGCGGCGATCGGGCAGCTCAAAGTCTGGGCCGAGCGGCTCGGCGTCCCGATCATGGCCGGACCCGAAGGCGGCGACAGCGCGGGCATCGTGTTCGACGCGGTCAAACAGGCGACTGCGACCGGGATCGACGTGCTGATCGTCGATACCGCGGGCCGCCTTCAGAACAAGCGCGAGCTGATGGACGAGCTCGCCAAGATCAAGCGCGTGCTCGGGCGGCTCAATCCTGCGGCACCGCACGATGTGGTGCTCGTGCTCGACGCGACGACGGGACAGAATGCACTGTCGCAAATTGACGTGTTCCGCGAGGTCGCCGGGGTTACGGGCCTCATCATGACCAAGCTCGACGGCACCGCGCGCGGCGGCGTGCTCGTTTCGGCGGCCGAGCGTCATGGCCTTCCGATCCACGCGATCGGTATCGGTGAAACCATCGACGACCTTCGCCCCTTCGACGCCGACGAGATCGCCGCCATCATTGCAGGAAATATCAGATGACCGCCGCCCCCCTCGACGTGCCGCCGACCGGCCCCGAAGCGATCCCCGCGCCGCCGCCCGCCAAGCATGGCTGGCTGAACTTCGCGATCGATTTTGGGCCGTTGCTGGTCTTTTTCATCGCCTATAAACTGTCATCGGGCGGCGAAGGTGCCTTTGCGGCGACGGCGGCGGCGATCAAGGGCACCGTGGCCTTCATGGTCGCGATCGTCATCGCGATGGCGGTGTCGAAGTGGAAGCTGGGCAAGATTTCGCCGATGCTGTGGCTGTCGAGCATCCTGGTGATCGGGTTCGGCGCGCTGACGATCTGGTTTCACGACGAACGTTTCATCGTGATGAAGCCGACGATCATCTATGGTGCCTTTGCGGTGCTGCTGCTCGGCGGCTGGTGGTTCGGCAAGCCGATGCTGAAATATCTGCTCCAATCGGCGCTGGAGGGTTTGACCGACCGCGGCTGGTTGCTGCTGTCGCGCAACTGGGGGCTATTCTTTGCCGCGCTCGGCATCGCCAATCATGTCATGTACGAAATGATCCAGGCCAAGCAGATGAGCTTTGACCTATGGCTGACGGTCAAGGTTTGGGGGATCACCGCGCTGTCGTTCCTGTTCACGCTGACGCAGGTGCCGGTGATGCTGAAGAACGGGCTGGCGGTTCCTGAATAACCGGCGACCGACAAAAGTTGAGTCCGGCCCCCGACGCTGGCATAGCGGGCGCGATCGGTTCGGGGTCGCGGCCCTGCCGGATAAGCGAGGGGGAATGAATATGGATAAATTTTTTGGCAATCTGCACGCGGTGCTCGGCGCCGGGCTGGTGCTTTCGATCGCCTTGATGCTGGGCCTGAACGGCCAGAATTTCGAGGACGGGATTTCCGCTGCCAATGCGGTCATGCGCTGGCTGCACACTTTCTTTGGCGTGCTGTGGATCGGGCTGCTCTATTATTTCAACTTCGTCCAGATTCCGACGATGCCGAAAATCCCGGCCGAACTGAAACCCGCGGTCGGCAAGCATATCGCCCCCGCCGCGCTGTTCTGGTTCCGCTGGGCCGCGTTGATCACGGTGCTGCTGGGTGTCGCCATCGCGGGTCATGCGAAATATCTGGTGCCGGCGTTGGGATTGCAGGATCCCTACAAGCTGATCGGCGTCGGTATGTGGCTGGGCCTGATCATGGCGTTCAACGTGTGGTTCGTGATCTGGCCGAACCAGAAAAAGGCGCTGGGCATCGTCGAGGCCGACGATGCGACCAAGGCCAAGGCCGCCAAGACCGCGATGATTTTCTCGCGCACCAACACCTTGCTGTCGATCCCGATGCTCTATGCGATGGTGAACTTCAGCTGAGTTATCGCTCCCCTCCCGCAAGCGGGAGGGGTTGGGGGTGGGCGCGAGCGTAGCGAGCAAGCGACGTCGCGATTGCCCACCCCGCTGCGACTAACGAACAAGTTCGTAAGTCTCGCTGCCCCTCCCGCAAGCGGGCGGGGTTATCGTTTCACCCTTCGACCGCCGCTTTGTGCATGCGCCCGTTCATCACATAATGCGCGACGCCCATCTGCATCCCCGCCGCCTGCGCATCGTCGATGTCGCGGACCCGCCGCGCCGGGGCACCGGCCCACAATTCACGGTCGGGGATTTCCTTATTCTCGGTCAGCAGCGCGCCCGCGGCCAGCATGGCGTCGCTGCCGATCCGGCAGCCGTTCATCACCGTCGCCTTCAGCCCGACGAACGCGCGGTCGGCCAAGGTGCAGCCATGCACCATCGCCAGATGGCCGATCAGCACATCGTCGCCGATGATCGTCGGGAAACCGTCGGGGCGGTGCGGCATCGGGCCGTCGCAATGGACGATGCTGCCGTCCTGGATATTCGATCGCGCGCCAATCACGATGCGGCTGACGTCGGCGCGCAGCACGCAATTATACCAGATGCTGACATCAGGGCCGATCGTCACATCGCCGATGATCCGGCACCCCGGCGCGATGAACGCGCTGGGGTGGATCGTCGGCGTCTTGCCGTTGATGCTGATGATGCTGACGTCGCGATAGGTCATTCGTCACGCTTTCCGATCAGGCTGCCCCACATCAGGACCGGCAGCGTCGAGGCATAATCGTCGGTCCAGCGTTCAAACCCGGGGGTCGACCGCAGCGCGACCCAGGCATCGTCTTCATCAGCCTTGTCCCGCGGACGCAGGCCGCCGGTCAGCTGGGTCATCCGCTGCGGCGTCGCCGTCAGCGCGACCCAGTTCGACGCGGTCAGATCGTCGATACCCTCGGTGGCCGGCCCGGGATCGAGCCGGATCGCCGCCGTCCAGCCGCGCGCCCGCGCCTCTTCGGCCAGCACCGGTTCCAGCCCGAAAAAGCGGTTCGAAATATGGATGAGCAAAATACCGTCGGGTTTCAATGCCCGTGCATAGATGCCGATCGCTTCTTTGGTCAGAAGATGGAGCGGGATCGCGTCGGATGAAAAGGCGTCGATGACCACGACATCGAACTGCGCCGGCGGCTGCTGCGCGATCTGTAACCGCGCATCGCCCACGACCACGGGAGCGTCGTCGGCGCAATCGGACAAGAATGTAAATTTGCTGGGGTCGCGCGCGATATCGACCATCACCGGGTCGATCTCGAAAAAGGTCCATTGCTGGCCGGGACGCCGGTAACAGGCAAGGGTTCCCGCCCCCAGCCCGACGATACCGATCGACGCACCGGGTCCGGCAAGCGCCTCCGCCTTGGCCAGCGTCAGACCGACCCCCGATTTCGGACCATAATAAGTGGTCGCTTCGCGGCGGTGTGCCGGGTCGGTGCGCTGCAACCCGTGCAGCGTCGTCCCATGCGCCAGCCGCCGTTGTCCCTGCGCCGGGTAATCGGTGACGGTATAGACACCGAAATAGCTGCGCACACGGTCGCCGGTCAGGCTTTCCTGCATGGTGCTCCAGCCGCCGACCCCGATCATCAGCAGCGCGAGCACGGCGACATAGGCCCAACGCCAGCCGATCACCAGCACCCCAATCACCAGGATGGCAAAGCCCCACATCCCCACATCGATGTCGAGCCGGCCCGACCAGCCGTTGACCATCTGCAGGCTGGCGAAGGCGGCGACGGCCACGAGCAGCCCCACAACCAAGCGCGCCGTCCTTGCCGACAGTTTCAGCCATTTGTCCCACGGCAGGATCACCGGCAGCGGCAGCAGCATCGCCGCCGCAAGCGTGAGCAGAGGATGTTCATACACCCAATCGAACAGCAGCGGGGCGAGCAGCGCCGCGAACAGGCCGCCAAGCACCCCGCCCGCGGACATGATGAGGTAGAACAGCGTCAGATGCTGCGGCGCGGGGCGAAGATGGTACAAATAGCCGTGGAGCGCGGTCGCGACGACAAACAGCATCGCGAGACTGGCCAGCGCGACCAGCAAAGACCCCCCGCCCGAACTGAGCAGCGCCAGCCCACCGATCGTCAGCAACACCGTCGGCGCGATGAAAACAAAGACCTCGGTCAACCGGTTCATCGTCGAAAAGGCGATCACGAAGCTGAGCAGATAGAGACCGAGCGGCAGCACCCAAAGCAGCGGCATCGCGACGATATCGGTGGTGAGGTGCGTCGTCGTCGACAGCATCAGCCCCGACGGCACCGCCGCTATCAGCAGCCAGTGCAGCTGGCGCCGCCAGTTCGGGCGCGGTTCGTCGGCGACCGCGGCGTCGCTGGCCGGATCAGCCGCCCGGCCATGCCAGCGCGCCGCGGCGCTCGCCGCCACCAGCAGCACGAGCAGCGCATAGCCCGCGGTCCAGCCCCAGCTTTGCGCCGCCAGCGGCAAATTCGGTTCGACCAGCGCGGGATAGCTGATCAAACCGGCAAAACTGCCAAGGTTGGATGCAGCGTAGAGATAATAGGGATCGCCCGCGCGAGCGTCGGCGGCGAACCAGCGCTGCATCAGCGGCGCCTGCGCCGACACCACAAAGAACACGGGACCGATCGACGCGAGCAGCAGCAACGGCACCCACAGCGCCTCCTGCCCAGGGCCAGGCGCTGCGATTTGCGCGATGCCGATCGGGAGCCATAAAGCGGCGGCCAGAAACAGCGCGACGTGGATCATCGCCTGCCGCTGCACCGTGAACCGGCCGAGCCAATGGGCATAGGCATAGCCCGCAAGGAGCAGCGCCTGATAGACCAGCATCGCGCTGTTCCACACCGCCGGGGCGCCGCCGAGTTTGGGCAGCACCATGCGGGCCACCATCGGCTGAACCTGAAAAAGCAGGAAACTGCCGACCAATATGGTCAGCACAAACAGCCAGCGCCGCGGTAACGCAGTCATGATAAGCCCACCCCTATTCGATTATTCGTTCAGCAGCCGCGCCGCGTGCAGCGCATGATAGGTCAACACCCCCGACGCCCCGGCGCGGCGGAAGGCCAGCAGGGTTTCGAGCACCAGCGCGTCGCGGTCGCCCGCGCCTACCGCCGCTGCCGCCTCGATCATCGCATATTCGCCCGACACCTGATAGGCGTAGACCGGCACCGCGAAATGATCCTTCACCGCGCGGACGATGTCGAGATAGGGTAGCCCCGGTTTGACCATCACGCTGTCGGCGCCCTCGGCCAGATCCTGCGCGACTTCGCGCAGCGCTTCTTCGGCGTTGGCGGGGTCCATCTGGTAAGTTTTCTTGTCGCCCTTGAGCAACCCGCGCGAGCCCACTGCGTCGCGGAACGGGCCGTAGAAGGCCGAGGCATATTTGGCGGCATAGCTCATGATCTGGACATGGCCGAAACCCTCGACCTCCAACGCCTCGCGGATCGCACCGATGCGGCCGTCCATCATGTCGCTGGGCGCGATGATGTCGGCGCCCGCGCGGGCCTGGTTCAGTGCCTGCCCGACCAGCACATCAACGGTTTCGTCATTGAGCACATAGCCCGCATCATCGATCAGCCCGTCCTGCCCGTGGCTGGTATAGGGATCGAGCGCGACGTCGGTCAGCACGCCGATGTCGTCACCAAGCGCCTGTTTGATCGCGGCGGTGGCGCGGCACATCAGATTGTCGGGATTGAGCGCCTCGCCGCCGTCGGCGCTGCGCCGGTCGGGCTGCGTGTAGGGAAACAGCGCGAGGCACGGGATGCCGGCCGCCACCGCATCGCGGGCGCGATCGACTATGCGATCGACCGACCAGCGCGAGACGCCGGACAAGCTGGCGATCGGTTCTTCGCTGTCCGCACCCTCGCACACGAACAGCGGCCAGATGAGGTTCGACGGCGCCAGCGTCGTTTCGCGGACCATCGCGCGGCTCCAGCCGGTGCGGCGGGTGCGGCGAAGGCGAAGGTCGGGAAAGGCGGCGTGGGTCATCGGGCGTGCATAGCGGGGGATGGCGCCGGGGCAAATGGATATTGGCGGATTCAGGAACGCCTAAGCACCGTTCGTGTCGAGCGAAGTCGAGACACCCATCGGCGCAGAGTAGGGTCGATGGGTGTCTCGACTTCGCTCGACACGAACGGATTTAGAGGATGCTCGCTCTAGGGAGTTAAATCCCGCCCTCGGCGCGCTTCGACGCGACATCGGCGAGGCTGCCGAGTTTCGGCCCCTCGACCTGTTTCGGCGCGATGGGGGTCAGGGCGGCGCCCGGTGCGACCGCGGTCAGCATCCGGATGCGGGCGCGGAAGTCGGCGAGCGCCTTGCCCTCGAGCAGCGCGCGGGTGACGAAGGTCACCGACGACGGGTTCACGGCGCGGCCGTTGCGATAGAGTTCGTAATGGAGATGCGGGCCGGTCGACAGGCCGGTCGAGCCGATATAGCCGATCACCTGACCGCGACTGACACGCTGGCCGGGGCGCACCGCGATGCGGCTCATATGACCATAGCCGGTGCCAAGCCCGTTGCCATGGTTGAGCTTGACGAAATTGCCGTAACCGCCGTGACGCCCGGCGATCGACACGACGCCATCGGTCACCGCATAGATTGGCGCGCCATAACCGCCGCCGAAATCGATGCCACTGTGCATCCGGCGATAGCCAAGGATCGGATGACGGCGCATCCCAAACGTCGAGGTGATGCGGCCGTTGGTCGGACGCGCCATGCCGCCGCGCTGTTCGCCGACACCCGACGCCTCGAACCATTGGGTGCGGCCATCGACATTCCATTCGAGCATCGACAGCTTGGGTTTGCCGCCGCGGATCAGCCCCGCATAGAGCAGCTTGCCGGTCTCGCTCTCACCGGTTTCGGCGCGGCGATAATCGACGATGATGTCATATTCGTCATTGGCGCGAATGTCGCTGCCGACCGAAATCTGGCGGCCGATGACCCGGAGGTACGACTGAATCGCCGCGGGTGGCGCCCCGGCGGCGCGGGCCGAACGGTACAGGCTGTCGCCGACCCGGCCGCGGATGCGCAGCGGGGTGGTATCGACCGCGATCGGGATGCGTCGCATGACCAGCCGGTCGCCCTCGCGCTCCATTTCGATGCGCAAGTCAAAGCGCGCGCGCATCGCCAGCGCGTCGACCGGACGCGGCATCGTGCGCGCGGCACGGCGGCCGAGGATCAGGTCGATTCGTGTTCCCGGCGCGATGTCGGCGAGCGGCACCGCGCTCGCCACCTGATTCGCCAGCGCCTGCGCCTCGCCGCCACCGACGCCCGAGCGTTCGAGCAGGCGCGCGAAGCTGTCGCCGCTGCCCAGAGTGGCGGTGAGTTCGATCTGCGGCCGTTCGGGGGTTTGGGTCAGCGGGCGCACGGCGTCGGTCGCCGCCATATGCCGCCCGGTGTCGCCGCCCAGCGCGAGCGGCACGATCATCTGCGCGCGCGCTTCGTTGAAATCACCAGCGTCGAGTGCCGGGATGCCGCCGACGCTAAGCGGTTGAATTCCAGGAAAAGTTGCGATTGCCGTGCCGCAGAGCAGGGTTAAGGTCGCCAGCCCGCGCCACCATTCTGCCGAACCGATATTGTCGCCCAGGTCGGGAACCAGATCAAGCTGTGCCAGCCGGTCGCGCCAGCCGAGCGCGTCCGAATCAGGCGCCGTTTTCAGCGGCGCAATCGCCTGCGACATCGCGAGCGCAGCCGCATTGCCGGACATCCCCGCGATGGGTTCGTGACGCTGAAACAAATTGTAACCCCCGCCCGATGGACCTCCCTAAAACCCGGCCACCGAATGATGTTTTCCAAACCTGTCTGTAAAGAAAGGTCGTTAAAGTCAATTTAATGGCGGTTTCGCCGCCGAGGGTTGCGGCCAGTTGTGGCGAGGGTGGGATATGGTGTGCCAGCAACCGGAACGATCTTTGAACATCGCCATCACGGCGAAGGCCTGGATGACGACCCCGCCTTTCCACGCACCGGCGCGCTCCCGGCCCTCGCCGGGATGACAAATGAAGCGAGTCAGAAGATTTCTGCGCCTTCGTCGATCCGTTGTTGCGCGGCGCCCGCCGCCATGCCAGCTTGGCCGCCAAGAACATGACGTCATCCTCTTCCCAGCCGGTCAAGGCTGTCCTTGGCCCCACCAACACCGGCAAAACCCATTTGGCGGTCGAGCGTCTGACCGCCCATTCGAGCGGCATGATCGGCTTTCCGCTCCGCTTGCTGGCGCGTGAAGTTTACGATCGCGTCGTCGCGATCAAAGGGGCGGCGCAGGTTGCCTTGGTGACCGGCGAAGAACGGATCATCCCGCCCGACGCCCGCTATCTGCTCGGCACGATGGAAGCGCTGCCGATCGAGCGCGACGTGGCCTTCGTCGGCATCGACGAAGCGCAGCTCGGCGCCGATCCCGAGCGCGGCCATGTCTTTACCGACCGCCTGCTGCGCGCACGCGGCCGCGACGAGACGATGATCCTAGGGTCGGCGAGCATCCGCGGGCTGGTGAAAAATTTGATCCCCGAAGCCGAGATCGTCACCCGGCCGCGTTTTTCGACCCTAAGCTATGCGGGCACGTCAAAGCTGTCACGCCTGCCCAAACGCTCGGCGATCGTCGCTTTCTCAGCCGAAGAGGTGTATGCAATCGCCGAGATGCTGCGCCGCTTTTCGGGCGGTGCCGCGGTGGTCATGGGGGCGCTCAGCCCCAAGACGCGCAATTCGCAGGTCGCGATGTTCGAGGCAGGCGAGGTCGATTATCTCGTCGCCACCGACGCAATCGGCATGGGGCTGAACCTCGACGTCCAGCATGTCGCCTTTGCCAGTTTGCAGAAATTCGACGGGCGGCGTTTGCGTCGCCTGACGATTTCCGAAATGGCACAGATCGCCGGGCGCGCCGGGCGGCATCAGCAGGACGGCAGCTTCGGCACCGTCGGGCTGCCACAGGGTGGTTTCACCCCGGAAGAAGTCGCGGCGATCGAGGGGCATCATTTCCCGCCGCTGGCCAGCCTGTTCTGGCGCAACCCGACCCCGGGCCTTGCCTCGCTCGACCAGCTCTTGTCCGACCTCGCGCAGCCGCCGACGCAGCCGGTGCTGCGCCCGGCTCCCGAAGCGGTCGACATCGCGGTGCTCAGGCATCTGGCGGGCGACATGGAGGTACGCGCGCGCGGCAGCGATTTCGATGCGGTCCAGCGCCTGTGGGACATTTGCGGGCTGCCCGATTTTGAGCAATTGGGCGCCGAGCACCACAGCCGGACGATCTTCAAATTGTGGCAATGGCGCACCAGCGGCGACGGGATGATCGATCCCGACTGGTTCGCGCGGCGGCTGGCGAAGCTGAACGACGTCGATGGCGACATCGATCAGTTGGCGAGCCGTATCGCCGCGGTGCGCACCTTGTGCTTCATCGCGCAGCGCGGCGACTGGATCGCGGGCGCGGCCGGGTGGACCGAAGCGACGCAGGCGCTCGAATCGCGTCTGTCCGACGCGCTGCACGCGGCGCTGGCGCAGCGCTTCGTCGATCGGCGGCTGGCACTGCTGCTGCGCGACGCAGGGCAACGCCATGCCGCACTGCCGGTCGCGGTCGGACCCGACGGCACCGTTGCAGTCGATGGCGAGGCGATCGGCACGCTCAAAGGTTTCCAGTTCAAGGTCGATCCGGTGGCCAAGGCGAGCGACCACCGCATGCTGCTCGCCGCCGCCGAAAAGCATCTGCGCGCCGAACTGGCGCGCCGCGCGACGGCGTTGGCCGAGGGCGACGACAGCGCGCTGTCGCTGGTCGCCGAACCCGGCACACCGCCGCGGCTCGCTTGGCACGGCAATGCGATCGCCACCCTCGCCAAGGGACCGACGCTGGTCCAGCCGTCGATCCAGGTCGACCCGTCGCTGCGGCGGCTGGAACCCGTGCAGGTGCAGGCGATTACCGAGCGGCTGCACCGCTTTATCGCCGCGCAGCTGGCGCGGCACGCGGGCCCGCTTGCCGCGATGGGCGAGGCGGCCGGCGACCTGTTCACCCCGCCGCGCGTCCGCGCGCTGCTCGCGGCGCTGACCGACAACAGCGGCATGATCGGCCGCGCCGCGGTCGAGGACCAGCTGAACGCGCTGGCCGCCGATGAGCGACCGCAGCTGCGCAAACTGGGCTTTACCATCGGCTCGCTCGACATTTTCCATCCGACACTGCTCAAGCCCGAGGCGGTGCGCTGGCGCGCGGCGCTGATCGCGGCGCAGCAAGGGTCGCCGATGCCGGCGCTGCCGCCGCACGGCGCGGTGCTGCAAAAAGCGGGCAGTCACGCGGGTCTGACAATCGCCGGTTTTCGTCGCTGCGCCACCGGCTGGCTGCGCATCGACATGGCCGAAAAACTGGCGCGGCAAGCCCATGCGGCGCGGATGCAGGCCGCGGCGCCGCCGACCGCGCCGATCGCGGGCGGCGACGATCGCCATGACGACACCCCGATCGGCGACGACGCCGATATGGCCGCCGCCCCACCCGGCTTCGTCATCGACCCGGCGCTCGCCACCTCGCTGGGGCTCGACGGCGACACCCGGCGCGCGCTGCTGGGCAGTTTCGGGTTCCGCAGCGTCGGCGACCCTGCGCTGGAACGCTGGCGCTGGTCCGGTCTGCGCAAGCCCGACAAACGGCCGCGCCGCAAACCGCCCCGCAAGGGTGCCGACACCCCGCCGCGCGCGGTGGCGCGCGGCGACGTCCGGCGGCCGCCGGCCCATCAGGTCAAAGGCAAACGCGGCGCACCCGGCAAGCCCCGCGCCGACATTCCCCGTGCCGACCTGCCCCGCACCGATCCCCCGCGCCCGCCGCGCCCCGATCGCCCAGCACGGCGCAGTCCGTCACCGAACAGCCCGTTCGCGGGACTTGCGGCCTTACTTGCCGAAGGCCGCAAGGACTGATGGCGAGTCCCGGCGCCGCGGGCAGCATCCGGCTCGACAAGCTATTGTGGTTCCTGCGCTTCACGCGTTCGCGCAGTCTGGCGCAGGCAGTGGTCGCGGCGGGGCATATCCGGCTCGACGGGCGGCGTATCACCCGCTCGTCATGCGCAGTGCATGTCGGTCAGACATTGGTGCTGCCGGTCGGCGAGCGGATCGAAGTGGTGCGGCTGCTGATCCTGCCCGTGCGCCGCGGATCGGCGAGCGAAGCGCGGGCCTGCTACCAAAGTCTGAGCCCCGCGCCGCCCGCCACCGGCAATCCCGCTATCAACGGCAATGGAAAAGCTGTGCATGCAAACCCCGCGCCCGACCCTATCCAATGAGAGTGATTCGCAACTGCTCGCTAGGCGTTGACGCACCGACGCCCGGCGGCATAGAGGCGAGCCAAGAGAGAGATTGACGGCCCGTTTGCCGTCACCTGAGGGAGCCTGAAACCATGACCTATGTCGTCACCGATGCCTGTGTCCGGTGCAAATATATGGACTGCGTCGAGGTGTGCCCCGTCGACTGTTTCTATGAGGGCGAGAATATGCTCGTCATCAACCCCAATGAATGCATCGATTGCGGCGTCTGCGAGCCCGAATGCCCCGCCGAAGCGATCCTGCCCGACACCGAAAGCGGCCTGGAAAAATGGCTGGAAGTGAACACCAAGTTCAGCGCCGAATGGCCGAACATCACGGTGAAGAAAGAAAGCCCCGCCGACGCCGACGAGTATAAGGGTGTCGAAGGCAAGTTCGAAACGCTGTTCTCGCCCGAGCCCGGCACCGGCGACTGATCTGGAAAACGAGGGCGGGACTTTCCCGCCCTTGCCCTTTTGATGCCAACATATCCTTCATCGTCACCCCGGACTTGATCCGGGGTTCCGCTATTCGCCGCCGCCAAGCGGCACCCCGGATCAAGTCCGGGGTGACGAGAATGGGAAACACGGCGTCATTTGCCCCCTTGAAACCCTCCGCCGCCCCGCCGATGTAGGTGACCGAGGGGCCAGCCCGCCGGATTCTTCGGCGCGGCGCTCCAATAGCATAAGGACGCATTTCCAATGATCGACCCGCTCGCCGCTCTTGTCCCCGTGGTTGTCGAACAGACGAGCCGCGGCGAACGCAGCTTTGACATTTTCTCCCGCCTGCTGCGCGAACGGATCATCTTCGTCACCGGTGAGGTCGAGGATAATATGGCGTCGCTGATCACCGCCCAGCTGCTGTTCCTCGAATCGGAAAATCCGAAGAAGGACATCTATATGTACATCAACTCGCCGGGCGGCGCCGTCACGGCGGGCATGGCGATCCACGACACGATGCAATATATCCGGCCGCGCGTCGGCACGGTGTGCATCGGTCAGGCCGCGTCGATGGGCAGCTTCCTGCTCGCGGCGGGCGAGCCCGGGATGCGCGTCGCGCTGACCAACGCCCGCGTCATGGTCCACCAGCCGTCAGGCGGCGCGCGCGGGATGGCGTCGGACATCGAAATCCAGGCCAAGGAAATCCTGCGCATCCGCCGGCGGATGAATGACCTGTATGTGAAGTACACCGGCAAGTCGCTGAAAGACATCGAAAAAGCCATGGACCGCGACACCTTCCTCGAAGCCGACGAAGCCAAGGCATTCGGGCTGGTCGATCATGTCTATGACCGCCGCCCCGGCGCGCTGGAAGGCGACGCGGCGAAGGATTTGAGCGAAGGCCCGACGCCCTGAGCCGGCGAGGTTGCGGCACCGGCGCGCGGTGGCCCAAGACAAAGGCTTAACCGCATTTGTTGACGCGCGCTTGGCGCCTTGATGCTAGGCGGGACATTGCCGCGATGTCACCCAATTGCCATATTGTAATTGGGTGACCGCGGGCTAGGATAAGGACGGCACCGCCATTTCGGCGCCTGCCAAAGGAAGTTTTATGACGAAATTGAGCGGCTCGGACAGCAAGAGCACCCTCTATTGCTCCTTCTGCGGCAAGTCGCAGCATGAAGTCCGCAAGCTGATTGCCGGGCCGACCGTGTTCATTTGCGACGAATGCGTCGAGCTGTGCAACGACATCATCCGTGAAGAGATCAAGGGCGGGGTTGCCGCGCGTAAGGACGGCGCGGTACCGACGCCGCTGGAAATCTGTCACCACCTTGATGCCTATGTGATCGGCCAGAACAAGGCGAAGCGCGTCCTGTCGGTCGCCGTGCATAATCATTACAAGCGCCTGGCAAACAGCGGCCGCGGTGATGAGGTCGAACTGGCGAAGTCGAACATCCTGCTCGTCGGTCCGACCGGCAGCGGCAAGACCCTGCTGGCGCAGACGCTCGCGCGATTCCTCGACGTGCCCTTCACCATGGCCGACGCGACGACGCTGACCGAAGCGGGTTATGTCGGCGAGGATGTCGAGAATATCATCCTCAAGCTGCTGCAATCGTCCGACTATAATGTCGAAAAGGCGCAGCGCGGCATCGTCTATATCGACGAGATCGACAAGATCAGCCGCAAGGCCGAGAATCCCTCGATCACC
This sequence comes from Sphingopyxis sp., assembly GCF_035998965.1. Taxonomy (GTDB): domain Bacteria; phylum Pseudomonadota; class Alphaproteobacteria; order Sphingomonadales; family Sphingomonadaceae; genus Sphingopyxis. The sequence goes on from NZ_DASYHE010000087.1 coordinate 26,849, forward strand.
CGCGACGTGTCGGGCGAAGGCGTGCAGCAGGCGCTGCTCAAGCTGATGGAAGGCACCACTGCGAGCGTTCCGCCGCAGGGCGGCCGCAAGCATCCGCAGCAGGAATTTCTGCAGGTTGACACGACGAACATCCTATTCATCGCGGGCGGCGCGTTTTCGGGCCTGGAAAAGATCATCGGCGACCGCCTGCAGGGCAAGTCGATCGGTTTCGGCGCGCATGTCGCCGGGCCCGACGAGCGCCGCATGGGCGAAGTGCTCAAGAATATCGAGCCCGAGGATCTGCTGAAATTCGGCCTGATCCCCGAGTTCGTCGGCCGCTTACCCGTCATTGCGACGCTCGAAGATCTCGACATCGACGCGCTGGTCAAGATTTTGGGCGAACCCAAGAACGCGCTGGTAAAGCAGTATCGCAAGCTGTTCGACCTGGAAGAGGTCGTGCTGACCTTTACCGACGACGCGCTGGTCGCGGTCGCCAAGAAGGCGATCGAACGCAAGACCGGCGCGCGCGGCCTCCGCTCGATCGTCGAGGCGATCCTGCTCGACACGATGTTCGACCTGCCCGACCTGACCGATGTGGTGGAGATCGTCGTCGATAAGGATGTCGTCGAGGGCCGCAAGGATCCGGTACGCGTCTATGCCGACAAGGTGAAAGAAGCGGCGGGCGACGCCGCCTGAGTCGCGGCGGGTGTGATCCCGCCGCAAATTGCCGAATCGACAGCCGCGTCGCGCCAAAATTGTTGCATTGCAGCAACAGTTGCCGAGAAAAACGCATTTGTCGCTGTGGATAACTCGGCGTCGGCGACGCAAATTCGTGCTTTTTTGACCTTTTCCGTCCCGTCGCGGCCCACGCGGCTTGCACTGTCACAATTGCTGTCACAATCGTGCCACATGCGGGCTTCAGGGGCGCTCGCAGGACTGGCGCGCCCCATTTCGCGCGCCTGCCGAACGACATCACACCAAGGGGACTACCTGACATGCATTTCCGTCACACGCTTGCCGCCAGCTGCGCGCTGATCCCGCTCGCGCTTCTCTCCACGCCCGCCTTTGCCCAGTCGACCGGTTCGCAGGACTTTGACGACGAAATCGTCGTCACCGGCAGCCGCACCGCCGACGTCGCTGGCGTCATCTCGCCCGACACGACCAAGGCGAAAGCCGTCCTGACTCAGGAATTCATCGAGCGCCAGTCGCCCGGCCAAACTGTCAACGACATCATCAACCAGTTGCCCGGCGTCAGCTTTCAGAACAACGATCCGTTCGGCTCGGCCGGCGGTAAATTGTCGATCCGCGGCTTCGACAACACCCGCATCAACCAGACCTTCGACGGCATCCCGCTCAACGATTCGGGTAACTATGCGCTCTATTCGAACCAACAGCTCGACCCCGAACTGATCGAACAGGTCAACGTAAACCTGGGCTCGACCGACGTCGACAGTCCGACCGCCGCCGCTTCGGGTTCGACCGTCAACTATCGTACCCGCACCCCGGGTGAAGAATTCGGCGTCAAGCTGGTCGGTTCGGCTGGTGACTTCAGCTTCTTCCGCATTTTTGGCATGATCGACACTGGCGTGTTCACCCCATGGGGCACGCGCGCTTTCTTCTCGGCCAGCACGTCGCTCAACGACACCGTGTTTGGCAACGAAGATCAGCCCGCCTTTGCCGCAACGCCGACGACTGGCGCACGCGCCGCGATCGATTCGCGCACCGGCAAGATCGACAAGCAACAGTATAACGCCAAAATCTATCAGCCGCTCGGCGACAATGGCGACTTCATTTCGGTGTCCGGCCACTACAACCAGAACCGCAACAACTTCTTTGGTTCGACCGGCCTGCGCAATGTCCACAACACCGCGTCGAACTTCGTCCCGAACATCTTTCCGCAGAGCAAGGACGACCGCGATTATGGCATCGCAAAGTGCCAGATCAACACGGTGGCCCGCCCTGGCGTCGCCGATCTGGCCAACAGCTGCGGTTCGGCTTTTGACGAACGCTTCAACCCGTCGAACACTGGCAACATCCGCGCCAACTCGCGCTTCACGCTGGCCGAAGGTCTGATCCTGACCGTCGATCCGAGCTTCCAATATGTGAAGGCGAACGGCGGCGGCACTGTGGTGGCGAATGAAGGCCGCCGGGACGTCAATCCTGCAGGCGGTCCCAGCAGTACGGCAGCTACGCGATGCCAGACCAGTCCTGCCGCGATCCAGAGCTGTCAGACCGGTTATATCGGCGGCGCGCCCTACTTCGGCCGCGACCTCAACGGCGACGGTGACATCCTCGACACGATTCGCATGCTCGCCCCGAGCCAGACCCAGACGCGTCGTTATGGCGTGATCGCCGGCCTGCGCTACGACCTCGACGACAGCAACACCGTCCGCGTGTTCTACAGCTATGATCGCGCGCGCCATCGCCAGACCGGCGAAGTCGACTTTCTGAAGCTCAACGGTTCGGCGAGCGACGTTTTCGCGGTTAACAACCCGGCGGCCGATGTCGGCGGCAACATCCTGCAAAAGCGCGACCGCAAGTCGATTGCTCTGCTGAACATGTTCGGCGGCGAATATCGCGGCGAATTCGACCGTCTGACCGTTCAGGTCGGCGGCGCGTACAAGATGTTCACGCGTGAACTGACCAACAATTGCGCGACGTCGAGCGTGACCGGCTTTGTCGAATGTTTCGGCACCAACACCGCAGGCCTCCAGGCTTGGCTCGCCGCCAATCCGACCGTGACCATTGCACCGGGCGTAACGGCGCCGGTTCAGGGGCCGCAGCAGCGCAAGCGCAAATACAACAAGTTCACGCCGAACCTTGGCCTGACCTTTGACGCGACCGACGACTTCAGCGTCTTCGCCAACTATTCGAAGGGCGTTCAGGTTCCGGGTACCGACAACCTCTACAACGCCTTCTACTTCCCGGCAGACACCGAATCGGCCAACCCGATCCCGGAAACCACCGACAACTTCGACGTCGGTGTCCGCTATCGTACCAGCCAGGTGCAGGCACAGGTCGGTCTGTGGTACACGATCTTCAACGATCGCCTTGCCTCGTCGTTCGATCCCGAAACCGAGCGTAACGTGTACCGCAACCTCGGTCGTGTCGACAAATATGGCATCGACGCCAGCATCTCGTACCGCCCGGTCGACAACTTCTCGATCTACGCCTTCGGTTCGTACCTGAAGTCGAAGATCAAGGATGATGTCCAGAACGGCATCTGCACCGCGGCGCAGGTAACCGCCGGGCAGTTCCGCTGCACCACCGTTGGTGGTCCGGCATTCGCGCTGACCGCCGGAAAGCGTGAATCGGGTTCGCCGACCTACACCTTCGGCGGCCGCGCACAGGGCAAGCTTGGCCCGATCGAACTCGGTGCGCAGGTCAAGCGCACCGGCCCGCGCTACGTCAACGACCAGAATCTGCCGCTGCTGCAGACGGTCAATGGGGTCGCGAACACCGTGGTCTATCCCTCAAAGACCCCGGCCTATACGATCGTCGATCTCGACGCGCGCATCGGTCTGGAATGGGCGGGCCTCAACGAAACCACCTATATTCAGCTCAACGTCACCAACCTGTTCGACAAGCTGTATGTCGGCGGCTTCGACGGCCAGCTGGCCGATAACTCGGTCCCGTTCGTGCAGATCGGCGCACCGCGCGCCTTTATCGGCTCGATCGTCGTCGGCTTCTAAGCCGCACGAGCAGACACGAAAACGGGGCGCGGGAGGAAACTCCCGCGCCCCGTTTTCTTTGTACGAAATACTTGGCGGGGGTGGTGCCAAAAAGGTCCGGCGATCAGCCCGCAGCAATGCGGCGGGCGGTGTCCTGGACCAGCGCGATCATGTTGGGGACGCCCTGGGTGCGGTTCGACGACAGCTGGCGCGTGAGGTCGAAGGGCGCGAGCGCGGCGGCGATGTCCATGCCCGCGACTTCGGCCGCCGGTTTGTCCTGCACCGCGGCGAGGACGAGCGCGACGATGCCCTTGGTGATCGCGGCGTTACTGTCGGCGAGGAAATGCAGGCGGCCCCCCTCCTGCGGCACCGGATAGACCCAGACGCTGGCGCTGCAACCGCGGACCAGAGTCGCGTCGGTCTTGAGCGCGTCCGGCATCGGTTCCAGTTCGCGGCCGAGTTCGATCAACAACCGATAGCGATCGTCGCCGTCGAGGAAATCATATTCGTCGTGGATGTCGGTCAGGCTGCGCATGGCGGCGGCACTGGCAGATTTGGGGCGATGGGGGAAGAGCGTCAGGCCCAAAATGCCCGTTCGTGTCGAGCGAAGTCGAGACACCCGTCGGGTCAGCGCAAGGCCGATGGGCATCTCGACTTCGCTCGATGCGAACGGTTTTCCCGCTTAGAGGTCCACCCCCGCTGCGATCGCTTCGAGCTTGCGCAGCCGTTCTTTCAGATCGGCGATTTCGATCCGCGATCCGGCGTGGGGTACGGTGGCGTCATGGGTGACGGACACATGCCCTGCGGCGAGTTCTTCGCGTTTCAGCTGGATCCAGTCGCGCCAGCCGCGCAGCGCGGCCAGGCTCATGATGGTCAGGGCGGTCAGCGCAACGGCGCTGACCATCAGGTTGGTGGCAAGGTCAGACGTAATGGTGGCCATGATGCGGCTCCTTCTTCGTCACGGTCGTCAGGAGGGCGACCGGTCGCGCAGCCGTTCGATTTCCTCATCGAGCGTCACGGCGCGGTTGTGGTCGGTGGCGATGCGTTCGAGCACCTGGATGCGGTCCTTGAGCGCGCGGATTTCGGATTGCAGTGCCTTGGTCTCGGCATTGTCGGCGGGGGCGGCGAAAAACTCGTTGCCCTTGTTGTCGCGGCGCACTCCATATTTGGCGCGGACGACGCTGCCGATGGTGACGATCAGGACGATGCCGATAACCATTTCAAACGGGTTCATGGGGGATCCTTCCGTATTATTTTATCGTTGCTGCAATTCAGTTCAGCGGAGCGTCGCGCAGTTTTTCGATCTCGTCGGCGACGTCAATTCCCTTGTCGGTAACGATCCGTTCGAGCACGCGCACTCGCTGCTCCAGCCGTTCGGTCGCCGCCGCATATTGGGCAGCCTTTTCGGCGGTCATTTCGGACTGCTTTTCGATCATTTTCTGCTGATGCTTCGACCAGAAGATGAAACCGGCAAGCAGAAAGGGAGCGAGGGGGATCAGGATCCAGATGGTATCGCCCATGACGGATCTCCTCAGTTCGCCGGGCGCCGCAGCGCCTCGATCTCGTGGCTCAGCCGGCTGCTCTCGTCGGTGACGATCCGCTCGACCACCGCGAGGCGGTCTTTCACCGAACCCAGTTCGGCGCGCAGCTGGGCATTTTCCTGGCTGATCAGCTTGACGCGTTCCATCGCCTCGTCGCTGGTCTTGGGATAGACCGCCTTGCCCCAGCTGTTTTCGAGCGGATAGCCGTTCTTGACGCGGAGCCAGGTGGTGAAGATCCAGCCGCCGATTGCGGCGAGGCCCAGAACCGCCATCCCCGGGGCGATGGTATTCAATAATTCGGCGTTCATTGTCGTTCCCCTCAGCGCAGGCGGTCGATTTGGTCGGCGAGCTGCGCCGCCTGACCGTTGGTTTCGGTCGCGATGCGTTCGAGCACCGAAATCCGCTCTTCAAGGCGGCTGACCTGGCCTGCCAGCTTGGCATTGTCGTCGGTCAGCAGCGCGATTTTTCGATCAGCGTCGGGGTCGGTTCGATGAACCGTGCCACCCCATTCATTTTCCACCGGATAGCCGTGCTTGGCGCGGATCCAGGTGGTGAACATCCAGCCGCCGATCGACAATGCGATAATGGCGAGGACGAAACCGGTACCCCCGAAATTCATCTGTCTTCTCCCTGTTGCGTGTCAGCCGCCGCTCAGCGCAGGCTTTCGATCTCGTCGGCGAGCCGACGGTTGTGGCTGGTGTAGTACAATTCGATGTCGGCCAGGCGGCGGTCGATGTCGCGGAAGCGCGACTTGATGTCGCGGGTTGACGCGGTCGGGTTGCTGCGCACCCCCTGCCAGAATTTCGCTTCTTCGTTCGAGCCATAGAGCGCGAAGGGTTTGGGCGTGCCCATCCAGGCGATCATCCAGTAGGCGATCAGCGTCCAGGGAAAGCCCCCCATCAAGGTGAGCAGGACCGCGCCGACGCGGACCCAGAGGACGTCGATGCCGCTGTAATCGGCGATCCCGGCACACACACCGCTCCATTTGGCGTTCTGCTTGTCGAGGTAGAATTTCGTGCGGCTGGCAGACATCTCAGTTCCTCCGGCTGGTATTTTCGAGTTGCGCCAGTTCTTCATCGCTACGCACCGCGGGGCGGAAGTCGGGATGGTCGGCGCTGATGATGCGTTCGACGGTGTGCAGGCGGCTTTCGAGCCGGCGCGCGGTGTCGTACAATTCGTCGAGCAACTGCTCGTCTTCTCCGGTCAGCGTTTTGGCCTGTTTCCACTTGGTAATGTAGTGGAGGATCAGCCAAGGCAGACCGAGGAAGAGCGTTCCGATGACGATCGGAATAACGATGACTTCTTCCATCGGTCTGATCCCTTATTGCTTGCTGACCTGGGCGGCCTTAAGCGCGGCGAGCTCGTCGGCGACCTTGTCGGCAGCCTGGAGTTCGGCGATCTCCTCGTCGAGCGACTTCTTATAGCCGAGGTTCAGCGCATCGGCGCGGCCTTCGGCTTCGTCGACGCGGCGTTCGAGGATTTCGAAGCGCGAGAAGGCATCTTCGACGCGGTCGCCATTGGTCATTTCGCGCAGCTTATACTTGTTCTCGGCGCTTTCGAGGCGCGTCGAGACGTTCGACTGGCGGGCGCGCGCTTCGCTGAGCTTTTTCTGCAGCTTGGCGATGTCGTCTTCATAACCCTTGAGCGCGTCGTCGAGGACGGCGATCTCGGCTTTCAGGCGCTCGGCCATGTCACCGGCCTTCTGCTTTTCGACCAGTGCGGCGGTGGCCAGGTCTTCGCGGTCCTTCGACAGCGCGAGTTCGGCTTTTTCCTTCCAGCTGTCTTGCAGGCTTTCCAGCTTGGTGATGTGGCGGCGCATTTCCTTTTGATCCGCAATCGTGCGGGCGGCGGAAGCACGGACTTCGACGAGCGTTTCGTTCATTTCGAAGATGATCTGGCGGATCATCTTTTCGGGATCTTCGGCCCGGTCGAGCAGGTCAGTGACGTTAGCGGCGATGATGTCGCGGGTGCGTGAAAAAATACCCATTTGAAAAACTCCTGTCGAAATCATGAGACCTTGGTCTGCTGTCTCAAAAAAAGGCTGGTGCCGGGGCGGGGCAAGGGGGGAGAGTGCCCCGGCACCAGTGCCGGTCAGGCCAAAGCGCTGACCGCCGGGGACATGACAGCGACGACCAACGGGCCGGCAAGATTGCCGGAGACACTGGCCGCGATCTGCGGCTGGTCGATCACGCCGACGAGGATGGCCAACGCTCCCGCCGTGCTCAGCACGAAAGTGGCGACTTGGGCATACATCGACTTCATGGTTCAACCTTCCCTGATCTTTTTCGCTGCACCGGCACGATGTGTGTCGGTTCGCTGGAAACTATGCAGACACCATGCCAATTGCGGCAAGCGGCGCAAAACCGCGCAACTTCACGCGCCAATGACCTTCCGCATCGATTTGCCTTGCCAACCAGCGGGAAATTTTGCCAATGATTGGGAATGGAGCGCGAAACCCAATTTATCGGCCAGTCGGCGGCGTTTCAGGACGCGGTCGAACGCGCCAGTCTGGCGGCCTCGCTCGACCGTCCGGTGCTGGTGATCGGCGAGCGCGGCACCGGCAAGGAGCTGATCGCCGAGCGGCTGCACCGCCTGTCGACGCGCTGGGACCGCCCTTATGTGATCTTGAACTGCGCCGCGATGCCCGAGACGCTGATCGAGAGCGAGCTGTTCGGGCATGAGGCGGGCGCCTTCACCGGCGCGACGCGCACCCGCGCGGGACGGTTCGAAGAGGCCGACGGCGGCACCCTGTTCCTCGATGAGCTGGCAACGATGTCGATGGGTGCGCAGGAACGGCTGCTGCGCGCGGTCGAATATGGCGAGGTCACCCGCGTCGGATCATCGCGTCCGATCCGCGTCGATGTGCGCATCGTCGCGGCGACCAACGAGCATCTGCCGGCGCTGGTCGACGAAAACCGGTTTCGCGCCGATTTGCTCGACCGGCTGTCGTTCGAGGTGATCACCCTGCCCCCGCTGCGCGCGCGCGAGGGCGATATCGAGGTGCTCGCCACCTATTTCGGCCAACGCATGGCGACCGTCCTCGGTTGGGAAGAATGGCCGGGCTTCGGCCCGCGCGCGCTGGCGGCGATGGAGGGCCACGACTGGCCCGGCAATGTCCGCGAACTGCGCAACGTCATCGAACGCGCCATCTATCGCTGGGCCGATCCCGAGAAACCGGTCGATGCAGTGAATTTCGATCCGTTCGCCAGCCCATGGCAGCCGGTGGTCCGTCAGTCCGCAGCAAAGGCGGAAGGCGGCACATCCCCCGTCCCCGCCGAACCCGCGTCCGCATCGACCGCGATGCCGACCGGCCCGGTCAGCGACCTGCGCGCCGCGGTCGATGCCTATGAACGACAGATTTTGTCCGACACGATGGCGCGCTGCCGTTTCAACCAGAAGGTCGCGGCCGAAGCGCTGGGGCTGAGTTACGACCAGATTCGTCATGCGTTGAAGAAGCATGGATTGAATCAATAGCGTCACCTTTGATCCTGCCTGTGGCGAAGCCATGGGAGGTGGCAGCCCGGAGGGCTGACGGAGGGGCCATGAGCTACCGTAGCAATGCCCCACCATCCCTTCGCTTCACGAGCAGTCCCCCTCCCCATCGCTTCGCGACAGGGAGGATTATGGTCTACTGCCCAGGCAGCTGTCCGCTCAACGCCTCGACCACCGCATCCTGCGTCGACACCATTTCCGCCAACCGGTCGCGCAGCGCGTAGATTTCGGGCAGACCGTCGATCGCCTCCGCAACGCTGCGGTCGAGATACAGCCGGTCGATGTCGGCGAGCGCCGCGGTGAGCGGGGCGCGGGTGGCGGTCAGGCGCGAGATGGCCTGCTGCGCGACGACCCAGCGCTCGCTGGCGACTGCGGCGCCCGCAGCGGCGGAAACAAGCGACGCGGCGGTGTTCCGCTCGGCAGCGAACGCCTGCTGCGCCGCGGCAGCGTCCGATTCCCAGCGCCCGAGGCGACCGCCAAGATCAGCCGGCAGCGGCCCCGGCGGCGCCACGACGACCGGGGGCGGCGCGACGTCGAATCGTCCCTCGACCGATCGTTTGGCGAGCGACGGCGCGCCTGTATTTTGCGCCGCGGCACAGGCCGACAGCGACAAGGAGGCGGCAACGGCCAATGACAAGGTAAGAACGGTGCGCTTCATCGCCGCCTCTGATATGGGTGCTGGCGCAAGGCAGCAAGTACCGAATCGGCGGTGCGCCGTGTCATTCGCGATCTGACCCGCTTTTCGCTCGAAAAGCGCGGGATTTGGCGGTTGACAGCGAAGCGCTGGCTCGCTAGTGGCGCTGACTTTCCCGCATGTCGGAAAAATCGCCTGCTTCGGTGGGTGATCGGTAGCGCGGGTGATTTAGTTTTTTGATTGGATGGAAGACCATGTTCGCAATCGTGCGCACGGGCGGCAAGCAGTATCGCGTCGCCGCTGGAGACAAGATCGCCGTTGAAAAGATCGACGGCGAAGCTGGTGATACCGTGTCGCTGGGCGACGTCCTGCTGGCCGGTGACGGCGGCGAAGTGAAGAGCGCCGATGGCCTCGTCGTTTCGGCCGAAATCATCGCCCAGACGCGCGGCGAAAAGGTCATCGTGTTCAAGAAGCGCCGTCGGCACAACTATCGCCGTCGCAACGGTCACCGCCAGTCGCTGACCCTGCTGCGCATCCTGGCCGTCGGCGAAGCCAAGAAGGCCGCGCCGAAAAAGGAAGCCGCACCGAAGGCCGAAGCCGCTCCGGCGACCGAAGCCAAGGCTGCTGCGCCCGCCAAGGAAGCACCGGCCAAGGCCGCTGCCGCGAAGGAAGCCGCGCCGAAGAAGGCTGCTGCTCCTAAGAAGGAAGCTGCCCCCAAGGCTGAAGCTGCCGAAAAGAAGCCCGCTGCCAAGAAGGCAGCCCCCAAGAAGGAAGCCTGAGCGCGGCAACGCGGCTCGGCCCCTGCAACGAATTAAGGAGCATCAGTCATGGCACATAAGAAAGCAGGCGGTTCATCGCGCAACGGTCGCGACTCAGCCGGCCGCCGCCTTGGCGTGAAGAAGTTCGGCGGTCAGGAAGTGATCGGCGGCAACATCATCGTGCGCCAGCGCGGCACCAAGGTGTATCCGGGCGCCAATGTCGGCATGGGCAAGGACCACACGCTGTTCGCGACCGCGGACGGCCATGTCCGATTCCACGACGGCAAGCTAGGCCGCAAATTTGTGTCGGTCGACGCCATGGCTGAAGCCGCCGAATAAAGGACGATCTGCACGGGTCGCCCACCAAGGGATGACCCGGAACGGTCCTTTCCGCTCGCAGCGGAAACAAAGTTCGAAAAGAGGGAGACGGGTCACCCCCGGACTCCCTTTTTTCTTGCCTGCCTTCCGTCACTTGGCGGCCCATCTCGGGAAACGGGCGCGAAAAACGGGACATCCATCTCCCTCGACAACGACTGTCGTCAAAGCGTCACCATCGGGCGCCAAGGCGGCGGCAATTGGGAGTTAAAAGCATGTTCGCGCGTACCGAAAGATTGTTGCTGCGGCCCGGCTGGCAGGAAGATGCCCCGGCGCTGGCCCGGGCGATTGGCGACGAAATGATCGTCCGCAATCTTGCCAGCGCGCCCTGGCCCTATAGCGAGGACGATGCCCGGACATTCCTGGCCAGTTGGTCGAGCGCCAGCCCCAGCCGCTTTCTGATGGTCCAGCGCACTGCCAGCAACCCGCGCATCATCGGCTGCATCGGCATGGACCGAATGGACGATGGCTCGGTCGAGCTCGGCTATTGGGTTGCGCGGCCGTTCTGGGGGCTGGGCTATGCGACCGAGGCCGGTCGGCACATGATCGACCTGGCGCGCACGATGGGCATCCGCAACCTGGTGGCGTCGCATTTCGTCGATAACCCGGCGTCGGGTTCGGTGCTGCGCAAGCTCGGCTTTCGGCCGACCGGGCGCGAAGTCGTTCGCGCCAGCCGGGGGCGCGGCACCCCGGCCCCGACGATCGAATATGCGCGCGCCATCGCGGCGCCGGGCAATGACAAGGATGACGCCGACGACCCGGTCGCCATGCTAGGCAAATCCCGATGGCCCGCCGAAATGCGCGACGACTGGCGATTGCAGGCGGCGTAAAAAGAGTACAGCCCCTCCACGCGGAGGGGCTGCGCCAAGCGTCAGCGTCCCAGCTTGCTCGCCATGCCCATGATGTCGTCGAGTGGATTGCCGTCGCCGTCGAGGTCGAGCATGTTAGCCAAGCGGCCCAGCCCGCCGCCGCCGGCCGCCGGTGCTGCGCCGCCACCCATTGCGCCGCCCAGCACATTGCCGAGCATCCCGCCAAGGCCGCCGCCCGCGCCGCCGCCCAGCGCGCCGCCGATCAGGTCACCCAAGCCGCCGCCGCCCTGCGACTGACCGCCCTGCTTGGCCATGTAGCCCGCGACCATCATCGCGAGGATCGGCAGCATTTTCTTGAGCAGCCCCGAATCGAGGCCGGTCTGTGCAGCGGCTTGTCCCGCCACGGTGCGGCTGACGTCTTTTGATCCGAAAATCTGGCCGAGCACATCGTTGCCCGGCGCAACCGGGGTCGGCTGCGGCCCCAACACCGAATCGAGCAGCCCGCCGCCGCCCAGCTGGCCGAGGAGGCCGCCCAATCCCTCGATCCCGCCCGATTGCGCCTGTTTCTTGAAGCCACCGAGAATCGCGGGCAGCAGCGCGTCGGCGCCCTGTTTCGCCATGGCGGGCGGAATGCCCAGATCTTTCGCCATCGATTCGATGCCGCCAGCCTGCGCCAAAATATCGGTCAGGTTCATGTTGCACTCCTCCCACTCCGGCGCCAATCGGACCGCGCCGCTGCCGCCGACTATAAGCAGCGGACGGGCCGAGGACGAGTCGTTCATTTGGCTGTCATTTCCAAATGCATAGTCCTAGCCTGCGGTCATTCGACTCGCCCGTTCCGGGCCGGGCCGCGGTTTAGTGGGAGTGAAATCATGGGCATTTTCAGCAGCATCAAGGATGCAATTTTCGGCAAGAAGGCGGTCGCCGCCGAGCCCGCTGCACCGGCCGCGCCGAACCCGGTCGGCAGCGCGCTCGACGCCGCCACCAGTGCGATGGCGGCCGCCGCAGCCGCACCGCCCGCCGAAGTCGATGTCGATGCGATCCTGACCGCCGAGGCGGCCGGCAAAGATCTCAACTGGCGCACCTCGATCGTCGATCTGATGAAGCTGCTCGACATCGATTCGAGCCTCGCCAACCGCAAGGAACTGGCAACCGAGCTGGGTTACACCGGCGAACTTGACGGCAGCGCCGAAATGAACATCTGGCTGCACAAGGCGGTGATGCGCGAACTCGCCGCGAACGGCGGCAAGGTGCCCGCCGATCTGACCGACTGACGAACCGCGGATAAAATTCGTTCGGGGGCGGGCAAGCATCGGCTTTCCCGCCCCCTTTTCATTGACCGTCACGCCGCGCCGCTTAGACAGGTTTCAACAGAAACAAGGTTGCAAGGGAGCCGCCACGTGCATCACCGCCTGTCCACCCCGTTCACCCGCCGCCAAACGATGGCCACGCTCGGCACCGGCGCCGCGGGCCTTGCGCTGGCTGCGTGCAGCCGCGAACCGGCCCGCATCGCTGGTGCGCCGCCCCCGGCTGCGCAGTCGCCGCAAGCCCAGGCAGAAGCGGTGCTCACCCTGGCCGCCGACAACCTCCTCACCCATTCGCCCGAAGGCGCGACGTCGCTAGGGATCGACACCGGCGATCGTGCGGCGATGCGCGGCAAGCTGGCCGACCGCTCGGCGGCGGGTCAGCTGGCGCTGGCGGACACGCTGATGCGCGACCTGGCGCTGCTCAACGATGTCGATACGCGCCCGCTCGACCATGCGACCCGCACCAGCGTCGCGGTGGTGCGCAGCGCTTACAGCGTCGCGCTCGCCGGTTTTTCGCAGCCCTACGGTGATGTCGCGGTCGGCGGCTGGCGCAACACGCCCTATGTCGTGATCCAGAATGTCGGCGCCTATATCGACGTGCCGCGCCTGCTGACCAGCGACCAGCCGGTCAAGACCAGCGCCGATGCCGAGGCGTATCTGGCGCGCCTGGGCGCCTTTGCCGGCGTCCTTGATGGCGAGACCGAACGGCTGCGCGCGGCGGGCGGACAGGGCCTGATCGCCCCCGCCTTTCTGATCGACAAGGCCTTGCCGCAGATCGAGGCGACGCTGGCCGACGCGCGCCGCGGCGGCAGTCTGGCCGACGCGCTGGCGACAAAGACGCGCGACGCGGGGCTGGCGGGCGACTGGGGCGCCCGCGCAGGCGCCATCGCTCGCGGCCCGGTCAGCGCAGCGCTCGAACGCCAGCTCGCCGAACTCAAGGCACAGCGCCCGCGCGCCACGATGGACGCCGGGCTGTGGGCGCGGCCGGGCGGCGACGAATGGTATGCCTGGGGGCTGCGCGCCAGCACGACCACGACGATGACCCCCGATGAAATCCATCGCATGGGCCGCGCCGAACTGGCCGAGTTGCAGGGGCAGATGGACCCGATCCTGAAGCGGCTGGGCTATACGCAGGGATCGGTGGGCGACCGGATGAACGCGCTGGCCAAGGATCCGCGCTTTCAGTTTCCGAACAATGACGCCGGCCGCGCCGAAATCATGGCGTATATCCAGACCTGGCTCGGCAAGATTCGCGCCGAAATGCCGCGCGCGTTCCGCACGCTGGTGCGCGGCAATGTCGAGGTGAAGCGCCTGCCGCTCGCCGAGGAGCCTGGCGCACCTGCGGCCTATGGCGGAGCGGGGTCGATCGACGGCAGCATTCCGGGGAAATTCTGGATCAACCTGCACACCACCGACCTGCACAGCAAATACTCGCTGCCCGACCTGACGTTTCACGAAGCAATTCCGGGCCATGTCTGGCAGGGTGAATATGCCAACCAGATGCCGCTCATCCGCACCATGCTGGCGTTCAATGCCTATTCGGAGGGCTGGGCGCTCTATGCCGAGCAGCTGGCCGACGAGCTCGGGCTCTATGACGATTTCGAGGTTGGGCGGCTGGGATATCTGCAATCGCTGGCGTTCCGCGCCTGCCGCCTGGTCGTCGATACCGGCCTCCACGCCAAGCGCTGGACCCGCGAACAGGCGGTCGCGTTCTTCGTCCAGGAGAATGGCTCAAACCCGCTCGAAGTCGCAAGCGAGGTCGATCGCTATTGCAGCTGGGCCGGACAGGCGTGCGGGTACAAGGTCGGGCATAGCGAGATCGGGCGGCAACGCGGCCTCGCGCAAGCGGCGCTGGGGCCGAAATATGATCTGCGCGATTTCAACGACGTGGTTGTGAAGGGCGGCAATGTCCCGCTCGACGTGCTGGCGCTGAATGTCGCGGAGTATGTGGCGGGGGCGAAGGGTTAGGTCGGCCCGCCGATAATTGCAGTTCGCACAAACCCATTCAGCCACAACGATGACCGCCCCACCGCCGTTCGTGCTGAGCTTGTCGAAGCACCGTTCTTCTTTCTTGCGACGCTGAAAGAAAGAGCAGCCCTTCGACAAGCTCAGGGCGAACGGATTTGGGACAAGTTTGGGGCTTGGCGGTTTTGCGCGAGTGCGATGACCGCAACGCTCATGGCAAAGGCGCCAGATCCGGTTCGACAAAGCCCCGCCGCGCGGCCACCGAAAACAGCAGATCGCGGCTGTAGAAGCGCAGCGGCCAGTCGCGGCGGCCGACATCGCACAGCAGCATCGCATTGACGCGCGCCGCCAGTTCGGTCTCGTCCGTATCTGACAGGAACCATCGCACCCCCGCGACATAGGTGCGGGTGATGCTGTCGTGATAGCCCTGCATGTCATCGTTCACGCCGCCGACGCTTTCATTGAAGCGGCGGATGATGGTGCCGATTTCGGCATCGACATCAATATCGGGCCGCTCGCTGAGCAGCCAGAGGCAGGCGCCCAGATGCGCCTCGTGCGTCCAAGCCGCGCGCGGCAGGGTGCAGGCCAGCAACCCTTCGCCGATCGCGCGGATGTCGGTGTCGCGCGCGAACAGGCGCGGTTTATGGTCGGTGGTCATTGTCCGGTCCTTCCGGGTGATTGAGCACCCGGAAGTTGTCCGGGTCAATTATGCTGCGACGGCGGCCTGCGGTGCCGCCTGGCGGACGCCTTCGTCGACATGGTCCGCAAATTGCGCGAAATTGTCGATGAATTGGCCGACCAGTGTTTGCGCGGTACGGTCATAGGCGGCCTTGTCGGCCCACGCTTCGCGCGGGTCGAGCAGCGCGCTGTCGACGCCGGGAACCGCAACCGGTACCATGAAGCCGAAGTTGGGATCCTTGCGGAATTCGGCGTCGTTCAGGCTGCCGTCGAGCGCAGCGTTGAGCAGCGCGCGGGTCGCCTTGATCGGCATCCGCTTGATCCCGTCCATCGTCGCCATGCCGCCGGTCCAGCCGGTGTTGACCAGCCAGCACTGGACGCCGCCCTTGGCGATTCGCTCTTTCAGCAGGTTGCCGTATACCGACGGATGACGCGGCATGAACGGCGCGCCGAAGCAGGTCGAGAAGGTCGCCTCGGGCTCGGTCACGCCGATTTCCGTCCCCGCGACGCGCGCGGTGTAGCCCGACAGGAAGTGATACATCGCCTGATCGGGGGTCAGCTTGGCGATCGGTGGCAGCACGCCATAGGCATCGGCGGTGAGCATGATGATGTTCTGCGGCACCGGCCCCATATTCTGTTCCGACGTGTTCGGAATGAAATCGATCGGGTACGAACCGCGGCTGTTCTCGGCGAGGCTGGCGTCGTCGAAATCGAGTTCGCGGGTCACCGGATCGATCACGACATTTTCGAGCACGGTACCGAAGCGTTTGGTCGTCGCGAAAATCTCGGGTTCGGCTTCGGGCGACAGGCGGATCATCTTGGCGTAGCAGCCGCCTTCAAAATTGAAGACCGCGGTGTCCGACCAGCCATGTTCGTCGTCGCCGATCAGCGTACGCGACGCGTCTGCCGACAAGGTCGTCTTGCCGGTGCCACTGAGGCCAAAGAACACCGCGGTATCGCCGTTCGGACCCATGTTCGCCGAGCAGTGCATCGGCATCACGCCCTTCACCGGCAGCAGATAGTTGAGGATGCCGAACACCGACTTCTTCATTTCGCCGGCGTACTGCGTGCCGCCGATCAGGATCAGCTTTTCGGTGAAGTTGACCGCAATGACGGTTTCGGTGCGCGAGCCATGCTTCGCCGGGTCGGCGCGGAAGCTGGGCAGGTCGATAATCGTATATTCGGCCGCGAACGCCGCCAGCTCCGCCGCGGTCGGGCGACAGAGCAGGGTGCGGATGAACTGGCTGTGCCACGCGAATTCAGTGATCACCTGTACGCCGACACGGTGTTCGGGCTGCGAGCCGCCGAACAGCTGCTGGCGATAAAGACGCGGGCGCGCCGCCATGTGCGCGAGGAAATCGGCCTTCAGCGCCGCGAAATGTTCGGGGGTCATCGCCACATTGGTCTTGCCCCACCAGATAGTGTCCGCCGTCTCGGCGTCCTGAACGATGAACTTGTCCTTGGCACTGCGGCCGGTGTGCTTGCCGGTTTCGACAACCAGCGGGCCATCCTTAGCCAGCAGGCCTTCGCCATGGCGGATCGCGTCCTCGATCAGCGCCGAGGTACCCCAGTTTTCGGCCACCTCCGCCTGCGTTTCGACGGTCTGATTGCCGATCGCCACCTGTGTCATCGTCCAAGCCTTTCCCATGTCCGTCAGCCCCGATTGCATAGGTATGCAGGAGATGCCGCACAAAAGGGCAGGCCCGCATTACCATGGGTGCCGACGTGACGCCGATTCCGTAAATCAAGGGTCGCGTTAGCGAGGATGAAGGGGGAGGTCAAAAGATTCCAGCGCCCTCATGGTGAGCCCTGGGCGCCACAAATAGGGACAGTCCCTGTCTATTCGCGCCCGAAACTTTGGCCCCAAGCGCCATTTAAATTCAATGGGGACTGTCCCTATTTATGGCTCGCGCTGCAATCTGCGCGCTGTTGTCGCGGCACCATGGATCGGCTAACCCAGCCACCGGCCCAGCCCAACGGAAAGAGCATGACGGCAACCATCGCGCTGGTCGACGACGACCGCAACATTCTGCAATCGCTCTCCATCGCGCTCCAGGCCGAGGGGTTTGTGACGCGCGTCTATTCCGATGGCGAGGCAGCGCTCAAACCGCTGATCGACAATCCGCCCGACCTCGCCGTCTTCGACATCAAGATGCCGCGCATGGACGGGCTGGAGTTGCTGCGCCGTTTGCGCGAGAAAAGCCAGCTGCCGGTCATCTTCTTGACCAGCAAGGACGACGAGATCGACGAGGCGCTGGGACTCGCGATGGGCGCCGACGATTATATCGCCAAACCCTTCTCGCAGCGGCTGGTGATCGCGCGCATCCGCGCCATCCTGCGCCGCGTCGAGCTGAACCAGAATGCCCTCGCCGCCGACGACGAGCCGGTGGCTGAGCCGATCACCCGCGGGCGGCTGAGCATGGATCCGGCGCGCCACAAGGTCGCGTGGGACGGCAAGGATGTGACGTTGACCGTCACCGAGTTCCTGATCCTGGAAACGCTGGCCGCGCGCCCCGGCATCGTGCGCAGCCGCAACCAGTTGATGGACGCCGCCTATCAGGACGATGTCTATATCGACGACCGCACCATCGACAGCCACATCAAGCGCCTGCGCCGCAAGTTCCGCGAGGTCGATCCCGAATTCGACGCGATCGCGACGCTCTATGGTGCGGGTTACCGCTTTGCCGACGATGTCTGAGGCGCTCGGCCCCGACGCCAGCCTTGCCGAGCAGGAGGAATCTCCGCTCGTCTGGTCGGCGCGCTGGTCGCTGACCACGCGCATCCTGGCGGTCAACATTCTGGCGGTGGCGCTGCTCGCGGGTGGTTTCTATTATCTCGACACCTATCGCAGCCGACTGGTCGATACGCGGATCGAGGTGATGAAAGACCAGCTCGCGATGCTCGACCGCGCGCTGGAGGCGGCCCGCCCCGACCAGCGCGAGACGCTGATCAGCGAATTTGCCGCGGCAACCGAATCGCGGCTGCGCTTTTACGATGCCGATGGGCGGCGCATTTCCGACAGTTTCGAGACCGGTCCCGCGACCTACACCTTGCGTGACCCCAATTTGCAGGTGTGGCAGCGCGATGCCGCGCGCGCGATGGATCGCGGCATCGACTGGATCGTCGGCGCCCCCTCCTACCCCGATTTTCAGGAACCGGCAGTCGATACCGCCACGGCCTGGCCCGAGGTGATCGAGGCGCAGCGCGGCGGGTCCACGGCGAGCCGCTTCCGCTACGCCCCCGAACGCACCCCGCTGCTGAGCGCCGCGAGCGTCGTCGATCTGGAAGCGCCGCAGACGGTCCTCATGACGCTGAACGCGCGCGACATTACCCGCACCGTGCGCGCCGAGCGCCTCCGCCTCGCGATCGTCGTCGCGATGGTCCTGATTACGTCGGTGTTGCTGTCGTTGTTTCTGGCGCGCACCATCGTTCGCCCGCTGCGGCGGCTGGCACGCGCCGCGGTCCGCGTTCGCCTTGGCCGCGCGCGCGAAGTGGTCGTCCCGCGTCTGCCGAGCCGCCGCGACGAAATCGGCACGCTGGCGCGCGCACTGTCCGACATGACGCAGGCGCTGCGTCAGCGCATCGACGCGGGCGAACATTTTGCCGCCGATGTGACGCACGAGCTGAAAAATCCGATCGCGTCGGTGCGTTCGGCGATCGAGGGGCTGGGCCGCGTCAAGAATGACGAGCAGCGCGCGCAGCTGCTCGCGATCGCCGACGAGGATGTCCGTCGGCTCGACCGGCTGGTCAACGACATCAGCGAGGCGAGCCGCGTCGATGCGCAATTGTCGCGTACCCGGTTCGAGCCGATCGACGTCGGGATGATGATCGAATCGATGCTCGCGTCGCGCGCCGCACGGATCGATGCCGACGCGCCGCACCCCCGCATCGCCTTTGCCCGCCCGCGCAAGGGGACGACCCTGGTGATGGGCGATGGCCACCGGCTGGAGCGGGCGATCGACAATGTCATCGACAATGCGATCAGTTTCTCGCCACCAACAGGGCTGGTCTGCATCGCCGCGACACGGCTGAGCGACGAGGTGCATATCCGGGTCGATGACGACGGACCCGGGATCGATCCCGACCAGCGCGAGGCGATTTTCCGCCGTTTTCACAGCGAACGTCCGGCGGGTGAGGCCTTTGGCCGCCACAGCGGCCTGGGCCTGGCGATCGCGCGGACGATCATTGAGGGGCATAGCGGCACGATCAACGCCAAGGACCGCGACGACGGCAAGCCGGGCGGCAGCCTGCTGATTACGCTGCCCGCCGGCGAAGGCGCGACCGGCGCCGCCTAGCCATCGCGTCTGCGGAGGCAGGGGCGACAAACCGTTTGCCGCCTTGCGGCGCCGCTTCGTCACCGGTAAGCCGTGGGCGATGCTGCCCCGCCGGACCCGACCCGATATCGTCAATATCCATGCGAGCTGCGTCGCCGCGGGCAGCCGCGGCATTTTGCTGCTCGGCCTGTCGGGGCATGGCAAGTCCGACCTCGCGCTGCGGCTGATCGATCGCGGCGCCCGGCTGGTCGCCGACGATCGCTGCGACATCTGGTTCGAACGCGGGCGTCTGTGGTGTCACCCGCCCGAAGAACTGGCGGGCAAGCTGGAAGTGCGCGGGCTGGGCATCGTCGAGCAGCCGTGGACCGCGCCAGTGCCGCTGGCGCTCGCGGTGCGTCTCGCCGACCGCTACGAACGTATGCCGCCCGTCCGCGCGGTCGAAGTGGTCGCGGGCCATGAACTGCCGTCGCTGACCCTGTCGGCGTTCGAGGCTTCGGCCCCGATCAAGATCCTGCTCGCGCTCGACCGGCAAGCGAGCGGGGGATGAAGGACGCGGCCGGTTCGCGACTGTTGATGGTGACGGGCCTGTCGGGCGCGGGCAAATCGACCGTGCTCAAGGTGCTCGAAGATCTGGGCTGGGAGGTGGTCGACAATCTGCCGCTCGCGCTGCTCGAAACGCTGATCGACGCGCCGGTGAAGCGCGGCGAGGCGGGGCGGCCGCTCGCGGTCGGCATCGACAGCCGCAGCCGGGGGTTTCGTCCCGCGCTGCTGGTGCAGCGGATCAAGGCGCTGCGCGAGGTGGGCGGGCGCGACGTCCAGACGCTGTTTCTCGACTGTGCCGGGGCCGAGCTCGAACGCCGCTTTTCCGAAACCCGTCGCCGCCACCCGATGGCCGAGGATCGCCCCGCCGCCGACGGCATCGCGCGCGAACGTGAGATGATGGAGCCGCTGCGCCGCTGGGCCGAGCATGTCATCGACACCACCAATTACAGCAGCAACGACCTGCAACAGGAAGTCCGCCAGCGCTTTGGCGACAGCGATCATGATGAACCGGTACTCAATATATTGAGCTTCGGTTTCGCCCGCGGGCTGCCGCGCAACGCCGACCTGGTGTTCGACATGCGCTATCTGCGCAACCCGCATTGGGATGCGAAACTGAAACCCGGCACCGGGCTCGACGCCGATGTGGCCGCCTATGTGATGGCCGATCCCGCCTATGAAGACAGCGTGGCGCAGATCGAAAAGCTTATCCTGACCTTGCTGCCGCGGTACCGCTTTGAGGGCAAAAGCTATGTCACCATTGCCTTTGGCTGTACCGGCGGGCGCCACCGTTCGGTTCATGTTGCGGCCCGGGTGACCGAAACGCTGCGCACGTCCGGATATGAGCCAGTGCTGACCCACCGCAACCTTGACTCTGCCCCGCAAGATGGGCTTGAGGGCAAGCCCCCGCCTGCGCCTTCCGCAGCGGCCGGAAAAACATAAGGGTCTCGCCGCTCATGCCCACCGATAAAGCCTTGCCATTGCTGGGAATGGTCCTTGTCACCCACGGCCGCCTGGCCGAAGAGATGGTGCGCGCGATGGAGCATGTCGTCGGGCCGCAGCGGGCGATCGCAACCGTCTGCATCGGTCCCAACGACAATATGGAAATGCGCCGCAAGGAAATCGCCGACGCGATTCGCGCAGTCGACGAAGGCCGCGGCGTCGTCATGCTGACCGACCTGTTTGGCGGCACCCCGTCGAACCTGGCGATCAGCCTGCTCGAATCGGGGCGCACCGAAGTGATCGCCGGGGTCAATCTGCCCATGCTGATCCGCCTGGAAAGCGCGCGCAAGTCGATGGAACTGCGCGCCGCAGTGATCGCCGCCAAGGAAGCCGGGCAGAAATATATTTCTGTCGCCTCGGAAATGCTGGGGGTGGGTTCGTGACCGCGGTGTCGGAAACCGTCGAGATCACCAACCAGCGCGGGCTACACGCGCGCGCCAGCGCCAAATTCGTGACCTTCGTCAGTCGCCTGCCCGAAACCGTCTCGGTCGAGGTCGAAAAGGGCGGATCGCGTGTTAACGGCACGTCGATCATGGGCCTGATGATGCTGGGTGCCGCCAAGGGCGATACGATCACCATCCACACCAGCGGCGACGGGGCCGATGCTGCGCTGCTCAAGCTGGTCGGGCTGGTCAAGGACAGCTTCGGCGAGGATTGACCGGATGACCGGTCGCCGCACCACCATCGAAAGCCTGTCGAACCCGCTGATCAAGCGGATGCGGTTGTTGCGCGAAAAGCGCCATCGCCGCGCCGAAGGGCTGTTCCTCGCCGAAGGGCTGCGCATCGCGACCGAGGCGCGTGAGGCGGGAGTTTTGCCGCAGTGGCTGTTCCTGGGGCCAGAGGGCGACGCGCACCCGCTCGCCGCGGCGCTCGTCGCCGATACGCTGGCGGCGGGCGGCGAGGTGATCGACACGACGCCCGCGATCCTCTCCAAATTGTCGGGCAAGGACAATGCCCAGACCGTCGTCGGTATCTACGCCGAACCGAAAACCACGCTCGCCGACCTCGACCGCACAACCGCGGCGATCTGGCTGGTCGCCGAACGGCTGCGCGATCCCGGCAATCTCGGCACGATGCTGCGCACCGGCGATGCGGTCGGCGCGGGCGGGCTGATCCTGCTCGACGAAAGCACCGATCCCTATGCGGTCGAGGCGGTGCGCGCGAGCATGGGGGCGATTTTTACCCAGGCGTTGGTGCAGGCGCGCTGGGACGAATTTCTGCCGTGGTTGCGGCAGGGGCCGGGGCAGCTGGTGGCGACGTGGCTGGGCGACGATACCGAGGATTATCAGGCGGTGCGCTATGTCGCGCCGACCTTCATCCTGACCGGCAATGAATCGCAGGGGATGCCGCCCGCCTATGCCGACGCCGCCGACGTGCGGGTGAAGATGCCGATGCTGGGCAAGGCCGACAGCCTGAACGCCGCGGTCGCGACCGCGGTGATGGCGTATGAGGTGCTGAACCAGCGGCGGAAGTAGCGTCGTTCAGGATGGCGCAATTCACTTTCGCTAAGCGGGGCGATCCATAGTAGCTTCGTCACCCTGAACTTGTTTCAGGGTCCATGGCCAGACCCTGCCTTGGGCGCCGCGCCGGGGGATAAGGCAGGCCATGGATGCTGAAACAAGTTCAGCATGACACGATGAGGAGACGGTCCCATGATCCGATATTTGCCCCTGCTCGCCCTTCCCGCACTCGCCGCCTGCGCGCCCGCGACCGAATCGCCGCCGCAGAGCCCCGGTGAGCAGCCCGCGGCCTATATGGCGCTCGGCACCGAACCCGGCTGGACGCTTGAAATTACGCCCGACCGGCTCAACTATGACGGCGATTATGGCGCGACCAAGATCATGGTGCCGAACCCCGGCGCCAAACCGTCGCTGAACGGCCGCACCTATGTCAGCGACCGACTGTCGGTGGTGATCAAGACCGCGCCGTGCAGCGACGGGATGAGCGACCGGCGTTTTGCCGACACGGTGCGCGTCGTCGCCGATGGCAAGACGCTGAACGGCTGCGGCGGCAATATCTTGCCGCCTGACACATTGGCGGGATCGAGCTGGACCTTCGTGTCGATCGGCGGCCTCGCGGTCGCAGCAGACCGCCCGACGTCGCTGCAATTCGACGGCGCGCGGCTGAGCGGCAGCGCGGGCTGCAATCGCTTCTCGGGTGGCTATTCGACCGCGGACGGCACGCTCACTGCGGGACCGCTGATGGCGACCGAAATGGCGTGTCCGGGTCCGGGCATGACGCAGGAAGCGGCATTCTTCCAATTGATGGCGGCGCCGGTCAGCCTGACCTTCGCCGATGACGGGACGCTGATTTTGACGGGAAGCGCGGGGCAGACGGCGGTGCTGAAGCGGGCGATTTGACTGTCACGCCATACTTCTTGACTGTCACGCCATACTTCCGTTCGTGCTGAGCTTGTCGAAGCACCGTTCTTTCTTATCCGGGCTCAAAGACAAGAACAGCCCTTCGACAAGCTCAGGGCGAACGGATTTAGGGATGGGGGGCGGAACTACTGCCCCCCGTCGTTGACTGCCGCCGGCGCCGCCGCCAGCTTGGCAAGCGGGCGCGCCGCCTGTTCGACGACCGGCAGCACCGCGATCTCCTTGTCGCCGGTTTCGATGTCCAGCGCCTCGAAGCGTTTCGCCTGCGTCAACACCTGCGATTCGAAGCTGCCGACAAAGGCGTTGTACGCGCCGGTCGCCTGATCGAGATTGCGCCCGACCTTGGCGATGTGCGAACCCATCACCGACATGCGCGCATACAGCTCCTTGCCGAGCGCGGCGATTTCGCGCGCCTGATTGGCGAGCTTTTCCTGCCGCCACACCGCCGCGACGGTGCGCGCGATCGCGATCAGGTTGGTCGGGGTCGCGAGCAGCACTTTGCGCTCGAACGCATAGTCCCACAGCGTCGGGTCCTGATCGAGCGCCGCGGCAAGAAAATGTTCGCCCGGCACAAACATCACGACAAAATCGGGGGTGTCGTCGAACTGGTTCCAATAGGCCTTGGCGCCCAGCGTGTTGACATGCGCCTTCATCGCCGCGGCGTGGGCGGCGAGATGCAGTGCCTTTTCGCGCTCCTCGACCGCGCCGAACGCATCCTGATAGGCGTTGAGTGACACCTTGGCGTCGATCACCAGGCTCTGCCCGCCCGGCACCTTGACGACGACATCGGGGCGCAGACGCCCGCCGTCGCCATCGGTCACGCTGACCTCGGTCTGGAAATCGGCGTGTTCGCTGAGGCCGCAGCTTTCGAGAACGTTCTTGAGCTGCTGCTCGCCCCAGCGCCCGCGCGCCTTGGGCGCGTTGCGCAGCGCGTTGACCAGCTTCGCCGCCTCGCTCGACACGCGTTCGGTGCCTTCGCGCATCGCCGCGATCTGGCCATGGAGCAGGCCAAAGGCGTCGCGCCGCTCGGCCTCGACCTTGCCGACCGCTTCCTCATATTTCTGAAGCCGCTCGTGGACGGGGCTCAGCAGCGCCTTCAGATTCTGCCCGGCGGTCGCCTCGCTTTCCTTGAAGCGAGCCTCGGCGCGCTCAAGGAACGCCTTTTGCGCACTGTCGAGCATCACCTGCCCGACCTCGCGGAATTGCGCGGTGAGCGCCGCCTGCGCGTCCTTGAGCTGCTCAATCTGCGCATCATGCGCGGCGTCGCGTGCACGCTGTTCGCTGAGCAGCGACGCCAGTTGGATATCGGCGGCCTTGCGCGCCTCGGCCTCAGCGGCAAGGTCAGTCACCGCCGCCTTGAATCGCTCGGCCAGTCCGTCGCGCTCGGCCTTCAGTCCGCCTGCCTGCCGCCCGGCAAACAGCCAGCCGATCAGACCGCCAATGGCAAGGGCAACAAGGGCGACGAGCAGTGAGAGTCCATCCATCCGCGGAACATAGGACGAACGCCATCCGTCTGGCTAGTCGGTATTTCTGATCAAAGCAGGTAGATGACGACGTAGCGCAGGATCAGCGCCGCAAGGATCGCGATGCTCCAGCGGCGGTCGTTGACCGCCATCGCCGCGGCCATCAGCACGACAAGTACGATCGTCATGATCCACGCAAGCGGACGCGCCAGGCTGACCGCGAGATCGGGCTGTGACAGGTAGAAGCCGAGCTGGGCGCCGAGCAGCACCAGCAGCAGGCCGAGCACAATGCGCCGGACGCGGAAAAAATGGACGTCGAGATTCGCAAAGCCTTCGGGATGCGAGGGAAACACCAGCCGCGCGGCGAGGAAATAGACCGCGGCAAAACCGGCAACGCCCATCAACACCGTGTTCGACACGGTCAGGCTGCCGCGCGCGGTCCACGCGGCGCTCCAGAAGGACAAGAGGTCGAGCATCACGAAGATCGCGAGCAGCGGCGTGAGCCAGCCGATCGAAAACGCCTCGCGCTCCGCCTGCGCGGCAAATCGCACTTCGAGCGCGCGGCCCAATCCACCGAGCAGTTCGACCATCGAGAGGCCAAGCAGCAGACTGTAGAGCGCGAAGACAAATTCGAAATCGCTCATGCCGCGCCCCATTCCTCGGGCAGGATCGCGCGATACGCCTCGACCCCCGGACCGCCGCCGACGACCATGCCCTGCGCGAGTAGCCAATAGTGGCGGACAATCTCGGCCTGCTGTTCCAGCCCATAGCGTTCCAGCAGCCAGCCGGGTTTCAGGCTATAGCTGTAGGTCGCGAACGGGTGGCGCATCAGCACCAGATACCAGCGGCCGCGCGTCTGCGCCTGCCACACATGCACCATTTCGTGGATGAACAGCCCTTGCAATCGCTGCGACGCGGCGCTGAAATCGTCGCAATAGAGGTCGCCATGCGGGTTGAAATGCAGGCTGCCCATCGGCGCCATGACGACACCGCGCGGCTGGAAGAATATCCATTTGTGATGGCAGATGCGGACCCGGTCATAAGCGATCGCGTCGCCGAACACCGTTCGGGAGAGCGCGACTTCGCCCGTGGTGAGAGGGCGCGAAGGTCGCGCCATCAGAACCTCGTCATTGCGAGCGAAGCGCAGCAATCCAGCGTGGCGTAAACCGCTCTGGATTGCTGCGCTTCGCTCGCAATGACGATCTGTTGATCGGCACAGTTATTTTGTCGCAGCCGCCTTCTTTTCGGGCGCAGCATCTGACGCCTTGTCCTCACCATGCCCCATCGCGCTGTGATCCATCGCCGCTTCGCTGCCCGCCGCCGCGCCTTCGGCGGGCTTGATCACCATGTCGAACAGGATGCGCTCATTGGCGTTGTTGGTGAAGACGAACTGCATCGGCAATTTGCCCGCGCGCACCGCGGCGCCGTTGATGCCCCAGATCATCAGATGCTTGCCGCCCTGCTTGAACACCAACTCGCCCTTGGCCGGGACGGCGGCGCGCGCCAGTGGCTTCATCGTCATCATGCCATTTTCGCGCACGCTTTCGTGCATTTCGACCCGCTGCGCGAGGTCGGTGGTCACCGCGACCAGTTCCACCGGCTGCGGCCCGCCTTGAACCCGGAAATAGCCAACCGCCGGACGATCGGCGGTCGCCCCCATGACGATATGGCCGCTGACGACATTGAGCGGCTTGTCCGCGATCAGCTTTTCCCCGCACGCCGTCAGGGTGAGCAAGGGGACGGCAAGGGCGGCAAGGACAAAAGCTTTCATTTTGCGAAGACTCCGTAACAGCGCATGATTTCACATCCCCGATAAGCCCTCAAAGCCCTTGTGCCAAGGATAAGCGCACCTATATCGCGCCCAGAACCCCATGTCCGGCGTGCCTTTTCAGGGCGCCGCAGAAGCAACAAGGACGAGTATAAATGGCAAAAGTGATCGGGATCGACCTCGGCACCACCAACAGCTGTGTCGCGGTGATGGAAGGCGGCAAGCCCAAGGTTATCGAAAATGTCGAAGGCACGCGGACGACGCCGTCGATCGTCGCCTTTGCCAAGGATGGCGAGCGCCTGATCGGCCAGCCGGCCAAGCGCCAGGCGGTCACCAACCCCGAAAACACCGTGTTCGCAGTGAAGCGCCTGATCGGCCGCCGCTTCGACGACCCGATCACCAAGAAGGACACCGAGCTGGTCCCCTACACGATCGTCAAGGGCAGCAATGGCGACGCGTGGGTCAAGGCGGGCGGTGAGGATTATTCGCCGTCGCAGATTAGCGCCTTCATCCTGCAGAAGATGAAGGAAACTGCCGAAGCGTATCTCGGCGAAAAGGTCGAGCAGGCGGTGATCACCGTTCCCGCTTATTTCAACGACGCACAGCGTCAGGCGACCAAGGACGCCGGCAAGATCGCGGGCCTGGAAGTGCTGCGCATCATCAACGAACCAACCGCGGCGGCGCTCGCTTACGGGCTCGACAAGACCGAGAACAAGACGATCGCGGTCTATGACCTTGGCGGCGGCACCTTCGACATCTCGATCCTCGAGGTGGGCGACGGCGTGTTTGAGGTGAAGTCGACCAACGGCGACACCTTCCTGGGCGGTGAAGATTTCGACAGCAAGATCGTCGAATTCCTCGCCGACACCTTTAAGAAGGACGAAGGCATCGACCTGCGCGGCGACAAGCTCGCGCTCCAGCGCCTGAAGGAAGCCGCCGAAAAGGCGAAGATCGAACTGTCGTCGGCCGCGACGACCGAGGTCAACCTGCCCTTCATCACCGCCGACGCCAACGGGCCGAAGCATCTGGTCAAGACGATCACCCGCGCCGACCTCGAAAAGCTGGTCGAAGAGCTGGTCAAGCGCACCCTGGAACCCTGCAAAAAGGCGATCAAGGACGCCGGCATTTCGGCGAGCGCGATCGACGAAGTCGTCCTCGTCGGCGGGATGACCCGCATGCCGCGGGTGCGTGAAGTCGTGAAAGACTTCTTTGGCAAGGAACCGCACACCGGCGTGAACCCTGACGAAGTCGTCGCGATCGGTGCTGCAATTCAGGCGGGCGTGCTGCAGGGCGACGTCAAGGACGTGCTGCTGCTCGACGTCACCCCGCTGTCGCTGGGCATCGAGACGCTGGGCGGCATCATGACCAAGATGATCGACCGCAACACGACGATCCCGACCAAGAAGTCGCAGGTTTACTCGACCGCGGACGACAATCAGTCGGCGGTGACGATCCGCGTGTTCCAGGGCGAACGCGAAATGGCGCAGGACAACAAGATGCTCGGCCAGTTCGACCTCGTCGGCATTCCCCCCGCGCCGCGCGGCGTCCCGCAGATCGAGGTGACGTTCGACATCGACGCCAACGGCATCGTGTCGGTCCACGCGAAGGACAAGGGCACCGGCAAAGAACAGCAGATCAAGATCCAGGCCAGTGGCGGGCTTAGCGACGCCGACATCGACCAGATGGTCAAGGACGCTGAACAGTTCGCCGAAGAGGACAAGGCGCGTCGCGAAGCGGCCGAGGCGAAGAACAACGCCGAAAGCCTGATCCACTCGACCGAAAGCCAGCTCCGCGAGCATGGCGACAAGGTCGATGCGGGTCTGAAGTCGGAGATCGAAGCGGCGGTGGCCGAAGCCAAGACCGCGGTCGAAGGCGGCGACAGCGCAGCGATGACCGAAAAGAGCCAGGCGCTTGCGCAGGTCGCGATGAAGCTGGGTCAGGCGATCTACGAGAAGGAGCAGCAGGCCGCCGCGTCCCCCGGCGCCGAAGATGCGGGCGAGGCAAAGACCGACGAAGACGTCGTCGATGCCGAATTTTCCGAAGTCGAAGACGACAAGAAATAAGCGTTAGGGCATGCCCTTCGAGACGCCATTTCGGCAAGCTCAATGGCTCCTCAGGGCGAACGGTGGTTTTTTAGCCGTTCGCCCTGAGGAGGGCCTGAGCAAAGTCGAAGGCCCGTCTCGAAGGGCTGTACCCTCAGGGGCATGAGCCGACCATGAGTCTCGACATCGATTATTACGAACTGCTCGAATGCGATCGCACCGCTGACGAAGCGACGCTGAAGTCTAGCTACCGCAAGCTCGCGATGAAATTCCACCCCGACAAGAATCCGGGGTGCAAGGACAGCGAAGCCCGTTTCAAGGCGATCAGCGAAGCCTATGACTGCCTGCGCGATCCGCAAAAGCGCGCCGCCTATGACCGGTTCGGCAAGGATGGCGTACGCGGCGGCGCGGGCGCCGGGGCGGGCGCCGATTTCGGCGATATCGGCGACATTTTCGAATCGATCTTCGGCTCGGCATTCGGCGGCGGGCGGCAGCAACGCGGCCCCGCGCGCGGCGCGGACCTCCGCTACGACATGGAAATCCGGCTGGAGGACGCCTTCACCGGGATCACGCGCGAGATCCAGGTCGATGTCGCGGCGCGCTGCGACGCGTGCGACGGATCGGGCGCCAAGCCCGGCACCCAGACCAGCCGCTGCGCAACCTGCGCCGGACATGGCAAGGTGCGCGCGCAGCAGGGTTTCTTCATGGTCGAGCGCACCTGCCCGGCCTGTCAAGGCGCGGGCGAGGTCATCGCGGATCCGTGCAATAGCTGTCATGGCGAAGGCCGCGTCGACCGGCGCAAGACGCTGACCGTCAATATCCCCGCCGGGGTCGACGAAGGCACCCGCATCCGCCTGTCAGGCGAGGGCGAGAGCGGCGCGCGCGGTGCGGCGCCGGGCGACCTTTACATCTTCCTGCACATGGCGCGGCACAAGGTGTTCGAGCGCGAGGGCACAACGCTGTTCACGCGCGCGCCGATCAGCTTCACCACCGCCGCGCTCGGCGGCGAGATCAGCATTCCCGGGCTCGACGGCGCCAAGCACGACATCCACATCCCGGCGGGCATCCAGTCGGGCAAGCAACTCCGCCAGCGCGGCGCCGGGATGCCGGTGCTGAACGGTCGCGGCCACGGCGACCTGGTGGTGCAGGTCGATGTCGAGACGCCGACGAAACTCAGCGCGCGCCAAAAGGAATTGCTCGCCGAGTTTCGCGAGACCGAGACCGGCGACGAATGCCCCGCCAGCCAGGGCTTTTTCGGGCGGATCAAGGATATGTGGGACGATTTGCGGGATTGAGGGACGACACCCCTCCCCTTCAGGGGAGGGGCAGCGAGAATTGGTTCGGCGTAGCCGGGCCTTTAGTCGAGCGGGGTGGGGTCCAGCGGCCTTGCACAACCTCGACAGACCCCACCCCAACCCCTCCCCTGAAGGCGAGGGGCTTAGATAGCGCCAATCTCCCCCCTCAACTCCGCGATCAGCCCCGCCACCTTCGGCAACCGCCCCTCCTCCTCGTCCAATATCGCATGAAACGCGCGCCGCTTCAGCGTCTTCAGCTCCTCCCCCGACAGCCCCTTTTCCCCGCCGACGCTGCTAGCCACGATATCGATCAGCCGGTCGGCACCATGCAGCCGCCCCCATAGATAGTCATTCTCGCGGTACGCACGGCTGAAGAACGCCCCGAAGCTGTTGAACTCGATGCCCTTGAGCATCGCTGCGGCGCCGCCGCTGCGAATTGCGGTCGCGTCGGACGGCGAGATGCGGTCGATCTTGATCGGGTCATATTCGTCGAAGCCCTCGCCCTGCAACAACGGCAAGGTCGCGATGTCGTAAAAGGGATAGCCGAGGTAGGCGAGCAGCAGCGTGCGGCGATCGTCCTTCGGCATCGCGGCCAGCGCGGCGGCGATCAGCGTGTCGGCCTGACCGTCGATCGCGGTCAGGTCGCGCCGCGCCGCGACCGCGTCGATCCAGTCGCCCGGTCCCGCATCGGTGGGCAGGTCGAGACCCGCCAGCCACGCATCGCCCTGCCGGTCGAGATACAGGCCGAGCGCGGTGAAAATCGCCTCGCGCATATCCTCGCACACCGGGTCGCGACCCTCGCGTGTCGCTTCGACCGCGGTGTCGAGCTCGCGCGCCAGGAAACGCAGGCGGCGGATGCGGAAACCGAGGTCATGGGTGCGAAAAAAAGCGATCGCATCGCCGCTCGCCCCGGCGCCCTTCTTGCCCGAAATCCGGTCGAGCCCCCGCGCCCGCGCCTCGTCCCACAGGGCCAGCCGCCGGTTCGCCTGATGCACCGCGCCTTCTGGCGGCAGCAGCCGGTCGATCAGGCTGGCCAGTTCCTCGATCACCGCCGACAGCTTGAGATGACCGTAGGGCGCATATGCAAAACCCGCGCGCGCTGCCGCCTGATCCTGCGCCTTGGCGCGCCATTTTTCGAGCCGCGCCACCGTCGGCGTGTCGAGGAAGAAGGTGCTGCCGAACAGCGCCGCGACCTGTTCCTCGACCTCGACCTTCATCGCGTCGACGATATGCTGCATGCGGCGGATGCGGCGCGACATGACCTCGATCGCCTCGACATTTTCGCGGATCGGCTGTTCGCGCGGGATTTCGGACAGCGCGCCGAGGATCGTCGGCAGGAAGCCCGGTACCCGCGCCTCTTCAGTCGCTACGGGCTTGCCGAAGCTGATTGCGCGGTAATCGGGCTTGGGGTCGATATAGACGAAGCGCCGGTCGATCTCGCGCCGCGCCGGGCGCTGTTTGAGCGCCGCAATTGCGGGGCGGAACGGCGCGTTGGCGAGCACCGAGCCGTCGATCAGCACCCGGTCGGCGGGATCGCCCTCGGCCGTCGCGGGTAGCTGGGTGCGGATGAAGGTATCGCGGCCAGGCCAGTCGATCTCCCGCTTGGCCAGCACCCGGTCGAGTTCGCGCAGCGTGAAGGGCGGGAAAGCGCCCGGAAAGCTCGCGGTCGCGCGCGCTGCGGCGGTGAGGCCGGGTACATCGTCGAGGCGCGCGCCGGTGCGGCTGTCCTCGCGGAAATGGAGCATCAGCCGATGCTCGTCTTCGGTCACCCGCGCCGGGCTGTTCAGCGCGAGCG
Source organism: Sphingopyxis sp. (assembly GCF_035998965.1). GTDB lineage: Bacteria > Pseudomonadota > Alphaproteobacteria > Sphingomonadales > Sphingomonadaceae > Sphingopyxis. The sequence goes on from NZ_DASYHE010000087.1 coordinate 58,615, forward strand.
GGACGCTATGCCCGGCAAAGTCGGTGACCGACACGAACAGGTCGACCGGCTGGCCATCGGGAACCAGCACCGGCCCGCGCGGCCCCTGCTCCATCGCGTCAAAGGCATCGAGCAACAGGTTCACGAATGTCTCGCCGCCGAACGGCGGTTCGAACCAGCGCGCCCGCACGAAGCGCGACAGCTTCGCGCGCACCTCGTCCTGCGCGCCATGGCCGACGGTGCGGTCGATGACATTGCCGCGCTTTTTCATCATCCACCCGGCGATCGGCACCGCCCAGAATTTGGTCGCCGCCGACAAGGGCCGTGCGTCGGGATCGATCAGCTTGTCGACGTCGGCGCTGTCGAGCCACAGGTCGGTGAGCGGGTCGAGCGACTGCCCGGTCGCCAGCGCGCGCGCGAGGAAAATGCCGTTGATGCCGCCCGCGCTGGCGCCTGCGACGATGTCGGCGAGCACGCGCAGGCGGACATTGCTGCGCGCCGCGATTTGGGTCAGCAGCTCGCCATAGACCGCGCCCGACCCTTGCTGGGGGGCGCCGTCATGAAAGGCGCGCGACGCGGCAGCGAGGCGCCAGACTTCCTTGGTGATGCCGTGCATATAGACGGCAAGGCTGATGCCGCCGTAGCAAATCAGAGCGAAGCGCAGTTCCTTTTCCCGCATTGCGCGGATGATAGCGCGGTTTGGCGATCAACGTCACCCTTTACGGTTCGGGATGTCCGCTTGGCGGATAAGATGCAGACGACGGATCCTCCCTGTGGCGAAGCCATGGGGAGGGGGACCGTCAGCGCAGCGGATGGTGGAGGGGCGGCTACGTCAGCGCCATAGCCCCTCCGTCAGCGCTTCGCGCTGCCACCTCCCCAAGGCTTCGCCACAGGGAGGATGATTGGCGACTTGCGATCGCTCCTTGGCCCCTCCCGCAAGCAGGAAGGGAGAATAGTCTTGCATATGCAAATCGCTCGCATTAGCGGCGCTCCGAACAGGAGTTAAGAATGATTCGCAAATTGCTCGTCGCCGCGCTCGCTTCCACCGCGCTGTCCGCCCCTGCCTTTGCGCAGGACGCCGCCGACGACAGTGCAACCGGCGAAGACACGATCATCGTCACCGCCGCGCGCACCATCCTGCCGCCGAGCGCGCTGCCGCTGACCATCGACGTGATCGGCAAGGAGGCGCTCGACCAGCAGCTCGCGATGGCAGGGTCGGTGACCGACGCGGTTGCCAATCTGACCCCCAGCTTTTCGCCGACGCGGCAGAAATTGTCGGGCGCGGGCGAGTCGCTGCGCGGGCGCTCGCCGCTTTATGCGATCAACGGCATCCCCCAATCGACCCCGCTGCGTGACGGCAGCCGCGACGGTTTCACCATCGACGGCTTTTTCGTCGACCGCGTCGAGCTGATCTATGGCTCGAACGCGTTGCAGGGGATCGGCGGCACCGGCGGCATCGTCAACCAGGTCACCGTCGGCGCGCCGACCGAGGACGGGATCAGCGGCCGCACGCTGGTGCAGGGCACCGCCGACAATGATTTTTCCAAGGCCGGGATGGGCGGCAAGCTCGCCGGGCTGATCCAGTACAAGGCCGGGGCATTCGACGCGACCGTCGGCGCGGCTTATGAAATCCGCGGCGTGTTTTCGGATGCCAAGGGCCGCCCGGTGGGGCTCAACCTGACGCAGGGCGAAACGCAGGACAGCAAGGCGACGAACTTCTTTGCCCGCCTGGGGTACGAACTGTCGCCGAGCGCGCGGCTCGACCTGATCGCCAGCCGGTTCGAGCTGAAGGGCGACGGCGACTATGTCGCGGTGGCCGGCAACCGCACGCTCGGTATCCCGACCAGCGCGGTGCGCGGCGACCCGCCGGGCAAGTCGGCGCAGAACCGCACCGAAAGCGTCGCGCTGTCGCTGACCGACACAGACCTTGGCGGCGGCAATCTGGTCAGCCAGATTTTCTTCAACCGCAGCCGCGACACCTTTGGCGGCGAGATTGCGACGCAGGCGGCGTTTCAGGACATCCGCATCGCGCCGATCGGCACCCTTTTCGACCAGTCGCAGAATCGCAGCCGCAAATTCGGCGGCAAGCTCAGCTACGAACGCGGCCTCCCCGGCTTCGACGACCTGACGCTGACCTTGGGCTTCGACGCCTTGTGGGATACCACCGAACAGCGGCTGATCGCCACCGGCCGCACCTGGGTGCCGCCGACCGATTTCCGCAGCCTTGCCCCCTTCGCGCAGGCGAACCTCAAGCTGTTCGACGGGCTGATCCGCGTCGCGGGCGGGGCGCGCTATGAAAATGTGAAGATCACCATCGACGATTACACCACGCTGGCGACGACCACGACGCCGCGCGGCGGGGTGACGGTCGCGGGCGGCTCGCCGACCTTTGACGATGTGCTGCTCAACGGCGGCGTCATCATCGAACCGATCGACGGCATCCGTGCCTATGCCAGCTATGCCGAGGGCTTCACCGTCCCCGACGTCGGCCGCATCACCCGGTCGATCGGCACCGCCGGGGTCGATATCGACACGTTCCTCGACATCTCGCCGATCGTGTCGAACAACCGCGAGATCGGGTTCGAGGTCAAGCGCGGCCCGCTCGACGCCAGCGCCTCCTATTTCTGGTCGTCGAGCGACAAGGGCCAGTTGCTGATCGCGCGCCCCGACCGCACCTTTGACGTCCAGCGGCTGCGCGTCGAGATTCAGGGGCTCGAACTCAATCTGGGCATCCAGACCCCGATCGACGGGCTGAAGCTCAATGTCGGTTACGCGCATCTGATGGGGCGGTTCGACAGTGATGCGGTACCCGACGGCATTGTCGACAGCGACCTCGACGGCACCAACATCTCGCCCGACCGCCTGAACCTTGCGGCGAACTACAACAGCGGGCCGTTCTCGGCGCGCCTCCAGACGCAGGTCTATTTCAAGCGCCGCTTCGACAGCAAGGCGCGCGCCGCCGACGATGCCAACCCGCTACGCCCGCTGAAGCTCAGCGACAATGATTTCGGTGGCTACACGCTGACCGATGCCAATGTCCGCTATCAGACCGCAATCGGCGGCATCAGCCTGTCGGTGCAGAATCTCTTCAACAAACAATATATCGACTATTCGAGCGACACGCGGCTGCCGACCGACCAGCTGTCCTATTTCGCCGGGCGCGGACGGACCTTCACGCTGGGCTGGGATTACCGGTTCTGATGATGCCGTTAACCCAGCCATCAAAAACGGCCCGTGTTCCCGCGAAGGCGGGAACCCATCACCGGTCGGCGCAACATGGTGCCGGCCGGAGATGGACCCCCGCCTTCGCGGGGGAACAGGCAGTTGATGATGCTGCAATAGCACTGACGATAGGATGAAGCTGCTCGACACGCTGCACCGCTGGACCGGGGGGCTGATCGGCCTCGTGCTCGCGCTGCTCGGCCTGTCGGGGGCGATCCTGGTCCATAAGGAAGAGTGGATCGGCCTGCCGCACGCGGGCGACCCGCAGGTCATCGACCTCGCGACCGTCGCCGCGACAACCGAAAAGCTGATGGCGATGCCCGGCGATCCGCAGGGGATCATTTACGCCAGCCAGCGTCTCGGGCTGCACCAGATGCGGTTCGAAGAGGGCGCGGGTCTTTACGCCAGCCAGTCGGGTGAGGTCGTGGCGCAATGGGCGAGCCAGTGGGAGCGTCCCGAAATCTGGCTGTTCGATTTCCACCACCATCTGTTCACCGGCGACGCGGGCGAATGGGTAATCGGGATCGCGGGACTGGCCGGGCTGTTCTTTGTCATTTCGGGGGTGATCCTGTGGTGGCGCACCCGCAAGACCTTCAAACTCCGCCTCTGGCCTAAACGGATGAGCCGCCCCGCGATCGTCACCCAGCATCGCGACCTCGGCGTCGTCGTCGCACCGCTGTTGCTGTTGTCAGTCGTCACCGGGACGATGATGATTTTTCGTCCCTTTGCCGCGATCGTTGTTGCGCCGTTCGGCCCGGTTGCGGAGACGGCCAAGGCGCTGGAGCCGCCGAAGTATAAAAGCGGCCCGCTGGCCGCCGATCCCGACTGGACCGCGATGCTGACCGCCGCACGGGCGCGGTTTCCCGATGCCGAGTTCCGCATCCTCAGCAAGCCACGCAAGGCGGGCGACCCGATCAGCCTGCGGATGAAACAACCCGGCGAATGGCTGCCCAACGGGCGTTCCACCTTGTGGTTCGATGCCGCGACGGGCGAACTGCTCGGGTCGCGCGACGCGCTGGCGATGCCCGCCGGAGCGCAGGCGTTCAACATGGCCTATCCGCTGCATGCGGCAAAGGTCGGCGGGCTACCCTATCGCCTGCTGATGACGGCATCGGGGCTGGCGCTGGCGCTGCTGGGGAGCCTGACGGTGTGGACCTTCTGGTTCCGGCGTCCGAAGGCGGCCAAGCGGGTGATCCGGTCCGCGCCCGCTGCGTCATAAAGTTCACGCGGAGCCGCGGAGCCGCGGAGAAGCTATTCGCGCAGAGGCGCGGAGAACGCAGAGAGAGGAAAGAAGGGCGGCAAAGCCGTCAATCTCGCACTTACCCTCTTCCCTATTCTCCCTACGCCTTCCTCCGCGCCTCCGCGTCTCCGCGTCTCCGCGTCTCCGCGTGAACCAACAAATTCTCTGCAATCTTTGCGCCTCTGCGCGCATTTTTCCCTCGCCCGCTTTCCTATTGTACCCACGCGCCTATATCCTACCGCACCCATGACCCGCGCCCGCGTTCTTCTCCTCACCGCCGCCCTCGGCCCGCTCGACTATCGGGTGCCGCAGGGGTGCGAGGCGCCGCTCGGTAGCGTCGTCATCGCGCCGCTCGGCCCGCGGCGAATGGGCGGGGTGGTATGGGAGGATGCGAGTTTCGGCGCACCCGAGGCGGTTGGCGACAATCGGCTGCGCAATCTGTACGAAGTCGTCGCCGTCCCGCCGATCGCGGCGCCGCTGCGCCGTCTGGTCGAATGGACCAGCGACTATTATCTCGCGCCGCCGGGGTCGGTGCTGCGGATGGTGCTGCCCGGGGTCGCGTTCGCCGACGCGAAGCGCCCGATCGTCGAATATCGCGCCACTGGTGAACGCCCCGCCCGCATGACCCCGCAGCGCACCGTCGCGCTCGAAAAGATCGGCGAGCGGCAGGGCATGGTGCGCGAACTTGCCGCGCTCGCCGAGGTCAGCGAGGCGGTGATCCGTGGTCTGGTCAACGCTGGCGCGCTCGAAGCCGTCACCGTGTCCGCCGACGCGCCCTACCCCCACCCCGATCCCGCCTTCGCCCCGCCCGACCTGTCCGCCGAACAGACCGCCGCCGCCGCGCAGCTGACCGCCGCGGTCGCCGCCGAAAAATTCGAGACGCTGCTGCTCGACGGGGTCACCGGATCGGGCAAGACCGAAGTCTATATGGAGGCGATTGCCGCGGCAATCGACGCGGGCAAACAGGCGCTCGTCCTGCTCCCGGAAATCGCGTTGACCGAGCCGATGCTCACCCGCTTCGCCGCCCGCTTCGGATACGAGCCCGTCGCCTGGCACAGCGGCCTGCGTTCGACCGAGCGCCGCCGCGCCTGGCACGCGATCGCCAGCGGCGAGGCAAAGATCGTCGTCGGCGCGCGCTCGGCGCTGTTCCTCCCCTATGCCCGGCTCGGCGTCATCGTTGTCGACGAGGCGCATGAAACGAGCTTCAAGCAGGAGGACGGCGTCCATTATCATGCACGCGACGTCGCCGTAATGCGCGGTCATTTCGAGGGGCTGCCGGTGGTGCTCGCCAGCGCCACCCCGGCGCTCGAAAGTCTCGCGATGGTCGAGGCGGGGCGCTATCGCCACATCGTCCTGCCCGCGCGCTTCGGCGGTGCGACCCTGCCCGATCTGGCCGCGATCGACATGCGCAGCGATCCGCCCGACCGCGGCCGCTGGCTCGCGCCCCCGCTGGTCGACGCGCTCGCCGACCGCTTGCAAAAGGGCGAGCAAAGCCTGTTGTTCCTCAACCGCCGCGGCTTTGCGCCGCTCACCCTCTGTCGCACCTGCGGCCACCGCATCCAGTGCCCGAACTGCACCGCGTGGATGGTCGAGCACCGCCTCGTCCACCGCCTTGCCTGTCACCATTGCGGCCATGTGATGCCGCCGCCGCGCCTCTGCCCCGAATGCGAGGACGAGGACAGCCTCGTCGCCTGCGGCCCCGGGGTCGAGCGCGTCGCCGACGAGATTGCGCTGCGTTTTCCAGAGGCGCGCGTCGCGATCGTCACCAGCGACACTTTATGGTCGCCGGCGAAAGCCGCCGAGTTCGTCGACAATGTCGAGGGCGGGCTGGTCGACATCATCATCGGCACCCAGCTGGTCACCAAGGGCTATCATTTCCCCAACCTCACCCTCGTCGGCGTGGTCGACGCCGACCTCGGCCTCGACGGCGGCGATCTGCGCGCGTCCGAGCGCACTTTCCAGCAGATCGCGCAGGTCGCGGGACGCGCCGGGCGCGGGGTGAAGCCCGGCGAGGTGCTGATCCAGACACGCGTTCCCGACGCCCCCGTCATGGCCGCGCTCGTCGCCAACGACCGCGACGGATTCTACGCCGCCGAGGCCGCGGCGCGCAAACTGGCGGGCGCCCCGCCCTATGGCCGCTTCGCCGCGCTGGTCATTTCGTCCGAAGACGTCGAAGTCGCGCGCGGCGTCGCGCAGCGGCTGGGGGCGAAGGCGCCGGTCGCCGAGGGGCTCGCTGTCTATGGCCCTGCCCCCGCCCCGCTCGCGATGCTGCGCGGTCGCCACCGCTTCCGCCTGCTGCTCCACGCCCCGCGCAGTTTCGACTTGCAGGGAACGATCCGCGACTGGGTTGGCAGCATCGACTGGCCCGCCAAGGCAAGACTCGCAATCGACATCGATCCCTACTCATTTGTGTAACAAAGTGAGGGCTTTACTCCAACCTGGCGGGCTGGCAGCATTGATGATTGCTACAGCAAGGGTTACGACATGAAGAAAATCAGCTTCGGCCTGATCGCCGCCATTGTGATGGTCGGCATGGCGACCCCGGCGCGCGCCGAATGGCTGCGTGCCGATACCGAAAGTTTCATCATCTATAGCGAAAGCAACGAGAAACAGCTCCGCGATTTCGCTGCCAACCTGCAACGCTTCGACACGACGCTGCGGCTGGTGTTCAACGTTGCCGTAAAGGGCGAGGAAAGCCGCTTGCCAATCTATCTGTTGCCCGGCCGCGACGATGTCGCGCGCCTGGCGACAGGCTCGCGCAGCGCTCCGGTTGCAGGCTTTTACCGGCAGGATCGGGACGGCAGCTTTGCGCTATCGCACCGTCAGAACGACAGCAGCGCGCCCGGCACGTCACCGGCGCAGCAGGTGCTGTTCCACGAATATAGCCATCATTTCATGAAGCGGCATTTGCGCGCCGCCTTTCCGGGCTGGTTCATCGAAGGGTTCGCCGAATATTATTCGACGGTCGATTTCGACAAGGAAGGGCGGGCGATGATCGGCCAGCCCGCCTATCGCCGCGCCTATGGCCTGCTGATGCTGCCCAAGATGCCCACCGAACGCGTCCTGCTGGAACCACCCAGCGCGATGCGGAACCGCGGCCAGACCGACGTCTATTACGGCCGGTCGTGGCTGCTGACCCACATGCTGTTCCACGATCCGGGGCGCGCCAATCAGGTGAACGCCTATACCAACGCGATCAACGCCGGCACGGAACCGCGCAAGGCCGCGACCGACGCCTTTGGCGATCTCGCGCAGCTCGACAAGGACCTCAACCGTTATGTCCAAGGGCGGTTGTCCTATCGCACGACGCGCGATCCGGTGCCGGTATCAACGACGATCAAGATTACGCCCCTGTCGGCGGACGAGGACGCGGCGATGATGTTGCGCATCGAACGGCTGAACGCCCGCGGCGATCAGGCCCGTTTGACCAAGGTGCGCGACGACCTGCGCGCGCTCGTCACAAAACTGCCGACCAATCCCGATCTCCAGTACGAACTGGCCGCCGCCGAATGGGATATCGCACCCGCGACCCGGGACTTGGCGGCGATGCGCGCGGCGCTGGACAAGCTGCTGGCGGCCAAGCCCGAGCATGTGCGCGGTAACGTCCTGCTGGGGCAGTTGCAGCTCTATGAACTGCGCCAAAAGGGGGAAACCGATCCGGCCGCATGGAAAACGGCCCGGCGACCGATTCAGATCGCCAATCGCGCCGATCCCAACGACCCGATCCCGCTCTACGCCTATTTTCAGAGTTTTCTGATCGAGAGGACGCGGCCGAGCGACATGGCGATCAAGGGACTGGAACGCGCCTTTGTCCTGACCCCTGAAAATCTCAACTTGCGCAGCGCCTATGCCGTGTCGCTCGCGCACCTCGGGCGCTTTGAACCCGCGATCAATCTGGCGAAGACGGTGGCGTTCGATCCGCACGACAATGGCCGCGGCGATGCGTTGCTGAAGCGGATCGAAACGATGCGCGACCGCGGTACCGGGCCGCAACAGGCGCCGGAAGACGATAGCGACTGACGCCTGGTCAATAATCGGGTTCGGCGCCGCCCAGCACTTGGCGCGCTTGCCCGGTCAGCCATGCCATCGCTGCGGCCCAGGGCTGATGCCCATGGCTGATCCGCGCGACGCCAAGATTCGCCAGTTCCTTGTGCGTCGGCCCGCCCGCGCCGCGCAGGATATTCACCGGCAGCGGTGAGGCTTCGCAGATCGCAGCGATGCATTGGGGATCGAGCAGGAAGGGGACGAACAGCGACCCGGCTCCCGCGTCGGCGTAGGCGCGCGCGCGTTCGAGTGTCGCGGCGATCAGCGCATCGCCGTCCTGTGCGACATTGGCGCCGCGGAACGTATCGCAGCGCGCGTTGACGAAGATGCCGGTGTCGGCCGCGGCGCGATAGCGTGCGACCGCATCGGGGATCGCCAGCAGCGCGGTTTGGCCCGGCAGCCGATCCTCCATATTGATCCCCGCCGCACCGGCGTCCTTGGCCCGCGCGACCGACACGCCGACCGCTGCCGGATCGGCGCCATAGCCCGACTCCATGTCGATCGTGACCGGGAGGTTGGTGACCGCCAGGATGCGGGACAGGTTTTCGAACACATCCGCGAGCGGGAAATCCTCGCCGTCGGCGCGGCCCTGCGCGCCCGCGACGCCGAAGCTGCCGGTCGCGATCGCCTTCGCCCCCGCCGCGGCCACCGCCTTCGCGCTCCCGGCGTCCCAGATGTTGACGAGGATCAGCGGGTCGCCGGGGACATGCAGCGCGCGAAATTCAGCAATTTTGTCGGACATCAAAAACTCTCCCGCTTGAGCAATTCTTCCTTGATCGGCAGACCGTAAGCATAGCCGCCGAGCGTCCCGTCGCTGCGCACCACGCGGTGGCAGGGGATCAGCACCGCGACATTGTTCGCGCCATTGGCGCTGCCTGCGGCGCGCACCGCCTTGGGCTTGCCGACCGCGGCAGCGATATCGGCATAGCTGCGCGTCTCGCCCGCCGGGATCCGGCGCAGCTCGCGCCACACCGCTTCCTGAAAGGCGGTGCCTTTGACGTCGATCGGGATATGGTCGAAGCCGTCGGTGGGGGCTTCGACCGCGGCGACGACCTGCTTCAGCAGCGCGGAGAACTCTTCGCCGCCCTCGACCAGATCGGCGGCAGGGAAACGCTCCTCCAGCGCCGCGCGGCCTTCGGCGAACGACAGGCGGCACACCCCCTTGTCGGTCGCCGCGACGAGCATGTCGCCGAGGCTGGTCGGCACCACCGCCCAGTGGATCGTCACCCCCCTGCCGCCGTTGACCCATGCCGACGCCGTCATGCCCATCCGTCCCTCCATATTGCCATAGAATCGCGACGGTCCCGAAAAGCCCGCGTCGTAAATCGCATCGGTCACCCGCGCGCCGTCGCTCAGCGCCTGCCGCGCGCGTTCCTCGCGCAGCGCGCGGGCGTAAGCGGCCGGAGACAGCCCGGTGTGGCGGGTAAAAACACGCTGGAAATGCGTCGGCGAATAGCCGGTGCGACCCGCCAGATCGGCCAGCGCCAGCGGCTCCTCGCTCGCCTTGATCGCCTGGATCGCGGCGAGCACCGCCCCCTCGTCGCGCGCGACATCGTCGGGCAGGCAGCGCTTGCACGGGCGCAGCCCGGTCGCGCGCGCCGCCGTGCCATCGGCAAAAAAGCGGACGTTCTCGCGCAGTGGATGGCGCGCCGCGCAGCTCGGCCGGCAATAGATGCCGGTGGTCAGCACCCCGGTGACGAAACGCCCGTCGAGCGCGCGGTCGCGGCGCAGCACCGCCGCCCAGCGCGCATCGTCGGTGATGGTCTCGGCGGTGCTCATGCGCCATCCCTTTCGATCCGCGCCGCGAAGCAGCCATGCGCGGCGTTGTGCGCGTCGATATAGGCGATGCCCGCGTCGGCGAACAGGTCGCGGATCGCCGCATCGGCCTCACCCGGACCCGCGAGCCGTGCGGTTTGCAGCATCCCCGCTGCGTCAAAAGCACGCAGTGCGATCGGCCGCCCCGCGAACACTGGCGGCAGTTCGTCGCGATAGCTTGCGGCGTCGACACCTGACCGCACATAAATCGCATAGGCGCTGCGATAGGGCGTCGCGACATCGTGGCTGATGTGGTGGAGCAGGATCAATTCCTCCCCCGCCCGCGCATCCTGCAAGCTGATCCGGCAGGGAAAGCCCATATCGGCGGTTGCGGTAACGCGGCGCGCGTTGAGAACGGCAAGGTCAGCGTCATCAAGCGCGAACAGTGGCGCAAAACGGTCGGCGCTGAGTCCCTGGATCGAATAGGTCATCTGGTCTTTCCTTCTTCTTCGGTCGCCGCAGTCTTGCCACGACCACGCCCACCGGTGCATCCCGATGCTTGCGTTCAAACTTGGCTCGGCTAGGTTCCGCGCCATGACCCGTATCTTGCCCCTGCTCCTCGCCCTCTTTGCCGTCATTCTGCCCGCGCACGCGGCCGACGACATCAGCGCCGCGTCGCGCAGCGTCGTGCGCGTCGTCACCGTCGCGATGGTCGATGGCGAAGTGGTCGGCTTCGGCCATGGCAGCGGCATTGCGATTTCGCCGACGCGGATCGTCACCAACGCCCATGTCGTCGAGTCGGCGGTCCAATATCCGAACAATGTCGCGCTCGGCGTCGTCCCGTCGGAGGGCAAGAAAAGCTATGCGGCGAAACTGATCGCGATCGACACCGCGCGCGACCTCGCGCTGATCGAGATCACCGAGGCGCGCCTGCCCGCCGCCGCCATCTATACTGGCCCGCTCGAATCGGGCGCCGATGTCGTCGCGCTAGGCTATCCGGGCAATGTCGATCTGGCGACGGCGCGCAGCGCCAATGATTATATCACCCCGCGTACCCCGACGCGCAGCGAAGGCAATTTGTCGAATACGCAGAGCGTCGACGGGGTGGCGATGCTGATCCACACTGCCAAGATTTCGCGCGGCAATTCGGGTGGCCCGCTCGTCGATGCCTGCGGCCGCATCACCGGCATCAACACCGCAATCACCCGCGCCGACGACGGCGATTCGCCCTTTGCCTTTGCAATCGCGGGACGCGAACTCACCCGCTTCCTGACCGACGCCGACCAGCAATATGCCAGTATCGGCACGCCCTGCCTGTCGCTCGCCGAAGCCGACGCGCGCGACCGCGCCGCGATGGACGCCGAGGCGCGCGCGAGCGCCGAGGCCAATGCCGCCAAGGACGCCTCCGCAAAACTCGACCGCGAACTCAAGCAGGCACGCGCCGAGGAAGAAGCGCTGGCATCGCGCGAAAACCGCATTGCCCTAGCAGGCGTGCTGTTCGTGATCGGCGCACTGGCAGCGGGCGCTGGGCTGCTCTTTTACAGCCAGCAGAATATGCGCAATGCGAAGATTGCGGGCGGCGCCGGCGCGGTGCTGATGCTCGGCGCGGCGGTGCTGTTTATCACCCGCCCCGACGCGCGCGCCGAGCTTGCCGCCGACAGCGCGCCCCAGCTCGCTACCACCGAACCCAAGCTGGCCGAAGGCAATTTCCTCTGCACCATCCGCACCGACCGCAGCCGCATCACCGTATCGGCGACCACCGACGTGCCGGTAACGATCGGCGCGGGAGGCTGTGTCAACGACCGCACCCAATATACCAAGGGAGCCGATGACCGCTGGCAGCGCATCCTAGTGCCCAATGAGGAGGCGACGGTCACCGTCGCGTCGATCGATTCGACCGGGCGTGACTATCGCGTCGACCGCTATCTGCTCGATGCCGAGACGATGACCAAGGCACGCGAGATCCGCGCCGGGGCGACGGTCAAGGGCTGCACGGCCGACCCCGACGCGCTCGCGGGTCTCGCCGCGCAGCAGGACGCGATCCGCAGCGCGCTGCCCGCCAGCCCGAACGAGCGGCTGGTCTATCGCTGCCAGCCCGCGGCGGGCGGCGCGGCGGCGGTCAAACCGGCGACCGCGCCTTGACATGACCATTTAAAAGACCGATTAACTGGTCATGGGAAAGCCTCTTCTCGCCGACTATGGCATCAGCATTTCGGAACTTAAAAAGAACCCGTCGGCCGCCATCCGTGCCGCCGATGGAGCTCCGGTTGCGATTCTCAACCGCAATACGCCCGAGGCCTATCTGGTCCCCGCCGAGGCGTGGGAAGAGATTATGGACGCGCTCGACGATATCGAACTGGCGCGGATCGTCAGGGAGCGGCAGGGGCAAGAACGGATAAGGGTCAACATTGACGACCTATAATCTCGAATTCTTCAAAGACGCCAAAAAGGAATGGGACCGACTGGACGAAAGCATCCGTGTCCAATTTCGCAAGAAGCTGGCCCAACGGCTCGCAAATCCGCACGTCCCCTCCGCTCGCCTGTCCGGCATGACCAATTGCTACAAGATCAAGCTGCGGTCCGTCGGATACCGGCTCATCTATCAAGTCGAGGACGAAACGATCACGGTGGTTGTCGTCGCCATCGGCAAACGCGAACGCGAACGCGATGACGCATATCGGCGAGCCGCGAAGCGCCTTTAATTTCAGCTCACGCTATCCGACGCCAACTTGTTGATCCAATCGACCAGGATTGCCTGCGCCGCGGCGGTGTAGGCCAGCTCATGCCCCGCCCCCGGTACCAGCACCACCGTTGCATCGGGTCGCGCGCCTTGCAGTCGCGTCAAGTTAGCGGGCTTGACCAGCGTATCGGCATCGCCATGCATAAGGAAAACCGGCGCCTTCACCCGCGCCAGCTTGCCGGCATTGTCGAAGCGGTCGCGCACCAGCCAGCGTGGGACGAAAGGCATCGCCTCCCCCACGACATCGGGCAGGCTGGAAAAGCCCGACACGAGCATCAACGCGGCAACGTCATGGCGCAGCGCCATTTCGGTCGCCGGTCCCGACCCGATCGAATTGCCGACGACAATGACATCGCGCGCCGCGATCCCTTCGGCCGCCAGCCAGCGCATCGCCGCATCGCCATCGCGGTACAGCTCCGCCTCCCCCGGCGATCCCGGATTGCCGCCATAGCCGCGATATTCGACGAGCAGCAGCCCGTTGCCGTTCACCGCGGGCCCGCGCGTCGCCTCAATCGCGCCGAGCAGATTGTCGCCGTTGCCGTGAAAGAACAGGATCGTCTTTTTGCCCGGTTCAGCGGGGCGGTGGAAGGCGGTGAGGCGCAGCCCGTCGTCGGTCTGCGTGTGGACCAGCCGGAAACCCGGCGGCGCCGTCTGCGGATATTGGGCGGGCGCCGGAAAGATCAGCCGCCGCTGCTGCGAGTAGAGCAGCACCGTCGCCGCCACGACAAAGACGAGGAAGAACAGGCCAAGCTTGGCGAAGCTCACCCCCCGCACGCCTTGAACAGCATCAGCGTCCGTTCGCGCGCAAGTTCGGCGCTCGGTTCGTGATAATCCTTGCGCCGGTCGCTGTTGAATCCGTGGCCCGCTTCATAGACGAAAATCTGCGCGGTCGGATGGTCCTTTGCGATCAGCGCCTCGACTCCCTCCATCGGGATGCCGCCGTCAAAGCGGCCGAAATGGGTGATCGCGGCGCAGCGCGGCGCCTCGTCCTTGAACATCGTCGGCACCAGGCTGCCGTAATAGGCGCTGGCCGCGGCGAGATCGGGGCTGATCTGCGCCATCCGCCACGCAACCGAGCCGCCGTAGCAAAAGCCGGTGATGAACACCGGGCCTTTGCCCTTCAAAGCATCGACGCACGTCTGCGCATCCTTCAGGCTCTGCTCGAACGGGTGCAACTCGCGCGCCAGCTGCACCGCGCGCTCGAATTGCGGTCCCGAATAGTCGCTCTCGAACCCCGGATGCTCGCGATCGAACAAGGCGGGCGAAAGCACCTCATAACCGTCGGCGGCATATTCGTCGCACAGCTCGCGGATATGATCGGTGACCCCGAAAATTTCCTGCACCAGCACCAGCCCGCCGCGGCGCGCGCCGGTCGGCTGCGCATGATAGACGGCGATCTCCGCGCCATCGTCCATCGTCATCCGAATCATTTCCCTCATAGTGGCACCTTCTCCGCTTGATCATGGCGTTGATGGATGCAACCAACAGCTTCATGCAATGGGCAAACTTGATCGCCGCAGCAGCGCTGATATTGACCGCCACTGGAGCGTGTTCCGAACCGGCAGCCAAATCGGACCGGCAACCCGGCGATGCGGGTACGAACCAATCGAAACCGCCACCCATAACCAAGCGACCCCGCGCTGATCGTGATGCTCTGCAAAGCCTTGCCACCGCTGGATGCGAATGCGAGGTCGGACGACGAAAGCCCGGAACGAAAGATTGTTGGTCCGATTATCGAACCGCAGCGCAGCCTTTCCGGCCCGGTGAAAATGAGCGCGCGGGCCAAATTGCCTCTGCATGTGCCCCTGTCTCTACGTTGGCAGACTGTCTGATAGATGCCGATGGTGAGTTTTGCGTTGTCACAGGCTATAATGCCGCCGCGGTTGGACGCCTTTGCCGTCAAACGGAGGCAGCAGCCGTCGAATGGGCACTCAACGCCGAATTTGAAAAGCCCGGCGGCAATCAAAAGCGTGCGGAGAGCGCGGCAAAAAAGGCCCTTGCTGCCGTCCGTGCGGGCAAGGCCACGAAAGCTCCCGCGTCTTCGTCGGGCTGCGTCTAACCCCCACCTTGCATTGCCGCAAAATCGTTGCTAGGCGCGCCGCGACTTCGCTGCGGGGGATATTTCCGAATATCCGCTTAAAACCCGCGCGGCCCATCCCCCACGGGATCGTAGCAAAGGACTTTCACGCGTGGAGAATTCCGGCGGCATTCAAGGCAA
>NZ_DASYHE010000016.1:0-11145 GCF_035998965.1 Sphingopyxis sp.
TCGGAGAGGCGATGAATTCATTGTATCGCGGGCCATTCTTGGGCGGCGTGCGCTCCATCGGGCGGCGGGTCGTGGGCGGTGGTATAGCTGTATCTCCTGATCGTGGACGGGTGGCGTGCGGAATCAGCGCGATATACGCACACCATGCTCATATAGTGAACGCGCGCGCGGAGTAAAGGCCGCGCTTCGCATCAAGGTGACGCTTTTCGACCGACTGTGGCGGTCAGGCCACGCCGATCACCATTTGGTCGGTGCCGGATCGACGACGCGGAAACCACCCGCGCCGATCTCGCTGACCTCCAGCGCGCGCTGGGCAATACCGCGGTTGTTGAAACGGAAGATACCATCGATGCCGCCAAATCCGTCGGCTGCGAGCAGCTGGTTCACCGGGAAGCTGGTGCCGGGTTTCCAGTCGCGCGCGATGCGCACCGTCAGCAGCACCGAGTCATAGCCCAGACTGGCAAGCCGGTATGGCGCCTTGCCAAAGCGCGTGCGATATTTGCCCGCGAGCTGGCCATAGAGGCCGTCGGACACGCTGGCGAACCAAGCGCCGCGCATCACCGCGCTGGTGCCGAGCGACGCATCGGTGTTCCACAGTTCAGTGCCCAGGATCTGGCGCTGTCCGGCGCCCTTGATCACCGGAACCGCACGGATCGCATTGCCGCCGCTGTCGGCGATCAGCACTGCGTCGATCGCGCCCGCATTGGCGATGCGCCGCGCCGCGCCAGTCAGCGCTGTCGCGCTGCGGTCATAGCTTTCGACCGCGACCAGCGTGCCGCCCGCGGCGCTGACCGCCGAACGAAAGGCGGCGGCCGAACGGTCGCCATAGACATTCTTCGGCACCAGCGCGCCGAACCGCTGATGCCCCTTGCCGCGCGCAAAGGCGACGACGCGCTCGACCGACTGGCCGGGCACAAAGCCCATAATGAAGACGCCGTTGCCCGCGACGCTGCTGTCGTTCGAAAAGCTGAGTACCGGCACCTTGGCGTCGCGCGCGATCGGCGCCACCGCGGCGACATCTTCGCTGAGCAGTGGGCCGAGGATCAGCCGGTTGCCGTCGGCGACCGCCTGCCGCGCCGCCGCCGCCGCGCCGAGCGCGGTGTCATAGGTGGTGATGCGGACGCGTTCGGTGCGCGAATCGAGCAGCGCGAGCGTCGTTGCGTTCGCGATTGCGGTGCCGACGTCGGCGTTGGGGCCGGTCTGCGGCACCAGCAGCGCGACGCGGTGGCGATCGGTGTCGGTCGGCAGGCCGGGACCGACATTGTCGGTCGGGGTCTCGGGGGGCGCCGTAACGGCCGGACCAGCGGTCTTGGGTACGACCTGACACGCGGCGAGCAGTCCCGCCATCGCGACCACACCGAGTCCGCGCAGCATTTGCCGCCACGGCGACGCATATGCTTGGCGCTCGACAGCAGTTTCTGCCATTTTCGGCGACATGCCAGATTCGACCATCTCAAATTCTCCCTTGCCCGGTCTCTATATCGTCGCGACCCCCATCGGCAACCTCGGCGACATCACCGCGCGCGCCGGGGCGATGCTGGCGCGCGCCGATGTGATTGCCGCGGAGGATACCCGCGTCACGGCGAAGCTGCTTTCCCATCTTGGATTACGCGTGCCGATGATCCCCTATCACGACCACAGCGACGAGCGCACCCGCGCCGCGCTGGTTTCCAGGATGGCAGACGAAGTTGTCATTCTGGTGTCCGATGCCGGCACCCCGCTGATTTCGGATCCGGGGTACAAGCTGGTCCGCGATGCGCGCGCGGCCGGGCGGAATGTCAGCACCCTGCCCGGCCCCTGCGCTGCCATCGCCGCGATCACGCTGTCGGGATTGCCCAGCGACCGATTCCTGTTTGCCGGGTTCCTGCCGTCGAAGTCCAAGGCGCGCGCCGACACGCTGG
Source organism: Sphingopyxis sp. (assembly GCF_035998965.1). Lineage (GTDB taxonomy): Bacteria > Pseudomonadota > Alphaproteobacteria > Sphingomonadales > Sphingomonadaceae > Sphingopyxis. The sequence continues at coordinate 1,902 of NZ_DASYHE010000016.1, forward strand.
CCGAGTTTGCGGGATTGCGCGCGACGCTGGTGTTTTACGAAAGCGGCCCGCGCCTCGCCTCGGCGCTCGCCGCAATGGCCGAGGGACTGGGTAATCGCGAAGCGGCGGTGGCGCGCGAAATCAGCAAGATGTTCGAGGAATGCGTTACCGGCACCCTGACCGAACTCGCCGCCCGCTACGCCGACTCGCCGCCCAAGGGCGAGATCGTCGTCGTCGTCGGCCCGCCGGGCGAAGCGGTGCCCGAGCAAGCTGATGATGCGACACTCGACACCGCGCTGCGCGCGGCGATGGCCGACAAGCCCGTTGCACAAGCCGCGAAAGCCGTCGCCAAGCGCTTCGGGCTCGATCGCCACGACATCTATGCCCGCGCGCTGACGCTCAAGGACGCCGGTTGAAGCGCGCCGCCGCCGAGGCACGCGGGCGCAAGGCCGAGCGCCGCGCCGCCTGGTGGCTGCGCCTCCACGGCTGGCGCATCCTGGGCGAGCGGCTGCGCGTCGCGGCGGGCGAAGTCGACCTTGTGGCGCGTCGCGGTCGCATCGTCGCCTTCGTCGAGGTGAAGTGGCGCGAGCGGCCCGAAGATCTCGACCTTGCGATCGACCAATATCGCCTGCGCCGTGTCGCGGCGGCGGCGGAAATGCTCAGCCCCCGCTTTGCCCGGCCGCAAGATGATATCCGCATCGACGTGATGCTCCTTGCACCGGGGCGCCTGCCACGCCATTTGGTCCACGTCTGGCAACCCTGAGGAATATCGAATGACCCTGCGCGCAGCCGTGCAAATGGACCCGATGGATAATATCAACATCGGGGGCGACAGCAGCTTCCACCTGATGCTGAAGGCGCTCGAACGCGGCTACACCCTCTATCATTATGACGTGCGCGGGCTGACGTGGGAGGCCGGGCGGCTGACGACGAAAGCACATCGCGTGATTGACGTGAAGCGCGAGGCCGGCGATCATTACCGCTTCGGTGACGAAGTCACCCTCGATCTTGGCCGCGATGTCGATGTCGTGCTGATGCGGCAGGATCCTCCCTTCGATCTGGGATATCTCACCGGCACCTGGCTGCTCGAACGGATCGCCAGTGAGACGCTGGTGGTCAACGACCCCGTCTCGGTGCGCAACGCGCCCGAAAAAGTCTTCGTGCTCGACTTCCCCGAATATATGCCGCCGACGATGGTCACCCGCGATCTCGACGCGGTGAAGGATTTTCAGGCGCGCCATGGCGCGGTGGTGATCAAGCCGCTGCACGGCAATGGCGGCAAGGCGGTTTTCCGTATCGACGCCGACGGCAGCAACCTTGGTGCATTGGTCGAACTGTTCGGACAGGTCTGGCCCGAACCCTTCATGGTCCAGCAGTTCCTGCCCAGCGTCAGCCAAGGCGACAAACGCATCGTGCTGATCGACGGCGAGGTTGCGGGCGCGATCAACCGCAAGCCCGGTGAAGGCGAATTCCGCTCGAACCTGGCGGTCGGGGGCTATGCCGAAGCCGCAACGCTGACCCCGCGCGAACAGGAAATCTGCGCCGTCCTCGGCCCGCAGCTGCGCGAGCGCGGCTTGGTCTTTGTCGGCATCGACGTGATCGGCGGCGAATGGCTGACCGAGATTAACGTTACTTCGCCCACGGGCATCGTCGCGATCGACCGGTTCAACAACAGCGATACGGCGGGCATGATCTGGGACGCGATCGTCCGGCGGATCGGTTGACGCGGCCCGCGCGTTACCCCCGCCATGACCGATTTCATCCTGAACCTGATCCAGAGCTGGGGCTATGTGGGGATTTTTATCCTCATGTTCCTCGAAAATGTGTTTCCGCCGATTCCGTCCGAAGTCATCATGGGCCTCGGCGGCATCGCCGTCGCCAAGGGCCATTTTGACTTCTGGATGCTCGTCGCGGTCGCCGTCGCAGGGACCACTGCGGGCAATTGGGTGTGGTATGGCATTGGGCGCTGGATCGGCTATGAGCGGCTGAAGCCCTTCATCGACCGCCATGGCCGCTGGCTGACGCTCGACTGGGCGGAGGTCGAAAAGCTGCACAACTGGTTCCTGAAATATGGCCCCGGCATCGTTTTCGTCGCGCGCTTCATGCCCGTCGCGCGCACGATGGTGTCGCTGCCCGCGGGGATGGTGAAGATGAACCAGGCGAAATTCCTGGCCTGGACCGCGGCAGGATCGACGATCTGGATCAGCGCGCTGGCCGGCGCGGGCAATTGGTTCGGCGGCCAGTTCGCCAATCTGGATGCGTTTGTGGGTCCGGTGGCACTGGTCGCGATTGGCTCGCTGGTGCTGCTGTATCTTTATCGCGTGGTTACGTGGAAGCCTTCGGGCCTCGGCGAGAAATAGAGCCTCCCCTGCCCCCGTTCGTGTCGAGCGAAGTCGAGACACGCGAAGGCATGCAAAACCAAGCGTCTCTCGACTTCGCTCGAGACGAACGGAAGGAGAAACGCCCCCTAAGCCCGCGGGTGCGCGCTGCGATAGATATCAAGCAGGTGCGCAGCATCGACCGCGGTATAAACCTGCGTCGAGGCCAGGCTCGCGTGACCGAGCAATTCCTGCAAACTGCGCAAATCGGCGCCGCCCGCCAGCAGATGTGTCGCGAAACTGTGGCGCAGCGCATGAGGCGTCGTGCGTTCGGACAGCCCCAGCGCGCGCCGCGCCGTCCGCACGCTGGCGCGCACGACCCCGGGCGCCAGAGGCCCGCCGCGCGCGCCGAGGAACAGCGGCGCGTCCTTCGCTATCGAATAGGGGCAAGCTTCCACATAGCGTGTTACTGCACCTGCCACCGCGGGCAGGATCGGCACGACGCGCGTCTTGTTCCGCTTGCCGGTGACGCGCAGCGTCTCGCCGAGCGGCAGCGCCGCGCCGGTCAGTCCCAAAGCCTCACCAATGCGCAGCCCCGCACCGTACAGCAGCAGGAGCAACGCAAAATCGCGCGCGCCGGTCCAGCCCTGCCGCGCATTATCCTCGACATCCTGCGCCAGCGCGAGCGCCTCGGCGGGCGAAACGGGGCGCGGCAGTCCTTTCTTGACCCGCGGCCCGCGCAGCGGCGGGACGCTGGCGCCCGACCCGCCGACGAAGCGCAGGAAGCCGCGCAAGGCCGATAGCTCGCGCGCGGCAGACGCATTGCCCAGCCCCTCGGCACGGCGGTCGGCGAGATAGGCGCGCAAGTCGCTGGGGGTCAGTTTGGTGAGCATTGAGCGATCGACGGCGCCGCCGCGATGCTGCGACAGGAAGGCGCAGAACCGTTCCGCGGTTGCGATATAAGCGCGGCGGGTATGCTCCGACCGGCGCTTTTCATGCGCCAGATGGGCGTCCCAATCGCGGATCAACTGCTGCGGCAAACCGTTTTCCCAAATTCCGTTCGCATCGAGCGAAGTCGAGATGTCCATCGGCGTGGTGCAAGGTCGAGGGGTGTCTCGACTTCGCTCGACACGAACGGGTTTGGGGGGTTTAGCTGGTCCGCACCACTTCCGAAAGGATGCTGTCGAGCAGCAATATCCCGTCGTCGGTCACCACCAGCCGGTCGCCGTCTTGCCGCATCAACCCCTGCCCGGCCAGCCGCGCCACCGCATCGGCATCGACAAACGCCTCGCGCCCCAGCCCGCTTCGTCCCTCGATCCGCGCCAGATCGACGCCTTCGGTCAGCCGCAGCCCCATGAGCATCGCCTCGGTCGCGCGCTCATGCGCGGGCAGGTCGGCTTCAACCTTCAGTCCGTGGCCGTTCCGGTCCACCGCCGCGATGAAATTCTCGGGTTTCTTGTGTCGCTCGGTCGCCTGTCCCAGCCGCCGCCCATGCGCACCCGGGCCGACCCCGGCATAATCGGCATAGCGCCAGTAGGCGAGGTTGTGGCGGCTTTCCTGCCCGACGCGCGCATGGTTCGAAACCTCGTAGCGCGGCAGGCCCGCGGCGCGTGTCATCGCCTGCGTCATATCGAACAGGTCGGCGGCGGCATCGCCATCCGGAATGGCGAGGTCGCCCTTCGCCGCGAGCGTCGCAAAGCGTGTGCCAGATTCGATCGTCAGCTGGTAAAGCGAAAGATGGTCGGTGCCGAACGCCAGCGCCCCCGCGAGCTCGCTCTCCCACGCTGCCATCGTCTGGCCGGGCCGCGCATAGATCAGATCGAAACTGACCCGTGCAAAATGCTGCTGCGCCGTCGCAATCGCGCGCCGCGCCTCATCCTCGCTGTGCGCGCGGCCCAGGAATTTCAGCGCGTCGGTATCGAAGCTTTGAACGCCAATCGACACGCGGTTCACCCCGGCGGCGGCCAAATCGGCGAAATTGGCGACCTCGACCGAGTTGGGGTTGGCTTCCAGCGTGATCTCGCAATCATCCGCCAGCCCCCATTCGGCCTCCGCCGCCGCGATCACCGCCGCGACGGTGGCGGGGGGCATCAGGCTGGGCGTGCCGCCGCCGAAAAAGATCGAGCCGACCGTGCGACCCGGCAGCAACGCCGCCTCATGCCGCAAATCGGCAAGCAGGGCATCGCGCCACCCCGCCTGATCGACGCTCTCGCGGACATGGCTGTTGAAGTCGCAATAAGGGCATTTCGACACGCAAAACGGCCAATGGACATAAAGGGCGAGCGGCTCGGCCATATGCGAGGGTATAAGCTCAACTAGATTAGATAGCACGTCGCCCCTGCGCAGGCGGGGGCCGCTATCGGTTTAAACGGCGACGAAGGGCAAGACCTCCAGCGGCCCCCGCCTTCGCGGGGGCGACAGTTTCAGAAAACACCAGCCACCAGCTTCGCAAACGCGTCGGCGCGGTGGCTGATCGCATGTTTTTCCGCCGGGTCGATTTCCGCGTACGTCAGCGACTTGCCTACAGGAACAAACACCGGATCATAACCGAACCCGAGCAGCCCGCGCGGCGGCCAGGTCAGGCTGCCTTGCGCGCGCCCCTCGAACACTTCGGCATGGCCGTCGGGCCAAGCGAGCGCGAGGGTGCAGACGAAGCAGGCGCTGCGGTCGACGTCCGGCCCCTGCTCGGCGAGCAAGCCTTCGACCTTGCCCATCGCCATATACCAGTCGCGGCCAGGCGGTCCCTCGAACGGCTGCCGTTCTGCCCAATCGGCGGTGTACACGCCGGGCCGGCCGCCCAGCGCGGCAGCCTCCAGCCCGCTGTCATCGGCCAGCGCGGGCAGCCCCGCCGCCGACGCGCTCGCATGGGCCTTCAACAGCGCGTTGTCGCGAAACGTCGTCCCGGTTTCCTCGGGCTCGGGCAAGCTCAAGTCGCCCGCCGACACCGGTTCGATCCCAAAGGGTTCGAGCAGCGCCCAAATCTCGCGAACCTTGCCCGCGTTGTGACTGGCGATGACGAGTTTGCCGGGGGTGAGTTTGCGGGTCATAAAGCCCTCTCCCCTTGGGAGAGGGTTGGGTGAGGGGTTCCAACGTCCGCGATGGCGACCAATCGTCCGCGCAAATCCTCCAACACGCCCTCCAGATTGCCCATGATGTCATTGTTCCAGTATCGGATGACGTGATAACCGGCTGCCTGCAACAAGGCAGTGCGACGTTCATCACTCGGGCTTTCCGCGTGCTGACCGCCATCGGCTTCGACGATGATCCGCAATTCCTCGCAGAGAAAGTCGGCTACAAACCCCGCCACCGGCGATTGGCGGCGAAATTTGAGGCCAAGGAACTGGCGGGCGCGCAGCACTCGCCAGAGCTTTTTCTCGGCATCGGTTTCACTGCGCCGCAATTTGCGGGCAAGACCCGTCGATGGTTTGTGCTGCTTCGGCGCCACATCCCCTCACCTGCTGCGACTAGCCAGCAAGCTGGCAAGTCTCGCTTCCTCTCCCGCCGGGAGAGGAAGGTTTACCGCCCCGTCGCCTTGTCCTGCGCCGCGAAAATTTCGCCGCAGCCGATCCGCGCCAAGCGCAGCAGACGCAGCAACCCTTCTTCATCATATGTCGCGCCCTCGGCGCTGGCCTGCACTTCGACGATCTGGCCGCGGCCGGTCAGCACGAAATTGCCGTCGGCCTCCGCAACCGAATCCTCGTCATAGTCGAGGTCGAGCACCGGGGTGCCGTTGTAGATGCCGCAGGAGATCGCACCGACCTTGTCGACGATCGGATCCTCGGCGATCGTCTTGGCTTCGAGCAGCTTGTCGATCGCGATCCGCAGCGCGACCCATGCGCCCGAAATCGACGCGGTACGCGTGCCGCCATCGGCCTGGATCACGTCGCAATCGATGACGATCTGGCGCTCGCCAAGCTTTTTCATGTCAACAACGGCGCGCAAGCTGCGCCCGATCAGCCGTTGAATTTCCTGCGTCCGGCCCGACTGTTTGCCCTTTGCCGCTTCGCGGCTGCCGCGGGTGTGCGTCGCGCGGGGCAGCATGCCATATTCGGCGGTGACCCACCCCTGCCCCTTGCCGCGCAGGAACGGCGGCACCTTTTCATCGACGCTGGCGGTCACCAGCACCTTGGTGTTGCCGAAGCTGACGAGCACGCTGCCCTCGGCATGGATGGTGAAGGCGGTTTCGATCGCGATGGGGCGCATCTGATCGGGGGCGCGGCCGGATGGGCGCATGGGGGATTCTCCTGTGATTGTGTGCCGCGCGCTTAGCGGGGTTGGCTCATCTCCGCCACCCGTCATTGCGAGGAGCGCAGCGACGAAGCAATCTCCAGCCATCGACGTCATCCTACCCCGATGGCTGGGGATTGCTTCGCTTCGCTCGCAATGACGTTGTAGGCGCATGCTTGCCCCCACGCCCCCGCGTCCCTAAATCCCCCCCATGACCACCGCGCCGATCACCGAACTCACCACGCGCGCCCGCGACGTGTTCCGGCTGGTCGTCGACGCCTATCTGGAAACCGGGCAGCCGGTCGGGTCACGCACCTTATCGAAGCTCGCCGCGCTCAACCTGTCCCCCGCGTCGATCCGCAACGTCATGCAGGATCTGGAGGAATATGGCCTGCTCGCCAGCCCGCACACCAGCGCCGGGCGCCTGCCGACCGAGCAAGGGCTGCGCCTGTTCGTCGACGGGATGATGCAGGTTGCCGAACCGAGCGCCGAGGACCGCGCGCAGATCGAGGCCTCGCTCTCGGACCCCGGCCCGATCGAAAGCGCGCTGGCGCAGGCGACATCGGCGCTGTCCGGCCTGTCGGCGTGCGCCGGGCTGGTGCTCGTCCCCAAGCATGAGCGTATCCTGAAACAGGTCGCCTTTGTGCCGCTGTCCGACGCGCAGGCGCTCGTCGTGCTCGTCGCGGGCGACGGCGCGGTCGAGAACCGCGTCATCGACACCCCGCCCGGACTCGACCCGTCGGCGCTGGTCGAGGCGGGCAATTATATCAGCGCGATGCTCGCGGGCCTGACGCTGACCGAGGCGATGGCGCGGGTGCGCCACGAGATCGAGGCCGAGCGCATCGCGATCGACCGCGCCGCGCAGGATCTGGTCAGCCGCGGGCTCGCGATCTGGTCGTCCGACGGCGCCGACCGCCCGGTGCTGATCGTGCGCGGTCAGGCCAATCTGCTCGACGACAGCGCGGTCGGCGACCTCGACCGCGTCCGCCAATTGCTCGACGAACTCGAAACCAAGCAGGACATTGCGCAGCTGCTCGACAGCGCCCGCGACGGCAGCGCGACCCGGATTTTCATCGGGTCGGAGAATAAATTATTCTCGCTTTCGGGCTCTTCCGTGATAGCGGCGCCCTATCGCGGATCGGACGGGCGCGTGGTCGGCGTGGTCGGGGTTATCGGCCCCACCCGCTTGAACTATGCCCGCATCGTTCCCATGGTGGATTTCACCGCACAATCGCTCTCCAGACTGATACGATAGGTTTATGACGACACAAGAAAATGACACCCCGGTCGATGACAGCGCGACCCCGGAAACCCCAACCGCAACCGACGCCCCCGAAGCAGTTGCGACCGAGCAGCCCGAGAATGACGAGGTGGCCCAGTTGCACGAACAGATCGCCGGCTTGCAGCAGGATCTGCTCTATGCGCGCGCCGAAACGCAAAATGTCCGCCGCCGCGGCGAGAAGGAAGTCGCCGACGCGCACGCCTATGCCGCGACCAAATTTGCGCGCGACATTTTATCGGTCGCCGACAACCTCGGCCGCGCGCTCGCCGCGCTCAGCGACGAACAGCGCGCGTCGGATGCGATCAAGCCGCTGATCACGGGGCTTGAGGCGACCGAGCGCGAATTGCTCGGCGTGTTCGAACGCAACGGCATCACCCGCATCGCCGCCATCGGCCTGCCGCTCGACCCCAACCAGCATCAGGCGATGCTGGAAATCCCAAGCAGCGAGGCTGAACCCGGCACGATCGTGCAGGAAATGCAGGCGGGGTATATGATGAAAGACCGGCTGCTGCGCCCTGCGATGGTTGCGGTGGCGAAGGCGGGGTAACTTCTTCCCCTCCCTTTTAGGGAGGGGCTACGGGTGGGTACGCGGCGCGTCTGCGCCGCATGAAAATCTGCGCCGTCGAAATATATCAGAAGCAAGAGCTCGCGCCCTGCGGGCGCGATACCCACCCCCGGCCCCTCCCTTGCAGAGAGGGGAGAAGCTAAGCCGCCTTCCGCATCTTCATCAGCTTCTTCAGCACCATTTCGCGCTTCAGCCGCGACAGATGGTCGATGAAGAGGATGCCTTCCAGATGGTCGTGCTCGTGCTGGATGCACGTCGCCATCAGCCCGGTCATGCGTTCCTGATGATGCTTGCCGTCTTCGTCCTGCCAGTCGACGGTGACCTCGGCGGGGCGCGTCACCTCGGCATATTGTTCGGGGACCGACAGGCAGCCTTCCGAATAGACGCTATGCTCCTCGCTCTCGTCGGAAAAGACGGGGTTGATGAACACGCGCGGGTCGCGGATCACCTTTTTGCCCTCTTCATCCTCGGGATCGGGTTCCTGCAGGTCGATCACCAGGATGCGCTTGGGCACCCCAACCTGAATCGCCGCCAGCCCGATGCCGGGTGCGTCGTACATCGTCTCGAACATATCGGCGACAAGCTGCTTCAGCTCGGCATCGAAGGTCTCGACGGGCTTCGAAATCACGCGCAGCCGGGGGTCGGGGGTCTCTATGATGGGTAGGATGGCCATGGGGTGCAGTTATGAATGCACAATAAGAGAGTCAAGGCTAGGCGTGAGCTGCTACCTCGCCTAGGCCGTGTTGACAAAAGACTTCAACCATAGGCGCGAGGCGGCGAGGTTGAGGAAGCTTTCGAACGAGAGGATGGTCTTGTCATAGCGGGTGGCGATGCGTCGTTGCTGTTTGAGTTTGCCGAACATGCGCTCGACGC
>NZ_DASYHE010000024.1:0-46238 GCF_035998965.1 Sphingopyxis sp.
GCGAGGCGGCCGATCGCATGCTTTTCATGGATCAGGGCCAGATCATCGAAGACGCAAGGCCGGCAGATTTTTTCGCCGCGCCGAAAAGCGAGCGCGCACGGACCTTTCTCGAACAGATACTTTCGCATTGAGCGGCTCAAGTCGGTCGCGCCCCCAAGCTGTGCCGACCCACTTAATCATGTCATTTCATGAGCAAGCCGAGGGAGGGGCCCGCCGGCTCCTTGCGCGAAAAGGCTCAGGCCGGAAAAAATTTCAAAATTGATGAGGGGTAGAGCTTTGGGGTGCGTATCTAGTAAGTATCGTGCGCCCGGAATTTACTTCATAACCAATTGATATGATTCAATAAATTCCTATTGACCTGTATATACATTTGATGCTCTCTGAGGGGAATCAGCCAACCATCAGGGGGTTTCGCTATGATGACCAGGACAATTTTGCTCGCCAGCGCCGCAGCGGTCGCGACCTTTGCAACGCCAGCGCTCGCGCAGAGCGATGCTGCGACGCAGTCACCCGCCGCGGAGGATGCTCCGAACGGATCGGACATCGTCGTGACCGGCTCGCGCATTCGTCGCCAGGATCTCGCGGGCGTCGGCCCCGCGACCGTCGTGTCGGCCGAGCAGATCGAGAACACCGGCGTCGTCAATATCGAGACGGTGCTGCAGCGCCTTCCCGCCAACGCCGGCTTCGCAGGCAACCAGACCTCCGCCTATTGGGCGAACAATGGATATGGCACGGCGCAGGTGAACCTGCGCGGTCTCGGCATCAAGCGCACGCTTGTTCTGCTCAACGGCCGCCGCCTCGTCGCGGGCGGCACCGGCGCGAACTCCTCGCCCGATCTTAACATGATCCCGGTCGCGGCGCTCGCGCGCACCGATGTGCTCAAGGACGGCGCCTCGGCGATCTATGGCGCCGACGCGATGGCGGGCGTGGTCAACCTCGTGACCCGCACTGACTATGAAGGCCTCGGCCTCAGCGTGCGCCAAGGCATCACCGAAAAGGGCGATGGCTCGGACTTCACCGCCGACCTCCTGTGGGGCGTCCGCAACGATCGCGGCGGTTTCATGGCGGCGGTCACCTATCAGAAGACGAGCGCCGTCAATATGGCAACGCGCGCGCCTTGCTCGCTTGCCGAAACCACGCCCGGCATGCTGAGCTGCGTGAACAGCGCCTCGACGATCGGCGGCCGCGCGGTGCTGCCGAACGGCCAGCAGATCAACTTCAATCAGGTGCTGGGCGGTAACGGCAACTTCTTCGAGCCGTACAGCGCTGCCAAGCACAACTTCAACTCGAACCCGTTCCTCAACGCGGTGAGCCCGGTCGAGCGCGTGAGCACGGCGTTTTTCGCCGACTATGACATCACTGACAATATCGAGGCGTTCGGCGAATTCCTTTACACCTTCCGCAAGTCGAATCAGATCGCGACGCCCGGAACGCTGCGCAACCTCTCGATCGCGGCGAGCAATCCCACCAATCCGACGGGGCAGAATATCGTCCTCATCCAGCGCCGCCTCGCCGAGCCCGGCCCGCGCCAATTCTTCCAGGAAACCGATACCTGGCAGGGTACGTTTGGCCTCCGCGGCAAGCTCTCGAACGATTGGGGATGGGAAATCGCGGGCGCCTTCGGCCGCAACACCGCGGTCGATGGTTCGACCAACATCGCCAATCTCGAGCGAGTGGCGAATTCCCTCGATACGACCAAGTGCAGTCTTGCTGCCGGTGCCACGATCCCCTGCGCCGACTATCTCGGGTTCGGCGACCTGACCCCGGAGGTTCTCGACTATATCCTGTTCACGTCGCGCGACCGCGGCGGCAACGAGCTTGCGACGGTCACCGCCGATATCAACGGCGATCTCTTCAAGCTGCCCGCAGGCCCCGTCTCCTTCGCGGCGGGTGTCGTCTATCGCAAGGAAAAGGGTTGGCGCGATCCCGATCCGCTGACGGTGCTCGGTATTGCCAACACCAACCAGCAGGATCCGATCTCCGGAACGAGCACGGCGAAGGAAGCCTATCTCGAACTGTCGGTGCCCGTTCTGGCCGACACACCCTTCTTCCAGTCGCTTACCCTCGACGGCGCGGTTCGCTACTCGAACTACGACCTGTTCGGCAGCGACTGGAACTACAAGGGGAGCGTCGACTGGGTCATCAATGACAGCTTCCGCCTGCGCGGCACCTACGGCACCGGCTTTCGCATTCCGAACGTCCCCGAATTGTTCGGCGGCGTCTCCGAGGGCAATCTGACGACCACCGACCCCTGCTCGCGCTATTCGACCAGCGGCAATGCGACACTGATCGCCAATTGTCAGGCGTCGGGCGTGCCGGCCAATTATGTTCAGCTCGGTACAACGATCCTGACAACGGTCGGCGGCAACGAGAATCTGAAACCCGAAAGCTCGACGACCTGGACCGTCGGGACGGTGATTTCACCGAAGGGACTGGTTCCGGGACTCTCGCTCACTGCCGACTGGTTCGACATCAAGATCAAGGATGCGATCCGTGCTATTCCGGGCTCGACAAAGCTCAGCATTTGTTATGCGAGCCAGAATCTTTCGCATCCCTTCTGCGAAGATTTTACCCGCAGCCCGTTGACCGGCGAGGTTACCTTCCTCTCCGCGCAACCGATCAACACGGGCCGCGAAGAAATGAACGGCCTCGATCTGGGTCTCGTTTACAACAATGACATCGGCAGCGTGAACGTCTCGCTCGACGTCAACGTGACCTATCTCAACAAATATGTGGTCCTGCCTTTCCCCGGCGGCGCGCCGATCGACTTCGACGGCTTTATCGGCGGCGGCAATGGCGGCTATCCGAAATGGCGCGGCTATGGCGTGCTGACCGCTGAAAAGGACGGGGTCAGCGCGACCTGGTCGACCCAGTGGATCGGCAAGGCGACCGACTTCAATGCGGCCCCCGGCGACATCGGCTACAGCACGCCGAATGTCTTCTACCACAATCTCCAGGTCGCTTTCGAAATCGACGAGAAGACCCGGTTCCAGGTCGGTGTCGACAATCTTTTCGATCGCAAGGCGCCCTATATCCAGAGCTTCACCGATGCGAACACCGACACGATGACCTATGACCTGCTCGGACGGCGTTTCTACGTCGGCTTCCGCACCGCGTTCTGAGGGTAATCGATATGGCGATCCGTTGGCCGCTGCTCGTCCGGCGAACGCATAAATGGCTGGCCTTGGTGGTCGGCGTCCAGGCGCTGCTCTGGACGCTGACCGGCTTCTACATGGTGGTCGTGCATATCGACACCATCCATGGCGACCATCTCGTGCGCGCGCCGATGGTTCAGCCCTTCGACCTCGCGGGCCTCGCGCCGCCGTCGCGGATCGTTGCGGCCGCGCCCGGTGCGTCCGAGGTTCGCTTGCAGCGGTTCTTCGATCGCCCCGTCTGGCGCGCTGAAACTCCCGAAGGGGCGCGGCTGTTCGATGCCCGCTCGGGTGCGCCGCTGCCTGCGCTTACCGAGTCCCAGGTCCGCGAGCAGGCGCGGCGCATCTACACCGGCGACGGCAAGATCGTGTCGGTGCGGCTGTTGACCGAAGCGCCACAGGAAATGCAGTCGCGCAAGCCGCCCTATTGGCAGGTCGAGTTCGAGGGCTGGAACCGCCCGACGCTCTATCTGTCGCCGACGACCGGTGAGCTTATCTCGCGCCGCCACGCATTGTGGCGCGTGTTCGACTTCGCGTGGATGCTCCACATCATGGACTATGATGAGCGGACCGACGTCAACAACCCGTTGCTCCGCGTCGCGACCTGGAGCGTCTTCGCGATGGCGATCAGCGGGGCGTGGTTGCTGATCTGGTCCTTCAAACGCCGCAAGAGGAAGCAGGCATGAAACGCATCCGACTGACGCCGCTCTTCTTCCGGCGCATCCACAAATGGGTCGGGCTGATCCTGGGTCTCCAGTTCCTGCTCTGGGCGCTCAGCGGATCGGTGATGGCGCTGCTCGACAAGGATAAGGTCGGCGGGCACGGCGGCGGGATGTCGCATGCGCATCCACTGCCACCGGGGGAATATTTCGACGTGGCGGCCCTGCCGCGCGGCGAACCTGTCACGGGCGTGATCCTTCGCGATCTCGGAACCCGGCCGGTCTATGAAGTGCGCTCCGCAAAAGGCGTCCGTCTCGTCGACGCGACAAGCGGCGAGCACATCCGGGTCGACGAGGCCATGGCGCGCGAAGTCGCCTCCATGATGAACGAGGCGCCGATCCGAGAGGTGAGCGTAATCGCCAAGCCGAACCTCGAATCGCGCGATCATGAGGGGGCGATGTGGCGCGTCGATTTCGCGGACGACGAGAACAGCAGCGCCTATGTCTCGCTCGACACCGCGCGCTTCCTCGTCATGCGCGGCGACACCTGGCGGACGTGGGACTTCTTCTGGATGCTCCACAACATGGATTACATCAACCGGAAGAGCTTCAACCACCCGCTCATCATTTTCGTCGCCTTTGGCGCGCTCTGGCTCTCGGGCACCGGCTTCTATCTGCTGTTCAAGAGCTTCAGCCGCGCCGATTTCCGCTGGCTGCGCCGGCGCCGCAAACCGGTGGTCGTCACGCGCACCAGCTGAGCGGCGTCAATCGTCGATCGAGAAGGCCGCCGACAGCTCGAATCGCGATCCGGGATGCGTCAGCCAGGCATGGCTGACGAGGCGCGAATGGCTCCACGTCCGCCGCGTCATCCGCAACACGGGTTCGCCGTCCGAGAGCCCCAGCATGCTGTGGGTGTGCGCGTCGGGCATCTCGGCGCGAACCCGATGTTCGACGCGCTCGAGCGGCGCCGTCCGCGTCAGATATTCGTTCGGCGTCATCTGGGTGAAGTCGATCTTCCCATAATCGGGAGCCGCCGACGCGAGCACGAAACGCTCCTCGAGCTGGATCGGGAACTCGGCTTCGTGATGAACGATGATCGAGTGGAAAAGCCTCGTGCCGACCGGAACCTCCAGTAGCGCCGCAAGGTCCGCATTGGCGCGTATCTCGTCATTCTGCACGACGCGGGCCCGATAGATGTGACCGCGCTCGCGGATCTCTTCGGCGATATTGCGAATTTCGATCATCTGGCCGATCGGCTTGGGCTCGGCGATGAACGATCCGCTACCCGCGCGGCGTACAAGAACGCCTGCCGCCTGTAGTTCGCGAAGCGCCCGATTGGCGGTCATCCGTGACACGTCGAATTGTTGGACTAGCTCTGCTTCCGATGGAACCCGGTCGCCCGGCTTAAGAAGTCCGTCGCGAACGGCATCGCAAATGCTCTGCTTGATGGCGGCATAGCGAGGCGGAGACTTGTCATTTTCGTCATCGGAGTTGCCGGGCCGGGCGGCCGCAGATCCATTCGAGAGTTTTGATCCGCGTCCGGGGGTGCGAGTGGTAACATCCATAACCCGTCTATACAGGTTGCTGCTCGCAGAAGCCAAGCATGCTGTTTGCGACCTGCGCCGGTTTCAGAAGCTGATGGTGGCATTGAAGGAATTATACAGCGTGTTGCCCCCGGCCGGTGCATTGGGCGCGTTTCGGAGAAACCGGCCCTTGCCGAGAAACAGGCCGCTCCATTCGAGGCGGAGGCGCTTCGGTACGAGCCAGTAGCGCAGGCGCGCTTCGACCTGGTGTCCCGCGAAGCGGCCGGAGGCGCCGGATGGATCGCGAACGCCGGTCGTCGAAAAACTGTCGAACCGCGAGGCCAGCCAGAGCGGCCGGTAGGCCGCAAAGGCATCGAGGCGCCTTGACGGTATTGTTTCGATACGGATCGCCGGGGACAGAAGATTGGCCCGTCCGACCGCATTATAGAGGCCCGCTGGCGCGAGTTCCGCGCGGCGCATGCCGAACAAGGTATCGAAGCGGCCGAAATCGCCTCCCCGGCCGTCGCCGCTCGCATAGTCGAATTCGAGCGATAGGCGCGGCGACCAAGGGTGGCGGAAGCTGTAACCCGCCTCGAGATGCGTGAACCACGCCGACACATCGGACTTGGCTGCCGAGGGAGCGAGGCTGCTGCTGATCGTACCGAACTGGTAGAAAGTCTCGCTCTCATAATCGAACCGGCCCGGCGCGGGATCGCGATAGGCGCGCAGTCCGATCGTTTCGAGCGAACGGTCGCGCGTCGGCCGCTGCGGCGCGTCGCGCTCGCCGAGATGGAAGTAGGAAATCTCGACCGAGCCGCGCGACCCGCCGAGCTTCTTCGTCGCGAGGCCGCCCCAGAGTTGCAGGTCAAAGCTCTCCTTGTCGAACTTGACCCGGTTGGCGTCGAGCGACGCGCGGTCGTCGGGCAGCCGCACCTGCGGAAGCGTATAGATAAAGGTCGCCGCGACACCTCCGCGCAGCGCCAGGTCGGCGCGGAGACCCGTATAGCCGCTGGTCGTATTGCGATAATCGTCCGCGGCCACCAGCCGCCGCGATCCCAGGTTCAGCGTGAAGCGGCCGGCCTGGAGATCGAGCTTCGTGCCTGCACCGAAGGCATCGCGCGCCTCATAGCCGACATAGGCCTGGACCAGTTCGAACGCGTTGACTTCGCCCGTCGTCACCGGGGTTCCCGCCTCGCTCCCATAGACGCGGCTGTCGTAGAGTTCGGCGCCCAAGCGAAATCCGTCGCTGCGATATTCGCCGCCGACGATCGTGCGGACATTGAGCAGGTCGTCCTTCTCGTCGAATCCCGTCCGCGCCTGTCCTTGGATCATTTCATAGCGCAGGCGCATGCTGCCCGTGATGGTCAGGCCATCTTCGGCGAGAGCGGGTGCGGGCAGGGCGAGTAAAGTCGCGGCAAGATACAGCCTCAAGCAAACCTCCTGATCCCCGAAATCGAGGACGAACAGGCAACGCTTGAGCGCCGGGACGCTTTACCGGGAGGTTGCGCGGCCCCGGTAATCCGCCTCTAGATCGGAGGCGCCCCTGGAGCAAGATCGCTTCGGTGCCGACCTGGGCTGGACGTGGTCCCGGGCTCAGGCTCCCGGCAGCCCCGCCAATCGCGCCGGCGTCACGACGGGTTCGGCGCGGTCCTTGCGTTCCGAATAGCGGTCGACAAGCTGCGTGGCATGGCCGCGCGTCAGCACGGTGAAGCACACAAGTTCCTCCGCAACGTCGACGATCCGGTCGTAATAGCTCGACGGGAGCATCCGGCCCGCCTCGTCGAACTCGGCATAAGCCTTGGCGACGCTCGACTGGTTGGGGATGGTGATCATCCGCATCCAGCGGCCGAGGATGCGGAGCGTATTGACGCTGTTGAACGATTGCGACCCCGCCGACACCTGCATCACCGCGAGGGTGCGGCCCTGTGTCGGGCGTAGCCCTTTGTATGCGAGCGGCAGGTGATCGACCTGCGCCTTCATGATGCCGGTGATCTGGCCATGCCGTTCGGGGCTGCACCAGACCTGGCCCTCGGACCAGAGCGAATGCTGGCGCAGTTCCTCGACGGCCGGGTGGTCGTCGTCGGCGATCAAATCGGGCAGCGGCAGGTCCGACGGATCGAAGATGCGCGTCTCGCAGCCGAAGAGCTGGAGCAGGCGCGCGGTCTCTTCGACGACGAGCCGCGAATAGGAGCGTTCGCGCAAGCTGCCGTAGAGCAGCAGGATGCGCGGCGCTGGGTCGAGCGGGCCGAGGCCGAGCGCGGGCTGCGAGCGGATATATTCCGCGCTGAGCGCCGGAAGATGGGTGGGATCGGCGAGCGCGCGCAGGCGCGAAAAGGTGGGGGAAGCCATGACAATCAGTCTTTCGCGGGGGTGGATGCCGGGAACCAGCGGCGTCCGAACCAGAAGGCGACGCTCACCAGCAGGATGAGCACGGGAACTTCGACGAGCGGGCCGATGACGGCGGCGAAGGCGACCGGCGAGGCGAGCCCGAAGGCGGCAATCGCAACCGCGATCGCAAGCTCGAAATTATTTCCGGCGGCGGTGAAGGCGACCGCGGTCGTGCGCGGATAATCGGCCTCGATCAGCTTGCCCATCCAGAAGCTGATGACGAACTGCACGACGAAATAGATGGTCAGCGGGACGGCGATGCGCACGACGTCGCCGGGAATGGTGACGATCTCACCGCCCTTGAGGCTGAACATTGCGACGATCGTGAAGAGCAGCGCGACAAGCGTGATCGGCGCGATGCGCGGGAGGAAGCGCGTCTCATACCATTCGTTGCCCTTGGCGTCTGCGAGCCACTTGCGAGTGAGATAGCCCGCCGCAAAGGGAACGCCGAGATAAATGAGGACGGCTTCGGCGACGGTCCAGAAGCTTACGTCGATAACGCTGCCTTCGAGACCGAACAGCGGCGGCAATATCGTCAGGAAGAACCAGGCATAGATGCTGAAGAACAGGATCTGGAAGATCGAGTTGAACGCCACCAGTGCCGCGACATATTGATTGTCGCCCTTCGCGAGCTGGTTCCAGACGATCACCATCGCGATGCAGCGCGCGAGGCCGATCAGGATCAGCCCGGTCATATATTCGGGCTTGTCTGACAGGAAGATCACCGCGAGCGCGAACATCAGCACGGGACCGATGATCCAGTTCTGGATGAGCGAGATGGCGAGCACCCTTTTGTCCTCGAACACGCGCGGCAATTCCTCGTAGCGGACGCGCGCGAGCGGCGGATACATCATCAGGATAAGGCCGATCGCGATCGGGATGTTGGTCGAGCCCCACGAGAGGGCATCGATCGCGGCGGGCAGGCCGGTGAACACCGAACCGAGCAACACGCCGAGCGCCATCGCGAGGAAGATCCAGAGGGTGAGATAGCGATCGAGGAACGACAGCCGTTCCCGCTTGGGTTCTGTCATCGGCTTGGCTCAGGCGCCGACGCGGTTGCCAGCGGCGTCGATTACCTGTTCGCCGTCTTCCTTGGCGAAGGCGCCGCGTTGCCCCGCAGGGATGAGGTCGAGTACCGTTTCGGAGGGACGGCAGAGCTTCACGCCGAGCGGCGAGACCACCAACGGGCGGTTGATCAGGGCGGGATGCGCCATCATCGCGTCGATCAGCGCTTCGTCGCCAAGGGCCATGTCTCCGAGCCCCAGCTCCGCATAGGGCGTGCCTTTCTCTCGCAGGAGTTCGCGAGCCGTGATGCCGGCGCGGACGATCAACTGTTCGAGCAGCGCACGCGACGGCGGCGTCTTCAGATACTCGACGACATGCGGTTCGATCCCGGCATTGCGAATCATCGCGAGGGTGTTGCGGGAGGTCCCGCAGGCGGGGTTATGGTAGATGACGATGTCGGTCATAGCGCGCGTTCCTTCAGCAGCAGGCGAGTTCTGCGAGCAGCGGCTCGCACAGCTCCGCCCGGCCTTGGCAGCAGTCCTTCGCCAGGAAGAGCATCAGGCCGCGAAGCGCGTCGATATCCGCGCGCTGGATAATTTGACGCCCGCGCTTCTCGGATATCACGAGGCCGGCTTTGGCGAGCACCGCGAGATGGGTGGAGAAGGTACTCTGGGTGAGTCCCGACGCTTCGACAAGTTGACCCGTCGACAGGCCGTCGGGCTCATGTTTGACGAGCAGGCGAAAGGCATCGAGGCGTGTCGGGTGTCCCAGCGCGGCGAGAATGGACAAGGCGGAATCGGTTTGCATGCATCGGAATTATCCGATGGAATCGCATCCGTCAATTCCAATCGGGAATATCCGATTAGTTGGTCCGCTTGCGCGATCGGGCTATAGCCTCGTCATGGGTCGCGAACAGCAGAGCGAGATCGCCTTTCGGATCGTCATCGAACAGCCGGTGCCTGGCGTGCTTCACAGCTTGCAAGGCAAGGACGACGGGCCGCTCGATCCCAAAGCGTCCCGCATGGGTGAAGCCTTGGCCTTCGATTTCTCCGTGCGCGTCGGCCCGGGTCCCAAATTCTTCGGCGACCAGGTGCGGCGCGAGGGGCCGGAGCGCCGGTTCGTCTATATTCGTGTCGGGCAAATGGCGGGTGACGCGGCTTCGCCTTGGTCGCGGCGGATGAAGATCGACATACATGATATCGATCAGGAGCTGCTCGACGCGGCCGCGAAGGATATGCGGCCCATCGAGATTGCGATCATTGGCACGGGTAAGGATGGCACGCCCGCGTGCGCGACGGTGCGTCCGACGATGCGGCGCATCGCCTAGCAGAGCTCGTATCCTGTTCCGTCCCGTCAAGCGGCGTGTCGCATGGTCCCGAGCTTGGCCGCGCCGCTCGCCAGCAGCCGCTCGATTTCGTCCGAGGTCCGCCGGACAGCGAGTTTCAGCGCTTCATCGATGTGGACATAATCCTGGGTCACATTCTGCGAAGCATGTCCGAGCATTGCACGGATCGTGAGTTCCGAGAATCCCAAATCTCCCGCGACGCTTCCGAAGGTGTGGCGAAGCGTATGGGGCGTCACACCCTCTATACCTGCCAAAACGCACACGCGCCGGAGGCACTCGCTAACCGCCGTGAAGGGACCGTCGCCGATGGTCGAGGGAAACAGGTGCGGATTGCCCGCAATCTCTGCCTGGTCTTGCAGAACCCGCACCGCGGCCGGACCGATCGCTCGAATCTGTGCGCCGCCCTTCGTGTCGGGAAAAGCAACATAGCCGGCATCGGGATGAAGCCAGCTGCGGCGCATCGCTTGCCCTTCTTCCCGGCGATAGCCCGTCAGCAGCAAGGTGCGCAGGACGCCGAGAGCGACCGGATTCTCGCCGCTCGCCTCGGCATGAGCGATGGCCTTCCCCATCATCTCGATTTCAGCGACGCTGAGGCGCCGCGTCTTCTTTTTGCTCGCGAGCTTCTTGGCCCCGAGGGTCGGGTGTACTTCGAGCAGACCCTTGTGCTTCGCGTGACCGATGATCGCCTGAAGCGTGCCGAGGCAGCGGCCCGCCACGCCGGGCCCGCCCGTTGCCATGCCGCCTCGCCCTCCCGTTCGGGGTTTGGCCGTCTTCCCGTTCTTTACGTCGGATTGCATCTGCTCGACGTCGGCGATCCGGAGATGCTTCACGATGCGATTGCCAAGCAGGGGTAGGCGGCGAACAGGTCCCACCAGTCATCCTCGCGCGCGATCGCCAGATTGTCGGGCTTGCTGCGATATTCGGCGCCGATCACTGTGCGGCGCGACAGTTGATAGGCGACCGATCCTTCGAACTGGAGCTTGTGATTGTCGTCGCCCGCGCTGCCAAAGCCGAGCAGTCCGGCCTGGTTCGCCTTGGTGAGCCGCGCCGTCGCATTGACCAGCACGCTGTGGCTGAGCAGCAGTTTGGTCGCGCTGAGCGTGACGTCGGTGCCGCTGCCATGCGCGGCGCCGACCGCGCGCGCGACGGGGGCGTCGCGATTGCGCTTGTGTTCGACGCCCAGGCTGATCTGCGGGAGCAGCGGCTCGCCGTAAACGACGTCGCCCGCAAGGCGGAGTTTGGCGGCGAAAATATCCTGGTTCAACGTGTAACCGCGGCCGAGCCCGAGCGCGGTGCCGACGTCGCGGGTGTCGAAATTCTGCCGCGCATAGCTCAGCTCGATGCGGTTCGCGATGCCGACGGCAACGCCATGGCTCTGCCAACTATAATCGGGCAGTTCGATCAGCGTGACATGCCCCGACAGGCCGATGCCGCGGTCGGTTTCGCGCCCGGCGATCGTCGACCAGGTGGCAAGGCCGCCGCCGCTGGTTCCCTCGATGGTGGCGACGCCATTGGTGAGCAGCAGTTTGCCGCCGTCGACGAGCGACAGGTCTTGCGCCGCGGCGGGAGCCGAGACACCAAAAAGCGCAAGCGAAAGCGGTGCCAGCGAGCGAAAGAGCGATTGGTCCATGGGAACGCAATCGCATCAGAGGGCAAAAATTTCGTTAACTATGATTCTGATAATTTGAGAGAATGTTAAGCTCTGCCGCCTAACCGGGCGGCGTGAAGGGACCACTTCTCCTATCGATGGCGTTTGCGCTGAGCGTGCCGCTGGCCGCGGCATGGGCGGCTGCGCCTGCTGTTGTGCAAGTGCAGGTGGTTGACGAGCGCGGCCTGCCGGTGCGCGATGCGGTGGTCGAACTGACCCCCAATGGCGGCTGGCGCGGCGGCGCGATCCGCTTTGCGTGGAAGCCGGCGATGGCGCAAAAAAGCGTTGCTTTTGTTCCCGGGACGTTGATCGTGGCGCGCGGCAGCAGTGTCGCCTTTCCTAATCTCGATAGCGTGCGCCACAGCGTTTACAGTTTCTCGAAAGCGGCGCGGTTCGAAATCGACCTCTACGGCCGCGACCAGACGCGCTCGCAGGCGTTTCCGATTGCCGGCACCGTCGCGCTTGGCTGCAACATCCACGATCAGATGCGCGGCTATATTCGCGTCGTCGAGACGCCCTTTGCGGCCAAGACCGACCAGAATGGCATCGTTCGCCTGTCTGGCATGGCGGCGGGCGGGTACCAACTGACCGTCTGGCACGCCCGGGCGCGCACGCCGGGGGGCGAACTGAAGCGCACGCTCGCGGTCGGCGCTGGACCCACCAGTCAGAAAATCGCCTTGAAGCTGCGATGATCAAGGTCCCCGCCATTTCCCAGCGTTTGCGCTTTCGTTCGCTCAAGCTGCGCATCGCGGTGGCCTATGCGGCGCTGTCAACCGTTATCCTTGCCGCCATCCTGCTGCTGGCCGGCGATGGCATTGCGCGTTTTGGCGAAGACAGCGCATCACGCGACCTCGCTGCCAATGCGCGTGTTTTCGACGAAATCATCGACCTCCGCGCCCAGCAGATGCGGGGCTCGGCCGACGTGTTGTCGCGCGACTTCGGTTTCCGCGAAGCGGTTGCCACAGGTGATCAGGCGACGATCGAAAGCGCGCTCGTCAGCCTGCGCGAACGCTCACGCAGCGACGCAGCGTTCGTCGTCGGGCTCGACGGCACGATGACTGGATCGGCGACCGCGGCATTGCCCACCGCTGACGATCTTTGGGACGCGCTCGACGGCGGGCAGGACCATGGCATCATCCGGATCGGCGACAAACTCGCGCTTGCCGCGGCGTCGCCGATTGAGGTGCCCGACACGATTGGCTGGCTCGTGCTGGCGCAGCCGCTCGACGCCGCCGAAATGCGCGGTCTCGCCAAACTCGCCGCGGTCGATATCGACGCGCGGGTCCTCCCAGCGTCGCAGCTGACCCCGGCGCTTGCCGCAGCGCCATCGGGGCAGGTCGTCGAAAGCGGCGATCGCGACCGCATGCTCCACCATGTCAGCGCGCTGCCCAGCCTCCAGGCGGGCATCCGGCCGCGGCTGGTGCTCGACCACTCGCTGAGCAAAGCACTCGGCCAGTATTCAGGGCTGCAATGGCTGCTCGTCGCGCTCGCCGCAGCGGGGCTCTCCCTCGTCATCGTGCTCAGCTGGCGGATCGCGCGCACGATCACCCGCCCGCTGAGCGCACTCGACGAAGCAACGCGGCGGCTGGGCGAAGGCAAGGATGCCGCGGTTATCGTGACCTCGGACGACGAAATCGGCCGCCTCGGCGCCAGCTTTAACACGATGGTCGCCGCGATTGCCGAGCGCGAGCGTCAGATCACCCATGTCGCGCTGCACGACGGGCTGACCAACCTGCCCAACCGCAAATTGTTCGTCGAGCAGCTCGACCAGGCGCTTGCGCGGCGTCGCGACGAAGCGCGGCTGATGGTCGTCTATGTCGACCTCGACGATTTCAAGGTCGTCAACGACACCCTCGGTCATCCGGCGGGTGACGCGCTGCTGCGCAATGTTGCCAAACATCTGCAAGCCGTGCTCGGCGATGCAATCGTCGCGCGGCTTGGCGGCGACGAGTTTGCGATCTTGCTCAGCGATCTGCCCGCGACCGAAAATCTCGCCGCGCTGGCCGACAAATTGCAAAGCTGTTTCGATCGTCCGATCCTGATTGACGGGCAACAGGCCGATGCGTCGGCGAGCATGGGGATCGCGGTCGCGCCCGACGACGGGCTCGACGGCATCACTTTGATGAAAAATGCCGATCTTGCGCTCTATCGCGCCAAGCGCGACGGCAAGGCGACCTATCATTTCTTTGAACAGTCGCTCGACGAACAGGCGCGGCATCGGCGGCAGATGGAGCTCGACCTGCGACTTGCGATCCGCGACGGCGGGTTCGAACTCTATTATCAGCCGCTCTACAGCATGCACGAGGAACGGCTGATGGCGTTCGAGGCGCTCATCCGCTGGCCGCATAGCGACAAGGGCATGATCAGTCCCGTCGAATTCATCCCGCTCGCCGAAGAAACCGGACTGATCATCGCGATCGGCGAATGGGTGATCCGCGAGGCGTGCCGTCAGGCGGCGACTTGGCCCGGTGACCTGTCGGTCGCGGTCAACATTTCGCCCAAGCAGTTTCTGACCCCCGGCCTTGCCAACATCGTCCTGTCGGCGCTCGCGACATCGGGGTTGCCCGCGAACCGGCTTGAGCTCGAAATCACCGAAAGCATCTTCATCGCCAATGTCGAAAAGACGCTGGAAACACTCCACAGTCTGCGCGCGCTTGGCGTCCGCATCGCGCTCGACGATTTCGGGACCGGCTATTCGTCGCTCAGCTATCTGCGCTCTTTCCCGTTCGATAAGCTCAAGATCGATCAGAGCTTTGTGCGTGATCTGACGCTGGGCGGCAACGCCAATGCCGTGATCCGCGCGATCACTACCCTCGCCGATGCGCTCGGCATGGAAACACTGGCGGAAGGCGTCGAGGACGAGGCGCAAGCGGCGATCCTGCGGCAGGAAGGTTGCCACCAGATCCAAGGTTATTTGCTGAGCCAGCCGATCGACGTGGCCGCAGTCCACCGGTTCATTGCCGCGATGGTGGCTGAGACCGATCCCGAGCGTCTGAGCGCCTAGAGCGCGCCGCCGAGCGCGCCATATTTCGCCTCAAACCCGGCCTTGTCACCGCGCGCCAGATAGCTCGCTTGATCGACGAGATTATCGCGCGCGATACGGCCTTGAAAGGCGCCAAGCTGGGCGTCGATGGCGGCGACGTCGGCGTCGGTCCAATCGGCGATCTGCTGGAATTTGGTGACACCCAAGCCGTTCAACAGCCCGACCATCTTTGGTCCGACACCTTTCAGCAGTTGCAGATTGTCCGCCGCGCCGGTGGGGGGCGCAGGTGCTGTGACGGACCCGGGTTCGGGTGCAGGTTCGGGCGCTGCCGTCGGGGTGACGGGGTCGATGACCCCCGGTTCAATCGGCTCCGGTGCGATTGGGGCAGCGGCTGGCGCAGGTTGCGGAGCGGGCACGGGTGGTGCGGGTGCTGTAACCGGGGCGGGCACCGGCGCCGGTGCCGGTTCGATCGGCTTGAACCGCGCGGGTTCGGCGGCGATGATCTGTGGCTTCACCGGTTCGAGCGGCTTGGCGGGCTTCGTGGGTTCCGCGGCAGGTGGCGCGATGTCGTCGGCCTTGCCGCGTCCGAACAGCCACCACAGCAACACGACCGCGACGACCAGGCCGACGACCGCGATGATCCAATTTTCCTGAAGCCAAATCATGATCTTCTCCGCTGGTGATTTCGGTCAGCCTAAGCGGCAGGGTTCGCCGCGTCCAGCCTTCGCCGGGATGACGGGCGAGGGATTAGCCTGCTTCGCGCGCGACTTCGCGCCAGCCAATATCGCGGCGGCAGAATCCGGTGGCGAAATCGAGCTTGTCGACTGCGGCATAGGCGCGCGCCTGCGCCTCGGTCACGGAGCGGCCGGTCGCGGTGACGTTGAGCACGCGGCCGCCCGCAGCGACGATCGTATCGCCGTCGCGCGCTGTTCCGGCATGAAAGACGCGCACCCCGCCGCTTTCGGCATCGGCGATGCCGTGGATCGCGCCGCCTTTTTCGGGGGCGGCCGGATAACCGTTCGCCGCCATGACCACGGTGAGCGCATAGTCGCTGGCAAAGGCGGGCGGAGATGCGGTCGGCAGCGCGCCGGTTGCGGCCGCGTAGAGCAATGCGGCAAGGTCGCCAGCGTAGCGCATCATCAGCACCTGGCATTCGGGATCGCCGAAGCGCGCATTATATTCGATGAGTTTCGGCCCCGTATCGGTCAGCATCAGCCCAGCGAACAGCACCCCGATATAGGGCGTGCCTTCGGCAGCGAGCGCGGCGACGGTCGGGCGGATGATACGGTCCATGACCTGCGCTTCCAGATCGGGGGTCAGCACCGGTGCGGGGCTGTAGGCGCCCATGCCGCCGGTGTTCGGTCCGACATCGCCGTCGCCGACGCGCTTATGGTCCTGCGCGCTGCCGAATGCCATCACATCGGTGCCGTCGGACAGCGCGAAGAAGCTCGCTTCCTCGCCGGTCATGAATTCCTCGATCACCACCTCGGCGCCCGCGCTGCCGAAGGCGCCGTCGAACATGTCGGCGATCGCGGCCTCGGCTTCATCGCGCGTTTCGGCGATGACGACGCCCTTGCCCGCGGCAAGGCCGTCGGCCTTGATGACGACGGGGATCGTGAAGCTGTCGAGAGCGGCCAGCGCCGCGTCGGCGCTGGCGCAGCGGGCATAGGCCGCGGTCGGAATATCGGCGCGGGTGCAGAGATCCTTGGTGAAACCCTTTGACCCTTCGATCTGCGCCGCCGCCGCGCCGGGGCCAAAGGTCGCGATGCCCTTTGCGCGTAGCCGGTCGG
This sequence comes from Sphingopyxis sp., assembly GCF_035998965.1. Classification (GTDB taxonomy): domain Bacteria; phylum Pseudomonadota; class Alphaproteobacteria; order Sphingomonadales; family Sphingomonadaceae; genus Sphingopyxis. Next base: position 16,494 of record NZ_DASYHE010000024.1, read on the forward strand.
CTAGCCCCGCAACCAGCGGCGCTTCCGGGCCGACGACGACAAAATCGATTCCATGCGCGGTACAGGCGGCGACCAGGCCATCGAGATCGTCGGCGGCGATCGTCAGACATTCGGCAAATGCCTCGATCCCCGGGTTGCCGGGGGCGGCATAGAGCTTGCGGCAAGACGGCGATTGCGCCAACTGCCAGCTCAGCGCATGTTCGCGGCCCCCCGAGCCGACCAGCAGGATATTCATGGCAGTCCCTTTTCCCGATCCGGCGTCCGATACCGACCCCGCGGCGCGGCTGTTAGCCGAGGCAGCGCCGGGGGACAATGCGCCTGCTCTGTCGGTCAGCCAATTGTCGGCGGCGATCAAGCGGACGGTCGAGGACGGCTTTGCCCGCGTCCGCGTCCGCGGCGAGCTGTCGGGCGCGAAGCGCGCGGCGTCGGGGCATTTCTATGCGGCGCTGAAAGACGATAATGCACTGATCGACATGGTGATGTGGAAGGGGCAGGCGGCGCGGCTGGCGTTCCGGCCCGAGGACGGGATCGAGGTGATCGCGACCGGCAAGCTAACCACCTATCCGGGGCGCTCGAAATATCAGCTCGTCGTCGACACGCTTGAGGTCGCGGGCGAGGGCGCGCTGATGATCTTGTTTGAAAAGCTGAAGGCGCGGCTGGGCGCCGAGGGGTTGTTCGATCCGGCGCGCAAACAGGATATTCCGCGGCTGCCGCGCGTGATCGGGGTCGTGACCTCGCCGACGGGCGCGGTGATCCGCGACATCTTGCACCGGCTGGCCGACCGGTTTCCGATGCATGTCATCGTCTGGCCGGTGCTGGTGCAGGGCGATGGCGCGGCGGCGCAGGTCGCGATTGCCATTCGCGGCTTCGACGCGATCGAACCCGGCGGCGCGGTGCCGCGGCCTGATCTGGTCATCGTCGCGCGCGGCGGCGGGTCGATCGAGGATCTGTGGGCATTCAACGAAGAGGTGGTGGTGCGCGCGCTCGCCGACTGCCGCATCCCGACGATCAGCGCCGTCGGCCACGAAACCGACACGACGCTGGCCGACTATGCCGCCGATCGCCGCGCCCCGACGCCGACCGCAGCGGCCGAAATGGCGGTGCCGGTGCGCGCCGAGTTGCAGGAATTGCTGGCGACGTGGAACGGCCGGATGATCGGCGCCGCGAACCGGCAACAGGGGCTGTGGAGCGAACGGCTGACCGCATTGGCGCGCCATCTGCCGCGGCGCGAGGCGCTCTATGCGCCGCAGCGTCAGCGGCTCGACGACAGCGGCGACCGGCTCGACCGGAGTCAACGCCAGCGGCTGGCGGTGGTCGCCGATCGACTGGCCACCCGGGGGGCCTCGCTGCGGCCATCATTGCTCGCGCGGCGCTGGGACCGCGATCGCGCGCGGCTGGAGGGGCTGGGACGGTTGCTCGACAGCCTCGACCCACGCGCGCTGCTGTCGCGCGGCTATGCGATGGTGCGCGACGCGGGCGGGGCGATCGTCACCACCGCCGCCAAGGCGCGCGCCGCCGGCGAGTTGCGGCTGCAATTTGCCGATGGCGAGGTTGCGGTGCAGCCAGCGGGGGACGGCGCATCGTCGCCACGACCAGCCCGAAAGCCTCCGCCGGAACCCGCCAAAAAAGGGCAGGGTGAGCTGTTCTGACGCCCCGGGGGTGGCCCCGCCGCGCGCGCCTGCTATAGTCGCCGCAACCACACACCCTCATATGGACCCAGGATTATGTTGATCGCCAGCCGCAACCGCCTTGCCCGCCTGCACTATGGACCGAATGGTTTTCGCGTCTTGGAGCCGGGCGATCATGTGCTGTGCGCGGTGACGGGCGCGCCGATCGGGCTTGATGAACTGCGCTATTGGTCGGTGGCGCGGCAGGAGCCCTATGCGAGCGCCGCCATTTCGGTACAGGCCGAATTGGACGCCGCGCGCAAGGCATGACTCTTGCGAGGTATTTGCCGCGCTTGGCCGCCGCGTTGCCGCTGCTGCTTGTTGCCGCGGGCTGCGTCGCGCCCGATCCCGCGCGCGATGTCGCAGCCCCGCCGCCCGCCGCGAAGCCGTCGCCAGGGCTGGCATCTTTGACGGTGCCGCCCCCCGCCGCGATACTGGAACCCTTCGTCTTTCGCGGTTCGCGCCGAAGCGCCGAGCAGGGCGGGGTGCTGCTGGGGGTGGCGCCCAGCCATACCCGCGCGCTGACCCTCGACGGTCAGCCGGTGCCGGTAGACACCGACGGCGGTTTCCTGGTCGCGTTCGACCGCGATGCGGGACCCCGCGCGCGGCTTGTCGCAACGGTTCGTGATGGGCGGCAGGTCGCCGAAGAGATCATCGTGACGCCCGGGACGTGGCGCATCGAACAGGTCAACGCGCCGTATCGCGGCAGCGCGGCAAGCGACGCCGATTTCGCCCGCCGCCGCCCCGCCGAACTGGCACAGATTGCGGCGGCGCGAACCATGCAGGTCCAGTCCGATGGCTGGAAACAGCGTTTCCGCTGGCCGGTTACCGGGCGTCTATCGGGCCATTTCGGGTCGCAGCGTGTCTATCAGGGCAGGCCCGGCGCCTATCACAGCGGCACCGACATCGCCGTCCCCGCGGGAACGCCGTTCGTCGCCCCCGCGGACGGCGTGGTGGTCCTCGCTGCAACCACCCCCTTCACATTGGAAGGCCACCTGTTGATCGTTGATCATGGCATGGGGCTGAGCAGCGCCTTCCTCCATTGCCAGCGGCTCGATGTAAAGGTTGGCGATATTGTTGTTCAGGGACAGGCGCTGGGAACCGTTGGGCGAACCGGGCGGGCGACGGGGCCGCACCTGCACTGGGGCCTGAAGTGGCGCGATGCCCGCCTCGACCCCAGCAAAATTGCCGGTCCCATCGGCGGTTAGGCCGGTCCCGTCGGCGCTTAGAAACGACGAAATCCAAAGCGGGCTGGTTTCCAGCGAAACAATATGTCGCTGATCTTGCGCTTCGACATATTGTATGTCGCCAAATGTCACGGCTGTTGCAAATACGTCACAATGCGTTCCGAAACGGCGGATAAAGTGGGAAATTTCCTTTACTCGACAAGAGGGAAGGATCATTCCGCACGCTATCGGGGTGTTTGTGCGTCGGCAATATGCCGTCGCATCAGGGGCTCGGGTAGTTCAATCCACCAGTAGCAAGGGACTGCACTGTGAAGAAAACCCAATTTTCCAAGCTGAAGCTAGGCGCTGCGCCGCTCGTACTGAGCGTCGCCCTAGCTTCGGCTCCTGCCCATGCGCAGGATACCGGCGCCAGTGATGGCGGTGAAGCCACGATTATCGTGACCGGTTCGCGTATCGCGCGTCCGAACCTTGATTCGAACAGCCCGGTGGCCGTGGTCAGCGGTGATGCGACGGTCGAAAACGCCGACGTCACGCTCGACACCTTCCTCAACACGCTGCCGCAGGTGAATCCGGCCGGCACGACGACGTCGAACAACCCCGGCAACGGCGGTCAGTCGAACATCAACCTCCGCGGTCTCGGCTCGAACCGCAACCTCGTCCTGATCAACGGCCGCCGCCCGATGGTGTCGGCTTCTGACCAGACGGTCGATTTGAACACCATTCCGCAGGGCCTGATCGAGCGTATCGAAATCGTGACCGGCGGCGCTGGCGCGGCTTATGGTGCGGACGCGGTCGCGGGCGTGGTCAACCTGATCCTCAAGGACGATTTCGAAGGTATCGACCTGCGGGCGAGCTATTCGAACTCGATTCCCGAAACCGATGCGCGTGAATATCAGATCAGCGGCATCATCGGCGGCAATTTTGCCGATGGTCGCGGTAACATCGCGCTTTCGGCTGAGTATTCCAAGCGTCAAGGGTTGATCAAGGCGCAGCGCGACTTCGCATCGCAGGCGACCTCGACCACCGGCTCGTTCCCGACCGGTACGTTCGTCAACAGCGCGACCAACCCGATCAGCCAGGCGGCAGTGAATACTCTGTTCGCCAGCTATGGCGTCGCTGCGGGCCAGATCCCCAGCACCGGGCAGCTCGGTTTCAACTCGGACGGTTCGCTATTCGGTCGTGGCAGCTTTAACAGCCCGGTCGATGTCGCGAACTTCCGCTACGAACTCGATTCGCCGGCGAACCCGAACCTCCTTTTCTTCCCGGACTTCTACAGCTACAATTTCGACATCGTGAACATTCTCGTCCTCCCGCTGGAACGCAAGTCGGCGTTCGTGACGGCGAATTACGAGATCAATCCGGCGTTCGATGTATTCGTCCAGGGTGGCTACACCAACTATAATTCGGCGACCGCATTGGCGCCGACCCCGGTCAGCACGGGCATCGTCAACACCGGCAACACGACGGCTTCCGTTCTTAACGCGCGCTCGCCGCTGGTCGCCCCTGGCGGTCGCATCACCGGTTTTGTCGTACCGGTCACCAACCCGTTCGTTTCGGCTGATTTGCGCTCGTTGCTCAATACGCGCGTGGGCGACGATCCCAACCTGACCGGCGTTGGTGCGGCTGAAGGCGTCCGCATCGGTTACCGTTTCCTTGGCACCGGCCTGCGCGAACAGCAGCTTGAGAATGAAGTCCTGCAAGGCCTGGTTGGTCTGCGCGGCGAGTTCGCTCCCGGTTGGCGCTACGAAGCCTATTACAGCTGGGGCGAAACCACGATCGACCAGCGTGCGACGGGCAACGTCAACGTCCAGCGCGTCCAGGAACTGCTCGAAGCGCCCGACGGCGGCGTCAGCCTGTGCGATGGCGGCTTTAATCCGTTCGGCATCCAGCCCTTCTCGCAAGACTGCGTTGACTATGTTGACGAAGTGGGCGTGACCCAGACGGTCTTCACGCAGAAGGTCGCCCAGGCCTATGTTTCGGGTGAATTGGCTGATTTGCCGGGTGGTCCGCTTGGCGTCGTGTTCGGTGTCGAGCAGCGCAAATTCCGCTACGAATTCGACCCGGGTTCGCTGTTCGGTCCGATCGCCGGTTTCAATACCAGCACCCCCGATCTTGGCACCAACAAGTTCCTCGACTTCTTCGGTGAACTTCGTGCGCCGATCATGGACACGCTGGAATTGTCGCTGACCGCGCGCCATTCGAAGAGCGACTTCAACGATATCGCCAATGGTATCGATGGTGCGCCGTCGAAGGACTGGAGCTATGGCGGTACGATCACGTGGAGCCCGATTGACGAAGTTCGTCTGCGCGCCAGCTATCAGCGCTCGGTTCGTGCACCGAACTTCAACGAACTGTTCTCGGGTGGCGGCAGCTTCCCGCAGATCTTCGATCCGTGCTCGATCAACAGCAACTTCCGCCAGAGCGGTGGTACGGCTGCTGCGGATCTTTGCCGCAACACCCCGCTGGGTGGTGGCGTAAGTGATGGCAACATCAACACCTTCGTTCCCTCGCCGGGCGCGCAGGCATTCATCACCACGACCGGCAACGCCAATCTGAAGCCAGAAAAATCGGACGCCTTCACCGTTGGTGCGGTGTTCCAGGCCGCTGGTTTCACGGGGTCGATCGATTATTACAATATCAAGATCAAGGACACGATCCTCAATCCCGACGTCAACGAAATCATCGCGTCCTGCTATGGCTACAACGACGTCAATCCCAACCTGGATCCGACCAATCCCTTCTGTCAGGGTATCGGTCGTTCGGGTGATGCGATGACCGGCATCTATCTGCCGGCTTCGCTGGGCGGCGACGCCAATGGGTACTTCCAGTTCGTCAATGCCGGTTCGGTGAAGACGTCGGGTGTCGATGTTCAGCTCGGCTATCGTCTGCCGACGCCGTTCATTAACGAAGACAGCGGGCTGAATTTCAACCTGCTGGTCAACTATCTGATCGACTTCAAGAACGTTGGCCTTGGCGGCGTGAAGACCGATTATGCGGGTACGGCATCCTACTTCGGTGCCGGTCTCGGGACCAGCTTCCCGCGCTGGAAGGCGACGCTCAACACCAAGCTTAACATCACGCGTGAGCTGAGCTTCGACACCCGCGTCCGCTTCATCGACTCGATGGAAAACCGTGCGGCACGTCAGTATGTCGGTGAAGAGTTCACCGGCCCGGGCAGCACCTTCTATTTCGACTTCGCGATGCAGGCGGAAGTCGATGCGATGACCTTCCGCATCGGTCTGAACAACGCGTTCGACCGCAAGCCGGAAACCTACTCGCCGAACGTGCAGTCGGGCACCGACCCGTCGCTGTACGACGTGATCGGACGCCGTGCTTATGTGTCGGCACGTCTGAAGTTCTAAGCTTCGGCATTGGACTTAAAGAGAGGGCGGGACTGGTGTCCCGCCCTCTTTTTTTATAGACGGAATCCATGACCCTAACTGATCGAGTGCGCGCCGCTTACGCCGCATATGCAAAAGGCGATTTTGCGACGGCCCAGATGCAAGGTGAAGCGGCGTTGCGCGCCCAGCCTGCTAACGCGTCCGTCCTGCAACTCCTTGGCGTGCTATCCTGCCAGACAGGTAATTTGCGTGTCGGTGCCGATTTCCTGCGCCGCGCCATCGCCAATGGCGGCGATACGAGTGACAATCGGATCAATCTCGCTCGGGCGCTGCTCGATCTGGGCGACCTGGACGATGCGGCACGTGTCTGCGCCGAGGGAAATCTGACCCAATCGACCGAGCTTCAGGCGATGCAGGCGCAAATCCTCAAAGCACAGGGCCGCACGACCGAAGCGAGCTGGACCTATGAAAGGCTCGTGTCCGAAAATCCCGACGATTTCATCGCCTGGAACAATCTTGGTAATGCGCGGCACGAATCGGGGGATCTGGAAGGCGCATTGCAGGCGTTTGATCGGGCGCGCCAGATCGATCCGAAATCGTCGCTTGTGCATACCAATATGGGGCGCGTCATGGTGTCGAAAGATCGCTATGAAGAGGCGTGCCTCCTTTTTGAAAAGGCGGTGCTGTTGTCGCCAAAGGATCCTGCGTTGCTGCTGGAACTTGGCCGCACGCTGACCAGCATCAATCATGTCGAAGGCGGCCTTCGCGCGCTTGGCGAAGCTGCGCGGCTGGATCCTTCCGACCCAAAGATTTTTCTGGCGATCGCCGTGGCATTCATGGATCTGGAAAACAACGCGCAGGCCGAAAAGTCGCTGCGCTTTGCCATAAAGGCCGATCCGCGCTTCATTCCCGGCTATCTCAACCTTGGCATATTGCTCGAAAAAGCCAACCGTACCGACGAACTCCGCGCCCTGATCCAGGCTGCCGAGGCCGCGGGCCTGGCGGGCGATGAAATCGACTATCTTCGCGCGCTCTTGCTTAGCCGGGACGGCGACCGCGCCGCGGCGCTCGACCTTGTGCGTGACGTTTATTCGCCGGCGATCAATCCATCGATCAAGGCGCAGTTTGCGGGGCAACTGGCCGACCGTCTTGGACTGACCGACGATGCGATCCGCTTTTACGAGGATATGAATGCGGCGCAGGCGCAAAGCCCGATGGGCGTCGGCGTTGATCGCAGCGCCTATCAACGGGCGATTGCGACGCTGGATGGGCAGACGACGGCAGCATGGTTTGCCGATTGGCAGGCGCCGCCCCTTGCCACCGACCGACCTGCCCCGGCTTTTCTTGTCGGATTTCCGCGTTCGGGTACAACGCTGCTCGACACGATCCTGATGGGGCATAGCAATACCCATGTGCTCGAAGAACTGCCGATCATCGAAAATCTCGCCAAATCACTTGGCGAGTTGGATACGATCCGAACTCTTGATGGCGCGGCGGTTGCGAATCTGCGCCAGCAGTATTTCGCCGAACTCGACAAAAGATCGCCGCCGCCGCCGGGCGCTCTGGTTATCGACAAAAATCCGTTGTCGATGATCCGTATACCGCTGATCCATCGCCTTTTTCCCGACGCAAAGATCATTCTTGCGATGCGGCATCCCTGCGACGTCGTTCTCAGCTGTTATATCCAGAACTTCAAACCGACCGAGGCGATGGCCAGCTTCCTCGACCTGGCCAACGCCAGCCGCACCTACGACCGTATCTTCGCCTATTGGGAAAATTGCCGAACAATCTTTCCGCTCGACGTCCACATGCTGCGTTATGAAGCCATGGTTTCCGACGTTGCGGCGGCGACCAAGCCGCTGATCGACTTTCTTGGCCTGAAATGGCAGGATTCGTTGCTCGACCACCAAAAGACGGCGGTTGAGAGAGGTTTCATCCGGACCCCCAGCTATGCGCAGGTCATGGAGCCGATTTACGCCTCGGCCAGCGGTCGGTGGAAACGTTACGCGGCGCAAATGCGCGAGGTGCTGCCCATACTCGAACCTTGGGTAAAACGTTATGGCTACACCCTCTAATCGGCGGCGCGTAACCATCCGGTGACCGACAGCCGCGGTTCGGCCGCGAAAGGTGTAACATAGCTGACACTATGTAGTTGTGGTACGCGAAACAGGCGCAAGGCGCCTATTTGCGGCGCAAATGCCTCTTCTATGTTGCCGTCGGCGCCGTGGAACATCAGCAATCCGCCCCACTCTGGCCGCCACGCCGGAGTCAGCGAAAACACATAGGCGGCGCGCCGGTTCTTTCCGGCGACCGCATCGTCGTGACTGGTCAGAAAATGGCCGTGATCATATCGTGTGGCTTGCCCGTCCGCGAAGGCGATGTCGTCGATCTGCATCAACTTGCCTAGCGCTTCACGGATCGGTGCCGCCGACAAAAACGCGACGAAGCGGGACAACGGGTCATCGCCGCGCTCGGCGGCGGCATCGGGCACGCGGATTGCTTCGTAGCGATATTGAAACCCGGTTCGCCCCGCTGCAACAACGCGGCGCTCAAGTTCGCATCGCTGCACGTCACTAAGGTCGGCAAAGCCCGCACGCGACAGTTCATAAACCTTGTCGCCGGCATTCAGGACCAGATGCCAGTCGGTTCGCGCGCGCAGATGGGCCGCGAGCGCCGCCGCCTGACCGGGCGCCAGAAGGTCGGCCACCTCGACCCGGCCACGAGCAGCAAACGCTGCCGCCAGCCGTTCCCAATCCAGATTGTCTGCGAGGCGGTAGTCGGCGTCCATGGACGGCAAGATGTCCTTTGTAGAATGTACCGGGCCGCGGTCCAAATTGACACTGGCAGGGCCGAGGGAATATGCAAGTTTGGCAAAAATTCAATGCTGCGGAGGTTTCCATCATGCGCCAAAGTTCATCGCTCGCTTTGCTGGCTTCGGCCGCGCTGCTGATGGGGGCGCCAGCGGGGGCCCATATGTCGGAGCCTCCCAGTGACGCGACCGCGACCGATGAAAAGGAACGGTTGGTCTGTAAGCGAGCGAAGCGGACGGGAACGCGTTTCGAGTCGAAGATTTGCAAGACCGCCGCAGCGTGGAAGGCCTTGACGGAACAGCATGAGCGTGATGCAGGGGAAATGATCAACCGACCAGTCATCAGTATCGAAAAGGGCAACTGACGCAATGAAATTGGGGACGCCGCTGGTTAAGCTCCCGCGGCAATATTGTCCGCAGACGCTGGCGGCCGAGGTCGCCGCGTTGCCGCTCGCTGCGTGGCTGCCGCATCCAGGCAAGTTGCCCGGCAACAGCGCTGTCCCTCTGATCACTCCCGCCGGCGAAGTGTCCGACGGGTTCAGCGGCCCAATGGCACCGACTGACGCGCTGCGCCAATGCCCCTATATCATGGAAATCCTTGCTGATCTGGGTGCTGTTTGGGGACGCAGCCGGTTGATGGGTCTCGCGCCGGGCGCGGTCGTTCCCGAGCACGTCGACGTCGGCTATTACTGGCGCACACACATCCGCATTCATATCCCGATCGTCACCAACCCGAAGGTCGCATTCAGTTGCGATGCGGAAACGGTGTATATGGCGCCGGGCGAATGCTGGCTGTTCGACAGCTTTTGTATCCACAATGTCCGCAACGATGGCGACGCCAAGCGGGTGCATCTGGTGCTCGATACGGTCGGCGGCGAAAAATTATGGGCGATGATCGCCGATGCGAAGCGTTTCGGCCGCGATGGCCAACCCGCCCAGACCGTTGCGCCAGGGTCCGTCGGCGAGCGACCGTTGGCCTACGAACAGGTCAATCTGCCGACGATCATGTCGGTATGGGAAATTCGCTGCCACATCGATTATCTGTTGCAACAATGCGCCGCGACGCCGGCGCGCGATGCGATCGCCGCGCGAATGGAGCAATTCGCAAACGCGTGGGGCGCGCTGTGGGCTCAATATGGCACCGCTGTCGCAGGGCTGACCGCCTACCGTCATCTGATTGAACAGGTCCAGCGTGATTTGCAGCGGCTGGAGGCGCAACGCCTTCTGCTGGAAGGCAATGACGTACCTCTGGACCGGGCGCTCGCCGAACTGATTTTCATGGTCGCCGCGCCCGGCAATTCGCCCGCCCGCGCAACGACCTGACGTCGATGATCGTTTCGCATCAACACCGTTTCATTTTTGTCGCGATCCCGAAGACCGGGACGCATTCGGTTCGCCAGGGCTTGCGCGATCATCTGGGCGAGCGGGACATGGAGCAGGCGCGGCTGTTCGTTGAAAAGCAATTTCCGATCCCCGAAATCGCGCGGATGGGCCACGGACACATCAGTTTTGCCGAAATTCGACCGTTTTTAGGCGAAGAGACGTTCCGTGATTATTTCAAATTCGCCTTCGTCCGTAATCCATTTGACCGTTTCGTCTCCTACTGCGCTTTCGCAACGAGCCGTGAAGGCAGTTTTGCGCGCGACCCAAAACGGGTCATGCGCCATTTTCTGTTCACAGCGCCCCCGCTTCAGCACGTCATTTTTCGGCCGCAGCACCTGTTCCTGACGGATATAGACGGGCGTCTGCTCGCCGACCGGTTGGGTAAGGTCGAGACGATGCAGGCAGATTATGACGGAATATGTGCGCAAATCGGCATTGCAACGTCGCCTCTCGATCACGCCAATCGGTCGCGGCGCGGTGATTATCGTGACTATTACGATCAGGAACTGATCGACGGCGTCGCCAAAATCTATGCCCGCGATCTCGAACTATTCGGCTATGATTACTGACCTAATTCGTCGAGGCAGAACCATGTATCCCAATCCCCGCAAAACAACGAGCATCCGGCGGCTGGGTGTGGTCGATATCGCGGCTTTGAAGGCGGCGGTATCAGCCATTCCGGAAAGTTTGTGGCAGGCTGAAAACGCCGATAAGCCCAACCGCTTCGAAGCGCTGGACGCGACAGCGCATATCGTTTTCCGTTTTGTCGCCAACATGCGCGATTGGCGGAGTGGCTATGCCCGTCCGTTGTGGGACGAATGGCAGTCGTTGCTTGCGCCAGTGCTGGCCGCAGCGACCGCGGACTATGGCTATACGAACGGCGTATTTCCTCGCGTCATGCTGGCGCGAATGCCCGCAGGCGGGGTGATCCAACCACATCGCGATGCCAATCCCGCCGCCAAATGGCCCCACAAGATTCACGTGCCAATCCAGACAAACGATCAGGTCGTGTTTCACATCGACGGCCAAAGCTATCATCTGCCTGAGGGTGAGGCGGCCGAGGTCAACAATATGGGGGTCCATGCCGTGGAAAATCGCGGTAGTACCCCGCGCATCCATCTGATCTTCGAATATTACGACGCTGATCAGCCGGAGCCGGAATGGCTTGCGGCGCTGGCAGCGCAGCAGCTTGTTTGAGCTGTAAGGGCGGCGCCACGGCCGCCCTTTAGAATCAAGCAGCAACGAGCTTCAGCGCGCCGTCGCCTTCGTCGACCCGGATCGTCGAGCCGTCCTTCACTTCGCCTTTCAGGATCAGATCGGCAAGCGGATCCTGCAGATATTTCTGCACCGCACGCTTCAGCGGCCGCGCGCCATAGACGGGGTCGTAGCCGACGCGGCCAAGCCACGCGCGTGCCGCATCGGTCAGGTCCAGCGTGACCTTGCGGTCGGTGAGCAATTTCTGCACCCGCGCGACCTGAATATCGACGATGCCGCCCATATGCTGCTGCGCGAGGCGGTTGAAGAGCACGATTTCGTCCAGCCGGTTGAGGAATTCGGGCCGGAAATGCGCGCGCACGACTTCCATCACCGCGGGTTCGGCCTGTTCGACCGGCGCGTCGTCGGGCAGCGCGGCGATCGCCTGACTACCGAGGTTCGAGGTCAGGATGATCAACGTGTTGGTGAAGTCGACCGTGCGCCCCTGCCCATCGGTCAGCCGCCCGTCGTCGAGCACCTGGAGCAGCAGGTTGAAGACGTCGGGATGTGCCTTTTCGACCTCGTCGAACAACACGACCTGATAGGGGCGACGGCGCACCGCTTCGGTGAGCGTGCCGCCCTCTTCATAACCGACATACCCCGGAGGCGCGCCGACGAGCCGGGCGACGCTATGCTTTTCCATGAATTCGGACATGTCGATGCGGACCATCGCATTGTCGTCGTCGAACAGAAAACGCGCGAGCGCCTTGGTCAACTCGGTCTTGCCGACCCCGGTGGGGCCGAGAAAGAGGAAGCTGCCGAGCGGGCGGTTGGGGTCTTGCAGCCCAGCGCGCGAGCGGCGCACCGCGGTTGCGACGGCATGGACGGCATGATCCTGTCCGATCACCTGCTTGGCGATGGTGTTTTCCATCGCGAGCAGTTTTTCGCGTTCGCCTGCGAGCATTCGGTCGACGGGGATGCCGGTCCATTTGCTGACCACCGCGGCGATGTCGTCGGCGGTGACTTCCTCGCGCAGCATGGCGTTGCTTGAAACGGCTTGCGCCTCTTCGAGCTGCTTTTCGAGCGCGGGGATTGTGCCATAGCTGAGCTCGCCCGCTTTCGCGAGGTCGCCGGCGCGCTGTGCCTGTTCGAGCGCGGAGCGCGCGGCGTCGAGCTCTTCCTTGATCTTCGCCTCGGCGTGGATCTTTTCCTTTTCGGCCTGCCACTTTTGCGTCAGTTCGGCCGACTGCTGTTCGAGGTTTGCGAGCTCGGCGCGGAGAGCGGCGAGCCGGTCCTTCGAGGCCTCGTCGCTCTCCTTCGAGAGTGCTGCTTCTTCGATCTTCATCTGGATGATCCGGCGGTCGAGCGTCTCGATCTCTTCCGGCTTCGATTCGACCTCCATGCGGATACGGCTCGCCGCCTCGTCCATCAGATCGATCGCCTTGTCGGGCAGGAAACGGTCCGAGATGTAGCGGTTCGACAAGGTCGCCGCGGCGACAATTGCGCCGTCGGTGATGCGGACGCCGTGGTGGAGCTCATATTTTTCCTTGAGCCCGCGCAGGATCGAGATCGAATCCTCTACGGTCGGCTCGCCGACGAACACCGGCTGGAAGCGCCGCTGGAGCGCCGGGTCTTTTTCGACATGTTTGCGATATTCGTCGAGCGTCGTCGCGCCGATGCAATGGAGCTCGCCGCGCGCGAGCGCGGGCTTGAGCAGATTCGACGCATCCATCGCGCCCTCGCCCTTGCCCGCGCCGACCAGCGTGTGCATCTCGTCGATGAACAGGATGATCTCGCCCTCGGCGGCCTTCACATCGTCAAGCACGCCCTTCAGCCGCTCCTCGAACTCGCCGCGATATTTGGCCCCGGCGATCAGCGACCCCATATCGAGCGACAGCAGGCGGCGGTCTTTCAGGCTGTCGGGGACGTCGCCATTGACGATGCGCAGCGCCAACCCTTCGGCGATCGCGGTCTTGCCGACGCCGGGTTCGCCGATCAGCACCGGGTTGTTCTTGGTCCGGCGCGCGAGGATCTGGATGGTGCGGCGGATTTCTTCGTCGCGACCGATCACCGGGTCGAGCTTGCCCTCGCGCGCGACTTCGGTGAGGTCGCGGGCGAATTTCTTGAGTGCTTCGTAACGGTCTTCGGAGGTTGCGGTATCGGCGGCGCGGCCGCCGCGCAGGTCGTTGATCGCGGCATTGAGTGCGTCGGCCTTGAGCCCCGCGTCGGCAAACGCCTTGCCGACGGGGGTCGCGGACGACAGCACCATCGCCAGTAACAGCCGCTCGACGGTGACATAGCCGTCGCCCGCCTTAGTCGCGACCTGTTCGGCCTGATCGAGCAGGCGCACCGCGTCGTTATCGAGTCCGGGAGTGGCTTGCGCGCCCGAACCCGAAACCGCTGGCACCTTGGCGAGCAAAGCGTCGATCCCCGCTACGGCGCGCGGCGCATCGCCGCCGCTCTTGGCGATCAACCCTGCGGCCATGCCTTCGCTGTCTTCGAGCAGTGCTTTGGCGATATGCTCGGGCGAAATCCGCTGATGGTTCATGCGGATGGCGATCGTCTGCGCAGCCTGCAGAAAGCCCTTGGCGCGGTCGGTGAATTTTTCGAGGTTCATGGGAAATAAGCCCCTTTCTTGTCTTGCAAGATAGTGTTGCTATTTGGCAACACAAGGGGTTGTTACCAGTTCCCGTTCGCGTCGAGCGACGTCGAGATGTCCATCGGCCGCGTACGACTTCACGGTCTCGACGTCGGTCGACACGAACGGGGTTGGAGGTCGCTATTCCCCGCTGCGCGCCAGTTGATCGAGCAAGCGGACGCCAAAGCCCGTCATGCCCTTCGGCACCAGCGATGTCGCCTTGTCCGCTTGGTTTACCCCGGCGATGTCCAAGTGCGCCCAAGGGGTCGTTTCGTCGACGAAATAGCCGATGACATGCGCTCCGATGCTGGCGCCCGGGCCTTGACTGGGCGCGATGTTGCGGATGTCGGCGATGTCCGATTTGATCTTTTCGGCGTAATTTTTGTGCAGCGGCATCCGCCACAATTCCTCTCCGCTGACCTTGCCGGCGGCGAGCAGGTTGGCGGCCAGCGTCTCATCGCGCGCGAACAGTCCGGCATATTGATCGTCGAGCGCGCCGACGATCGACCCGGTCAGCGTCGCGATATTGACGATCGCGCGCGGCTTGTACGCCTGCGCGACATATTCATTGGCGTCGGCGAGGACGAGGCGGCCTTCGGCATCGCTGTTGAGCATTTCGATCGTCTTGCCCGACATCGTGCGGGTGATGTCGCCGGGGCGCTGGGCATTGCCGTCGGGCATATTCTCGGCAAGCGCCGCGACCCCGACGACATGCGCCGATGCACGCGATTTGGCGAGCGAGAGGACGGCGCCCATGACCGACGCGGCGCCCGACATGTCGCCCTTCATGTCCCACATGCCCGCGCCGGGTTTCAGCGAAATGCCGCCCGAATCAAAGGTGATGCCCTTGCCGACAAAGGCCATCGGCGCGGCGGGGGCGTTGGCGCCGCGATAGCGCACGAGCATCAGCCGCGATCCCCGCGGGCTGCCCTGACCGACCCCGACGAGCGTCCCCATGCCGAGTTTCCGCATCGCGGCTTCGTCGAGCACCTCGATGCTGACCCCGGCGGTTCCGGCGAAGGCCTCGCGTACCCGGGCGACGAAGCTTTCGGGATAGATGACGTTGGCGGGTTCATTGGCGAGGTCGCGCGACAGGCGGACGCCATCGACCAGCGGTTTCCAGCGCCCGTTGAACGCCGCTTCGGCGGCCGCGGGGTTGGCGCCGACGACGGTCACGGCGCCGGTCGGCGGTGCCTTTTTGTCGGCAGTCTTGTACCGGTCGAAGCGATACTGGCCGAGCGCGAAGCCATAAGCGACGTCGGCGGCCGACGCATCGCCGAAAGCGCCTGCGATCGTCACCGGCTGCGCTTCGCTTTTCAGCTCCTGCGCGGCCTTGCCGCCCGCTTCGGCCAGGGCGAGTGAGGTCGGGGTGCCACCGGTGCCGACGAGCAGGATGCGCGAATACGCCCCGATCCCGCGCAGCGACAGCGTCGATTCGGGTTTGCCCTCGAATGTCGCCGCCGCGGCCGCGGCGGTGACCGCCTGACGTTCCGCAGCACTCAGCGCGATGCCATCAAGCGGCGGCAGCGTCGCGTCACTCATCATAATGACAAGCGCGCCGCTCGCCGGGGCGCTGGCGGCGAAGCCGATCGCGCGTTCGGCGCTGTTGGTCGCGGTCGCCGGAATGACGCCCGATCCCGTCACCGTCTGGGCAAAGGCGGGCGGAACGAACGCGAACGACAGGCACGCGGCAAGAAGCAGGCTTTTGTGATTCATGGAAATTCCCCGTTTGAAGTTATGGCACCCTGCATAGTCAAGTGGCGCCCAATCGCAAATTCGGCTCGACGAACGACAGGCGCTTGCCATCGGACGACATGACGGTCAGACAGGCGCGGATCGGGCGCATGAAGAGGACCAGAGATGCTGCGACGGATTTTGCTGGGTTTTCTGCTGTTTCTGGTCGTCACCGCCGCCTCGTTGGCGCTGTGGGAGCCACTAACCGCCGAAGCGCCGACCGCGCCGACGTTCAAGCCGCAGGATGTCCGCATCGCGCGCGACAAGTTCGGGGTGCCGCATATCTTTGGCAAGACCGACGCCGACGTCGCTTATGGGGTCGCTTACGCGCACGCCGAGGATGATTTTGCCACCTTGCAGGAAGTGCTGGCGATGACGCGCGGGCGTGCCGGGGCGATGCTCGGCGAGGATGGTGCGAAGATCGATTATGCCGCTGCCCTGCTCGATGTACGTGCGACGACGGCGCGCGATTGGCCCCAGCTGCCCGCCGATGTGAAGGCACTGTTCACGGCCTATGCGGCGGGACTCAACCGCTACGCTGACAAGCATCCCGGCGAAGTGCGGCTGCCGGGACTGTTCCCGGTAACCGGTGAAGATGTCGTTGCGGGCTTCGTGCTGCGCTCGCCCTTCTTTTTCGGACTCGATTCGGTGCTGGGATCGCTGGTCGAAGGCAAGCCGCTGAACCGCGAGGGCGGCCCCGCGCTCGATGCGACAGGCAAGATCGTCCCGCGCGCCGACACGCCGCTGGGCAGCGACCCGGCGTCGAACGGATCGAACGCGATGGCGGTGGCGCCTGCGCGCTCCACCGACGGCGCGACGCGGCTGGTGTCGAACTCGCACCAGCCATGGACCGGCGGCGTCGCCTGGTACGAACTGGTGGTCCATAGCGAGGAAGGCTGGGATTTCGCGGGCGCCAATTTCCCCGGCTCGCCCTATCCCTTTCTTGGCCACAACAAATATCTGGGCTGGACCAACACGGTCAATCGCCCCGACCTGATCGATGTGTACAAGCTGGTGCTGAATGAGAATGGCGACCAATATCGCTACGACGGCGCGTGGCGGCCACTCGAAGAAAAGCGCGTCTGGCTGAAGGTAAAATTTGGCCCGTTCGTATTGCCGATCCCACGCACCATCTATCGCTCGGTCCATGGTCCGGTGGTCAAGAATGCGAAGGGTGCCTTTGCCATCCGCTATGCCGGGATCGACCAGTCGGCGATGGTCACCCAATATTACCGGCTGAACAAGGCGAAGGATTTTGCCGAATGGCGCGCTGCGATGGCGGGGCAGGGCGTGCCCGCGACCAATTTTATCTACGCGGATGCCAAGGGCAATATCGCGCTGTTCTACAACGCGATGTTCCCCGACCGGCCCGATGGCTTCAACTGGCGCGGCGTTTTGCCGGGGGACACATCGGCGGCGCTGTGGACGCAGACACTGCCGTTCGACCGCGCCCCGGCGCTGGTCAATCCGCGCTCGGGTTATGTGATGAACGCCAACAACACCCCGTGGGTCGCGGCGGGTCCGGGCGACGAACTCGACGCCGCGGCCTTCTCGCCGCTGCTCGGGGTCGAGGACGACATGACCAACCGTGCGACGCGGCTGATCGACCTGTTCGAAGCGTCGGGCCAGATCGATGAAGCACGGCTGAAGACGATCAAATATGACACCGCTTATGCCAAATCAGGATACGCCAAAGCTTGGATGGACCGCCTGCTCGCGCTGAACGTCAAGGACGATCCGGCGCTGATCGATGCGCAGAACCTGCTCCGCCGCTGGGACTGGAACCTCGACGGCAAGGGGAAGGGCGATGCGCTGGCGCTGATGGTACTGCGCCCCGCGAACGGCAGCCATTATCAGCGCCGCGCCGGTCCCGATCCGCGCACCGTGCTGGCCGAAACAGTGGCGCATTTACAGCAGCATTTCGGCGGGCTCGACCCCAGGCTCGGGACGGTGCTGCGGCTGCGCCATGGCGAAGGCGCGTCGCGGATCGACCTGCCGCTCGACGGCGGCAACGACACGGTGCGGGCTTCGACCTTGTGGGATGCCGAACCCGATGGGCGGTTGAAGGTGCGCCACGGCGACAGCTTCATCATGTTCATGACCTGGGACGCGCAGGGCCGAGTCCGTTCGGAATCGATCCAGCCCTTCGGGTCGGCCACGACGCGTCCCGAAAGCCCGCATTACAATGATCAGGCGCCGCTGTTCGTGCGCCACCAGCTGAAACCGGTGTTGTTCGATCCGGCGGCGCTGAAAGCCAGCGGGGCGCGCTTCTATCGGCCTTGAAAGCGGCGAAAGCCTGTCCTAGACCGTTGATACAGTGCCGTCCGGCACCCGGTCGCAAGCAGGCCGTCTCGCGTCTGCCGCAATTATCCTAGAGGATGCCCATGCCCCGTTTCCATCGTTTTGCCCTTGCTCTTGCGGTGACCACCTCGCTGGTCGCTGCTGGTCCTGCGTTCGCCAAGGCCAAGGCCGCCGATCCGGCGCCAATCGCCGACCTGGTCAAGGCGGTCGACATTCCCTACGAAGCCTTCACGCTCGACAACGGCCTGCGCGTGATCGTGCACGAGGATCGCAAAGCACCCGTCGTCGCGGTGTCGGTGTGGTACCGGGTCGGGTCGAAGCATGAGCCCAACGGCAAGACGGGCTTTGCCCATCTGTTCGAACATCTGATGTTCAACGGGTCGGAAAACGCCCCCGGCGATTTCTTTGAACCGTTGCAACAGGTCGGCGCGACCGACAGCAACGGGACGACGAACGTCGATCGCACCAATTATTTTGAAACCGTGCCGACCGGCGCCCTCGACCGCGCGCTGTTCCTCGAAAGCGACCGCATGGGGCATTTGCTCGGCGCGGTGACGCAGGAAAAGCTCGATAACCAGCGCGGCGTCGTCCAGAATGAAAAGCGCCAGGGCGACAACAATCCCTATGGCCTGCTGCGCTACGAGATTTTCGAGAATCTCTTCCCGAAGGGCCATCCCTATCACCACAGCACCATCGGTTCGATGGCCGACCTCAATTCGGCGAGCCTTGACGATGTGAAGAAGTGGTTCACCGACAATTATGGTCCCAACAATGCGGTGCTGGTGCTGGCGGGCGACGTCGATGTCGCGACCGCCAAGACCAAGGTACAAAACTGGTTCGGGGACATCCCGCGTGGTCCTGAAATTACCGCACCTCAAACCAGCGTGCCGACCTTGCCCGCGCCGCTGGCGAAAGAGGTCAAGGACCTGATCCCGACCCCGCGCATCTATCGCATGTGGGCGATCCCCGGGCTCAACGATGCCGAAGCCGTGCCGCTGCAAATGGCAACTGCCGTACTCGGCGGCCTGTCGTCGTCGCGGCTCGACAATGCGATGGTCCGCACCGACCCGGTCGCGGTGAGCGTTGCCGCATTTGCCCAGTCGTTTGAAGATGCGGGCATTCTGATCGTCCAGGCCGATGTGAAGCCGGGAACCGATGTTGCGGCGGTCGGCAAGAAGCTCGACGACGAAATCGCGAAATTCCTTGCAACCGGCCCGACGGCTGACGAGCTGCAACGCGCCGCGGCAAGCTATCTCGGTGGCACCATCGCTGGGCTCGAGTCGGTCGGCGGTTTTGGCGGCAAGGCGGTAACGCTGGCCGAGGGGGCGCTCTATTCGAACGATCCGGCCTATTACAAAGTCGAACTCGACCGGATGGCGAAATCCACGCCCGAACAAGTCGCCGCCGTGGCGCGCAAATGGATGTCGCGCCCGGCCTTTTCGCTCACCTACACGCCCGGCGAGCGCACCGAAGGCGGCGAGAACCGCGGCGGCGCGGTGACGGCGGGCAAGATCACCGAGGCCGTGGCGCCCGATCGGTACTGGAATGCGGCGCTCGGCGACGTCGGACCCGACACCGGCATCGGCGCGGCGGCATCGATCGCCGACCGCTCGCAATTGCCCGCGGTCGCCGATCTCACCGCGCTCGATTTCCCGGCGATCGAACGCACCAAGCTCAAAAATGGTGTCGAGGTCATCTTCGCCCGCCGCACGACGGTGCCGACGGTCAATGTCGCGGTCAGCTTTGACGCCGGCTATGCTGCCGATCCGCACAGCGCGCTCGGTACCCAGTCGCTGATGCTCAGCCTGATGGACGAAGGCACGACCAACCTCAATTCGATCGCCTTTGCCGAAGCTAAGGAACGGCTTGGTGCGCAGATTGATGCAACCGCCAACGCCGACGAAACGGTGTTCAGCCTGTTTGCCCTGAAGCCCAATCTCGGTGCCTCGCTATCGCTCCTCGCCGACTATATTCGCAACCCGGCGTTCGATGCCAAGGAGCTGGAGCGGGTTCGGGCGCAGCAGCTCAACCGATTGAAGGCCGAACTCAATAATCCCAACGCGATCGCATCGCGCCTGATGGCGCCGATGCTCTATGGCGCCGATCATCCCTATGGCATTCCGCCGTCGGGGCTGGGCGATGCCAAGGCGGTCGAAACGGCGACGCGTGACCAGCTGGCAGCATTCCATAGCGCGTGGATCCGCCCCGACAATGCGCGGATCTTTGTCGTCGGCGACACGACGCTGGCCGAGGTGAAGAAGCAGCTCGATTCGACGCTGGGGGCTTGGAAGGCGCCGAAAACCGCCAAGCCGGTCAAGAATTTCGATATCGCCATTCCGGCGCCGCAGCCGCGGATTGTGCTGTTCGACCGCCCCAAATCGCCGCAATCGGTGATCGTCGCGGGCAAAGTACTCGACGCCAAGGGCGGCGACGATCTGGAGGTGCTGCGCTCAGCCAACGACATTTTTGGAGGCAATTTCCTGTCGCGCTTCAACACCAATTTACGCGAAACCAAAGGCTGGTCCTATGGCGTGCGCAGCCGGATTTCGGGTGAGACCGACCGGCTGAGCTGGGTGGCGGTGGCGCCGGTGCAGGCCGACCGTACCGGCGATTCGATCAAGGAGTTGCAGAAAGACCTCAAAAGCTTCCTCGCCGACAAGGGTGTGACCAAGGAAGAGCTGGAGCGCACCATCAACGGCAGCGTCCGCGAATTGCCCGGCAGTTTTGAAACGTCGGCCGATGTGCTGGCCGGACTGCGGCAGATCGTCAAATTCGGCCGCCCGGACAATTATTACGAAACGCTGCCCGCCACCTATGAAGCAATGACGACGGCCGAAATCGACGCTGCGGCGCGCAAGGCGCTCAGCACCGACGATCTGGTCTATGTGGTTGTCGGCGATGCGGCGGTGGTCAAACCACAGCTTGACGGATTGGGTTTGCCGGTGGAAACAGCGACACCGATTAACTAACATTGATATCAGTAAGGAGAGCTTCGATGTCCGTAGATGGCAGCTATGATTGCGTTACCAAATCGCCGATGGGCGATCAGAAGTCGGTGTTCACGGTCAAGAGCGATGGTGACAGCTTCACCGGTTCGAACGCCGGCGCAATGGGTGCGCTCGACGTCCAGAACGGCAAGGTCGATGGCAACAAGCTGACCTGGACCATGGACATGAAGGTGCCGATGCCGATGACGCTCGAATGCGAAGCGACGATCGACGGCGACGCGCTGACCGGTACGATCAAGGCTGGTGCGTTCGGATCGATGGCGATGACCGGCACCCGGCAAGGCTAAGCGGCTCGACCGACATGCATTGAGGGCCGTTCCGCGAGGAGCGGCCCTTTTGCGTTGCATAGCAATGCTCGTTGCCTTGGGGGGTGGTCAAAGCACCGGCTTGGGACCATAGGCTGCAGCGATGCACAACCCGGCCCCACCCCCCAAGCGAACCCTGCCGGGCGAACGCGAAATGGTGGTCATGATGGCGATGGTGATGGCGCTCAACGCGCTCGCCATCGACGCGATGTTGCCCGCGCTGCCGGCGATCGGCAAAGGGCTCGGCGTCCTCGTCGCCAACGACCGCCAATATGTCATTTCGCTCTATCTGCTCGGCATTGGGTTCGGCTCGCTGCTCTACGGCCCACTTGCAGACCGTTTCGGGCGCAAAGGGGTGCTTGTCCCCGCGCTGTTCGCCTATGTTGCCTTTTCGATCGGCTGCGGACTCGCGACCAGCTTTCCGATGCTACTCGCGCTGCGCTTTGGCCATGGGCTGGTCAGCGCGGCGCTGGGCGTGATTGTCGTCGCGGTGATCCGCGACCTGTTCGCGGGCGATGCGATGGCAAAGCGGCTGTCGCTGATTTTCCTCGTCTTCATGATCGTGCCGATCATCGCGCCCACGATCGGTGCCGGGGTCGCGGCCCTGGCGGGTTGGCGCGCGATCTTCATCGTCCTCGCGGTCATGGGCCTCGTCATGATCGCTTGGCTCCGCCGCTTGCCCGAAACGCTCGATCCCGCTGACGTCCGCCCGCTCGACTGGCGGACGATGGTCAGCGGCTGGGCCACCGTGACACGGCATCGCCGCGCCGCGGGTTATATGATCGCATCGGGCATGATGCAGGGCGCGCTCTATGGCTATCTCAACAGCAGCGAACAGATCATCGACGAGGTGTTCAACGCGCAGAGTTGGTTTCCGCTGATCTTTGCTTGCGTCGCGGTGGGCATTGCGATCGCCAATTTCTCGAACGCTGCGATCGTCGAGCGGTTTGGCGCGCGGCGAGTGTCGCAGACTGCGGTGTTCGCCTTCATGGCAAGCTCAATCGCGCAGATTATCGCGGCGCTGAGCGGCGCCGAGACGCTGTGGATGTTCACCGCCCTGATGATGGTCAATGTCGGGCTGATCGGTTTTATCGGCAGCAATTTCGGTTCGATCGCGATGGAAGATTTCGGCCACATGGCCGGGGTCGCTTCTTCGTATCAGAGCTTTGCCAAGACCCTGCTGGCGGCGGTGGTCGGTGCGCTGATCGGGCAGCAATATGACGGCACGACCCTGCCGCTCGCTTACGCCTTTTTGATCAGCGCGGTCGTCGGGCTGGTGCTTGTATTCTGGGCCGAGCGCGGCATGCTGTTCACGCGGCCGGGGACGGCGCCCAGAACGCCGTTCTGACAAACGAAAGGGCCGCCCCGGTCATGCCGGGGCGGCCCGTTTCATTGGCGCCGACGCCTGACGATCAGTTGATCGGCGCGTGCGGCTCCAGATCGTCCTCATGCACTTCGACAATGCCGCGACCGAGGTGGCTGCGGCTGCGGCTATAGAGGAAATAGAAAACGAGGCCGACGGCGCCCCACACCGGAAGCACGATCATCGCTTCGAACGGCAGGTTGAGGAACAGGAAGATTGTTCCTGCAATCGTGAGCGGCCCGATCAGCCACAAAGCAGGGGTTTTGAATGCGCGCGGTGTATCGGGCGCAGTCTTGCGCAGGATCATCACCGCAACGGCGACCATCATGAACGCATAAAGCGTCCCGGCATTGGCGATGTCGGCGAGCTTGCCGACCGGCAGGAAAGCGGCCGCAAAGGCGACGGCGACGCCGGTGATCGCGGTGATCACATGCGGGGTTTTCCACTTCGGATGCACCTTGCTCCACGATTCTGGGAGCAGGCCATCGCGGCTCATCACGAACGCGACGCGGGTCTGACCGAACAGCAGGATCAGGATGACCGAAGGCAGCGCGACGAAGGCGGCGATGCCGAGCATGTTGCCGACCCCCGACCAGCCAATCTGGCGCAGCACATGCGCGAGCGCTTCGTTCGAGCAGACCAGCGGCAGTTCGTTCGCGGCATAGGTCGCGCACTGGCGCGCCAGCTCTTCCGACCCGGCGGGGAAGGGGATGCCGTTCGGCCCCATGATCGGCTGACCGCCGACGGTGCCGACGGCACCGGCTGCGACGAGGATGTAGAAAACGGTGCAGAACAGCAGCGAACCGATCAGGCCGATCGGGACGTTACGCTGCGGGTTCTTGGTTTCTTCGGCGGCGGTTGAAACGGCGTCGAAGCCGACATAGGCGAAGAAGATCGTCGCTGCTGCGCCGACTGCGCCGATACCTGAGCCAAAGCCGCCGAAAATCCCGGCGGGCAGGAACGGATTGAACTGTTCGGTCGAAAACTGGTCACTTGGCAGGGTCAACGCGATAAACGCAGTGAGAGCGGAGACCTTGATCGCGACCAGCACCGCGTTGACGCGCGCGCTTTCGGTGGTGCCGATCATCAACAGCCAAGTCATGAGCAACGCAATGGCAACGGCCGGGAGGTTGATGAATCCGCCTTCGACTCCGCCCAGCGCAAGCGGTGCGCCGGACAGGAACGCCGGGAACTGGAAGCCGAAAAACTCCATCAGCAATCCGTTGAGATAACCCGACCAGCCGACCGACACGGCGGACGCCGCCACCGCATATTCAAGGACGAGCGCCCAGCCGACAGTCCAAGCCAGAATTTCGCCCATCGTCGCATAAGTGTAGGTATAAGCAGAGCCGGCGACGGGGATCATTGCGGCAATTTCGGCGTAACAGAGTGCCGCGACGATGCAGATCAAGCCAGCGATGGCAAAGGCCAGCATCAGGCCCGGTCCCGCCTTTTGCGCGCCAGCCGCGGTCAGCACAAAAATGCCGGTTCCGATGACGCAGCCGATGCCGAACAGTGTGAGCTGAAATGCGCCCAAGGTTCGGTGCAACGATTTCTTTTGGGCTGTCGCTAAAATGGCATCTAACGGTTTTACCCGGTCAAGTAGCATAAATTGTCCCCTTGTGGCGGCTGATGCCGTCCGTCTCCAAGCTGCGCAGACTAGCCGCTCCGTGCGGCAGCGCAACTTAATTTCCCGACCGGGGCCACGGCTTACCGCACCGTAAAGCGGACCCGATCGATCATGCGCCCGCCGGGATCGACCAGCGCGAGCATATGGCTGCCCGGGCGCGGCAGGATCTGCTGGCCGGCATCGGCGTCGCCCAATGGTTTTTTGTCGAGGATCAGGCGATATCCGGCGACCGAGCCGCTGACCGTAACCGCCAGCCGCTGGCGGTCGATCGGGATGTCGGGGTCGAGCGCATAGACGCTGCCGCTGACCGGGCTGGTGATGCGGGGGCGGCGTGCGGCTTGCGGCGCGGCCACCATTTCGGTTTGCGCGGTGCCGCGGAGGAAGTATTCGCGGCGTGGCGGTTCGCGGGTGCCGGGGAGCGCGATCTGGCGCGCTTCGATGCCCGCCGGCATCGCCGGGGGCTTGCCGGGGCTGCCGGCGTGGAGCGCGAGCATCACGTCGCGCCAGACGGGCGCGGCGCCCGAGGTGCCTGAGACGGCGCGCATCGAATCGCCCTCCAGATTGCCGACCCACACCGCCACGGTGAAGCGATCGGACCAGCCGATGCACCAATTGTCGCGCATGCCTTTCGAGGTGCCGGTCTTGGCGGCGGCCCAGAACGGGAGACGGAGCGCACTGTCGGCGCCGAAGGCGTCGGTGCGGGCGGCGGCGTCGGCGAGGATGTCGCCGACGATGAAGGCGGCGGCGGGGTTGACGATCTGGCGGGGCGGAAGTTGGCGAAGGTGCTGCGCAGCGTCGAAACTGACCGGCGACCACTTTCCGGAATTTGCGAATGTTCTGAAGGCGTTGGCTTGTTCGACCAGCGAAACTTCGGCCGATCCGAGCGCCAGACTGAAGCCGTAGTATTCGCCGTCCTCGACGAGGCCGTGGTAGCCGAGCGCCCAGAGGCGGTCGCGGAATTGCTGGACGTCGTCGATGACGAGGGCGCGGACGGCGGGGACGTTGAGCGACGAGGCGAGCGCGTTGCGGACGCTGACCGGGCCTTTGAAGCTGCGGTCGTAGTTTTTGGGGACATAGAGCCCCGAGGCGGTGTCGAGCTGGACCGGGCTGTCGTCGAGGATTGAGGCGGCGGTGAGCCAGCCATGTTCGATGACCTGCGCATAGAGATGCGGCTTCAACGTCGATCCCGCCTGTCGCCGCGCATTGGCACCATCGACCGACGCGGCGGTCGATTTGAGGCCGACGCCGCCGACGTAAGCGAGGACTTCGCCGGTCGCATTGTCGAGCACGACGACCGCGCCGTCGCGAACGCGGTCGGAGCCGAGCCCGGCGAGCTGACGGCGCAGCGCGACGATCGCGGCGGTCTGGATGCGGCGGTCGATGGTGGTGGTGACGCGCTTGCCGGGTTTGTCGAGCAGGCGGACGGCGAGATGCGGCGCGAGCGCAGGGTCGAGCTGTGCGGCGCGGTCGCCTGAAACGAGCGTCGCGGCAGCGGCGCGGATCGCGGTGCAGTCGCGGGTTTGGGCGACGCGGCAGGCGCGGCGGCCGAGCGCCTCGGCGCCCGCGGTGGGATTGGGGAGCAGGCCGGCGAACAAGGCGGCGTCGGTGCGGGTCAAGTCGGTGGGGCGCTTGCCGAACAGCGCGCGCGACCCGGCGCCGATGCCCTGCGCCTCGCCGCGCAGCGGGACGAGGTTAAAATAGGCTTCAAGCATCTGCGCGTGTGACCATTGCGCGGCGAGCGCTTGTGCGGCACGCATCTGGCGTAGCTTGGTACGCCAGTCGCGCTTGCCCGGCTGGGCGAGGCTGGGGTCGAGGAAGGCAGCGAGCTGCATCGGCAGCGTCGAGGCGCCGCGTGAGCGGTCTCCCGTCCAGCGCGCCCGGACGGCACTGGCGACTGCGAGCCAGTCGACGCCGCCGTGCGACCAGAAACGCTGGTCTTCGCTTCGCACCACCGCATCGCGGACCGCGGGGCTGATGTCCTTCAGCGGCACCCACGCGAGGCGGCGGCGTTCGAAATTGACGCGTTCGCTGTCCAGCAACTGGCCGTCGCGGTCGTAGAGCCAGGCTTCGCTGGGCTGCCAGTCGGCGCGGACGGCGGCGTAGGTGGGCATGGGGGGCGGTTTGGTGGCGAGGTGCGCGGCGGTGGCGAGGATGAGTGCGGCGAGGGCCAGCCAGGCGAGGGCGTGGGGCCAAGTGCGGCGCACTGGAGTTTGACTATCCACGTTCCGTCATCCCGGCGAAGGCCGGGATCTCACCGTGGCGTTGAAGCGCGCCGTCGAGATCCCGGCCTTCGCCGGGATGACGATCCCGATAGAGGTGTTCATGGCCGAAATGCCCCGTACTTCTCTCCCGTTCGCATCGAGCGAAGTCGAGATGCCCATCGGTCATGCATGCCTTCAGGGTGTCTCGACTTCGCTCGACACGAACGGAGAAAGGGAAGGCGTGCGGGCGTCACTGTCCCACACTCGCCACGGTCAGCGTGCCGTTCGGCCACTGGCCGCGGATCGCGGGGGAGTACATCGCCTCGACCCGCGTCGGGGGGAGCGAGAAGCGGCCCGAGCCGTTCAAACGCACGACATATTCGACCGCGTGGGTGCCCGCGGGCATCCAACCGAAATAGCCGCGCCAGCTGTCGCGGCCGCGTTCGACATAGCTCGGCTGCGCGCCCGATCCGCCCGCTTGGTCGGCGAGCATTTCGGACTGGCCGCCGAGGTTGCCGACGATCGTCGCGCCCGGCGCGATCGGATCGTTGATCACGACCCAGGTGCGGCCCGCGGCCGCAACGACCTCGATCCGGATCTTGATCACGTCGCCGCGGGTCAGACGATCCTTGTTAGCCGCCTTGACGATGCTGACCGAGCGCTTGATCCGGTAACCCGCGTTGAGCGGTTCCTTCAAGGGCACGGCGGCCTTGACGCTGACCGTTGCCCATGGTGCGCCGCTACCCTGATGTTGGAGGCTCATCGTCGCGGCGTTGAGCGCGACGCGGAGCGGCGACGGCGCTTCGGCGGGCAGCGGCCAGCTTTGCGAGGCGGTGGCGCCCGCAAGGCCGATGTTGGTGACGCCAGTGATCGCGCTCGCCGGATACAGCTCGGCAAAGCGGCGGACGGTGACCGCGCCCCACGCGTTGGCGGGGGTGGTGTCCCAATGGCCCTTGCGCTGACGCTGGGCGACGCCGACCATCAGTTTGCCCGCGTCATCCTCCCAACCCTTGCGGCCGAGGACGGCTTCGAGCGCCTTGATCGCCATTTCGTCGCCGCTGGTCATCATCCACCAGGGGGCGCGGGCGTCGTCGACGAGGTCGAGGCGGGTGCCTTCATAGACAAGCCGCTCGCGCAGCTCGGCTTCGGCGGCGGTGCGCAGCGCGGGCGCACCGCGGACCCCCGGCGTGTGCTCGATCGCCACCAGCCAGTCGGAGAGCGTGCCAGTGGTCATGTCGATCGGCGCGACGTCGTTCGCGGCGACCAGTTGCGCGCTCGACGCATTGTTGCGCGCGAGCGCCGCGAGCGCCGCGATACGGACCGGGCGGATGTCATAGGGGCCGTAACCCTTGCGGGTCAGCCGTCCCTCGACCACCGCCTGCAACGCCTTGATCATCCGCGCCTTGGGCGCCTCGGGGATCGCAAAGCCGTTGGCGGCGCTGATGCTGAGCACATAGGCGGTGAGCTCGATCGAGCCTTCCATCCGCTCGTTGGGCCAGTAGCGGAGCAGGCCGTCGTTATCGAGATAGGTCGGGAGCGCCCCGGCCAGCGTCTGCCAGCGGCCAAGATCGCCGAGTGCGATCGCGCGCGACGTTTCCTGTTCGAAGCAGGTGTAGGGATAGGCGCTCATATAATCGCGCACCCCGGCCAGCGGCGGTGCGAGCGTGCCCGCCAGCGCAACGTCGACATAGCCGCCGGGTAGCGCGCCCGCGGGGACGCCGATCGGCAGCGTCGTGCCGGGGCCGACGCGGAACAGGCTGGCGGCCCAGGTTTCGACCGGTACCGCGGGTTCGACCTGCTGCGCAAAGACCAGCCGGTCGCGCTGTTTGCCGCCCTTTGCCACCGCTTCGACCGTCCATTCGATCGGGCCGGTCGCTTCGGGCGCGGTCATCGACCAGCTGATCGGCACCGCGCCGCCCGCCGGAATGGTGACGGTCAGCGGCGGCGCGGTCGCGACGGCGGGCGACAAGGTCGGGGTCGCGGTGACCTCCATCGGCTGATCGGTGCCGTTGCGCAGCGTGAAGCGTGCGTCATAGGTGTCGCCGGTGCGCACCAGTTCGGGCATCCCGGCAAAGATGCCGAGATCCTGCACGGTGCGGACGCTGGTTTCGCCGGTGCCGAAAAATTGCGATCCGTCGGTCGCGATCGCGACGAGCCGGAAGCCCGAGAGATTGTCCGACAGCGGCACGTCGACCGTGGCGCGGCCCTTGGCATCGAGCGGGACATTGCCCTTCCACAGCAGGACCGGGCGGAAATCCTCGCGGGTCAGGCCCGAGAGGTCGCCGCCGCCACCGCCGCCGGGTTCGAGCGCCTTGCGGCCATAATGCCGCTTGCCGACAACCTGCATCTGCGCGGTCGAGGTGAGCACGTCGAGGGTGCGTTCGCCCATCATCGCGTCGATCACTTCCCAGCTTTCGTTGGGCGCGAGCTGGAGCAAGGCTTCGTCGACCGCGGCGAAGGCGACGTCGGCGTTTTTCGGCGCCTTGCCGCCCGGGGTCTTGACCTCGATGTTCACCTTGGCGGTTTCGCGGACTGCATATTTTTCCTTGTCGGCCTTCACCTTGACGCCGAGTTGATGGCCTTCCCAGCCAACCTTGATCCGCGCGATGCCCATGCGATAGGCGGGCTTGGCGAGGTCGACCAGCGCCGTCGGGGGAGCGCCTTCGCTATTCTCGATCTTGAAACCGACCGCGCGCTTCATCTTGCGGAACCAGCTTTCGTCTCCGGTCACGCGGCCGCGCACCGCCATCACCGAGACATAAACGTCGGGGGCATAGGTCGCGGGCAGCTTGACCTTGACGACAGGGTTGGTGCCCTTGAGCGGCACGACGAAGCTGGAGAGTACGCCTTCGCGTTCGACGGTGACCAGCGCGGTCGCTTCGCGGAACGGCATGCGGACCTGGAAGCTGGCGGTGTCGCCCGCGGCGTAGCGCGGCTTTTCGGCGATCACGTCCATACGGTCGCCATTGTCGCCGCCGAACCAC
>NZ_DASYHE010000038.1:0-93990 GCF_035998965.1 Sphingopyxis sp.
CGCGCCCACTGGTTCGACGACGAAGAGTCGAGCGAACCGGCGGAAACCGCACCGCAAGCCGGGGAGGCCGCTGATGCGGACCCCGCACAATGATCAGCTGAGCGAACCAGACCGCGCTGGTCGGCGCGGCCAGCATGTGCCGGAACGGCGCTGCGTCATCACCGGCGAGGTTTCGCCGGCCGAAAGGCTTGTGCGCCTGGCGCTTAGCCCCGACGGCGATATTGCGCCCGACGTACTCGGCAAGGCGCCGGGACGCGGGGCGTGGATCGGTGTCGATCGCGCCACGCTCGAAGCCGCGCAGGCGAAGGGCAAGCTGAAAGGCGGGCTGGCGCGGGCGTTGCAGGACAGCAATTTCACCATCCCCGACGATCTGGGCGCGCGGATCGAGGCGCAACTGGCGCGCGCGACGCTCGACCGGCTGGGGCTGGAATCGCGTTCGGGTACGTTGCTCAGCGGCAATGAAAAGATCGAGACCGCGGCGCGCAAGGGGCAGGTGCGCTTGCTGCTCCACGCCAGCGATGCGGGCGAGGATGGGCGCAAGAAACTGGCGCAGGCCTGGCGCGTCGGCGAAGATGCCGAAGGCTCGGGGCGCGAGGGGCTGGTCTTGCCGGTGGACCGCAGCACCCTATCTATGGCATTGGGCCGCGAGAATGCGGTGCATCTGGCGTTGACCGACGCCCGCGCTGCGGCGCGGGTGCTGGCGCATTTGAGCCGCTGGCAGTTTTTTACAGGATGGAGTAGGGACGCGGCCAACCGCGATTCCGACCCGCACGCCCCGCCGCTTGCTGGCGAGGACAAAATTGGGGCGGCGCCGACAGGCTCCGCCGCTTCGGACGCGTTTTGAAGGAATGATGAGTTTCGATGAGTGACGAACAGGACAAACCGACCCTTACCCGCAAGCCTTTGGGGCTGAAGCGGACGGTCGAGGCCGGACAGGTGCAGCAGCAATTCAGCCACGGCCGCCGCAATACGGTGGTGGTCGAGGTGAAGCGTCGCCGCGTGCTCGGTCGTCCCGGCGATCCTGCGCCCGAACCGGTGGTCGAAGAGGTCGCGGCCGCTCCGGCACCCGCGCCGGTTGCTGCGCCCGCCCCCGCGCCGAAACCCGCCGCGCCGCGCGTGAGCGAGAATGACAGCCTGATGTCGCGTCAGGAGCGTCAGGCGCAATTGCTGCGCGAGGCCGAAGAGGCGCGCATGTCGTCGCTCGAAGACAATCGCCGCCGCGAAGAGGCCGCGCGCGCCCGCGCCGCCGAAGAAGAAAAGCAGCGTGCCGAGCAGTCGGCCGCCAAGCCCGCCGAGCCGACCCCTGCACCGGCGCCGGCCGCCGCTGCCGAGCCGGTTGCCGAGGCGCCCGCCGCCGAAGCGCCAAAGGCTGAAACCGCCGCGCCGCGCGCGCCCACCAGCGCCGCACCAGCGCCGCGCCGCTTTACCCCGGTCGAAGCGCCCAAGCGCCCCGAGCCGAAGCGTCCCGAACCGAAGCCGAGCCGCGGCGGCGACGCCCGCCGCCAGTCGGGCAAGCTGACCGTCACGCGCGCGCTGAACGAAGATGAAGGCGCTCGCGCCCGCAGCCTGGCGGCGCTGAAGCGCGCCCGCGAAAAGGAAAAGCGTTCGCACACCGCATCGTCGGGTCCGCGCGAGAAGCAGGTCCGCGAAGTCGTGGTGCCCGAAAGCATCACGGTCGCCGAACTCGCGAACCGCATGGCCGAAAAGACCGGCGACCTGGTCAAGGCGCTGTTCAGGCTGGGCAGCCCGTCGGCGAGCACCGACACGATCGACCAAGACATCGCCGAACTGCTCGTCGCCGAATTCGGGCATGAGATCATTCGCGTCAGCGAGGGCGATGTCGATATTCGTCACGACGAAGACATCGACGACGCCGAACATTTGAAGCCCCGCGCGCCGGTGGTCACGATCATGGGCCATGTCGATCACGGCAAGACCAGCCTGCTCGACGCGCTGCGCGGCGCCAATGTCGTCGCGGGCGAGGCCGGCGGCATCACCCAGCATATCGGCGCCTATCAGGTGAAGACCCCCGATGGGTCGCTCGTCACCTTCCTCGATACGCCGGGCCACGAAGCCTTTACCGAGATGCGCCAGCGCGGGGCCAATGTCACCGACATCGTCATCCTGGTGGTGGCCGCCGACGACGGGCTGAAGCCGCAGTCGATCGAGGCGATTGCCCATGCCAAGGCAGCCGGCGTGCCGATCATCGTCGCGATCAACAAGGTCGACAAGGAAGGCGCCAATCCGCAGCGCGTCCGCGAACGCCTGCTCGAACATGAGCTGGTGGTCGAGGAAATGGGCGGCGACGTGCAGAATGTCGAAGTATCGGCGCTCAAGAAAACCGGCCTCGACAAGTTGCTCGACGCGATCGCGGTGCAGGCCGAAATCATGGAGCTGAAAGCCAACCCCGACCGCGCCGCCGAAGGCACGGTGATCGAGGCGAAGCTCGACAAGGGTCGCGGTCCGGTGGCGACGATCCTCGTGCGTCGTGGTACGCTGAAGGTCGGCGACATCTTTGTCTGCGGCGCCGAAAGCGGCCGCGTCCGCGCGCTGATCGACGATCAGGGCAAGCAGATCAAATCGGCGACCCCGTCGATGCCGGTCGAAGTGCTGGGTCTGGGCGGTGTCCCGATGGCGGGGGATACGCTCACCGTCGTCGAGAACGAAGCGCGCGCCCGCGAAGTCGCGACCTATCGTCAGGAACAGGCAACGCGCAAGCGCACCGTGCAGGCGCCGGTCAGCCTGGAAGGGATGTTCGAGGCGCTGGCCGACAAGACCAACGTCATCCAGTTCCCGGTGATCATCAAGGGCGATGTGCAGGGGTCGGTCGAAGCGATAGTCAACGCGCTGAACAAGCTGTCGACCGACGAGATCCGCGTTCGCGTGCTCCAGTCGGGCGCCGGGGCGATCACCGAAAGCGACGTGACGCTCGCGGCGGCGACCAAGGCGCCCATCATTGGCTTTAACGTCCGTCCGAACCCGAAGGCGCGCGACATCGCGAAGCGCGAAAATGTGCGCTTCATGTATCATGACGTGATCTATCACCTGACCGACGAAATCCGCAAGGAAATGGCGGGCGAGCTGGGTCCCGAGCGGATCGAAACCGTGGTCGGCCGTGCCGAAGTCAAGGACGTGTTCCCGGCGGGCAAGCGCGACAAGGCCGCGGGTCTGCTCGTGCTCGAAGGCATCATTCGCAAGGGGCTGCACGCACGCCTTACCCGCGACGATGTCATCGTGTCGGCGACCACCATCGCGTCGCTGCGCCGCTTCAAGGACGACGTCGCCGAAGTGCGCGCGGGTCTGGAATGCGGTGTCGTGTTGTCGGATACCAACGACATCAAGGCGGGCGACAATCTGGAAGTCTTCGAAGTCGAAATGCGCGAACGGACGCTTTGATCTGAATTTCCTCGCCGCGGGCAGCGGGAATTGAGACGATCGACGCAAGGCGTGTAAGCTCATTGCTTACACTCCTTGCGTGATTTTTTCTTTTGGTCTAACGATTGTCGATGGACGTTCGCTATTCGAAAGCCGCGCAGCAGGCGCTGGTTCGATCGAACAAGCGGCGAATCCTTTTGGACAAGATCGCGCTACTGGCGTCAGATCCTGCGGCGCTGGAAAATAATGTGACGCGACTCAAAGGGCGGACGGAGAGCCGACTGAGAGTTCAAGACTGGCGGGTCATCTTTGTCATCGAGGGCGATACATTGATGATTCGCGATATTGCGCCGCGCTCGTCGGCTTATGAGGATGAGACATGACGGTTCAATTTATTGAAATCGCAGGCCAAAAAATGGTCATTCTGCCAGAAGCCGAATATCGAAGCCTTGCCGACCAGGCTGAAGAGCGTGCGGATAGTGAGGCGGCGGAAAGGGCGGAGGCGCGGCGCCTTGACGGCGAAGAATATGTTCCGGCGTCCCTTGTCGAACGCCTGGTGGACGGCGAAGCCGGGCTGTTGGTGTGGCGCGAGTATCGCGGCCTGTCGCAGCAGGCACTGGGTGAGAAGGTCGGTCTTTCCAAGATGACGATTTCCAGTCTCGAAAGAGGAAAGCGCGATACCAGCGCCAAAAATTGGCGCGCGTTGGCCGACGCCCTCTCGGTTGATGTCGACGACATCATGCCATTCGACTGACAGCGCCGTGTCCCGCTACGTCGCCCTGTTCGGCAGCATTAATGTCGGCGGCAACCGGCTGACCATGGCCGACCTGCGCGCGGCGTTCGCGGCGGAGGGGTTTGCCGATGTCGAGACCGTCGTGGCCAGCGGCAATGTCATTTTCTCGCACCCCGCGCGGCCGACGCGCGGGCTGGAGGAAAAGCTGACTTTGATGGTCAGCGACCGGTTCGACATGCAATGCGCGGCGCTGGTGCGCGATCGGGACGAGCTGGCGGCGGCGATTGCTGACAATCCCTTTGCGGGAACCAATGAGGACAAGTTCGTCCACACGATGTTCCTCGACGGGCAGCCGACGCAGGGGCAATTTGATGCGCTGGCGGCGGACAAGTGGATCAAGCCGAACGAGCGCCTCGCGCTCGGCGACCGCGCGCTCTATATCGATTATGGCGACGGGGTGGGCGAGAGCAAATTGACCGCGCGGATGATCGAGCGGCGGCTGGAACATAAGGGTACGGCGCGCAACATGCGCTCGATTGCGCGGATTGTCGCGAAACTGGATGAATTGGAGAAGGGTGCGGCATGAAAGCGGCAGACACCAAAGGCCCCACGGTTCGCGCGCTGCGCGTCGGCGAACAGGTGCGCCATATCCTGTCCGACATCCTGGCGCGCGGCGACGTGCATGACGATCAGCTGACCAAGCATCCGGTGAGCGTCACCGAAGTGCGCATGTCATCGGACCTGCGCCACGCGACAGTGTTCGTCAAATCGCTGCTCGGCAAGGAAGAGGAAGCGGTGCTGAAGGCGCTGCGCACCAACACCGCCTGGCTGCAAAAGAGCGTCGCCGAACGAATGGCAATGAAATATGCCGCGAAGCTGAAATTCCTGTCCGACGAGAGCTTTGACGAGGCGAGCCATATCGAAAAATTGCTGCGCGACCCAAAGGTCGCGCGCGACTTGGCCACGGATACGGGTGATTAGAGCGCGATCACGCCGCAAATTTGCGGGGCGTGACGCGGCTCACCGACCCTGACTGCGCCAGCGCTTGACGACCCGCTCCAGAATTTCCGCCTCGCCGCCGGTTTCCCTCCACAGCTTCGAGAACAGCGGATCGCTCGATGCGGGCCGCTTGTCCTCCGCCAGCGTGTCGAGATAGACGCGGATCGGGATCGATACGCCTTCGCCGCACACGATGCATTCGCGGTTGCGCAGCGCCGGGATGGAATCGATGAACCCGCGCGCGCCTTCGGGCATCGCTGCTTTCACGAAATGCTGATCGCGCTCGTTGTTCAGGCGCATCGAGATGATCGTCCCGCACTGCGACAGCACGCCTTCGGCCAGATCGGACGGGCGCTGGGTAATCAGGCCCAGCGACACGCCATATTTCCGGCCTTCCTTGGCGATCCGCTCCAAGATCTTGCGCACCGCCTGCCCCTGCCCCGTATCCTTCGACGGGATGTAGCGATGCGCTTCTTCGCAAACGAGCAGGATCGGGCGCTGCGGTTCACCGCGCGACCAGATCGCATAGTCGAAGGTCAGCCGCGACAGCACCGCGACGACGACGCCGGTGATGTCCGACGGCACCCCCGACACGTCGATGATTGATATGGGACGACCATCCGACGGCAGGCGGAAAATCTTGCCCAGGAACCCCGCCATCGTGTCCGCGACCAGCATCCCCGAGAACATGAAATTATAGCGGGGATCGGCGCGCATTTCCTCGATCTTGCCCTTGATGCGCATGAACGGCGCGCTTGACGTCGCCTTGTCGAGCTTGCCCATCTCGTTGGTCAGGATGCTCAGCAGATCGGACAGCAGATAGGGAATCGGCGAATCGACCGTGATCTTGGTCATGCCTTCGGCCAGCCGGTTCTTCGTCCGCGCCTGGAGCAGACAGCGCGACAGCACGTCGCAA
Source organism: Sphingopyxis sp. (assembly GCF_035998965.1). Taxonomy (GTDB): domain Bacteria; phylum Pseudomonadota; class Alphaproteobacteria; order Sphingomonadales; family Sphingomonadaceae; genus Sphingopyxis. Next base: position 6,024 of record NZ_DASYHE010000038.1, read on the forward strand.
TCGGCCTGACGGTCGCGCCCCTCGGCGGTGACGAACACTTCGCAATGTTCTTCGAAGTTCATCAGCCAATAGGGCATGGCGAGGTTGTCGACATCGAACAGCGCCCCGATGCCCTTGAACGCCGCCGAATACTCGCCGTGCGGATCGATCATCACGATATGGCCCTGCGGCGCCAAGTCGCAAATCTTGTGCAGGATCAGCGCCGCGCTCGTCGATTTACCGGTACCGGTCGACCCCAGCAGCGCGAAATGCTTGCCGAGCATCGCATCGACATACAGCGAGCCGCGAATATCCTTGGTCGGATAGACGGTGCCGATTTCGACATGCGCGCGCTCGTCGGCGGCATAAATCTGTTTGAGGTCGGCGCTGGTCGCCGCAAACACCTGGCTGCCCGGGATAGGATAGCGGGTGACGCCGCGGCGGAAATTCGAAATGCGGCCAGTGATTTTTTCTTCTTCGCCTTCGCCCAGAAAGTCGATCGTCGCGACGATCAGCCCTTCGCCGCGCTCGTGCAGTTGCTGGTCGCGGATGCTGGCGATCAGCCAGATGTTGCCGACGCGAACCTTGACCTGCGCCCCGACCTGCCCCGCCATCGCCACCGCGGCATCGCTCGACCCCGACAGCTTGCCGATCGTCGCGGCGTCGAGCAGGATGCGCGAGGCCGACCCCGAAATATCGATCACTTCGCCAATCATCAGATCGTCGCGATGATGGTTGATCACCGGCGCCACCGAAGCGGCCACGCCGCCACCGGCGAGCCGCACATGCTGCGCCGCCGTCGAATCACCGGCGGGAAATCCGCCACCCTGCATATCCATCAAAATGCCCCGCCTGAAATGGTCCCGACGGTGGGTATCGCAGGCGAGGGTAAATATAGGCTCAACGACGGCGGAAAATCGCCGATGCCGCATAACCGAGCAGCAGCGACAGCGCGACCGCGGTCAGACCATAGAGAAAGCCGTGCCGCTCGGCCGCCAGCGCGACAAAGCGTTCGAACCCCGCCTTGCGGATCTGGACATCGCGCGATGCGACCGCGAGCACGCGGCCGCGGCTGATCAAAAAGGTTTCGGCGCGATACGTGCCCACCGGCACGCGCGCGGGCACCGGAATGCGGGCGCGATACAGCACGCCTTCGGTAATTTCGACCGCCGCCGGATTTTCATAAAAAAGCCCGAGCCGACTATAAAGGTCGGTGAGGCCGGCCTCGAAGCGTTCGAGCTTGGTCGCTTCCGAAAATTCGGTCGGCGACATCGACAGATTGGCCAGCCCCAGCTCGAAAATCGCCGCGGTGCGCTCATCGACCAGCTTGTCGATCGGGCGCGACGATCCGATCGCGTAAAAACCGGGCGAGGTGCGCAAGCGAATGCTGCTGGCGTTGACCCAGATTCCGGCGACCCGCCGCTTTTCGCGCAGCACGATCGGTCGCACCGGCCCTTTCAACACGACGACGATGTCGGCGCGGTCGTCGGGCAGCCGCTGGCCGGGATAGAGGATCGCGCCGAACAGCAGCAATTCCTCGCCGGTAAAGCTGTACTGGATGTCGATCGCGCGGCTCGACACATCGGGAACGAGCCGCGGATCGGCCGCCTGCGCCGCCGCTACCGGCAACAGCGCCGCGAGCCACAGGATCAGGGCGCGAAAACCGGTCATTGCACCGAATAAATTTCGTCAGGGCGAATGAACAGCCCGACGGCCATTTGCAACGCCACCAGCAACACGATCACCGCCAGCGCCAGCCGCAGATATTCGGGCCGCGCCTTTTGCGCAAAGCGCGCCCCGAACTGCGCCCCAACGACGCTGCCCAGCAGCAGCAGCGCCGCCAGCACGATATCGACCGCGCCGGTGGTCAGCGCGTGGACCATCGTCGTCGCGATCGTCACGAACAATATCTGGAACAGCGACGTGCCGACCACGACCTGCGTCCCCATGCCGAGCAGGTACAGCATCGCCGGGACCATGATAAAGCCGCCGCCGACGCCCAGCAGCATCGTCAGCACCCCGCCGATCATCCCGAGCAGCAGCGGCGCCAGCGGCGAAATATACAGGCCCGAACGGTAGAAACGCCAGCGCAGCGGCAGATTGGCGACCATCGGATGGTGGCGCCGTTTGCGCGCCGGGGCGGGCAATCCGGCTTGCGCAGCACGAAAGCTGCCCCATGCCTCGCGCCCCATGAACGTCCCGACCGTGCCGAGCAGCGCCACATACAGGATCGAAATCACCGTATCGATCTGGCCCCAGGCGGTGAGCAGTTCGAACAATCCGGCGCCGATCAGTGATCCGAGCAAGCCGCCCGCGACCAGCACCGCCCCCATCCGCAGGTCAACGCCGTCGCGTTCGAGATGCGCCATCACCCCCGACACGCTCGCCCCGGTGACCTGCGTCGCCGCCGACGCTGCCGCGACGGTCGGCGGAATGCCATAGAAGATGAGCAGCGGCGTGGTCAAAAACCCGCCGCCGACCCCGAACATGCCCGACAGAAACCCGACCCCGCCGCCCAGCAGGACGATGACCAGCGCATTGACCGACAAATTGGCGACGGGAAGATAAAGGTCCATGGGCCTCGAAACATGCGTCCGCGGCGTAAAACTGCGCCGAGTCCCATGACCCTAGACCATTTTTCTAGAGCGGGGAATCGGCTGGACCGCTATTTTTGCGCGACCTAGAAATCGCTCGCGAGCGTCAGCGCGAGCCCGCTGGCGGGGCGCGCATCGCCCGCAATGCGCTGGCGCCAATCGAGCGCGATCCGGCCGCCTTCGCCGACTTGCGGAAGGCGCAAAGTCAAGCGCGGCCCGACATCGACGCGCGCCGCGTCCGGCTGCACCGCCCCCGCCGCCAGCGCGCCCAGCCGCAACGGTGATGTCTCGTCCGGTCCAATCCCATGGTCGATCACGACCGCGCCGTCGGCGAAGCCGTCGCGCCGCCGCGCCCCGACGACGCCCGCCTGACCATAGGCCTCTAGCCGGAACCCATGCGGCAGCGCGACGTCGCCGACGCCGCCGCTGACCATCGCGGCCAGCGCTGTCCGCCCCTCTCGGCCCACCGCCACGCGCTGTTCGATCGCGGCATCGACCGGCCAATGGGCCAAGGGTGCAAACGCCAGTCCAAAGGCCAGCTCGCGCTGGGCGGCGCGTCGCACAGCGATCGTCGCGCGGGCATAGGCGCGCACGCGGCCGGTATCGCCAAACCCATAGGCGAGCCGTAATCCCGCCTGGCTGCCGCCGAGTTGGCTTGCCGCCGCGATACCATCAGGCGCGCGCAAAGCGCCACCGCGCAGATAGAGCCAGCCACCGAGCGACCAACCCGCCATCTGGCGCCGCATCCAGAATGGCTTGCCCTGTCCGGGCGTCGCCTGTTCCGACGCCTTGACCGGGTACCAGTCGGCCCTGCTGTGCCGCACAGCCGTCCGCATAGCGCCGCCCGGTGGCGACGAGAAAAGCCGTGCGATCAGTGCCGCGCGCAGGCCGTGGCGATCTGCGCCCCCGGAATCACCGGACGACCCGCTTTCGTCATGCGCGATTGCAGCCGCGTCGAACGTGCGAGGCTGCGCGGCAACGCCCTGCGTAAAGCCCGTCAACCGGGGCGCTGGCGCCATATCGTCCGTGGAATCGTGAACAGGTGCAGCGATGCCATTGCGCCAGCCGGTCGCAGCAAAGGGCGTCGGCACGGACCACGGCGGCGTCACCGTTTCGGGCGGCGGCGGCGTCACGTCGGGGTTCCAATGCGCCGCAACTCGCAGCACGGTCCACCCGCCAACGCAGAACAGCAGAAAGCGCAGCGCCGGGGCGTCGCGCGCGATGGCAAGGCGCCGCACGCTCATCGCGCCATCACTGGTGCGGCGGCGACATCCGGCGTCATGTCGCTTTCGCGATGCTCGGTCTTGTCCCACACGACCTCGCCCGACCGCAGCATACGCCAGTAGATGACCAGCGCGCGCCGCGCCGCGAGCATCGCCATGATATTGGCGACAAAAGCACGCGGTACAGCCCACACCCCCTCGCGCCAGCCATAACAGCGCCCGGCAAACAGGCTGCGCATCGCCAGCCGCCAGACCAGCAGCATCGCGCCCAGCGCCAGCAGGATACGCATTGCGTCGCCAACGATCACCGCTTCCCAACCCAGAACGGCGCGCCCCAGCCAGCCAGCAGCAGTCAAAAACAGACCGGCATAGGCCGACAGCAATACCAGCGCAGCTAGCGGTGCCCGACGGTCGCGCCACAGCATCCAGCGGGCCAACCAGACACGATCCGACTGCGCCGCCATGACGCCGCGGCGCGATCCCGGCCAGCCCAGATGGTCCCATCCCGCCAGCGCAATCCCGGCGATCCAGCGCGCCTTTTGCCGCACCGCCGCATCGGTGCGATCGGGAAATGCCCCGCGCGACACGACCCGGTCACCCGCTGGCCCGGTTTCATCGACAAAGCGCGCGCGGAGCCCGTAAGCGCCGATCACCATGCCGATTTCATAATCTTCGGTCAGGCTGTTGCAGCGGAACGGATCGCCCCCACGCTCGATCGCCAGCAGCGCGAGCGTATGGCGCGTTAGTGCACAGCCGACCCCTGCCGAGGGCAAGGGCATCCCCAGCCGCGAGCGCACGACCATTTCCTTGCCATGCGCCTCGGCAAACTCGTCGCCATAGTGACCGCCGATCCACCGGGCGCCGCGCGCGATGATTGGAACGACGGGGATTTGTACCATCGCGGCGTCGCTCAAATGGCGTCGATACAGCGCGATCTCGCCCGGATGGACATGGTCCTCGGCATCATGAAGTACGATCGCGGCAAAGCGCATCCCCTCGGCGCGCTCATCCGCACCCAGCGCCGCCCACAGCCGGTTAAGATTGTCGCCCTTCGTCGTCGGCCCGTCGCGCTCGTTGACGACCAATCGCAAGCGGCGGTCGCCAGCAATCAGCGGCGAGATCGCAAACAGCGTCGCGGCATCATTGGGGTAACAACCGATGTAAATGCGGACATCCTCGCCTTCCCATGCGGCGAGCGAACGGCGCAGCATCGCGGCCAGGATACGATGTTCGTCCCACGCGGGAATGAAGACAGCGATGGTTCCTGTCAGTGGCGGCTTACCGGTCGCGCCCGCTTGACGCTCACCGCGCGTCCCCAACCAGAACGCATCGAACAACAGGTCGTCGAGCCCGATCAGCAAGATACCCACCGATGCGAACAGCATCAGTTCGCGGCTGGCCCCCAGCACCAGCCATCCCAGCCATGCGGTCGATAGCTCCACCCACCAGCCTCGTGCCACCGCGGCGTCATGCCACCCACAGCGACATTGCTATATCCCGAGGTGAATTTGTAAAGACGAGCGGCAGGAGCTAGGACACCGGCACCGCCCATCGAACAAAAAGGAACGACCGACCCATGAACGGCAGAAATCCGCCCCCTTCGGCCTTGCGCAACTTTCTTGCGAGCGAAAGCGCGGGCGGGATGCTGCTGATTTTCGCCGCCATTTTGGCGATGATTATCGCCAACTCGGCGCTGGGCGATGCGTATTACCATGCCATCCATGCGGAGACAGGCCCGGTACTGACCGACAAGCTCGGCCCGATGACCGTCCATCTGTGGATCAACGACGGTTTGATGGCGGTGTTTTTCCTGCTCGTCGGGCTCGAAATCAAACGTGAGTTCGTCGATGGCCGCCTTGCCAGCTGGGACCGGCGGCGCCTGCCGTTCATCGCCGCGGCGGCGGGGATGGTGGTTCCCGCTGTACTCTATCTAGGCTTTGCAGGGTCGACACCTGGGCTGGCGCAAGGCTGGGCGATTCCAGCGGCCACCGATATCGCCTTTGCAATGGGCATTCTCGCATTGCTCGGTCGGCGCGCGCCGACGTCGCTCAAGCTGTTTCTCGTCACCGTCGCGATCGTCGACGACATGGGCGCCGTGGCGATCATCGCGCTCTTCTATACCGCCGAGATCAACATGATCGCGCTCGCAGCCGCTGCCGCGATTCTGGGCGCGATGTTCGTTATGAACCGGCAGGGGGTCAAAAGCCTGCCGCTCTACCTGCTCGCCTTCCTGCTCCTTTGGTATGCGATGCTGCTTTCGGGGGTTCACGCCACCATCGCCGGGGTGTTGGCCGCGATGGCGATCCCGTTCGAGCGCACCCCCGGCGCCCCCGACAGCCGGACCTCGCCGCTCCACCGGCTCGAGCATGGGCTCCACCCATGGGTCGCCTTTGCGATCGTGCCGATCTTCGGCTTCGCCAATGCCGGGGTCGATATCGGCGGGCTGACCGCCGAACAGATTTTCGCGCCCTTGCCGCTCGGCATCGCGGCGGGGCTGTTCTTTGGCAAGCAGATCGGGATTTTCGGCAGCGTGTGGCTCGCGGTCAAGCTCGGCGTTGCAGGCAAGCTGCGCGGCGCGACTTGGCTGCAAATCTATGGCGTCGCGATGCTGTGCGGGATCGGCTTCACGATGAGCCTGTTCATCGGCGGGCTCGCCTTCCCCGGCAACGCGCTGCTGATCGAAGAGGCCAAGATCGGCGTCCTGATGGGCTCGCTCGCCGCCGCTCTGCTGGGCTTTGCCGTCCTTCGCTTTGCGCCGCTCCATCCGGATCATGATGCGGTCGAGCGCGAAACCGATGCCGAGATTGCTGCCGACGGCGATGTCGAGGACACCTCCGAAGACGAGGAGCCGGTAGGCGCATGATGCTCCGGTCGATAACCTTGGCGTTGGTCGTCGCCACCATTCTCTCGGGCTGCGCGACGAGCCAGACCGCACCCCGGTCCGGCGCGACCGACGTCGCCGCGATCGACGTGCGCCGCGCCCCTGCTTCGGCGCAGGTGCTGAACGACATCGCGGCGACCTACCTAAAACTGACGCTCGAGATCGGTACCCATGAAAACGGTTATATCGACGCCTATTACGGCCCGCCCGAGCTGAAAGCCGCAGCCGAGGCCACACCGCGCGACAAACCCGCGCTGCTCGCCGCGACGCGCGACCTGACCGCGCGGCTTGACGCGACCGCGCGCCGCCTGTCCGACCCGCTCGACCGCCGCCGCGCCGCCTTCCTGCGCGCGCAGCTGCGCGCCGCCGAAACGCGGCTGATGATGATGGAGGGCACGCGCTTCGCCTTCGCCGACGAAGCCGAGCGGCTGTTCGGCGTCCGTCCGCAGCTCAAACCCCTCGCGGACTATGACCGGCACCTCGCCGCGGTCGAGGCGCTCGTCCCGGGCGAAGGCCCGCTGGCCGACCGCGTCGAAGCCTATCTCGACGCCTTCACCATCCCCAAGGACCGCCTGCAAAAGGTCTTCGACGTCGCCATCGCGCGCTGCCGCGGCCGCAGCCTGGCGCATATCCCGATGCCCGAAGGCGAGAGCTTCCGGCTCGAATTCGTCACCGGCAAAAGCTGGAGCGGCTATAATTATTATCAGGGCGCCTATCACAGCCTGATCCAGGTTAACACCGACCTGCCGATCCGCCTGTCGAGGGCGATCGACCTCGGCTGTCACGAGGGCTATCCGGGCCACCACCTCCTCAACATGAAGCTGGAGGAGAAACTGGTCAAAGAGCGCGGCTGGAGCGAATTCAGCGTCTATCCACTGTACAGCCCGCAAAGCCTGATCGCCGAGGGGACCGCCAATTACGGCATCGATCTCGCCTTCCCCGGAGCGAGCAAGGCCGAGACCGAGCGCGACGTGCTGATGCCGCTCGCCGAAATCGCCGTGCCGTCGGACGACCGCTACTGGCAGCTACTCGCCGCGACGAAGGCGCTGGGCGGCGCGCGGCTGACGATCGCGCAGCAATATCTGGATGGCGTCATCGACCGGCCCACCGCGGTCGCGCTGACCCAGAAATATCTGCTGGTGTCGCAAAAACGCGCCGAACAATCGGTCAGCTTCACCGACCAGTATCGCAGCTATGTGATCAACTACGGCCTCGGCGAGGCGATGGTCCGCACCCATGTCGAGCGCGGTCGGCCGAGCCGCGACGAGATGTGGCGCCGGATGGCCAGGCTGGTCAGCGAACCGACGCTGCCCGCGGACCTGCTGACCAAATGAAGCGCGCCGCGCTATTGCTATGGCTCGGCCAATCGGGATCGCCGCGGCGCCCGCCCGCGGGGGTGTATCCGCGGGGTTGAGGGACAGACCAAAGCCCCTCCCCTTCATGGGAGGGGTTGGGGTGGGGTCTGTCGGCGTAGCGTAAGCCCGATAAACCCCACCCGCTGCGACTAGGAAACAAGTTTCAAAGTCTCGCTGCCCTCCCCTGAAGGGGAGGGATACAGTGCATCCAATCTGCAAGGGAAATCCCATGCTCGACAAAACCGACATTCACACCCGCCTCGAAGCCCCCGTCCTCAAGGACTATGGCGTTTACCTCGCGGTCGACCGCCTGCTCGCCTGCCAGAAACCGCTCGCCACCCTCGTCACCCCCGACGAGCTGCAATTCCAGATCGTCCACCAGGTCGAGGAATTGTGGATGAAGCTCGCCGCCTTCACCCTCGCCGAAATCGACCAGCATTTGCGCGACGGTCAGTTCATGCGCGCCATCACCCTGTTCGGCCGCGTCCATATGCTGCTCAGGATGATGACCGACCAGCTGGCGCTGATCGAAACGATGAGCCCCTATGACTATCAGGCGATCCGGCTCCAGCTCGGCAACGGATCGGGGCAGGAAAGCCCGGGTTTCCAGATGCTGCTGACCTTGCCCGCGGGACTATGGGACACCTATCGCACCCTGTATCTGGACCCGCAAAAGCGGACGCTGACCGACATCTACGACACCGGCTATGCCCATGACGAAGCCTATATGGTCGCCGAGGCGCTGATCGAATTCGACGAGCTGTTCCAGAAATTTCGCGCCCACCACATCTACCTCGTCCACCGCTCGATCGGCATGGGATCGAAAGCGATCAGCGGCCGCGCAGTGGACCTGCTCGACGCCGGCGCGCGCCACCGCTTCTTCCCCGAACTCTGGGCGATCCGCGCCCAGATGACCGACCGCTGGGGCGCCGCATATGGCGTCAAGCGCGACAGCATCCGGCACGGCGACGCGGGGCATGGCAGCGGGGTTTAGCTAATCCCCATCATTGCGACCCCGGCGAAAGCCGGGGGAAGCAATCCAAGGTAGAGTAAACCGCTCTGGATTGCTTCGCTGCGCTCGCAATGACGAGCCTTCTAGCCTCAAATATCCACCACAATCTTCCCGAAATGCCCATTCGCCGCCTGATGCCGGAACGCATCGGCGAGGCGGTCGAGCGGGAAGTGGTCGCTGATGATCGGGCGGATGCCGTTCGCTTCGATCCCCGCAATCATGTCGAGCTGTTGCTGGCGGCTGCCCACCGTCAGCCCCTGCACGCGCAAATTCTTGGCCATCAGCAGGCCGGTCTGCACCGGTCCGGCAAAACCCGCGAGCACGCCGATCAGTGCGACATGACCGCCGACCCGCGTTGCCATCATCGACTGGTCGAGCGTGCCTGCGCCGCCGATTTCGACGACGGTGTCGACCCCGCGCCCGCCGGTCAGTTCGAGCGCCTTTGCGCCCCACGCAGAAACCTCCTTGTAATTGATCAGCTCATCGGCGCCGAGCGCTTTCAGCCGTTCGAGTTTCGCGTCGGACGAGCTGGTCGCGATCACCCGCGCGCCCGCGGCCTTGGCGAATTGCAGCGCGAACACCGACACCCCGCCGCTGCCCTGTACGAGCACGGTTGATCCGGGCTGAGTCACCCCGTCGACAAACAAAGCGCGCCATGCGGTGAGGCCGGCGCAGGTCAGCGTCGCGGCCTCGGCGGCATTGTACCCCTGCGGGACGCGCGTAAACCAATGCTGCGGCGTCACCACCACTTCGCGCGCATAACCGTCGATGCCGTCGCCCGGCACGCCGCGGAACGCCGTCGCGGGCGGGGCGCCGTCGATCCAGTCGGGGAAGAAGATCGACACCACGATGTCGCCGGGTTTGAACTGCGTGACCCCCTCGCCCACCGCCTCGACCGTCCCGGCGCCGTCGGACATCGGGATGCGTCCGTCCGCAGCGGGGAGTATCCCTGTCACGACCGCATAATCGTGGAAGTTGAGCGACGACGCGGTCAGTCGCACCCGGATTTCGCCCGGCCCCGGATCGCCGGGGTCGGCGAGTTCGACCAGCATTAGATTGTCGAGCGCGGCGGGGGCGCGCAATTGCATGGCTTTCATGGGGACATCCTTGGGTTATGGTTCAGGCGGCGGAGAGCGCGCCCGATTTCCAGAGCAGAAAGGGATAGGTAGCGACGATCGCGATGAAGCTGGCCGAAATGCCCCACGGCACATCGCCGCTGCGCCCCGCCGCGACGAGCGGCGCGACAAAGACGAGCAGCCACAAGCTCTTGTAGATGATCTGAACGACCAGCAGCGGCGCGAACAGCTTTGGCATCGCGAGCCCCGCGATGCTGCACGCGAGGATCGCAAACCACAGGCTGCCGACGAGCAGGCGCAGCCCCGCCGATTCCTCGACCTTACCTTCAAACACGCTCGCGACCCCGCCGCCGAGGAACATGCCCCAGCAGACGGGCACAAGGATCAGGACGTTTGCGGCATAGGCAATGCGGAGCAGCCCGGCGCCGTCGAACATCGGCCTATTCCGCCGCCATCGCCATTTCGACGCGCTGCGGGCCGCGGATCACGCCGCCGGGGGTTGGCCCCTGCATCGCACCGTCACGGAAGGTCACCTCGCCCGACTTGATCGTCGCGACATAGCCGTCGGCCTTTTGCAGCAGGCGCTTGCCGCCCGCAGGCAGGTCGAAGGCGAGCCAGGGCTTGCCGAGTTTCAGCCGCTCCATATCGATGACATTGAGGTCGGCGAGATAGCCTGGCGCGAGCACGCCGCGGTCCTCAAGCCCATAGAGCAAGGCGGTATCGCGGCACTGGCGCTTCACCGCATGTTCGAGCGCGATGCGCTTGCCCGCCCGGTCGCGCACCCAATGCTGCAGCATGAAGGTCGGCGAGGCGGCGTCGCAGATCGTCCCGCAATGCGCGCCGCCGTCCGACAGGCTGTTCACCGTGTCGTCGGCATGCTGCAAATCCTCAAGGAAATTGAGGTTGCCGTCGCGGTAGTTGAGGATGGGGAAGTAGATGAAGCCCTTGCCATCATCCTTCATCAGCAGGTCATAGGCATATTCGCCCGGCGAAACCCCCGCCGCGGTGGCGCGCGCCATGATGCTTTCGTCCATCTTCGGTTCGTAATTAAAATCGGGGTCCATTTCGAACTGCACCGGCCAGCCGAGCGCGACGATTTTCAGGAAATCGATGATGTCGCTTTCGGGCCAGACATTCTCCTCGGCGATCATCCGCGCCTTGAATTCGGGATCCTTCAGCTTGGCGAGCTGCGCCTCCCACGGCAGGTCGATGATCTCGTTCCACGCCGGCTTGAAGCGGAACGGATGCACCGTCCCCTGCCACGCCATGATGATGCCGTTGCCCCGCAGCGCGATCTGCGCGACGATGTTGGCGCCGGTCGCATTCTGGCGGCGCATTTCCTCGATCTGTTCTTCGAGCGGCAGTTCCTTGGCGATTGATTGCAGCGCGGCGAAGGTCACCGGCAGCCCGGTTTCACGGCTGAGATCACCCATCCACTGAAATTCGTTCCACTCGCGCTTCAGGTCGCTTGCCATTTCGAACACGCCGTATCCGACGCGCCCCATCGCGCGGCCGATTGCGATCAGTTCTTCGGCGGTCGCCGTGGTACCAGGGACGAGCTCGCCGTCGATCGATTTGTGCAGCACGGTGCGGCTGGTCGAGAAACCGAGCGCGCCGGCGCGGATGCCTTCCTCGACGATCCGCGACATCTCGGCGATGTCCTGTTCGGTCGGGATCGCGCCGGGTTTCTCGCGGTCGCCGAGCACATAGGCGCGCACCGCGCCGTGCGGGACATGGCAGGCGACGTCGACAGTACGCGGCAATTTCTCCAGCGCGTCCATATATTCGGGGAAGGTCTCCCAGTCCCAGCTCATACCCTCGGCCAGCGCAGTGCCGGGGATATCCTCGACCCCCTCCATCAGCGAGATCAGCCATTCGTGGCGGTCGGGTTTGGCGGGGGCAAAGCCGACGCCGCAATTGCCCATGACGACGGTAGTGACGCCGTGCCAGCTCGACGGCGCCATTTCGGCGTCCCAGGTCGCCTGCCCATCATAATGGGTGTGGACGTCGACGAAGCCCGGGGTGACGATCTTGCCGCTGGCGTCGATTTCCTTGGCGCCAGCGCCAAGATTTTCGCCCACCGCGACGATCCGGTCGCCATCGACCGCGACGTCCGCGACAAAGGGCGCGCCGCCCGTACCATCGACGACGGTGCCGCCGCGTATCACCAGATCAAACATCCCGACTCTCCCGATCTTTTTAGTTTCACGAAGAAACCTATCATCAAAATCGCGAGATGCAAATAAACGGGCGAAGCCGCTGCGATGCTGTTATACCGATGCGATACACCACGGGAGTCGATGCCATGATCCGTCCGCTTACCCTCGCCCTGCTGCTCGCCCTGTCGGCGACCCCGCTCGCTGCCAAAGAGGCCGCGGCGACCGACTATGCCGCCGCGCTCGCCGATCCGGCGCGCCCTTCCGCCGATCGTGAACGCGACGCGGCGCGCAAACCCGCCGAGCTGCTCGCCTTCGCGCAGATCGCGCCGGGCGAACAGGTCGGCGATTTTGTGATGGGCGGGGGTTATGTCACCCGCCTGCTCGCCGCTGCCGTCGGCCCGGCGGGCAAGGTCCACGCCTTCCAGCCCGCCGAGTTCATTGCCTTCAGGGCGCAATATGGCACCGATCAGGCCGCGGTCGATGCCGCTTATGCCAATGTCGATGCCGTCGCGGGTCCGTTCGCGGCGCCCGCCTTTGCCGCGCCGCTCGACACGATCATCACGGTGCAGAATTTCCACGACCTCTATCTTAAGCCCTTTCCCGAAGGCACCGGCGACAAGGCGAGCGCAGCGCTGTTTGCGGCGCTCAAGCCCGGCGGAACGCTGGTGATCGTCGATCATAGCGCCGCCGACGGCACCGGCACGACGCTGGCCGACAGCTTGCACCGTATCGACAAGGCGGCGGTGGTCGCGGCGCTGACCAAGGCCGGGTTCACGCTGGAGGCCGAAAGCGATCTCTATCAACGCGCCGACGACCCGCGCACGACGAACGTCTTCGACCCCGCAATCCGCGGCAAGACCGACCAGTTCACCCTGCGCTTCCGCAAACCGAGTTAGGATCAGCATGGCCGACGATGATTATGTCTATGACGAGGCGAGCGGCGAATGGATGGCGGCGGGCGACATCGCCGCGCGCGACCCCGCCGATGCCGCGGGACCCGAAGTGCGCGACGCCGTCGGCAATTTGCTGGCCGACGGCGACTCGGTGGTGCTGGTCAAGGATCTGACCGTCAAGGGCGCGGGGCAGACGTTGAAGGTCGGCACGGTGATCAAGTCGATCCGCCTGACCGGCGACGCGCAGGAAATCGATTGCCGCCATGAGGGGATCAAGGGGCTGGTACTGCGGGCGGAGTTTGTAAGGAAGCGGTGAGGCGAAACAATCCTCCCTGTCGCGAAGCGATGGGGAGGTGGCAGCCCGGCGGGCTGACGGAGGGGCAATAACGCTACTGTCGCGGCCCCTCCACCATTCGCTTCGCGAACGGTCCCCCTCCCCATGGCTTCGCCACAGGGAGGATTTCCCTTACCCCAACGTCCCCCGCCTTGGCCCCAGATACCCGAACAGATACGCCCCCACCTTCCGCATCTGGATCTCCTCCGCCCCCTCAGTGATGCGGTACCGGCGGTGGTGGCGATAGATATGCTCGAACGGCTTGTGCCGCGAATAGCCAATGCCGCCATGCACCTGCATCGCGCGGTCGGCGGCTTCGCAGCACAGCCGGTTCGCCCAGTAATTGCACATGCTGACCTTGTCCGACAGCGTGTGCTCGATCTCCTTGTGCGGGGTGTTGTCCATGTCCCACGCGGTCTTGCGGATCAGCAGCCGCAGCATTTCGGCCTGCGTCGCCAGCTCGACGAGCGGAAACTGAATCGCCTGATTGCGCGCCAGCGCCTCGCCGAATGGCTTGCGCTGTCGCGCATATTTCACCGACTCTTCGATACAGAATACCGCCGCGCCCAGCGATGATGCCGCCTGCCGGATGCGGTTCTGGTGGACAAAGCTCTGCGCGATCGACAGCCCGCCGCCGACCGGGCCCAGGCGCGCGCTGTCGGGCACCCACACATTGTCGAAGGTCATCCGCGGATGGTCGGTCGGCATGTTGAAGGTCCACATATATTCGTCGACCGTCATCCCCGGCGTGCCGGTGGGCACCAGCAGGCAGGTGATCCCTTTGGCATCGCCATCCTTGCCATCGGTGCGGCAAAAGGTCGCGCAGTGGGTCGCGACGTGCATCCCCGTGATCCACATCTTGCGCCCGTCGATCCGCCAGCCGTCGACGCCATCGCGGGTTTCACGGACGGCGCGCGTCTCCATATGCGTCGCGTCCGATCCATGATCGGGTTCGGTCAGCCCGAAGGCAGTGCGGCGCTTGCCCTCGAACCCGCCGAGGATGAATTCCTGCTTCTGCTCCTCGCTCGTCGCGAACTGCTCGAACATCTCGACGAAGGGGAAATTGCCGACGATGCTATGTTCGTTCTGCAGATCGTTGTGGAGGCCGAGACCCTTGGCGGCAAAATGCTCGCGGATCACCGCCATCCACAGGTTCGAGCCGTCCTTGCCGCCATATTTTTTTGGCGCCGAGAACCGCCAATGTCCCGCGGCATCGGCCTTGCGCGTCGCGGCGCGGAGAAGCTCTTCCCACTCGTGACGCGGCAGCCCCTGATTGTCCCAGTCGGTGCGCGCATGTTCGCGGCGATGGTCGAAAAAGCGGATATTGTCGTCGGCGTCCTCCAGCGGCTTGATCTCGGCCTCGATAAACGCATCGAGCTCGTCCAGATACGCCTGCAAGTCGGCGGGCATCGCAAAATCCATGTCTCTCTCCCTGATTATTCTTGTGCGCCCCAGCTTTCGCGCGCGCGGGCGAGCGCGGTATATTTAGGGCTGTCGACGGCGCATTTATCCAGCACCGCGCGGCGTAGTTTCGCGAGCAGGCCGGGCTGAGCGAGGGTGGTTGCGCCGCTGAGCAAGGCATCGGCCAACGCCCGGTCCTCGGCGCGCACCCCCGCGTTGAGATCGCGCATCACGATCCCGAGCGCATTCATCACCACCGCGACCTGAAACTTCCCATGCCCCTCGGCGCCGGGCTTGATCTCCTCGGCCAGCCAGTCGCGCACCGCCTGCACCATCTCGCGGTTGGTCGGCTCGCCGGTCGACGGGAGAGCATCAGGCGGCGGCGAAGGCAGCGCGCGGTCGCGTTCGTCCGCGGGCGCTTCCGCCTCCAGCAGCAACAGCAAGTCAAGCTCCTGCTCAGCAGTTCGCCGCCCGATGACGACGCGCTCGACCGTCGGATCGGCGCCGCTGCGCCACGCCTGCCCCATCTGCAAACAGCCGAGCGCCCACCACAGGGTGCGATAGACGAGCCAGAAGTGGAAGCGGTCGCGGTCGACCTTTACCCCGCCCGCAGCTTCATAGGCCGCGAAATACTGCTCTAGGCTGCCCACCCCGAACGCCGGTTGATCGATCCGCCCGAACCGCCACACGGTCATGCACCCGAACGCCAGATCCTCATGCGCGTCGCCGCGATGCGCGAGCTCCCAGTCGAGCACGACGGCCAGCCGCCCGCTCTCCTTGGCGACATCGACCATGATATTGCCCATCCGGTAATCGCCATGGACGAGCACGGGGTCGGCAGGCGTGGGCAGATGATCCTCGCACCATTTGATCGCCAGCGCGATTACCGGCCGGTCGCCGCCATAATCGAGGAAGCGCTCCTTCAGCTCGGCGAGCGCCGCCGCGGTGTCCATCAGCGGGATCGCGGCGGGAATGGTTTCGGCAGGAATCGCATGAATACGCGCCAGTTCGCGCCCCAGATCGGTCAGCAGCGACGGCGGCGGATCGGCCAATATCTTCGCCGGGTTTACCTCGGCGATCACCCGCCGCATCACATAGCCGGTGCCCATGCCGTCGCTGTCCGTCAGCACCCCGACCACCTCGGGCGCCTTTACCCCCGCGCCATGCGCCGCAATCACCAGCGCCGCCTCGTCGGCATGGCCATAGGGCCGCCCCGCCATATAATCCGCCGACGGCGCGCGGCGCAGGACATAAGCGCCGCCCGCCCAATCAAACGCCCAGCTTTCCATATTGGCGCCGCCCGACAGGCGCGTCAGACCGGTCAATGCACCGGGCCCCACCATGCGGGTCATCAAGCCGGACAGGGCGTGACTCAGGCTGTTCATCGGCGGATGATGCTTGCAGTTTACGTAAACGGCAAGCGAACATTTGCCTGTGCCGCCGGAGCGAGGCGCCACCGAGAACGCGCGTGGGGGCGACCGGATGGGGCCGCGCTACCTCTAGCGCCGCAGGCTCCCGATGCGTCGGTCGTACCATTTGCCTGCGAAATGGAGCGCCCAGGCGAGCGGCCCGGTCAACAAAATCCAGCCCCACCAATCGATCCGTTCGATCAGGCTTTCATCGAGATGCGAAAAGAAGGCGAGCGCGATGATTGGTACGGTCGCAGCAATCGATGCCGTCTGGAACCAGTTATGCCCGCTGCCCAGCCGCGCCGGGTCGATCGGCAGCGGGGCGCGCGCGGCGACCGCCGCCTCGATGCCGTCGCGGCGCGCGCGCCATCCCGCGACATAGTCCCAGATTTCGATGCCGATCATGCCGACCTCGACGATGAACGCCGCCAGCCCGATCGCGGGCGCATGGTATCGCGGCGCAATCGCCAGCTGGTCGAGCAGCCAGCCGCCGCCGAACACGATGATCAGCAGAGCGACGATCGCCCACGCGGCCTGCGCCGGGATCGAAGCGATCATCGCATCGACATGCGCCTCGACCTCGCCGCGCCAGCGCGCCACCTCATCGGGCTTCACCCCCCGCGCCCGTCCGTCACGGCCGCGATAGGCTGGCCCCATGGCGGTGTCGACGAACCAGCGGTCGAAACGCCGCAGTTCGGTGTCGCGCATCTGCCGCTGCTGATAATCGCTGATCAGGGCCATCGGTGCCCTATCGCGAATAGAGCTTACGATCCGGCTAACCGACCAACTGCATGACGCGCCGCGCGATCACAAAGCGCCATAGGATGCATAATCCTCGACATGCACATTGGGCCGGCGAAAACTTGTGAAACTCATGCTCGCCGACAGGTCGAGTGCTTCGACCTGATGCCACCAGCCGACCGGCAGGAAAATCGCTTCGCCGGGGGCGATGATCGTTTCCAGCACCGGCGGCGTGGCGGCATCGCCGGGTCCGGCGGGCAGCGCGGCATTGCCCCAATCCGAGAAGCAATGGCGACTGTTCTTCATCCGGTCGAACGCCCACGGCGGCGCCATCCGCACCCGCTTGCGGCCGATCACCTGGACCAGCAGATTGTTGGTCAGATCATGGTGCCAAGGGGTCAGCGTCCCCCTCGGCCCCAGCCAGAAAAAACCGTCGCTCGTGCGCGCCGGGTCGAGCAGGTCGATCGGCGCCATATCACCCCACAGTGGGGCGAGCGCCGCGGCGTTGGTGCCGCTGTTGTATGCGGTAAGGTAGATGTCGTTGCTTGGCTCGTCCTGGCGCAGCCAGTCGATCAGTTCGGCGAATCGAACGAGGCGGCGGTGATCATCCTTGGCAAGCTCATAATCCGGGTCCCGCTCGCGCTCGACCTGCGCCTCGACAACGGCATCGCCCGCAACCGCCGCGAAATGATCGAGCGACCAGCGGGTGAGCGCCGGCCAGTGATCGATCAGCCCGACCAGCTTCGCGGGCCGGTTCGCTTCGTAATAGTGACGATAGAAATGGTCGGCGTCGGGCGCAGCGAGCGTGTCGAGCGCAAATCCGCCCTCCGCCTCGAACGCCAGTCGCTGCTGGTTGGCGAACAACCAGCGCTGCTTGGCCATCCGCGCCGCCTGTGCGCGGAGTTCGGCCGCCATCGGATCCTTGGCGAGCCGGTCGACCTCATATTTCGCCGCCGCCGCCGAAACGCCCGCCGCGACCAGCCGCGCGTGCAGCGCCGCGTCATCATCACCGGCCGCCAGGCCTTCCGCCAGCAGGGCGCGTTTGTCGGACTGGGGCATGATCGACTCCTTGCGGCTGCTCAAGGGCATCATGATGACAAAAGAATGACACTGTCGGCGCGTCCATGCCGCTGGTACTAAGGCGCTTCTCCGGCTTCCGTTTCCGGCACCGGTGCCTCAGCCGCGGTCAGTGCGCCGTTCTGGATCAGCCATCGCGGGTGATCCGCCTGCACCGACGCCATGATCCGGTCGACCGCAGCCGCAACCTGTTCGCCCTCGGCCTCGCGGTCGCGCTGGACAATGACGCGGCGGGCCTGGGCATCGATCAGCACCCGGTCGCGGCGCACCAGTTCGCCGACGGTCAGGCTGGCCAGGATCGTGCGGCTATCGGCTTCGCGTTGCTCCAGCGTCGCGATGCGCTGGTTCAGCCGTTCCTCGAACTGCACCGCGGCGTTGGTCTGCTGGCGCAACTGGACGATATTGACGCGCACATTGCGGTCCAGCTCGCTGCGGACATTGCCCGCCAGCCGCTGATTGAGCCGCGCCGCATATTGATCGACCAGCACGACGCCGTCCACGGCGATGTCGTCATTCTCGACCCGCACCGTCAGCGTGTCGATGCGGTCGCCGTCACCCAGCAGGGTATCAAGCTCCGACTGGACTGTCGTACGCGCGCGCAGTTCGCGGGCGATATTGTTCAGCGACAGCGCCAGCGGGATCGACAATATGCCCAGCGTGACGATGATCCCGATCACCTGCATCGCGGTATGCTGCGGGGTCAGCGACGGCCCAAAGCGGTTGAGCCGCGCGACCGCGGTCGCGGCAAAGGCAATCGCCAGCGTATTGGTGAGGAACAGCAGCGCGGCGCCCAGCGCAAAGTCGAAGCGGCCCGTGGCCAGACCAAAACCAACGGTCGAAAGCGGCGGCACCAGCGCGGTCGCAATCGCAACCCCGACCATCACCCCCGACAGCTTGCGCATGATCGCATAGACGCCGGCGATCCCGCCGACGACCGCGACCCCCAGGTCGAGCAGGGTCGGCTGGGTCCGCGCGCGCAGTTCGGATGTGACGTCCTGAATCGGCGACATCCAGATGATCAGCATCGCGACGATGATCGCGACCGCCATGCCCGCAGCCATCGTAACCAGCGATCGTTTGATCAAATTGCTTTCGAGCGTCGCCAGCCCGAAGCCGACCCCCATGATCGGGCCGAGCAACGGCGACACCAGCATCGCGCCGATCACCACCGCCGCCGAGCTTTGCAGCAGGCCCAGCGTCGCGATCGCCGACGACAGCGTAATCAGCAGCAGGAACTTCTTGTCGAGCCGGGCATCGCGCGCAACGCTCGCCAGCGTTAGGGAGCGACCGTGGGTTTCGTCTTCGGCGGTCTCGTCATCCTCTTCGCCGCCACGCGGCGCCGGGCGCGCCGACCGGCGACCCCCCGCGTTGAACGGGGCGTCGCCGAGTCCGGGCACTCCGGGATGCTGGCCAGCCACGACCGGCCTAGATCTTGGCCGTCAGGTCCGGCACCGCGCTGAACAGATCGGCGACGAGGCCGAAGTCCGCGACCTGGAAGATCGGGGCGTCTTCGTCCTTGTTGATCGCGACGATCGTCTTGCTGTCCTTCATCCCCGCCAGATGCTGGATCGCGCCCGAGATGCCGATCGCGAAATAGACCTGCGGCGCGACGATCTTGCCGGTCTGGCCGACCTGATAGTCGTTGGGGACATAGCCCGCATCGACCGCGGCGCGGCTGGCGCCGAGCGCGGCGTTCAGCTTGTCGGCGAGCGGGACGATCACTTCCTGATACTTCTCCGACGAACCCAGCGCGCGGCCGCCCGACACAATGATCTTCGCCGACGTCAGCTCAGGACGATCCTGCTTGGCGATTTCGGCGCCGACGAAGGTCGAGATACCGGCATCGCTGCCCGCGCCGACGGCTTCGATGGTACCCGAACCGCCCGAGGTCGCGGCCTTGTCGAACGCGGTGCCGCGAACGGTGAGGACCAGCTTCGCATCCGATGATTCGACGGTCGCAATCGCGTTGCCCGCGTAGATCGGACGCGTGAAGGTCTTCGGACCTTCGACCGACAGGATTTCCGAAATCTGCATCACGTCGAGCAGCGCAGCGACGCGCGGCGCGATATTCTTGCCGGTCGTCGTCGCAGGCGCGAGGAAGGCGTCGTGCGACGCCATCAGCTCGGCGACGAGCGGCGCGACATTTTCGGGCAGATTGTGACCAAAGGCGGCGTTGTCAGCGACATGCACCTTGCCCACGCCCGCAATCTGCGCGGCTTCCTTGGCAACCGCATCGACGCCCGAACCGGCGACGAGCAGATGGACTTCGCCGAGCTTCGACGCGGCAGTGACCACCGCGAGCGTGGCATCCTTGACGGCGCTGCCGTCATGTTCGACCCAAACCAGAGTTTTCATGAATGCACTCCCATCGCCTTGAGCTTGGCAACCAGTTCATCGACATCGGCGACCTTGACACCCGCCGAGCGGACGGGCGGTTCCGACACCTTGACCATTTTGACCCGCGGCGTCGTATCGACGCCATAATCGGCGGGGGTCTTGGTATCGAGCGGCTTCGACTTCGCCTTCATGATGTTCGGCAGCGAGGCGTAGCGCGGCTCGTTCAGGCGGAGGTCGGTGGTGACGATCGCGGGAAGCTTGAGCTTCACCGTTTCAAGACCGCCGTCGACTTCGCGCGTCACGCTGACATGGTCGCCCTCGACATTGACCGCGCTGGCAAAGGTGCCCTGCGCCCAGCCAGTCAGCGCGGCGAGCATCTGGCCGGTCTGGTTGTTGTCGCCGTCGATCGCCTGCTTGCCGAGGATGACAAGCCCGGGCGCTTCGACATCGGCAATCGCCTTGAAGATTTTCGCGAGCGCCAGCGGTTCGACGTCGTCGTCGGTCTGCACCAGGATCGCGCGGTCGGCGCCCATCGCCAGCGCGGTGCGCAGCGTTTCCTGCGCCTTTGCCGGGCCGACGCTGACAGCGACAACCTCCGTCGCGACGCCCTTTTCCTTCAGGCGGATCGCTTCTTCGATCCCGATCTCGTCGAACGGGTTCATCGACATTTTGACATTCGCCAGATCGACGCCGGTGCCGTCGGATTTGACCCGCGGCTTCACATTGTAATCGAGCACCCGCTTCACGGGGACGAGGATTTTCATGGGCCTAAAGCTCCTCTCAGCAAATTGTGCACTGCGCCATAATTCGCGCTTACGTAAACGTCAACCTAATGCCCCTCTCCCCTTGAGGGAGAGGGTTGCGCAGACTTGCCAGCTTGCTGGCTAGTCGAAGCTGGGTGAGGGGATGACACGTCGCAGGCCCTCACCAAGTTCGACTAGGGCCCGACGGCCCAAGTCTCCCTATCCTCTCCCTCAAGGGGAGAGGATTAAAGTCACGCGACCGCGCGGACTTCCGCGACAATCTTCTTGGCGGCGTCGCCCAGATCGTTGGCCGCGACGATCGGCAGCCCCGAATTGGCGAGGATGTCCTTGCCCTGCTGCACGTTCGTGCCTTCCAGGCGGACGACTAAAGGCACCGACAGATTCACTTCCTTCGCCGCCGCGACGATGCCGTCGGCGATGATGTCGCACTTCATGATGCCGCCAAAGATGTTGACGAGGATGCCCTTCACCGCGGGATCTTTCAGGATGATCTTGAACGCCGCGGTCACCTTTTCCTTCGAAGCGCCGCCGCCGACGTCGAGGAAGTTGGCGGGAAATTCGCCGTTCAGTTTGATGATGTCCATCGTCGCCATCGCGAGGCCCGCGCCATTGACCATGCAGCCGATATTGCCGTCGAGCTTGATGTACGCCAGGTCATATTCCGACGCTTCGACTTCGGCCGGGTCTTCTTCGGTCAGGTCGCGCAGCTCTGCCAGATCCTTGTGGCGGAACATCGCATTGCCATCGAACGCGACCTTGGCGTCGAGCACGAGCAGCTCGTCGCCGTTCGCACCTTCGCACACCGCCAGCGGGTTGATTTCGATCTGTTCGGCATCGGTGCCGAGGAATGCGGCGTACAAACCGGCCAGAACCTTGGCAGCCTGTTTCGCCAGATCGCCCGACAGGCCAAGCGCCGCGGCGACGCTGCGGCCGTGGTGCGGCTGGAGGCCGGTGGCGGGGTCGATGGTGATCGTGTGGATTTTTTCCGGCGTGTCGTGCGCGACGGTTTCGATGTCCATGCCGCCTTCGGTCGAAGCGACGACCGCAACGCGGCTCGAACCGCGATCGACGAGCAGTGCGAGGTAGAATTCCTGCTTAATGTCGGCGCCGTCGGTGATGTACAGGCGGTTGACCTGCTTGCCGGCTTCA
Source organism: Sphingopyxis sp. (assembly GCF_035998965.1). Lineage (GTDB taxonomy): Bacteria > Pseudomonadota > Alphaproteobacteria > Sphingomonadales > Sphingomonadaceae > Sphingopyxis. The sequence continues at coordinate 28,408 of NZ_DASYHE010000038.1, forward strand.
CCGGTCTGGACCGTCACCAGCGTGTTGCCAAGCATGTCTTTCGCATGCGCTTCGACCTCTTCGATGGTCTTGGCGAGGCGGACACCGCCCTTGGCATCGGGGCCGAGCTCCTTGAACTTGCCCTTGCCGCGGCCGCCAGCATGAATCTGCGACTTCACGACGTAAAGCGGCCCGGGGAGCTGCTTTGCTGCGGCGACGGCTTCTTCGACGCTCATCGCGGCAATGCCCTTGGGCACCGCGACACCATATTTCGCGAGCAGTTCTTTCGCCTGATATTCGTGGATGTTCATGAGGTCTGCCGGGCCTTTCGAGTCTTGGGGCGGGGAGAATTGCCGCCGCCTAAGCACAAGTTGGCGGGCAAGGCTACCCCGCGAATGATCACGTCGCCCCCGCGAAGGCGGGGGCCGCTATACGTGTGTCGCAACGCCAGCGGCCCCCGCCTTCGCGGGGGCGACGTCATTTTACCGAAAAGCGCAGAGCGCCGCCGAGCTGGTCGTCACCGTCAATATCTCGGGGTCTTTCAGCGCGCGGACCTTGTGGAGAAACTGGTTCAGCGACAACTCGCTCATCCTTTTGTCCTTCAGGGTGGAGAGCGAACCCAGGCGGCGCAGCTGGACCAGCGACAGCCGGTCGACCATCCGTTCGGCCATGCAGGAAGCAATCGATTGCGACAGGCCAGCATTGACCAACCCGGTGCGCAGCCGCGCTTCGGGGGTCGCGCAGGCCGCGAGCGCAAGCAGCGACAAGGACAGAACAGCAATCCGCATCAGCGATTATCTTCCATGAAATTCGGCAACCGCGCTCGACACCGCCTGCATCAACGCCATGCGCGCCGGGATCGGCGACGTCGTACTACCCATAAAAACGACAATGGCATAGCGGGTGCCGTCGGGCGCGGTCGCAATGCCGATGTCGTTGTAGCCCGCAGTCATGCCGTTCAAGTTCTGGCCGGTACCGGTCTTGTGCAGGAACTTCCAGCCGGGCGGGAGACCGGCCTTCAACCGCTTCGGCCCGCTTTTGGTCCGGCTCATCACATCGAGCAGATATTCGGTCGATTCGGGCGAGAGCAACGTCCCGCGCGCAAGCCGGGTCAGCGCACTGGCGACCGCTGTCGGGCTGGCGCCGTCGATCGGGTTGGCCAGATAATTGTCCATCGCGGCGCGGCGGGTCGCGGGGGAGAGCGCCGACCGCGCAGTCTCGAAATTGCGCCCGACCGAATAGCTTTGCTGCCACGACATCCCGGCGATGCCGCTTTGCAGCAAGCGTTCGCCGGGGCCGAAGCGGATCGCTCCCAAATCCTTTTTGGAGATATAGGCGCGCACCGCACCCGGTCCGCCGACGGTGCGCAGCAGGCTGTCGTTCGCGGTATTGTCGCTTTGCGTGATCGCTGTTTCGATCAGGCTGCGCACGGTCATCGTGACCGACCCCTGCGCACGGACGCGCGCGGCGAGCGGCTGGTAAAACAGGGTCAAGTCCTCGGGGCCGATCCGCACTTGTTGGTCGAGCCGCAGCCGACCCTGATCGACCGCATCGAGCGCGGTCAGCGCAACCCAGAATTTCGACACGCTTTGCTGCGGGAACAATTCGCCACCGCGCTCGGCAATCGCCCATTCGCCGTCGATCCGCTGCACCGCGATCCCGGTCTTGCCCGGAAAGGCGCGCCACAGGAAATGGATGCGTTCGGTCAGTCCTGCGGGGGGGCGACGAAACCCGGGATCGATAGGACCAACCGGGCGCGGCATCGTCGATCGCACCGGCTGGCCGATCGGCACAGTTACCGAACCCGCGGGCCGCTGAACGACAGGCTGCGGCCGTGGCGGCGGCACCGCGGCACTGCTGACGCAGCCCGCGAGCACCGCGGCGCTGGTGACCATCGCCAGGAACGGTCGGCCCGAAAACTGAAAACCCATGCAAACCCCGCAGCCGACGACTTATATATTATCCCCGATTCTTGGTCTCGCAGGCGAGCATAGGGGGCTAGCGGTTTGCGACGAATGATTCCTCCCGCGCGACGAGTGGCGGCACTGCGGCGCGCTCAGGGCGCCGGGGTCGCGCGCACCATGGTGGGGAACAGCCGCTTGAACGCCGCTAGCTTCGGCGCGTCCCAGCGGACGATATAGCCGTTCGACGGATTGCGGCGCATGAAATCCTGATGATTGGGCTCGGCGCGGTAAAAGCGCTTGTAGCTTTCGACCGGGACGACGATCGGCTTGGCGAAATATTTGCCCTTGCCGATCTGCGCCAGATAGCTCGTCGCGACCTGACGCTGCGTGGCGTCGAGCGGGACGATCGCGGCGCGATATTGCGATCCGACGTCCGGCCCTTGGCGATTCTTCAAGGTCGGATCGGCGACCACCGAAAACAGCACGCGCAGCAGGGTGCCGTAGCTCACCTGCGTCGGATCATAAACGATCCGCACCGCCTCGGCATGGCCCGACGTGCCGTCGTGGGTCAGTTCATATTTCGCGGTCGCGGCGCTGCCGCCATGATAGCCCGATTCGACCGAGATCACGCCCTTAACATTGGCAAAGACGCCCTCGACGCCCCAGAAACAGCCGCCCGCCAGCACCGCGGTCGCGCGCTTCGTCTTCACCGCCGGATCGACGGCCGCAGCGGGCAGCTTGACGACGCTTTCGGCTTGTGCCGGGGCGCATTGCGCCAAGATCGCCCCCGCGACGAGCGTCGCGATGATACGGCTGAATGGCGCGCCGCGGCCTTGCGTCATGCGGGGAGCGGCAGCGCGGGCTGGTTGAGCACGATATAGGTTGCGCCAATCGCGAAACCGGCGAGCATCGACAAAAACCAGTCGGAGCGGAAGAGATTGAGCATGGGGAGCCTCTTTTTTCATCTATCGTTGTTCGCGGCCAAGACCGCTGCGGTTACACCGACGATATGGCGCGCCCCGACCAACCGTGCAGTGATGTCCGTCACCCTAAACAGGATGGCTTACTATCCGGTGAACCGGGCGCTTAACCGCCGTTCATGTCCAGATAGGCTCCGTACCCGGCATTACAAGACCGGTCGGTACAGAATTCCTATGCGCGGGGCGAGCGGCGCTTTAGCGCAGCGCCGCACACGCCTGCTGGATGCGCACGCAGGCTTCTTTCAGCACCGCTTCCGACGTCGCATAGGACACGCGGAAGGCGGGTGACAGGCCAAAGGCCGCGCCATGCACCGCCGCGACCTTCGCGCTGTCGAGGAAATAATCGATCAGCTTCTCGTCGCTGTCGATCAGCGCGCCGTTGGGGGTCTTTTTGCCCATGCAACCGCTTGCGTCCGGATAGACATAGAAAGCGCCATCGGGGGTCGGGCAGTTCAGCCCGGGCGCATCGTTCAACATCGCGACCACCATGTCGCGGCGTTTTTTGAACGCGGCGTTGCGGTCATCAAGGAACTGCTGCGGCCCGCCGAGCGCGGCGGCAGCGGCGGCCTGCGCGATCGAACAGGGGTTCGAGGTCGATTGCGACTGGAGCTTGCCCATCGCCTTGATCAGCCAGGCCGGACCGCCGGCATAGCCGATCCGCCAGCCGGTCATCGCATAGGCTTTCGAACAGCCGTTCACGGTCAGAATGCGGTCGATCAGGTCGGGACAACGCTGCGCAAAGGTCGTGAAGGCGAAATCGGCGTACCAGACATGCTCGTACATATCGTCGGTCATCACCATCACATGGGGATGGCGGCAGATGACTTCGCCCAGCGCGTCGAGCTCCTCGCCCGAATAGGCGGCGCCCGACGGGTTCGACGGCGAGTTGAGCATAACCCAGCGCGTCTTAGGGGTGATCGCCGCGTCAAGCTGTGCCGGGGTGATCTTGTAATTCTGTGCCGCGCCGCCCTCGATGACCACCGGCGTGCCGCCCGCAAACGCCACAATGTCGGGATAGCTCACCCAATAGGGCGCCGGGATGATGACCTCGTCGCCCTTGTCCACGGTCGCGACCAGCGCGTTGAACAGGGTATGCTTGCCGCCGACATTGACCGTGATCTGGTCGAGCCCGAAATCGAGCCCGTTGTCGCGGCGGAACTTGCCGCGGATTGCTTCTTTCAGCGCGACGGTGCCATCGACCAGCGTATATTTGGTCTGGCCGTTACGGATCGCCTCGATTGCCGCTTCCTTGACGAAATCGGGGGTGTCGAAATCGGGCTCGCCCGCGCTAAGGCCAATCACATCGACGCCCGCAGCTTTCAGCGCCGAGACGCGTGCCGTCATCGCGAGCGTCGCCGACGGCTGGATGCGGTTGAGGGCGGCGGATATATGCGGCTTCAGCGACATGACGATACTTTCCGTAGCTTGCGCGGACAGGCGGTGATTTGACCGGAAATTGCGCGGGGCCGCGCCTAAAGCCTCCGCCCGATCTTCGCAAGCGCAGCGTGGGATAAATTAGCTATGCAGCGCAGCACCGAACGAGAGAACAGACAGCGCCCGATCTTACGGCCAGGCTGACTCTCCCGTCTACTACTGTAGCGTGGTAACAGGGTCAGCCTATCTCCGTCACGGCGCGATATCCTTCATCAACCGCGCCGGGATCAGCCCGCGCAGCGAATTGCCGATGAAGAACCCGTCCGCCAGATCGGCCAGCCGCAGATGCGATTCGACCGCGCGCCCCTTGTCGATCAGTTCGGCGCGCAGCACCCCGGGCAGCAGCCCTAGCGCCAGCGGCGGGGTGAGCAGCTGGCCGTCGCGTTCGACAAAGATATTGCTCCAGCTACCCTCGGTCACGAAACCCGGCTCGTCGACAAACACGACCTCGGCGGCGCCGCTTTCCACACGCGCATCGTCATAAGCCGCGCGCTGGCTGGTCTTGTGCGCCAGCCGAAAATCGTCGGCGGCCATCGGCACGGGACGCACCGCGACCGGCACCGGCAGCTCGGCGAGCCGCGGCAGCGGCGACACCTCGACCGCGAGCGCCCCCGATGGCGCCAGCCGCATCCTCACCCGCGCCGCGCTGCGCAGCCGAAAGGTCGCCGATTGCAAACTGTTGCGCGCGCCGTGCCGGTCGAACGCGAAACCCAGCGTTTCGGCGCTCGCCTTCATCCGGGCCAGATGCCCTTCCACCCGTTGCACCCCCTCGATCGGGTCAAAGAACATGGTTTCGATCAGGTCGAAACGCGCCCCCGCTGCCCCCACAAACTCCCCCTTCGCCAGACATTCGCGCCATTCCTCAGCCGGTTGGCTGTCGGCGACAATTCCCGAACCCAATCCCAGCGTGGCGCGATTTGCACCGCCTGGCAAGTCGCCCGCGCGCGCAAGCACCAGCGTGCGGATCGCAACATTGAATGCTGCGTCGCCGTCGGGGTCGATGAAACCGATCGATCCCGTGTAAAGCCCGCGCGCGTCGCCCTCCAGTTCATCGATGATTTCCATCGCCCGCACCTTGGGCGCGCCGGTGATCGAACCGCAGGGAAAGGCGGCGCGCAATACATCGATCGCACCGACGCCGCCCGGCAACCGCGCGCTGACGTCAGAGACGAGCTGGTGGATCGTCGGAAAACTCTCGACGCGGAACAGGTCGGGGACCGCGACCGACCCCGGCACCGCGACGCGCGACAGATCGTTGCGGATCAGGTCGACGATCATCAGATTTTCGGCGCGCTGTTTGGGATCGTCAGCCAGCGCGTGTGCAGCCGCCGCGTCGGCGTCGCTATCAGGCAATCGCGCCGCGGTCCCCTTCATCGGCCGCGCCATCACCTGGCCATCGCGCAGCGCAAAGAACAGCTCCGGCGAATGCGACACGATGGCGCGCTCGCCGGTCCAGATCACCCCGCCATAACCCGCGCGCGCCGTCTGCCGCAGCCGGGCGTGAATCGCCAGCGGATCGCCCAGCACCGGCACATCGGCGCGAAAGGTCAAATTGGCCTGATAAATGTCGCCCGCCGCGATATAGGCGAGCACCGCCTCGACCGCCGCCAGATAATCGGCGCGGGACACCCGCGGCGCCACCGCGCCGATCCACGCGGCTTCGGGATCGGGCAGCAGCGCCGACACCGCATCGGCGTCGATCCGTTCAACCCGCTCGAACAGCCCGAACCAAGCCAGCGGCGGGCAATTCCCATCGACGGGCCGCGGCGCACCTCGCCACGCAGACGCCAACCCCTTACCCGCTTCATAGTGCATATAGCCCGCGGCATGGAGCCCGCGGGCGCTTGCCGTTTCCAGCGCATCAAACAGGGCAGAAATCTCCGCTGCGCCCCGCGCGACCAGAATTTCCACCGGGTTCTGAAACAGGCGCGCGGGCGCTGCGCCGACGGCCCGCGCATCATCGAGCAAAACAAATGGGGGGTTATCGCTGGTCGCGCGCACGTCTAGATCGCCTGACAACGGTGGCCCCGATCCGCTTCGCCCGCGACGGTGTCAACGCTCACGGCGAACGCGAATGCGTTTCAGACTGCCAATCTCGGCAAAATAACTGCCCACCGCGCCGGGAGTGATCACAACCTTTTCGCCCGCCCTGGGGTCGCGCGGCAAATCGGTCTGGTCTGTCTGAATCCAGACCGCGCCATCCTCGATTTCAAAACGCATCTTGTTATAGCCCTCGCGCCGTGCCCATTTGATCGTCGATTCCAGCCGGGTCATCTTTTCCTTGTCGTCGTCGCCTCCGCCAAAGAAGGGGAGATCGCGCAAGGTGAAACCGAACAGCCCGCGCCTTGCCTTTTGCGCCGAATTGCGATCGAAAAAGGTGATGTCACTGGCGATTTGCGCCTGTTCCAGCGCCGCGACCTGCTGGTCGAAACACGCGAGCCGCCCAGCGGCATCGGGAACCGCGCGGCAGTCATAGAGCTGTTGGATCTGCGCCGGGGTGGTCGGGGCATCCTTATCCTTCGCCGCGACCGACGTCGCAATCAGAACGCCCCAAGCGAGCGCGCAGGTTCCGATGGTCGAACGCCAATGCATTAAGTTCATGATCGTCCCCTTAATTGTTGTCTGCACGACTAGCGGCGGCAGTCGCGCGCCGCAAGCGCGGCCCGGTTGCGATGTCGGCTTACTGACCCTAGTGTCAGGAACCCGCACCTCCGCAAAAGGGACAAGCCGCCACAATGCCTGACGAATTTTCCTGGTCGACCGATTATCAGCATCCGACGGCCTGGGATCAGTCGTTCGCGCCGCTGTCGCTGCCCGCGATGTTCGCCGCCAGCGTCGAGCGGAGGGGCGCGGCGGCGATGCTCGATTTCATGGGTCGCCGCTTCTCCTATGCCGAGGTCGCCCGCGGCGCCGCGCGGGTCGCGCGCGGGCTGCAACAGCTGGGAATCGGCAAGGGCCGCCGCGTCGGCCTGTTCCTGCCCAACGTTCCGCATTATGTCGCTGCTTATTATGGCGCGCTCGCCGCCGGGGCGACGGTGGTCAATTTCTCGCCGCTCTACACCGCGCGCGAGCTGGAGGAACAGGTCGAGGATTCGGGGACGGACACCTTGTTCACCGTCAGCGCCGCGGCGCTGCTGCCCACCGCGCTCAAGGTGCTCGACGGGTCGAGCCTTCAGCGACTCGTTGTCGGCTCGGTCGCGGGCGGCCTCACCTGCCACAAGGCACTGCTCTACCGCCTGTTCAAACGCACCGACATTGCCACTATCCCGTCCGACCCCCGCATCATCCGCTTCTCGGCGCTGATCGCCAACGACGCCCGCCCCGACCCGGTCGCCATCGATCCCGAACAGGATGTGGCGCTGATCCAATATACCGGCGGCACCACCGGCACGCCCAAGGGCGCCAAGCTGACCCACCAGAACCTGACCGCCAACGCGCGGCAGGTGAACGCAATCGATCCCGATCATGCGGCGGAGGATCGTATTCTTGGCGTCCTCCCCTTCTTCCACGTCTTTGCCAACACCTGCGTGCTCAATCGCACCATCCTCAACGGTGGCACAATCACCATGCTGCCGCGCTTTGATGCGAAGCAGGCGCTGGCGGCGATCACCCGGACCAAGACGACCGCGCTCCCCGGCGTGCCGACGATGTATCAGGCGCTGCTCGATCATCCCGATCTGGCCAAGACCGACTTCTCCAGCTTACGCATTTGCATTTCGGGCGGCGCGCCGATGCCCGCCGAACTGCGCGAAAAATTCACCGCCGCGACCGGCGCCTCGCTGGTCGAGGGCTATGGCCTCACCGAAAGCTCGGGCGTCGTCGCGACCAACCCTTATGATGGCCCCGTGCGTCCCGGCACGATCGGCCAACCGCTCCCCGCGACGCACATCCGCCTGCTCGACAAGGAAGACCCGACCAAGGCGGCGCCCGCGGGCGAGCCCGGCGAACTCGCGGTCAAGGGGCCGCAGATCATGCAGGGCTATTGGAACCGCCCCGACGCCGATCTCGACAGCTTCACCGCCGACGGCTGGCTGCGCACCGGCGACGTCGCGGTGGTCGAGGACGGCGGCTATATCCGCATCGTCGATCGGCTAAAGGACATGATCGCGGTCGGCGGCTTCAAAGTCTATCCGAGTGTGATCGAGGCGCATCTTTACGAACATCCCGCGGTCAAGGAAGCGATCGTGCTCGGCGTTCCCGACGCCTATCGCGGCGAAGCGCCGAAAGCGTTCGTGACGCTGGAGGAAGGCTTCGAGATTTCAGGCGAGGCGCTCGCCGCCTGGCTCAACCCGCAGCTTGGCAAGCACGAACGGGTGAGCGCGGTCGAAGTACGGCTCAACCTGCCCAAGACGATGATCGGCAAGCTGGATCGCAAGGCTTTGCGGGCGGAACACGCATAGGCATCCTTGGGGCAGGACCCATGAATTGCGCGTTAGAGGCGTCAATATGGCGAAGACATTGAGTTCGGGTGGCCGCCGCGGGTAGCATCGCGAATGGCGGTTGCGCGGAACATGTCCCGGGTCATCTTATCCCGCCGCAAAGGCCGCAAATCGATCCGGAATGTCGTTTGGCTGTAACAGCCCTGGCTTAGCTGCGCTTCGTCGTTGCGCTCTGCATCGACGATCACAGCCAAATCAAAACAGGGACCCGCCATGATCCGTCGCGCTTCCAACCTGCTTGCGTCCAGCCTGCTCGCCCTCGCGGGAGCACTTGCTATTACCGATCCTGCTTTTGCGCAGGTCAGCCCAGCCGATTCCGGCGCCGCGATTCCCGCCGACGACAGCGCACCGGATAGCGGGGCGATCCTCGTCACCGCCACCAGGACGACGCGCTCGTCGACCGAGATACCGCAGGTCGAAATTCAGAAGATTCTACCCGGCGTGTCACCGCTCAAGGCGATCCAGACGCTCCCCGGTGTCCTGTACATCACGGCTGACCCATGGGGTTATAACGAACAGAATGCGCAAATCTTCATCCATGGATTTGCCGCAAACCAGCTTGGCTACACGATGGATGGCATTCCGCTGGGCGACCAGAGCTATGGCAATTACAATGGCCTGTCGCCCCAGCGTGCCGTAATTTCCGAGAATGTGAGCCGCGTCATCGTATCGACAGGCGCGGGCGATCTGGCCACTCCGTCTAACAGCAATCTTGGCGGTACAGTCGAAACCTATTCGTCCGATCCGCTTGACCGCTTTGGCATTCAAGTCGGGCAGACGGTCGGCAGTTACGGCACCTCGCGCACCTTTGGCCGCGTCGACAGCGGTGTGTTCGGCAGCGGCAATTCGCTCTATATCTCCGGCGCTCGCCAGCGCGCCCGTGCGTGGGACTTTAACGGCATACAAGGCGGGTGGCAGGCCAACGCCAAATTTGTCCACGACAGCGACATTGGCAAGATTACGCTCTATTTAGACTATAATGACATGACCCAGCCAAACGAAGATGCGACTGTATTCTTCAAGCCGTCCGCCGGGGGGACGGCGACCCCGGCCCAGCGCTTTACGCCCTATACCAAGCCGTTTTTCTATCCAGAACTCGACTCTTATCGCACAAGCTATTTGAGCGCGCTCGGCAATTCACCGGCGGCCGAAGGCAACAATTATCGCAACTATTATTCGGATGCCCAGCGCACCGACTATCTTGCCTATGGCCGCTATGACGCCCCGCTGGGCGACAATATCACCTGGTCGACGACGGGTTATTTCCATCATAATGATGGCGCGGGCGTCGTGGCAGGCCCCTTGGGACAATCGATCACCACCGCCCAGGCCTATCTTGATCCGGCCTATGCGACGCTTCCCGCCAACTGCCGCTTTACCGCCAATAATAACGGTGTACGGCCGTCAGCGTGCACCGCGCTGACCAATCAGCAAGCCGCGGCAGCCGGCGCCGCGCTTGTCGCCGCGACGGGCGGGTCGGGCCTTATCACCCGGACCACCGAGTATCGGATCGACCGCTGGGGCGTCATTTCTTCGATCCGTGCCGAGATCGGCAATCATAGCATCGAACTGGGTGGTTGGTTCGAACACAACAGCACGACGCAATGGCGTCGCTGGTACGCGGTCGATGTTAACAATCCAGGCCTGAGCACGCCATACATTCGTCCGCGCGATGTCGCGCAACCGCTGTTCACCCAATATCAGGGAGAAGCGCGGATCAAGCAGCTGCAACTGCACCTGCAGGACACTTGGCAGGTGACCGACAAGCTCTTGGTCCAGGGCGGCTTCAAGACCAGCGCCCAATGGGCCGATGGCTGGTACCCGGTGCAGCCGCGCGTGGGTTCGCTTGGCGGAACCACCGCGCTGCCGGAGGGCAAGATCAACACGAAGAAGTGGTTCCTCCCCGCCATTGGCGCGACCTATGATTTCAATGGGCATGAAGAAGTCTATTTCAACGTCCAAAAGAATATGCGGCAATATCAGGCCTATCTGGCGGGCGGTGGGGGGCCATGGTTCACCGGCAGCCAAGCCGCCTTCGATGCCTTTGCCAATGAAGGCAAACCCGAGACAAGCTGGACCTATGAAGCGGGTCTGCGCATCCGGCGCGAGCTCGGTAGCGACATCGGTCTGCAGGCGCAGATCAATTATTACCATGTCAAGTTCAGCAACCGACTTCTCGCGATTCCGACCAATCCGGGCGGCATTGCCGGCAGCGGCATCACCGGCGGTACGTCTGCGCTCGTCAATGTCGGCGACGTGAAAACCAACGGCGTCGATGCCGCTTTCACCTTGCGCCTTGGTCGGAACTTTTCGCTCTATAACGCGGTGTCCTACAATCTCTCGAAATATCAGAGCGACTATACGGCGACGGCGGTCGGTATCGGTGCTGCGACTGACACCTGTATCGGCGGTTTTCTCGTCGTCGGCGGCGTGGTGCCGACCTGTGGCAAGCAACTTCCCGGAACGCCCAAATGGATGAACAAGACAGTGGCATCGCTCGACATTGAACCCGTCGAACTACAACTTGTCGGCGATTATGTCGGTCGTCGGTTCACCACCTTCACCAACGATGCGAGCGTTCCGTCCTACTTCCTCCTCTCGGCGCGTGTCGGCCTGAAGATTCCGGAGACCCTCGTTCCGCTGCGCAAAGCGGAATTGTCCTTGAACGTGACCAACCTCGCCGACAAAAAGGGTGTCTCCACCATCTCGATCGGCTCGGCAACGAACAGCTATTCGGCTTATCCGATAGCGCCTCGGCAGTGGTTCTTGACCTTCTCGGCGGCCTATTGATCGATCCCCGCTGATGAACTGACGACATGTAGTGGGCGGGCTGTTGCTGACACCTGCCCACTACAGTCAGGGCAGCCCATGCCATGGGCGTGGATGGCAATGTGACGGCGACGACCGGCCAATACTCGGTCCGGCCAGGTTCGCGCGCTTTGGCGATGGCGTGCCCCAAAAGGCTTGGTGGCCAATATGTACAATGAGACATTGTAACCTTTGTCATGTTATGCCATATCCCCCATCGCAATTGCCCCAACGGAGAATCGGGTGACCCAAGTCGCCAGCCCAGCCCCTGCATCGACGCGCTTCGGCGCGATGGTCCGGGCTGCGCGCGACGCACGGCCGCTGACGTCGCTCAGCGGCGACCAGTTGGCGATGGGCCTGTCGGGGCTGTGCCTCGTCCATTGCCTCGCCAGCACGGTGCTGTTTGCCTCGATCGCTTCGGTCGGGGTCGCGTTCGACAATCATCTGTTCCACGAGATCGGCCTGATCATCGCGATCGGCTTTGCCCTCATCACCCTCGTTTCCGGCGTCCTCAGCCACGGTTACATGATGCCGTTCGCGGTGGGCAGCTTCGGGCTCGGCATGATGGCGGGCGCACTGTCGCAGCCACATGACGGCAGCGAAGTGCTGGCGACGATGATCGGCGTTACCGTTGTCGCGCTCGGTCACGACCTGAACCGCCGCGCCAGACACTGACGCGGGCGCTGACGACGCCACCGATCACGGCACCGGAATGGACTGGTCCGTAACTTGCGGACACCCCCCAAACCGCCTACATTCTGTCCAAGAGCTGGCGCGGATCGCCGCGCGGCACAAGGAAACGCCCATGGGCAAGCATGATCATCCGCACGTCGAGGCCAGCGGCGCCTCGCTCGCCAAGGCAGCGCAAACCGCGCTCGAAGGCGCGGGCGAAGCATGGACCGACATGCGCGCACAGATTTTCGATGCCGTCGCCGCCATCGGCAAGCCTGCCAGCGCCTATGAAATCGCCGATTTGGTGTCAAAGGCGCGCGGCAAGCGCGTCGCGCCGAACAGCGTCTATCGCATCCTCGACCTGTTCGTCGCCAACAACCTTGTCCGCCGCGTCGAAAGCGCCAACGCCTTCGTCGCCAACAGTCATCCCGGCTGCCTGCACGACTGCATCTTCCTGATCTGCGACAGCTGCGGCAGCGCCGTGCATATCGATGATGACAAGCTCTCGACCGGCGTCCGCGCCGCCGCCAACGCCACCGGTTTCGCCGCCGAGCGCCCGGTGATCGAAGTGCGCGGCAAATGCGCCGAGTGCCAATAGGGTGCGCCGCCGCGCTCCGGAGGCAGCGCCAATCGTCTATAGACAGGTGAGAGTTGTTCCCCGGCGAAAGCCGGGGTCCAGGGCGGTACGGCCCAGCTGTCGCGTTCGAACGCCCTGGGCCTCGGCTTTCGCCGGGGAACAGCGACTGGTGCGACCGGGGTAGGCGTCAGCGATGGCCGGGGGGCTCCAGCATTGGATCGAGGCGCAGCATGAGCGGCCACTCGCGCCGACACGCTTTTGGTACTGGACGCTGGCACTCGGCATCGCGGCGGCGCTGTTCGGCCTCCACCTGACGCAGGTCTTCCCGCAGACCGGCCACGACATCGCTCCCGGCTATGGCCCGCCGGTGCTCGCGTTCGAATTTGCCGGTGGGCAGGCCGACCTCGAAGCAATCTTCGGCTTCTTCACCGATCCGCAGCAAGTCATTCGCCTCGCGGCGATGCGTGCCGGCAACGAGCAGGATTACCTCTACATGCTGCTCTACGCGGGCTTTCTCGCCAGCGGCTGTCTCGCCCTGTGGCGCGAACTTCGCCTGCGCCCGCTGCTCGCCGCCGCCGCGCTCCCGGTCGCCGCGGCGCTGTGCGATGCGTATGAAAACTGGCTGCTGTTCGACATCCAGGCCGCCTTCACCGCGGGCGACTATTCGCCCGCGATGGCCAGCCTGCCCTACCCTGTCGCGGCAAAATTCCTGCTCCTTGCGCTGACCAATGTCGTCATCGGCGCCGCGGCGACGCAGCTCGGCCGCTGGTGGGCGCTGTTCGGGACCGTCGCGATCCTTGCCGCGATCCCCACCGTTATGGCGCTCATCACCCCCGCGGCTTTTGCCTGGGCGCTGATCCCCTCGGCGGCGGGCGGCTGGCTGTTGCTGCTCACGCTGGCGGCGGTCGGCAGTTGGCAGGCGCTGGTCCGCAAACACCCGCTCGTCGATCCGGGCCGCGCCTGCCCCCTCTTTCCACCCCGGCGATGCAGGTCTAGGGAAACCGGCGAATCCCGCAAACAGGGCGAAAGGCTGAACATGAACACCGTCACCATCCGCGAAGACGACCTCATCGAAACCATCGCCGACGCGCTCCAGTACATCAGCTATTTCCACCCGATGGACTATATCCGCGCACTGGCCGCGGCGTACGAGCGCGAAGTGTCCCCCGCCGCCAAGGATGCGATGGCGCAGATCCTGTCGAACAGCCGCATGTGCGCCGAGGGGCACCGCCCGATCTGCCAAGATACCGGCATCGTCACCGTCTTCATCAAATGGGGCATGGACTGCCGCCTCGACAGCCCGCGCAGCCTGCAGCAGGTGGTCGATGAGGGCGTGCGCCGCGCCTATCTCCACCCTGAAAACAAGCTGCGCGCGTCGATCCTCGCCGACCCGGCATTCAGCCGCGTCAATACCAAGGACAACACCCCCTCGGTGCTCAACGTCGAAATGGTCCCCGGCAACAAGGTCGTGATCGATGTCGCCGCAAAGGGCGGCGGCAGCGAGAATAAGTCGAAGTTCAAGATGATGAACCCGTCGGACTCGATCGTCGACTGGGTGCTCGACATGGTGCCGCAGATGGGCGCCGGCTGGTGCCCGCCCGGCATGCTCGGCATCGGCATCGGCGGCACCGCCGAAAAGGCGATGCTGCTCGCCAAGCAGTCGCTGATGGACCCGATCGACATGACCGAGCTGCTCGCGCGCGGTCCGTCGAACCCGACCGAGGAGCTGCGCATCGAGCTGTATGAAAAGGTCAACGCACTCGGCATCGGCGCGCAGGGGCTCGGCGGCCTCGCCACCGTGCTCGACGTCAAGATCGCCGACTGGCCGACCCACGCCGCATCGAAGCCAGCCGCAATGATCCCGAACTGCGCCGCGACAAGACATGCCCATGTGACGCTCGACGGCAGCGGCCCCGCCTTCCTCGAACCGCCGGTGCTCGCCGACTATCCGCAAATCGACTGGCAGCCCGACACCGCGGCGATCCGCGTCGACCTCGACAGCCTGACCCCCGAAGTCGTCGCGAGCTGGAAACAGGGCGACCGCCTGCTCCTCAATGGCAAGATGCTCACCGGCCGCGACGCCGCGCACAAACGCATCGCCGACATGCTGGCGAAGGGCGAGCCATTGCCGGTCGAGTTCAAGGGACGCGTCATCTATTATGTCGGCCCCGTCGATCCGGTCGGCGAGGAAATCGTCGGCCCCGCCGGCCCCACCACCGCAACGCGCATGGACAAATTCATGGATATGATGCTGGGGCAAGGCCTGCTCGCCTGCGTCGGCAAGGCCGAACGCGGCCCCGCCGCGACGCAATCGATCGCCAGGCACAAGAGCGCCTATCTGATGGCGGTCGGCGGCGCGGCCTACCTCGTCGCGCGCGCGATCAAGGGCAGCAAAGTCGTCGGCTTCGCCGATCTCGGCATGGAGGCGATCTACGAGTTCGAGGTGCAGGATTTCCCGGTAACGGTCGCGGTCGACAGCGAAGGCCAGAATGTCCACGTCAACGCGCCGATGCTGTGGCAAAAGCGGATCAAGGATGAGGGGTTGCTCGCGGGGGTGTGAGGGTGTCGCGGCCCGCCTCCTCATTTCCGTCACCCCGGCGAAGGCCGGGGTCTCGCCCTCTCGATCCAACACATCCGAAATGGCCAGATCCGGGCCTTCGCTGGGATGACGATATGGGTTAGGGTTAGGCTATGCGCCAACCCTGCATCTACATCCTTACCAACCGCGGCAACCTGCTCTTCTACATCGGCGTCACCAGCGACATCGCTGCGCGCATGATGCAGCATCGTGCCGGCACAGGGTCGGCGCATTGTCGCCGTTACAACATCTACAAGCTTGTTTATGTCGAATTCCACGCCACGATGTATGACGCAATCGCGCGCGAGAAGGCGCTCAAACAATGGCATAGGGATTGGAAGCGGCGGTTGATCACCGAGAGCAATCCTGAGTGGAACGACCTGTTCGAGACGATTTTAAACTGACGGTTCACAACTTCATCGGCGAGACCCCGGCCTTCGCCGGGGTGACAGGTTAAACTTGCGCTATTTCCCATCGTCACCCCGGCGAAGGCCGGGGTCTCGCCGGTGCCGCCTTGCCATACCGTTCGATTTAAAGAACACTCCCCCCAACGCAGACACCGCAGGGGGCAAGCCATGGATTTCCGTAACGACCGACCGAACCGCCGCGATCTGATTCGCGGTGCGGCCATGCTGGGCGCGGGTGCCGCGGTCATGCGCCCGCTGCCCGTCCTCGCCGCGGGCAGCCAGAGCGCCGCGATCCGCAAGGCCGCCGAGGCCGGCAAGGAAGCATCGATCAAGCGCATCCGCGACTGGATCGCCCTCCCCTCGATCGCCGCCGAAAACCGCAACATGCCCGAAGGCGCCGCCTATATGGCCGAACTCGCGCGCGATGCGGGGTTCAGCAATGTCGAGATCGTCCCCACCGACGGCCATCCCGGCGTGTTCGGCACGATCGACGTCGGCGCCCCGCGCACCCTCGGCATCTATTTCATGTATGACGTCAAACAATATGACCCCGCCGAATGGTCGTCGCCGCCGCTGGAAGGGCGAATGGTTGAACGACCAGGTTTCGGCCAAGCGATCATGGGCCGCGGCGCAGTGAATCAAAAGGGTCCGGAGGCAACCTTCCTCGCCGCGCTGCACGCGATTCGCGCGGCGGGTGCCAAGTTGCCGGTGAATATCGTCCTGATCTGCGAAGGCGAGGAAGAGATCGGATCGCCAAACTTTCGCCAGGTCGCGACCAAACCCAATGTTCTGGCCGCGCTCAGGAAATGCGAAGGCATTTTCATTCCCGCCAGCTGGCAGGACAAGAATGGCAATGTCTCGGTCAATCTGGGGTCGAAGGGCATCATCGAACTCGAACTGGTTGCCAGCGGCGAAAAATGGGGCCGCGGGCCCAAGGGCGATGTGCATTCCAGCCTGAAGGCGATGGTCGATTCGCCCGCGTGGCGGCTCATCGCAGCGCTCAACACCCTCGTCACGCCCGACGGCAACACTCCGGCAATCGACGGCTGGTTCGACAATGTCCGCCCGCTGACGCCCCGCGAAAAGGCGCTGATCCGCGAAGCGGCCAAGCTGGGCGACGAAGCGCAGCAGAAACAGGCGCTTGGTATTACCCACTGGATCGATAACCTGTCTTATGACGACGCGCTGATCCGCCTGGCGCAGGAACCAACGGTCAATATCGAGGGACTGGTCGCGGGCTACACCGGCCCCGGCGGCAAGACGATCCTGCCTGGCCGCGCGGTTGCCAAACTCGACTTGCGCCTCGTCCCCAACCAGACCCGCGCCGAGGCGGAACAGAAACTGCGCGCGCATCTCGACAAACGCGGCTTCCCCGATGTCGAGGTCAATGTCAGCGGCGGCTATGACCCGACCGAGGCCGACGAAAACAGCCGCCTGATCCGTACTGAACTGGCGACCTACAAAAAGCTGGGGGTTCAGGCGAACGTCAACGCGCGGCTCGCGGGCAGCTGGCCGGGCGCGACCTTCACCGCGCCGCCGGTATCGATCCCGGCCGGCCATTTCGGCACCGGCCACGGCGCGGGCGCGCACGCACCCGACGAATATTATCTGATCGATTCGACCAACCCCAAGGTCGCGGGCCTGGTCGATGCGACGATGGGCTATGCCGAGTTTCTCTACACGCTGGCGGCGATCAAATAGGCACCGATCGCTCCTTCCTGTGGCGCAGCCATGGGGAGGTGGCAGTCCGCAGGACTGAGGGAGGGGCATTGGCGCCACCGTCGCAAAGCCCATCCACCATTCGCTGCGCGAACGGTCCCCCTCCCCATCGCTTCGCGACCGGGAGGATCAAGTCTCTAAAACCCATACACCAACGTAAAACGCGTCTGGGTATCGACCCGTTCGATACCCGGCGGGGGGCTGGTGTCGATCTGCGCCGCATAAGCAATGCGCGCCGACAGCGCCCCGGTCAGCTTCGCATTGAGCGCGGTGAGCGAATTGGTCGAGCTGTTCGCTTCGCCGACGATCGTCGAGGCGACCTGTGTCAGCCGCAGGGTCGGCGACAATTGCCAGCCGAAGTCGAGCCCGCCGAGCGCCGTCAGCTCGCTGTCGCTGATCCCGCTGATGAAATCGGTCTGACGCCACGCCGGCCCGCCTTTCAGGCTCAGCGATATCGTCTTGCCGTCAATCACCTTGTAACCCAGCCCGCCCGACACGTTCCAGCGCGTGTCATAACCCAATATCCGGTCATGCTCCCAGCGCCCAAAGCCAAAGGCAAAGGCGCGGTCGTTGATCCGGTATTGCGGCTCCAGTTCGACCAGATAGCGTTCGACCGACGTACGCCCGTTGGTGCGCTGATAATCGGCCTGCGCGCGCAGCTTATGCGTCCAGTCGATGCCCTGGCGTGACAAGGCCACGCCCGCGCTCAGCCCCGCCGACTTGGTATTGCCGCTGCTCTGCGACGCCCCGATCTGCCCCTCGCCTTTCCAGTTCTGCCAGAACTTCGCCGCCGCCAGTTTCGCGCGCGCCGCCGCCGCCGCTTCGTCCTTCAGCCGCTGGCGTTCGGCGCGATAGGCAACCAGCCGCGCCTCGATCTCCGCTGCATCGTCGGGATGTGTATCCATCGCCAGCTTGGCGACCGCCTCGACGTCGGCATCCTTGCCGCTCGCGATGGCGGCGGCGAGCATATTGCGCACCGGATCGGGCGGCACGATCGGCGGATGCCCGCTGCGATAAAAGGCCAGCATCGCATCGATTTCCCCGACATTGCGGGGGTGAGTCATGCGCGCGAACTTGGCGACGGCTTCGACATCGTCGTTCTGGCCGCTGGCGAAAGCGGCGTCGATCATCGCGCGCACCGCATCGGGCAACGGCGGATCGAGCGGAACTTCAAAGGTCGGAACCGGGTTCGCCAGCAACGGGTCGGCGAGCGCGGGGTTCGGCTGCGGCGGGTTCGCGGGTTCCTGAGCGGCGTGCGCCGGCTGAATTACGAGGGCCAGCAGGCCGATGGCCGCCAAGCGGGGGAAAGATGCCATCGAAGAGTCCTTCTCTGGGGAGGCAGAAGCCGGGTTCGTTCGATCATTGGCGCCGCCCCGGCGCGTCCGATGCCTCGCTATAACCCGAAAGAGGCTGGCATTTCCACCCTGCCTCCCCCATTTGAACGCCATGGTCATTGCGCTCATCGCGATTTTTTGCGCCGGCATCGGCAATTTCGCGATGCATCGCGCCTTCATGGAAAGCGACGACCCGCTGATCCAGCAAATGGTCAAACCTCTCGCCGACAAGGCGGGGCCGCACATCACCTATATCTTCGAATTCCTGCTGCTGGTCGGCGCAATGGCGATCGCGACGCGGAATTGGTTCGCCGCGATGGTGCTATACGGACTTTATACGATATTTAACGCGATGGCGTTCAGCTGGATCATGCAGCGGCGGGATTGAGGGGGCGCCGCTAGCGACCACTTGCGGTCGGCCCTCCGATAAACGATTATGGCTGCATGCGGACCATTCTGATCGATTGCGAAGGAGTAACTTCGGCGTCAGACTTTTGGCAGCGATACATCGATGCCGCAAACCCCCAAGGCGCCAGTCTATTCGGACGTAATCTTGATGCGTTCTGGGATGCGATCGAACATGGCGGTCCCGGTTGTCCGGGAAAAGTAAGATTAGTTTTTGCAAATTCAGCCGGATTAGCCGCGGTTGGTGTTGTTAGCGGATCGCCCCTCCTAGACGGTCTGCGCCGGATAGCGGACGAGGCCACACGGATGGAGATTGAACTGGCGTAGGCCGATGGCTGCTTTCGCTGCGGGGGCCCAAAAGCCGGCATTCCGCTTCCCACCCGAAAGCCAAGATCGGCACCGCGGCATCACGCTACCCCGTGATACCACCACACCCCGTCGCGATCTTCGCGCCGCACCCGGCCTTCAACCTCCAGCCGTTTCAGATGCGCCAGCGCCTCGCCCGTCGCCAGCCCCTGATTATGCTCGCCGATCGGCCGGTTGAACAGCAACGGAAAACTGTCGACCGCGCGCATCGGCGCCTTCGCGGCGGCCTCGGCCAGATTATACAGCCGCATCCGGTGCTCGTCGCGCAGCGCCATCAGGCGGACATGGAGTCCCTTGAACGGTTCGCCATGCGCGGGGCAAACGGTGACATCGGCGGGAACGGTGGCGAGCAATTTGTCGATCGACGCCAACCATTCGCCCAGCGGATCGGCATCGGGTTCGGTGATGTTGACCGACACATTTGAACTGATCCGCGGCAGCACCTGGTCGCCCGACACCAGCACGCCCTCGCGCTCGTTCCACAGGCACGCATGTTCGGGGCTATGTCCCGATCCGACCACGACGCGCCACTGGTGCGCGCCCAGGTTGATCCGGTCGCCATCCTCGATCCGCACATATGAACGCGGAAGCGGGAAAACCATCATCCCGAACCGGCCCCAGCCACTTGCCTTATGCGTCGCAATCGCTGCTTCGGTCCAGCCCGCGCCCTGCCACTGCGCCAGTGCCTCGTCGGGTACGGTGTCGCTTGTGTCGCCGACGATCATCCGCGCCGTCAGCATCTCGCCCCGCGTCATCCACAGCTTCACGCCCTGCTTTTTCGCGATCCAGCCCGCCAGCCCGATATGGTCGGGGTGCAGGTGGGTGCCGATGACGCGCGTAATGCGCTTACCGTTCAGCGCCCCCGCATAGAGCGCCTTCCAAGCGTCCGAACATATGGTCAGACAGATGCCGGTGTCGACGATCGCGACACCATCATCGCCGTCAGCGTCGTCGTCGAGCAGCCAACTGTTGATATGCCCCAGCGACCCCGGCATCGGGATGCGCGCCCAGCTGATCCCCGGCGCGATGCGCATCGTCTCGCCTGCGCCCGGTGCGGCATCGCCCCACGGATAAGTCAGGCCGGCATGGCTGGTCGCGGTAAAACTGTCGTCTTGGGTCAGCGACGCATCCGGCGAGCCGCTGGCCGCCGGGATATTGTCGTCATCCTGCCCCGCTGCCACGCGTCAGTCTGCCGCCGCGTCGCTTGGGGTTTCCGCCGCTTCTTCGGCCGCGCGCGCTTCGTTGGCGGCGGTGCGTTCGGCGCGCAGTTCTTCGAGCAGCGCTTCGCGGTCGCCTTCGAACCGGTTGTCGGTCGGCGCTTCGATCCCCGCCTTTTTCGCCGCCTTGGCAACCAGCGCATCGAGTTCGCGCTGCGAGCACAGGCCCAACGTCACTGGATCCTTGGCGACGATATTGGCGCTGTTCCAGTGGCTGCGGTCGCGGATCGCGCTGATGGTGTTGCGGGTGGTGCCGATCAGCTTGCCGATGGCGCCGTCCGAAACCTCCGGATGGTTCTTCAGGATCCACGCGATGCCGTCGGGCTTGTCCTGGCGCTTGCTGACCGGCGTGTAGCGCGGGCCGCGGGTGCGGCGGATCGTGTCCTGCGCCTGCTTGCTCATCTTGAGCTTGTAGTTCGGATCGTTCTGACCCTTTTCGATTTCTTCCATCGACAGTTCGTGCGCGCGGACGGGATCACGGCCGGTATATTTGGTCGCGGCGGTCTCGTCGGCGATCGCCTGCACTTCGAGAATATGGATGCCGCAATAGTCGGCGATCTGAACAAAGGTCAGGCCGGTGTTGTCGACCAGCCAGGCGGCGGTCGCATGCGGCATCAGCGGGGTGGCGTCGGCGGTGGCCATGGCGATTTTCTCCAAGCGGAAATAAAAGGGCCGCCCCTCACGGAGCGGCCGAATAATGGCGGCGGCTGTAAACCGGATTGGCCACAGGGGCAAGGGGGCGCGGTGCAGCGTCCATTTTCGACGCTCACATCATCAGCACGATCTTGCCGACATGCGCGCCCGCCTGCATCCGCGCATGGGCGGCGCTGGCGTCGGCGAGCGGGAAGCTCTGGTCCATCGCCGGCTTCCAGCCCCCCTCGCCCAGTCGCGGCCACAGCGTGCGGTGGATCTCGTCGGCCAGCGCCGCCTTGAAGTCGGCGCTGCGCGCGCGCAGCGTCGATCCGGTCATCGTCAACCGGCGGCGCATCACTTGCGAAATGTCGATCTCGACCTTCGCGCCGCGCTGGAACGCAATGGTGACGTGGCGGCCATCGTCGGCAAGGCACTCCAGGTTGCGTGGCACATAATCCCCGCCGACCATGTCGAGCACCGCGTTGACGCCCTTGCCGCCGGTGAAAGCCTTGACCGCCTCGACATAATCCTCGCTCGAATAATCGACCGCCAGGTCAGCACCGAGCGCCGTAGCGGCAGCACATTTATCGGCACTGCCGCACGTCACGATGACCCGGATGTCGAACAGCTTGCAGAGGCCAATCGCGGTGGTGCCGATGCCGCTGGTGCCGCCATGGACCAGCACCGTCTCGCCATCCTTCACCCACGCGCGTTCGAACAGATTGTGCCACACGGTGAAGACGGTTTCGGGCAGCGCCGCGGCTTCTGCCATCGAAAAGCCCTTGGGTACCGGCAAACAGCTGCCGACCGGTGCGACGCAATATTCGGCATAGCCGCCGCCCGCGACCAGCGCACACATCGCCTGCCCCAGCAATTCGGGATCGCCGCCGGGCCCCACCGCAACAACCGTCCCCGCGATCTCCAGCCCCGGCAGGTCCGATGCCCCCGGCGGTGGCGGGTAAAAGCCCATGCGTTGCAGGACGTCGGGGCGGTTGACCCCCGCGGCGGCGACGCGGATCAGCACCTCGCCCGGCCCCGGCTGCGGAACCGGGCGCTGCTCGGGCACCAAGACTTCGGGTCCGCCGGGCGCACTGATGGCGATTGCGGTCATGCTCGCTGGCAGGCTGGTCACGTTGAATTTCCCCACTTTTTACTTCGCCCTACGGCCACCTTATTGACAGCGCAGCACACCGGGTCAACAGTCGCGAGGCTGTTCAGGAGGAACCGCCATGGACGATGACGACCTTCCCCGCCGCCGCGACGATGTGCTTGCGGCGCTGACCCGGCAACCGCTCGACCCGCTGTCGGTGAGCGAACTCGATGACCGTATCGCGACGCTCGAGGGTGAAATCGAACGTGTGAAAGCGCATCGCGCCGCCGCAGCGAGCCACAAGGCGATCGCCGACGCGCTGTTCAAAAAGGGGTAGAATGTCCTTGGGGCCGCTCGCGCACTTGCTGGCCGCAGTCCTGGCATTGGGTACCAGCACGACATCCGATGCCCAGAAGGGCAGTCAGGTGAATGATCTTGTCGTTATGGGGAAGGTTGAAAACGGCCTGACTTATGAGGTGCTCGACGAATTCGGAATGAATGTCCGGATTACTGCGCGGTTCACGATATCGCGCGTTGTAACAGGGCGTCTCACGCCGCCGGTTATCAAAATTCGGTACATCGCACATGGCGATATGCCGACGGATCGCGAGGTCGAACTTCGGCTCCGTCGTTCGGACGACGGCATCTATCTTGTTTGCAGCGAGGGCGGTGGCAGGGGATATATATGCGACTGATGGGGCGTGTCACCGCTCTCGGCTACTCCGCCTCGGTACTCAGCCCCAGCTCGGGAATACCGATCGAGCGCCGCCCGCCGAAATCGGAGCGCACGACAATCGCGCCCTGCTTTTCCATATAGTCGACCAACCGCCGGATGCGCCCCGGTGAATGGCTGCCATAGGCGCGCCCCAGCACCTCATCGTCGGGACAGGGCTCGCCGTCGATCGCTGCGCGCGCGATCTGCAAAAACGGCGCCAGCATATCGTCGGGCAGCCGCTCCGCGACGCGCAAGGCCTCCGCCCAGCGCGGCTCCGACGGATCGAACACCCCGCCTTTGGCCAGCGCAAAGCGGCGGCGGAACGCAGCGAGATCGAGCGGCACCTTCTTCAGCTTCGCCATCCGGCAGCGCACCGAAAAATCCTGATACAAAAAGGCTTCGGGCTGGAAGGCGCTGTCGGGGTCGGCCAGCATCTCTGCGAGCATCGCGATCACCACCGCGTCGCTCTGCACGGCCTCTTCGACCGCGGCGACGATGTCGAGCACCACCGGAGCGTCGCGGTCCTCGTGTAGCCCCTCGACCGCCGCGATGCGTTCGAGCACTTCGCTCGCCGCGATCGGCTCGGGTTCGGGAGCAAAGGCGCGCTGCGCCACCGGCGCTTCCATCTCGGTGAACAGCATCGACCGCATGTCGGCGCCCCCCGCCTCGGGCAGCGGCATCAGGCTGTGCGTCCCCATCCGCGTCGCCGTCTGCGTCGCGCCGATGCGGATCGACAGCGGACGGCGCGAAATCGCGGGGCCAAGCCCCAGAAAATGCCCGCGCTCCAGATCGCGGATCGCCTCGGCCTGCCGCCGCTCCATCCCGAGCAGGTCGGCGGCGCGCGCCATGTCGATGTCGAGAAAGGTACGCCCCATCAGGAAATTGCTCGCCTCGGCGGCGACATTCTTCGCGAGCTTCGCCAGTCGCTGCGTCGCGATCGCCCCGGCCAAACCACGTTTACGCCCGCGGCACATCAGGTTCGTCATCGCCGACAGGCTCGCGCGGCGGACGGTGTCGGACACATCCCCGGCGACGCTCGGCGCGAACATCTGCGCCTCGTCGACCACCACCAGCGCCGGAAACCAATGCTCGCGCGGCGCATCGAATAATGCGTTCAGGAACGCAGCGGCGCAGGTCATCTGCGCCTCGATATCGAGCGATTCCAGGCTGAGCACGATCGACGCGCGATGCTCGCGAATGCGCGCGCCCATCGCAGCAATCTCGCGCTCATTATAATCGCCGCCGTTGATCACGACATGGCTGTACGCATCGGCGAGCGTGACGAAATCGCCCTCGGGATCGATGACGATCTGCTGCACTAACGACGCGCTTTCCTCAAGGATGCGGCGCAGCAGGTGCGACTTGCCCGACCCCGAATTGCCCTGAACGAGCAGCCGCGTCGCCAGCAGCTCCTGCACGTCGATGCGCACGTTTTGCCCCGCGGCGTCGGTCCCGATGTCGATGCTGGTCTTCACGGACGCCGCCCTATCGGGCGTCCGTAGGAATGACAACCAGACGGGTTTTCAGATGGGCCGATTTTTCCTGCGGCAATAGACCAACCTCACAACCGTTCGCCCTGAGCTTGTCGAAGGGCCGTTCTTTCTTTGGGCGTCAAAGGAAGAACGGTGCTTCGACAAGCTCAGCACAAACGGGGATTGGGAGCGCGTTCAGCGCGACAACTTGCCAATCGAGCAAAACCAGCCAAAGACAACCCCATGGATTTCGACGACCAACTCCGCCGCTATTTCGGCACCGCCGACCTGTCGGCAATCCACCCCGAGGCCCACGCCGCAGGCACCGAACGCATGCGCGTCGACTTCGGCCTCGAAACCAACCCCGGCCGCCGCTTCGCCCTGTGGGCGTTGATGTACATGCTCGGCGTCGCCCCCGACCTCGACGTCGCGTTCAAGGATGAGTGCGAGCGCAATGTGGCGCGCGATTTCATGGATATGGTGGATAAAGCGGGCGAAGGTACGGCGTCGAACGACCAATAGCGGACATATGCCCATTCTTCCTCTCTCCCCTTGAGGGAGAGATACGAAGGCTTGGCAGCTTGCTGCCTAGCCGCAGTTGAGAGGGGTTTGCGCCGCTGGCTGCTCATCCCCTCACCAAGCTTCGCTAGCTCCTGACGGAGCAAGCTTCACTATCCTCTCCCTCAAGGGGAGAGGATATTTTGGCAGCTAAACACCCCTAAGCCGACATCAAAAAAAAAGCGCTTTCCTACAAAATTGCGCCCACCTACGCTGGCACAATCATAGATGACCGATCCACCGCCTCGGCACACCCCCGCGCCCTGTGGGGTCGATGTATCGACAAGTTTGACAACTTCGGATGAAAATTGCGCCAGCGCGAACGAAAATATCAACGTTCCGTTAACCATAACACAACCCCGTCATCGTAATTTCACAAACGCCATCCGCTTTTCCCTTGCAGGGCGGCGGCGGCATCGCCACCTTGGGTTCCTAGGGGCCGCCTCTCTCCCCCCGGCGGGCCTCGCAAGGAGAAAAGTCCATGCCGTCCTTTTCGGAGAGCCTCGAAAAGACCCTGCACAATGCGCTGAAAGCCGCATCGGAGCGTCACCACGAATATGCGACGCTGGAGCATCTGCTCTTCGCGCTGATCGACGACGACCATGCCGCCGAAGTCATGCGCGCCTGCGGCGTCGCGGTCGACGACCTGCAATCAGCGGTCGTTCATTATCTCGACACCGAACTCGACAGTTTGAAGGTCGAGGGGCACAGCGACCCGTCGCCGACGAGCGGGTTCCAGCGCGTCGTCCAGCGCGCGATCCTGCACGTCCAGTCGTCGGGCAAGGATGAGGTGACCGGCGCCAACGTCCTCGTCGCGCTCTTCTCCGAACGCGAAAGCTACGCGGTTTACTTCCTGCAGCAGCAGGATTTGACCCGCCTCGACGCGGTCTCCTACCTCAGCCACGGCGTCGGCAAGGGCGGCAAACCCTCGCCGCAGGCCGAGCCCGAGGAGAAGGAAGAAACGAAGGACAAGGACAGCAGCGGCAAGAACAAGAAGGAAACCGCGCTCGACCAGTTCACCGTCAACCTCAACGAGAAAGCCAAGATCGGCAAGGTCGATCCGCTGATCGGCCGCGGCGCCGAGGTCGATCGCACGATCCAGATCCTGTGCCGCCGGTCGAAGAACAACCCGCTCTATGTCGGCGACCCCGGCGTCGGCAAAACCGCGATCGCCGAAGGCCTCGCGCGCAAGATCATCGAGGGCGACGTGCCCGAGGTGCTGCTGCCCGCGGTCATCTATTCGCTCGACATGGGCGCGCTGCTTGCGGGTACGCGCTATCGCGGCGATTTCGAGGAGCGGCTGAAACAGGTCGTGACCGAGCTCGAAGGCCTGCCGCACGCGATCCTGTTCATCGACGAGATCCACACCGTCATCGGCGCGGGTGCGACGAGCGGCGGGGCGATGGATGCGTCGAACCTGCTCAAGCCCGCGCTGTCGGGCGGTGTCATCCGCTGCATCGGCTCGACGACGTATAAGGAGTTCCGCAACCATTTCGAAAAGGACCGCGCGCTTCTCCGCCGGTTCCAGAAGATCGACGTGGTCGAACCGACGCTTGAGGACACGAAGAAGATCCTCGCCGGGCTGCGCAGCGCGTTCGAGAGCCATCACCAGGTGCGCTACACCCCCGACGCGATCAACGCCGCGGTCGAGCTGTCGGCACGCTACATCAACGACCGCAAATTGCCCGACAAGGCGATCGACGTGATCGACGAAGTCGGCGCGATGCAGATGCTCGTCGCCCCGTCGAAGCGCAAGAAGACGATCACCGCCAAGGAAATCGAGGCGGTGATCGCAACGATGGCGCGCATCCCGCCCAAATCGGTGTCGAGCGACGACAAGGCGACCCTCGCCAGCCTCGAAACCGACCTAAAGCGCGTCGTGTTCGGCCAGAACGTCGCGATCGAAGTGCTGTCGTCGGCGATCAAGCTCAGCCGCGCGGGCCTGCGCGATCCCGAAAAGCCGATCGGCAATTATCTGTTCAGCGGCCCGACCGGCGTCGGCAAGACCGAGGTCGCCAAACAGCTCGCGTCGATCATGGGCATCCCGCTCCAGCGCTTCGACATGTCCGAATATATGGAGCGCCACTCGGTCAGCCGCCTGATCGGTGCGCCGCCGGGCTATGTCGGTTACGATCAGGGGGGTCTGCTCACCGATGCGATCGACCAGAACCCGCATTGCGTGCTGCTGCTCGACGAGATCGAAAAGGCGCATCCCGACCTGTTCAACATCCTGCTGCAGGTGATGGATAACGGTCGCCTGACCGATCACCACGGCAAGACCGTCGATTTCCGCAATGTCATCCTGATCATGACGACCAATGCGGGCGCCAGCGACATGGCGCGCGAATCGATCGGTTTCGGCCAATCGACGCGCGAGGACGTGCAGGAAGAGGCGGTGAAGCGCATGTTCACCCCCGAATTCCGCAACCGCCTCGATGCGATCGTCCCGTTCGGCTATCTGCCGCCCGAGGTCGTCGCACGCGTCGTCGACAAGTTCATCCTCGAACTCGAGCTGCAATTGGCCGACCGCAACGTCCATATCCAGCTCGACGATGCAGCGCGCGAATGGCTGACCGGCAAGGGTTATGACAAGCTGTACGGCGCCCGCCCGATGGGCCGCCTGATTCAGGAAAAGATCAAGCAGCCGCTCGCCGAAGAACTGCTGTTCGGCAAACTCGTCCATGGCGGCGAGGTCAAGGTGAAGATGAAGACCGGCGACGACGCCAAGGTCGGCAACCCGCTCGCCTTCGAAATCGTCTCGGCGCCGCCGAAAGCGGGCAAGGGCAAGGCGAAGGCACCGAAGGCCGACAACGCGAAGAAGGCGGCGGAGTAAGCTAAGTTGAGCCCCTACCCTTCAGGGGAGGGGCAGTGAGACTTGGTCCGGCGTAGCCGGGCCTTTAGTCGAGCAGGGTGGGGTCTATTCGGCGCAGCGCCATGCTGACAGACCCCACCCCAACCCCTCCCCTGAAGGGGAGGGGCTTAAAAAGCCACCCTCGCAATTAGGCGCCATATCGCCTATATCCCATCCCATGTACGATTATGTCTCCGTAACCACCGCCGACGCCGGCGCGCCCACCCCGGTGCGCGACGGCACCATCAAGCTGCACGACGAAGCCGGCTTTGCCGGGATGCGCAAGGCGGGGCGGCTATCGGCCGAAATCCTCGACGCGCTCGTCCCCTTCGTCCAGCCGGGCGTGACCACGGCGCAGATCGACGACCTTGTCCGCACCATGATGCTCGACGGCGGCGGCATCCCCGCGACGCTCGGTTATCGCGGCTTCACGCACAGTTGCTGCACCAGCATCAACCATGTCGTCTGCCACGGCATCCCCGACGACAAGCCGGTGCGTGAGGGCGACATCGTCAATATCGACGTGACGACCATCATCGACGGCTGGCACGGCGACACCAGCCGCATGTATCTGGTCGGCGACGTGCCGATCAAGGCGCGGCGGCTCGTCGAAGTGACCTATGAATGCCTGATGCTCGGCATCGAACAGGCGAAGCCCGGCAACCGGATGGGCGACGTCGCGCACGCGATCCAGACCCACGCCGAGCGCCACCGCTATTCGGTCGTCCGCGATTTCTGCGGCCATGGGCTGGGACAGATGTTCCACGACGCGCCCGAGGTGGTCCATGCGGGGCGGCCCGGTACCGGCCCGGAGCTGCGCCCCGGCATGTTCTTCACCATCGAGCCGATGATCAACACCGGCAAATTTGCGGTGAAGATGCTCCCCGACGGCTGGACCGCGGTGACCCGCGACCGCTCGCTGTCGGCGCAGTTCGAACACAGCATCGGGATTACCGAGACGGGCTGCGAGATATTCACAGCGAGTCCGAAGGGTCTGAACGCGCCGCCTTGGCAGTGAGTTTATAGATTCGCGCAGAGGGCGCAGAGATAAGGTTCACGCGGAGCCGCGGAGACGCGGAGATACATCTCAACTCCGTTCGTGCTGAGCTTGTCGAAGCACCGCTCTTCTCTTCGCCACCCAAAGGAAAGAACGGCCCTTCGACAAGCTCAGGGCAAACGGCATTGAGGTTTGCCATCTTCTCCGCGCCGCCGCGTCTCCGCGTGACCCCCTTTTTCCTTCTCTGGGCCTCCGCGCGAATCCCTTGTTCCTGCTTACCCCCCTCTTCCACCACCCAATTTCGCACTTGCGCCCGCCCCCCTTCGCGCGCAGTCTTGACGTTAACGTCAAGCATAGGCGTCGAACGGGAGAGCATGAATGGCGAAACGGGTCTTGAAGGCCGCGCTGCTGGGCTGTGCGGCGCTGGCATTGGCGGCGTGCAACGCGTCGAAAAACGACAGCATCACCGGCGGGTCGCTCGACGAAGCCGAGAAAGCCAGCGAGACCCTGCTCAAGACCGGCGGCAATGGCGACGACTGGGGCGCGATCGGTTTCAGCTACGACGAACAACGCTTCAGCCCGCTCACCGACATCAGCGACAAGAATGTCGGCGAGCTCGGCATCGCCTGGACCGCTGACCTTGAGGATGCCCGCGGGCAGGAAGCCACCCCGGTCGTTGTCGATGGCGTGATGTACGTCAGCCACGCCTGGTCTAAGGTGAGCGCCTGGGACGCCGCGACCGGCAAGCCGCTGTGGAAATTTGACCCCAAAGTCCCCGGCGAGAGCGCGGTCAACGCCTGCTGCGACGTCGTCAATCGCGGCGTCGCGCTGTGGGGCGACAAGGTTTTTGTCGGGACAATCGACGGGCGCCTGATCGCGCTCGACCGCAAGACCGGCAAGGAAGTCTGGTCGACGCAGACGGTTGACGCGGCGAAGCCCTACACCATCACCGGCGCCCCGCGCGTCGTGAAGGATATGGTGCTGATCGGCAACGGCGGCGCCGAATTCGGGGTGCGCGGCTATGTCACCGCTTACGACGCCGACACCGGCAAGCAACGCTGGCGCTTCTACACCGCGCCCAACCCGACCAAGGCGAAGGATGGAGCGGCGTCGGACGACATTTTTGCGACCAAGGCCAATGCGACATGGTCCGACACGGGCGAGTGGCAGACCTCGGGCGGCGGCGGCACGGTGTGGGACGCGATCGTTTACGACAAGGATCTTGACCAAATCTATCTCGGCGTCGGCAACGGCAATCCATGGAACCATGGCACGCGGTCGAATGGCCAGGGCGACAACTGGTTCCTGTCGTCCATCGTCGCGGTCGATGCCAGTACCGGCGCCTATAAATGGCATTATCAGGAAACGCCGGGCGAAACGTGGGACTATACCGCGACCCAGCCGATTATCCTCGCCGAGCAGGCGGTGAACGGCACGCCGACCAAGGTGCTGTACCACGCACCAAAGAACGGCTTCTTCTTCACCATAAATCGCACCAATGGCAAGCTGATCGACGCAAAGCCCTTTGTCGACGGGATCAACTGGGCGACGGGATACGATCTCGCCACCGGGCGCCCGATCGAAAATCCCGAGGCGCGCTTCTACAAGACCGGCAAGCCCTTCATCGCGATCCCCGGGGCGCTCGGCGCGCATAACTGGCACCCGATGAGCTATAATCCGGCGACCGGGCTGGTGTATATTCCGGCGCAGCAAATCCCGCAGGGCTATCTCGCCGACATGGACGAGCTCGACCGGCGCAAGGTTCTGGGCTTCAATGTCGGCGCCTCGCTGAACAAGACGATGCTGCCCGACGACAAGGCCGCGTTCCGCGCCGCGGTCGCCGCGACCACCGGCCGCCTCGTCGCCTTTGACCCGCGCACCGGCAAGGTCGCATGGGCGGTCGATCATCCCGCGGCGTGGAACGGCGGCACCATGACCACCGCGGGCAATCTCGTGTTCCAGGGCACCAGCCTCGGCCGCTTCCGCGCCTACACCGCCGACACCGGCAAGCAATTGCTCGACCTCGACATGCAGTCGGGGATCGTCAGCGCGCCGTCGACCTTCCGCGTCGGCGGCGTGCAATATGTGGCGTTCATGACCAGCAAGGGCGGCGCCTTCCCGCTGGTCGCCGGGGTCGCGGGCGGCGCGACGCGCAAGATCCCGAATATCCCGCGGCTCGTCGTGCTCAAGATCGGCGGCACTGGCAAACTACCCGCCCCGCCTGCGACGACAACGCTGGCGTGGAACCCGCCGCCGATGACCGCGAGCGCGGCCACGGTCGCGGCGGGCAAGGCGCAGTTCGGGCGCTATTGCATGGTCTGCCACGGCGACAGCGCGATCGGCAACGGCTTCACCCCCGACCTTCGCGTGTCAGGCACGCTGGCCAATGCCGAAGCGTGGAAGGGCGTGGTGATCGACGGCGCGCTGAAGGACCGCGGCATGGTCAGCTTTGCCAAGGTGCTGACCCCGCAGGACGCCGAAGCGATCCGCGCCTATGTCATCGAACGGTCGAACTGGACCAAGGCGAACCTGGCCGACAGCAGCGCGCCAATGGGGCGGTGATTTGAACATCCTCCCTGTCGCGCGGCGATGGGGAGGGGACCACCGCCGCAGGCGGTGGTGGAGGGGCCGCGACGTTAGCGCCATCGCCCCTCCGTCAGCGCTTCGCGCTGCCACCTCCCCATCGCTGCGCGACAGGGAGGAATGAACACGCGCCTGCCGTTTTTTTAGGCACCGCTTCACGCGCATTGCTCACCCCTTAAGCAACCACGCAACTTCCTGTCACAAATCTTACCGAAAGCTTGCGATTCGCCAATTGGCACGGCTCTTGATTGGTGCAAGATGACGGGGCCTCGCAGCGACTCACAGGTGCGAACCGGACAGGCAGGCCTGATCCGGCTCTGACTGCGAGCAATGCGAAATGCCCAAAGGGGGACGAAAAGCGTGAAGAAGATTGAGGCGATCATCAAGCCGTTCAAGCTCGACGAGGTCAAGGAAGCGCTGCACGAAGTCGGCGTCAGCGGCATCACCGTCACTGAGGCCAAAGGTTTTGGCCGCCAGAAGGGCCACACCGAACTGTATCGCGGCGCCGAATATGTGGTCGATTTCCTCCCCAAGGTGAAGCTGGAAGTCATCGTCGAGGACGGCATGGCCGAACGCGTTGTCGAGGCGATCGCCGCCGCCGCGCAGACGGGCCGCATCGGCGACGGCAAGATTTTCGTGATCCCGGTCGAGACCGCGCTGCGCATCCGCACCGGCGAACGCAACGAGGACGCGCTCTAGACCAACTGCTCCCCACCCTGTTCAACTAAGCCGGTGCAACCGGTCATCATCGCAAGAAGGAAGCTCAGACCATGGCTACGAAGCCCAAGGATATCATCGCCCGGATCAAGGAAAACGACATCGAGTGGGTCGACCTGCGCTTCACCGATCCCAAGGGCAAATGGCAGCACCTGACCATGGTCGCCTCGGTGCTTGGCGAGGACGAGCTCGAAGACGGGCTGATGTTCGACGGTTCGTCGATCGAGGGGTGGAAGGCGATCAATGAGTCCGACATGATCCTGATGCCCGATCTTGAAGCCGTCTATGACGATCCCTTCTCGGCGACCCCGATGCTCGTCATCTTCTGCGACATTGTCGAGCCGTCGACCGGCGAAGGCTATGCCCGCGACCCGCGCACCACCGCGAAGCGTGCCGAGGCCTATGTCGCCTCGACCGGCGTCGGCGACACCGTCTATGTCGGCCCCGAAGCCGAATTCTTCATGTTCGACGATGTCCGTTTCGAAACCGGCTACAACAAGTCGGGTTTCGAAATCGACGATATCGAGCTGCCGACGAACACCGGCCGCAGCTACGAAGGCGGCAATTTGGCGCACCGTCCCCGTGCCAAGGGCGGCTATTTCCCCGTCGCGCCGGTCGACAGCGCCGTCGATATCCGCGCCGAGATGGTCTCGACGATGCTCGAAATGGGCCTGCCCTGCGACAAGCATCACCATGAAGTCGCCGCCGCGCAGCACGAACTCGGCCTGACCTTCGGCACGCTGACCCAGACCGCCGACCGCATGCAAATCTACAAATATGTGGTCCATCAGGTCGCGCATGCCTATGGCAAGACCGCGACCTTCATGCCCAAGCCGATCAAGGACGATAATGGCAGCGGCATGCACACCCACATCTCGATCTGGGAAAAGGGCAAGCCGCTGTTTGCCGGCAACGGCTACGCGGGCCTCAGCGACATGTGCCTCTATTTCATCGGCGGCGTCGTCAAGCATGCGAAGGCATTGAACGCCTTCACCAACCCGACGACGAACAGCTACAAGCGCCTCGTCCCCGGCTTCGAAGCGCCGGTGCTGCTCGCTTATTCGAGCCGCAACCGTTCGGCCTCGTGCCGCATCCCTTATGGTGCGGGCGCCAAGGCGAAGCGCGTCGAATTCCGCTTCCCCGACGCGATGGCCAATCCGTACCTTTGCTACTCAGCGCTGCTGATGGCGGGGCTCGACGGCATCCAAAACAAGATCCACCCGGGCGATCCGATGGACAAGAACCTCTATGACCTGCCGCCCGAGGAACTCGCCGAAGTCCCGACCGTCTGCGGATCCTTGCGCGAAGCGCTCGACAGCCTGGCCGCCGACCACGACTTCCTGCTCAAGGGCGACGTGTTCACCAAGGATCAGATCGAAGCCTATATCGAGCTGAAGTGGGACGAAGTGTATCGCGTCGAACAGACCCCGAGCCCGGTCGAGTTCGACATGTACTACAGCGCCTGATCCGCCAGGGTCAGCGACGCCAAGGGGGGCGTCCGGTTCGGGGGAACCGGGCGCCCTTTTTTGTGACTATCGCGCCGATGACGGCATCGGGATGGCAAGCGGACATCAGTCATCGCGGCCGCCGTGACGATCCAAAATTCAGCAAAGGTCAGCCTTGTGCGCGCCGTGATGTAGGTCCTGCGCTTCACTGAAGACGCCGCGGGGCGTGTCGGCCGCGAACCGCGATTAGCGCCAGCAGACGACCGGATGATCCATCTGTCAAAGGGCCGGATAAGGCTGGCACAGCGGAAAAAAGTAGGAAAGACCTTTTTGAGTCGATGGCGGCTTTGGGGTGGGAAGCCGACGTCGGCCATCTTCGGCATCCCGGAACTGAACCGGCATGACGATCAACAGAAACTCCTCCCTGTGGCGTAGCCATGAGGAGGTGGCACCGCGAAGCGCCGACGGAGGGGCGATCGCGCTACCGTCGCAAAGCCCCTCCACCATCCGCTTTGCGGACGGTTCCCCTCCCCATCGCTGCGCGACAGGGAGGATCGATGTCCGAAACCGGTCGCTAGTCCGCCTATCGCGGCGCCATCATGCCGCGACGGGCAGTGACGACGAAACAGGCAAGCAGCAACAACCCGAACGAAAGCGACACCAGGTCGAGCGGTTCGGGACCGGCGATCAGGTCTGCTGCCGCCGCCCCGCCCCAGACGATCGTCACAAGCATCATCAAATTGCCGGTGGTCGCGGTGATCTCGATCGTGAGTTGCCGCCACAGCTCGTCGAAACTTTTCCACAACCACAGCGACACCGCGGTGAACCCGCCCAGCACGACCAGCAATATCCAATAGGCCGCTGCGGGACTGACCAGCGCCGCCGAGTCCACCGCGACCGCCTGCGCCAGCAGCATCAGCGCCGCGCCCAGGATGACGCAGCAGATCGCACTGGCGCCCATGTTCGATCGTTCCTCGACGATTTCCTCGGCATCGGCGACATTGAGCAACCGCTGCCCGACCAGTTTCGGCGCCAGCGTGCCCAACCCGACAAACAGCCCCATCAGCGCGTAGACAAAGCCGACACCCAGCAAGATGATCGGCGAGGGGGTCCAGTCAAGGCCGCCTTGCCGGTCGATCACAGCCAATATCGCGAACATGCCGCCCGCGCCCGCAATGGCGCCGACGACAGCCTGCATCGCCATCTTGCGCCATCCTGCTGCCTTGCTCACCTGCGTCGTCATATCGCTACTCCTTTGCGGTCCAGTGATCGATGAACAGCTCGCGCACTTCGAGCGCGAACAGGCCTGCCATGCGCAGTGCCAGCGGGAGGCTGGGGTCATATTTGTCGGTTTCGACCGCGTTAATCGTCTGGCGCGACACGCCAAGGCGACGGGCCAGTTCGCCCTGGCTCCACCCCGCCGCTTCGCGATATTCACGGACCCGATTTTCCACAGCCGCTCCCTTGCCTGTCAAGAGCTCTTTACAAGTTTCACATCGATATGTCAAACACTCTTTACAGGCAAATGAAACGGCCGTTGACGCTTTTGTAAGCGGTTGGCGCTACTCCAAACCCGCTTTTCAGGGGGATTGCGATGCTACGCTCCGCATTTTTGGTCGCCGTCATGCTGCTGACCGTCAGCTGCGGCAAAATGGCCGAATTGGTCAATCAAACAAAAACGGTGGCCGCACCGCGCGAAGAGGTGTTCGCAAAAATGTTCGGCGATGGCAGCGCCTTTACCGGGTTGCCCCTCGTCACAAATGGTGGATCGACACGCCTGTACGAGCTCGTTGCCCAGAAAGGCGATCCGGGTTTCGACAAAATGGTCCCCGACGAACGGCCCGGCGCCTATAAGGTCAAGATTGCCGTTGCGATGGAAATCCCCCGCGAGGCCCATCTGATTTACAATGTCGATGATGGCGCGCTGGCAACCGGATTGAAGTTCACCTTTGAAGAGTTGGCGCCCGACCGCACCCGCGTTGACTTTGCGATAGACGACCTGACTGGCGATGGGTCGAAAGGGCTGACCGTCAACCGCTCCGCCTTGCGCAAAATTGCGCTGGAAGCGCTAGGCAAGCTTGACGATTTCGACGAGGCTAAAGACTCTGTCTGACGTCGGCGGGGTGCATGGTAAACCGCCGGGGTTGCGGACCCCTTTGACTGGTGGCACGTTGCGGCAAGGGAGGGCTTGATCGCGAAAGGCTATTGGCCATGCAGAAGCGCGTCTCTCTCCTTGTCATTTCTCTCATGCTCGCGTCCTGCGGAGGAGGCGGAAGTAGCGGCGGCGGCACCCCGCCCGCGGCGAATTCTCCCCCCAGCTTCACCTCGCTGCAAACCGCCAGCGTCGCCGAGAACAGCACCGCCGCCTATCAGGCGACCGCGACCGATCCTGATGGGAACATGCTGACTTTCACCATCGACGGCGGTGCCGATGCGGCGCGCTTTGCGATCACCGCGGCGGGCGCGCTCAGTTTCAGCCCCGCGCCTGATTTCGACCTGCCCGGGGATGCCGACGGCGACAATGTCTATGCGGTGATGCTTCGCGTCAGCGACGGGCAGGCGAGCGTGACGCAGGCGGTCAATATCACCGTCACCAACAGCCGCGAGGGTATCGCAGTCGCGCGCGTCGGCACCGGCTTCAGCCAGCCGCTCTATGTCGCGCCCATCCCCGGCAGCAGCAATGTCTATGTCGTCGAAAAAGGCGGCGACGTCTATCGCTTCGACCCGGCGAACGGTAGCCGCACGCTGGTGCTGGACATCACCGACATTTCGACCAGCGGCGAGCGCGGGCTGTTGGGGCTGGCCACCTATCCCGACCATGCGACGTCGCAGCGGCTGTTCGTCGTCGCGACCGCGACCAACGGCAATGTCCAGGTGCGGCGCTATACGCTTGGCCAGCCGAACAGCTCGACCAGCTATGACACCGTGCTCGACATTCCGCACCCGGGCTTCGACAACCACAACGGCGGCTGGATCGGCTATGGTCCCGACGGGCATGTCTATGTCGCGGTCGGCGATGGCGGCGGCGGCGGCGATCCGAACAACAATGCCCAGAACCGCAATGTGCAGCTCGGCAAGATCCTGCGCTTTGCGGTCGGCGCGGGCGGCAACAGTTACGCCCCCGCCCCCGGCAATCCGTTTCTGGCGGGCGGCGGGGATCCCTATGTCTTTGCCTTGGGCCTGCGCAACCCGTTTCGCGCTTCCTTTTCGGGCGCCACGCTGTTGATCGGCGACGTTGGCCAAGGCGCGGTCGAAGAAATCGACATGGTGACGACATCGCAACCCGGGCTGAATTTCGGCTGGCGTTTTCTGGAGGGGACGCAGCCCTATACCGGCACCGCGCCCGCAGGACTGACGCCGCCCGTCGCCGAATATGGCCATGGCACCGGGCCGCGGCAGGGCCGCTCGGTCACCGGCGGTTATGTCTATCGCGGACCCGTGACGTCGCTGGCCGGGCAATATGTCTTTGCCGATTTCGTGTCGGGCAATATCTGGTCGGTGCCGTTTTCCAGCCTGATCGCCGGACAGACGTTCTCCTCGTCGCGCTTTGCACGGCGCAACGAGGATTTTACCCCCGACGCCGGGACGCTGAGTTCGATCGCCTCGTTCGGCGAAGACAGCGCGGGCAATTTGTTTATCGTCAGCATCGGCGGCAGCATTTTCATGGTTCGTCCCGGCTGACCGCTTGCCCACGGCCCGTGCAGGCGGCACAAGGGCGGCGTCCAGAGGAGTCCTCCATGAAATCGCTGCCGTTCGCCGCCCTGATCGCGCTTCAACTCGCACTCGCCCCAGCGGCGCAGGCCCAGTTGAGCCAGGCTGAACGCGCGATGGCGAAAATGGTCGAGGCCGAGCAACCCCGCTCGATCGCGCTGCTGGAGAAGCTGGTCAATCAGAACAGCGGCTCGCTGAACCTGGAGGGCGTCGAAAAGGTCGGAGCGATGATGCGCGCCGAGCTTGAACCACTGGGCTTCACGGTAATCTGGAAACCGATGACCGAGACCGGCCGCGCCGGGCATCTGATCGCGACGCACAAGGGGAAGCCCGATGGCAAGCGCCTGCTGCTGATTGCCCACCTCGACACGGTGTTCGAATCCGATTCGCCGTTCCAGCGCTTCGAGCGCAGGGGCGACTTGGCCAAGGGACCGGGCGCGGGTGATGACAAGGGCGGGATGGTCGTGGCGCTCGCGGCACTGCGTGCCATGCACGCGGCGGGGACGCTGAAAGACGCCAATATCGAATTTCACATGACCGGCGACGAAGAGGATGCGGGCGACCCGATCGACATCGCGCGCGCCGACCTGATCGCCGCGGGCAAGCGCAGCGATGTCGCACTGTGTTTCGAAGGGCTGATCCGCGAAAATGGCGCCGACATGAGTTCGGTCGCGCGGCGGTCGTCGGAGAGCTGGACGGTGACCGCCACCGGCAAACCGGGCCACAGTTCGGGCATCTTCAGCGCCGCCGCGGGCGACGGCGCGATCTATGAACTGGCGCGGGTGATCCACCGTTTCCGCACCGAGCTGCCCGAGCCCAATCTGACCTTCAACGTCGGGCT
The DNA here is from genome assembly GCF_035998965.1 of Sphingopyxis sp. GTDB lineage: Bacteria > Pseudomonadota > Alphaproteobacteria > Sphingomonadales > Sphingomonadaceae > Sphingopyxis. The sequence goes on from NZ_DASYHE010000038.1 coordinate 66,840, forward strand.
GGTCGCAGGCGGCGAGCAGGCGGCGCTCGACGGCGGAAAGATCCGCGCCAGCGCCAGCGGCAAGACCAACATCATCGCGTCGACCGCGATCGCACGCGGCGACCTGCGCACGCTGTCGGCCGAACAGGCGGAGCGGGTGAAGGCAAAGATGTCGGCAATTGTCGCCGACCACGCGCCCGGCACCTCCGCAACGATCGCGTTCGATCCCGGCGGCTATCCGGCGATGGCGCCGACCGACGGCAATCGCGCGCTGCTCGTTCGGCTCAACGCCGTGAACCGGGACTTGGGCCTGCCCGAAATGGCGGCGCTTGACCCGCTGAAACGCGGCGCGGCCGACATCAGCTTCGTCGCCCCCTTCGTCGACTCGCTCGCGGGTCTTGGCGCGTACAGCACCGGCGATCATGGTCCCGATGAAACCGTCGACCTGCCGAGCATCGCGCGCCAGGCGACCCGCGCTGCCATATTGATGTCACGGCTGAGTGCTGAAAAGCGGTAGCGCGTGTCGTTTGCCGCTTCGTCACCCCGGACTTGATCCGGGGTCCATGCTACGAATGAGGAATGGACCCCGGATCAAGTCCGGGGTGACGATAAAGGAGCGATGAACTTGATTCATCCGCCACAGTGATTAGGTAGCAATCCGAGACGTATTCAGACACGCCGATTGGGAGAGAGAAAATGAGCGACACCGCAACGCACCTCAAGCAGAATTATATCGGCGGCCAGTGGGTCGACAGCAAGGGCGGCAAGCCGCACGACGTGATCAACCCGGCGACCGAAGAAGCGGCTTCGACGATCGTCCTCGGCACCGCCGCCGACGTCGACGATGCCGTCGCTGCGGCGCGCGAAGCACTGAAAAGCTGGTCACAAACGACGCGCGAAGAGCGGCTCGACCTCCTCAATCGTATCGTCGAGGAATATAAGAAGCGCGCGCCCGATCTCGCCAAATCGATGGCGAGCGAAATGGGCGCCCCGGTGAGCTTCGCGGGCACCGCGCAGGTCGGCGCCGGGATCGGCGGCTTCCTCGGCACCATCGCTGCGCTCAAGGATTTCAACTTCACCGAAAAATATGCCGCGGGCGTCATAGCGTACGAACCGATCGGCGTCGTCGGCATGATCACCCCGTGGAACTGGCCGCTCAACCAGATCGCGCTGAAGGTCGCCCCGGCGCTCGCCGCGGGCAATACGATGGTGCTGAAACCCTCCGAAGAATGCCCCGGCAACGCGACGATCTTTGCCGAGATCCTCGACGCCGCGGGTGTCCCGCCGGGCGTGTTCAACCTCGTCCAGGGTGACGGCCCGACCGTCGGCAACGCGATCAGCGCCCATCCCGGCATCGAAATGGTCAGCTTCACCGGCTCGACCCGCGCCGGCATCCTCGTCGCCAAGGCGGCGGCCGACACGGTCAAGCGCGTCCATCAGGAACTGGGCGGCAAGTCGCCGAACATCGTCCTGCCCGACGCCGATTTCGCCGCGGTGCTGCCACCGACAGTGCAGGGCGTGCTGGTCAACACCGGCCAGAGCTGCATCGCGCCGACGCGCATCCTGGTGCAGAAAGAGCGTGAGGCCGAAGCCGTCGGCGTGATCAAGGCGATGTTCGACGGCACGTCGGTCGGCGATCCGATGAGCGAAGGCGGCCATATCGGTCCCGTCGTTAACAAGGCGCAGTTCGACAAGATCCAGGGGTTGATCCAGTCAGCGATCGATGAGGGCGCGACGCTGGAAACCGGCGGCACCGGCCTGCCGAGCAACGTCAACCGCGGCTATTATGTCAAGCCGACGGTGTTCTCGGGCGTCACCCGCGACATGCGGATCGCCAATGAGGAAATCTTTGGTCCCGTCGCGACGGTCATGGCCTATGGCGACCTCGACGAGGCGGTCGATATCGCCAACGACACCGAATATGGCCTTTCGGCGGTGATCTCGGGCGATCCGGCGAAGGCCGCAGAGATCGCACCGAAGCTGCGCGCCGGTATGGTCGCGGTCAACGCGTGGGGACCAGGCCCCGGCGCGGCGTTCGGCGGCTACAAAGCATCGGGCAATGGTCGCGAAGGCGGCGTGTTCGGGCTGAAGGATTTCATGGAAGTGAAGTCGATCAGCGGCATTCCGGCGTAACGATCTACGCCCTCCCTTTCAGCGGAGGGCAGCGAGACTTGCCAGCTTGCTGGCTTAGTCGCAGCGGGTGGGGTCCATCGGCCTAGCGCAACGCCGATGGACCCCACCCCAACCCCTCCCCTGAAGGGGAGGGGCTTTTGTATGTGCGCAACTCCCGCTAAGCGCACCACCATGACCTCCCGCTCCCCCCTCGCCCCCGCAACCTTCCCCAAGCTCCCCGACATCGCCGGGGTCACCCTCCGCGTCGCGCGCGCGCAGTACAAGAATTGGGACCGCTGCGACCTGACCTATGTAGAGCTCGCGCCCGGCACGAGGGTCGCGGGCGTCTTCACCCGCAACGTCTGCTGCTCGTCCGAAGTCGAGCTCGGCCGCGAGCAGGTCAAAGGCGGCATCGGGCGCGCACTGATCGTCAACGCGGGCAACAGCAACGCCTTCACCGGCTATCGCGGCCGCGAGGCGGTCGAACAGATCATGGCGCAGGTCGCCGATCATCTGAGCTGCGCGCAAAGCGAAGTCTTCGTCAGCTCGACCGGCGTCATCGGCGTGCCGCTGCCTAAGGACAAGGCGCGCGCCGGGGTCGAAGCCGCGCTCACCGCCGCGCCCTGCTCATGGGAAGCCGCCGCCGAAACCATCTGCACCACCGACACTTTCGCCAAGGGATCGGCCGCCACCGCGGTCGTTGGCGACAAGACCGTTCACGTCGCAGGGATCGTCAAAGGATCGGGCATGATCGCCCCCGACATGGCGACGATGCTCGGCTATATCTTCACCGACGCCGCGGTTGCCCCCGCATTGTTGCAGGCGATGCTGAGCGAAGCGACCGGCGGCAGTTTCAACAGTATCACCGTCGATAGCGACACCTCGACCAGCGATACCGTGCTGCTGTTCGCGACGGGGTTGGCGGGCAATGCGCCGCTTACCACGCGTGACGATCCCGGCGCCGACGCGCTCTACGCCGCGATCCGAAAGGTCGCGCTCGACCTCGCGCAGCAGGTCGTGCGCGACGGCGAAGGCGCCTCAAAGTTCATCGAAGTTCAGGTGAGCGGCGCCGTCAGCGACGACAGCGCCAAGCGCGTCGCGCTCGCGATCGCCAACTCGCCGCTGGTCAAAACCGCGATTGCGGGCGAGGACGCCAACTGGGGCCGCGTCGTGATGGCGGTGGGCAAGGCCGGCGAACCCGCCGACCGCGACAAGCTCGCGATCCGCTTCGGCGATCATTGGGTGGCAAGGGACGGCCTGCCGGTCGACGACTATGACGAGGCACCGGTCGCGGCGCATCTCAAAGGCCTCGAAATCCGTGTCGGCGCCGACCTTGGCTTGGGTGAAGGCCGCGCGACCGTCTGGACGTGCGACCTGACGCACGGTTACATCAGCATCAACGCAGACTATCGGAGCTGAGCACATTCTGGTAAGGCGCCGCCTGCGCGCGAGCAGGCGCGCTGACCACAGGAGGCCGTCATGGTACGCCAAAAAGACTTCGCCGACCTGCCCTGCTTTCGAAATCAGTTCGAAGCGGCGTAAAGGTTATCCGTCGGAAACGCAGGTCAAGCGGGGACACCGCTTCGTCCACGGCGACAAGGAACTCATCGAAAAACTCGGTCGCCAAGATCCGTGTCCGTGTGGCTCAGGCCACAGGTTTCCGCAATTGCTGCCTGACATCGGGCCGGTTTCGACGGCTCTGAACGGCTAGACTATTGGCGCGACTGACCAAAAGATGACCCCCGACGTCGGCAATCCGACGTCGGGGAAATTGGCTTAAAGCGCGCCTTCCAGCCAGCCCTTGAGCGCGCTCTTCGGCGCTGCGCCAACCTTGGTGTCGGCGACTTCGCCATTCTTGAACAGGATCATCGTCGGGATGCCGCGCACACCATATTTGGCAGGGGCGTTCGGGTGATCGTCGATATTCAGCTTGGCGATCACCACCTTTTCGCCCAGCTCATTGGCGATTTCCTCGAGCGACGGGCCGATCATCTTGCACGGACCGCACCATTCGGCCCAGAAATCGACGAGCACGGGGGTGTCGCTGTCGAGGACGTCAGCCTGAAAGCTGTCGTCGGTGATCGCCTTGGTACCCATGATACAAACTCCTGAAATTCGGTTATCCGCAAGCTAAGGCGTCGCACCCTTCGGCTCAAGACCTCAACCGCCCAAATTCGCCTTGGTTGCCGCCAAGCCCGGCTTGTGCGCATCGAGCAGCGCATCGTCCAGCGCGATCAGCCGCGGCCCGGCCGTATAAAGCAGCGCCGCCGCCACCCGCCGCCCCGGAAAAATCGTCGCCAGCGCGCCGCGATACGCGGCCATCTGGCGCAGATAGGCGGGTTGCACCGCGGCGGCGCTGTCCGGCACATGCCGCCCGGTCTTGTAATCGATTACGGTCACCGCATCATCAGTGACCAGCAGCCGGTCGACGATCCCCGCCACCACCACGCCGTCGACCACTGCCGACAGCGGCACCTCGGCGAGCGAGCCCGGCCCGAACAGCGCGGTGTGCGCGGGGTCGTCCAGCACGGCCAGCACTTCATCGACCATCGCGTCGCGCGCCGCCGCGTCGAGATCGGCCGCTTGCACCCCCAGCCAGCGCAGTGCCGCCGCGCGCCGCAGCTCCGACGCTACCGGCGGCAGCCGCTCGAACAGCGCGTGGAGCAACAGCCCGCGGTTCACCGCCGCCGCACGCGCCGCGCCCTGCGGTACCGCCGCCACATCATCGTCGCCCAGCGCCGAGGGCGCGAGCGGGCGCGGCGGGCGCGCTTCTTCGGGCGCCGCTTGCCGCGCCCAGGTTGGAACGGCCACCGGCGCCATAACCGGGCGCATCTTGTCCTTCGCCGCGCGCGCCTTTCCCGCAACGGCATGGACTCGCTTTTGCCCCCAGCGCGGCCCGGCGTCCTGCCATTCGGCGCCCATGTCGGCCATCACGGCATCGACCGCACTGTGCCAATTGCCCTCGGGGAGTTCGTCCGCCTTCCGCGTCCCGGTGACGATCAGCAGTTCCTCCGCACGCGTCATCGCGACGTACAGCAGCCGCCAATGCTCCTCGCGTTCGGCGGCTTCCTTCGCGTCGTGCGCATCCGCAATCGCGCCGTGCCGCTCGTCCTTGCCGAGCGCGAACACCGGCAATTTGTCCCATCCCGCCATCGACAGGCCAAAGCTCACCCGCCGCGGCTTGGGATCGTCGGTCGCGTCGGCCAGGATGACGATCGGCGCCTGCAACCCCTTCGACCCGTGCACCGTCATCACCCGCACGACATTGCTGCGCGCCTCGCTCTGGCGCTTGATCTCGGCGGTGCTCGCGGCGATGTGCGACAGGAAGCCGAGCAGCGACGGCGCTTCCCGCCGCTCGAACGCCAGCGCCTGTGCGAGCAGTTCGTCGATCGGGTCGCGCGCCTCGCGCCCCAGCCGGTGATACAGCTTGCGCCTCCCGTCGAGCGGGCCGGACAGGATGCGTTCCAGAAAGCGGAACGGCGTCGTGAAATCACCCATGCCGAGCAGGGCGCGCAGCGCCGCCATCGTTTCGGGCGGCGCTTCGTCTTCGCGCGCCCGCAACTGCTCCCACAACGCGCGTTTCTGGCGGCCATGGGCGAAGGCAAACAGCTCGTCCTGACTCCAGCCGAACAGCGGTGACACCAGCAGGCTGGCGAGGTTGAGGTCGTCGAGCGGCTGCACCGCAAAGCGCATCGTGGCGAGCAGATCCTGCACCGCGAGCGACTGGGTCAGCGAAAAGCGATCGACCCCCGCGACCGGCACATGCAGCGATTGCAACCGCGCGACGATCCGCGCCGCCAGATCGCGGCGGCGGCGGACGAGGATCAATATGTCGCCCGGGGCAACGGCGCGCCCGTCCTTGCCGTGGAGCAGCCAGTCCTGCACCTCGTCGGCAATCGCGCGGGAGAGCCGCAGGCTGGCGGGGTCGCTCGCCGCGGCGGAGGTGTCACGCGCGCCGGCCCCCTCATCGCCATCGTCACTCTCGGCGGCGCTTTCGTCATCCGCATCGGCATCAAGAGCCTTGCCGACCGGCAACGGTTGCCACAGCTCGACGCGTCCCGCGCGGTCGCGATTGAATTCGGCAGGAATGTGCGGCGGCTCGTCGCTCTCCAGCCCCATCAATGCGGGCGCGCCCGCCGTGATCCATGCGTCGACGACGTCGAGCACCGCGGGGCTGGACCGATAATTGGTGTCGAGATCGACATCCTCGAACGGCCTGTCGCCTTCCGCGGCGCGCTTGGCAAAGCTTAGTCGCGCCGCTTCGAATGCCGCTGGCTCGGTGCCTTGAAAGCCAAAGATCGCCTGCTTGCGGTCGCCGACGGTAAACATCGTGCGGACCCGATCGTCCTTGGCACCAATTCCCGCAAAAAACTCGCCCGCCAGCGAGGCGACGATCGCCCATTGCCGCGCATTGGTGTCCTGCGCCTCGTCGACCAGGATGTGATCGGTGCGCTGGTCGAGCTTGAAGCGCACCCAGTCGCCAAAATCGCCCTGGGCCAGCAAATGCCCCGCGATGCTGATCAGATCGTCGAAATCGGCGAGACCGCGCTCGCGCTTCGCCAGCGCATAGGCATCGGCAAAGCGGCTGCCGAGATCCCAAGCCGCCGCCAGATCGTCGGCGACCGCAATCGCGGTGGCGGTCGCGAGCAGCGCATCGGCCACGGCGACGATGCGTTCGGCGGCGGCGAGGCAGCTGCGCATCCCCCCCTTGTCCTTGGTATAATCGGCGCGCATGTCGCCAGTGCCGGTCAGGAAACAGCCGCGCACCGCGATCAGCATCGCGGCGCGGCCATGCGCGTCAGCGCGAAACCAGTCGTCCATGATGTCGGCACGCCCGTCGCCGGTCTTGGTCCCCCAGCCGCGCCCGCTGGCGGCCACCGCAGCGATGTCGGCGTCGGCTATCGCCCCGCCCGCCAGCGCCGCCGCCTGCCAGGCCAGTGGATCGCCCTGCGGCAGCCCCAGTTGTACGCGCAGGTCTGCCGCGCGCGGCGCGAGGCGTGGCGCATTCGCGGCGGTGAAGCTGCTCGCGCAGCGCGCCAGGAATGCGATCGCCGCGTCCTGCCCCAATCGCTGCGACAGCATCGCCGCTGTGTCGTATAGCGCCTCCGCTTCCCCCCTCCCCTTCAGGGGAGGGGCCGGGGGTGGGGTCTCTCGGGATGGCACAGCGTTGGACGATGGACCCCACCCCAACCCCTCCCCTGAAGGGGAGGGGCTTTTGTTGTCCAGCAACTGCCCCAGCACCTCGCGCTGCAATGCACTTGCCTCGCTGTCCTCCAGCGCGCGGAACCCCGGCAGGATTTTCGCCTCCAGCGGAAAACTTGCCAGCAAGGTTTGGCAGAAACTATGGATCGTCTGCACCCGCACCGCGCCGCCGGGGCTGTCGATCACGGTGGCGAACAGCGATCGGGCGCGGTCAAGAATGCCGGGCTCGGCCCAATCGGCGCCGAGCGCGGCGAGGTCGAGCCGCAGGTCGCCATCGGCCATCCGCACCCACATCGCCAGCCGCTCGTGGATGCGATGCGCCATTTCGGCGGCGCCCGCCTTGGTAAAGGTGATGCACAGGATCGCCTCGGGCGACACCCCCGTCAGCATCAGCCGCAGCACACGCGCCGACAGCACCTGCGTCTTGCCCGTCCCCGCCGACGCGCCCAGCCAGACATGGTCGTGCGGCTCTGCCGCGGCGCGCTGCCCGCCGTCGAGCGTCTTAAGCAGCTTGTCGGGATCGATCATGACGCCCCCCGTCGGTCACAAACGGATCGGGGTCGCCGCGCCCGAACCATTCGTCGCGGCGCATCAGCTGGTCGAAATCGGTGTAGCGTTTGGCGCTGTCGCCGGGGGCGAACACACCTTCACCCAGAAGATAAGCGGCGGTGAGTTCTGCGAAGGCATCATAGGCGCGCGCAACGGCCTCCTCGGCTGTCTTGAGCCTCCGGCGTCCACCGTGCGTCGGCGCAATGCTGCCTTTGGTGCCCTTTGCGCGGTCCGGCTTCAGGCTCCAATACTCGAGAGAATTGATCGTCCCCGAAGCGACCCCCTCAATCTTCCCCATTTCGGCAAGCAAGCCGAGCAGGCCGAGCTGGTTGTCGAGCCCGTCGAACGCCGCGCTGCCGCTTGGCGCCGCGCCGGTCTTGTAGTCCACAACCGAGAGACTGCCGTCCTTCAATCTATCAATGCGGTCGGCTTTTCCGATCAAGCGGATTCCAGACAGCTCGTGGACGCCGGTTGCCTCGGTCGCAATCGGTTCGCGTCCCTCCAACTGCGCCGCCCAAACCCGCTCCGCCGCCCAGCGCAGCGACGGCTCGATCCGCGGCAACCAGAAGGCGCGGGCGAGCGAGTCGAGCGCCGGATCGGCGCGCAGTGCGGCGAGTTCCGCGGCGAACGCCGCCTCGGTCAGCCCCGCCGCCTGCCAGTCCTGCAGGAATTTATGCACCCGCGTCCCGAACCATTTCGCGTCGGGACCGCTGTTCAGCGGCTCGAGTTCGCTCAGCCGCAATATCTTCGCCGCGTAAAAGGCAAAGGGATCGCGCGCCAGCTGGTCGACCCCGGTGACGCTGATCCGGTCGGGCCGCGCGTTCTGCGGCGGCGCCGGACGCGGCTTGTCAGCGGGTTCGCTCCGCCCCGGCGGGACATCGAGCGTCGCCGCGAGCGCCGTCACCGGCTGCCCGTCCAGCGTCGCTTCGGGCAACTCGCCCGCCAAGGCCGCCAGCCGCAGCCAGAAGCGCGACGCAACCGCGGGATCGCCGCCGCTGCGCATCGCGCGCGTCACCACCACTTCGCGCGCGGCAAAGGCACCGGCAAAATCATGCGCCGCCATCCCCTGTTGCCGCTCGGGCGCGGCAAGGCCAAGCATCCGCCGGATGCCGGGGGCGAGCCACGGGTCGGGGCTTTGTTGCGGCGGCCAGCGCCCCTCGTCGAGCCCGCCCAGAATCATCAGGTCGGCGCGCTGCAACCGCGCCTCCAGCAAGCCCCAGATGAACAGCCGCGGATGCCCGCCATAGGGCGGCCGGATGCTCTCGCCCGACATCAGATCGGCGAGCATCGCGGGGAAATCGGCGGGGGCGACCAGCGCGGGGCCGTCGCCCTTCGCCATCGCGCAGCGGTCGAACAGATCGGACAGCGCGCGGCCCGCATGGCCCATCCACGCCCCTTCGCCGGTCAGCCAGCCGAGCGCGTCTTGCAACGCCCCGAGCAGTATCGACGGCGGCGCAGATACACCGGCAGCGAATGGCGCGAGCGCACCGCTCAGCCCTGTCGCGACGTCGGCCCACCAATCCGTGATCGCCACCGCAGCGCCATGTCCGCGCCGATCGCTGTCGGCCGCAATCTCGCTTATCCGCGCCGTCACTCCGGCCCAGCCCGGCACCAGCCCCGGGCCGCGCAGAACCAGATCGAGCCACCGCACCTGATCGAGCCAGCCCAGCCGTCCCTCACCCGCGCGGACCAGCGGATGCCCGAGCAGCGCGACCAGCCGCACGGGATCGAACGCCGCGGCACATTCGGCGAGCAGCAACAGCAGCGCCCCCGGCGGCGTCTGCCCCAGCGGCTGCCCGGCGCTGTCGTCGACCGCAATGTCCCAGCGCGCAAGCGCGGCGGCGACGCGCTCGGCGAGCAAGCGGTCGGGAGTCACCAGCGCGGCGGTGCGCCCTGGTTCTTCCAGCGTGCGCCGCATCATCAGCGCGATCCCCTGCGCCTCCTGCCCATCATCGGCGAAGGTGGCGGCGCTGACCCCGGTCAGGCTGGGCGCGACATCGTCCGCCGCCTGCCAGCGCGCGGTATAAGCGGCGGGCGCAAACAGCAGCGACAGAAAGGGCGCCCGCGCACCGGGACCGTCGAACGGCGACGCCGCGGCCCATGCGCCAACCTCTTCACGCGCAATCCCCATCCGGCCGAGCAGCAGTTTCAGATGATATTGCGGATGCGTTTCGAGCGGGCGCTCGCCGGGCTTTTCCGGGTCGGCCTTGACCGGCCCCAGCGCCTCCCATTCCTCCGCGGCCATGCCCAGATCGAGCCCCGGCAGCACCACCATCCCCTGCGGCAAATCGGCGACGGTGCGCAACAACCGCGCGATCGCGGGCGCCGCGGTGGTCACCCCCGCGGCGACGACAAAGCGTCCCGGCGGCGCGGTGCGCCATCCATCGCTGACCCGTGCGAGCAGGCGATTGCGCCGGTCGGCGCGGTCGATATGCCCCGTCGCAGCCAGCATCGCGGGCCAATGGTCGATCAGCAGCCGCAATCGCTGCCACGACGCCTGCCAATGCCCCGCAAGGTCACCGAGCGCGGCCTCGATGTCGCCGAGCCGCGCCGGAGCGACCTCCTCATAATGAAGCTGGTCGATCACCCGCCCCAGCCCTTCGGCGAGCTGGAACGCCGCGGCGCCGGTGATCGCGTCTTCGCCCGCCGGATTGTGCCGCTCGATCAGCGCCGCGAGCATCAGCCGCCGCCGCAGCGCGTCGATCGCGGGCGGGATCGGGTCGGCGTCGTCGATCGCATCGAGCGCCAACGCGACGCTTTCATCCAAATCGGCGTCGCCGATCACCGCGAGCCGCGGCATCAGCAGCCCTGCGCCGCTGGCGCGGACAAACGCCGCCTGCACCGCGCTACGCGCGCGGTTGCTGGGCAGGAGGATCAGCCCTTCGGCGAGCCCGAGCGCGCCATCGGCGAAGCGGTCGATCAGGCCTGCGGCGAGCGCGTCGGCGAACGCCCGCTGGACGGGGATGGAAAAGACGGTGGGGCGGGGCGTTTCCGTCATCACACTCTCTTCGTCATCCCGGCGAAGGCCGGGATCTCGCCGCTGCGCCAATCCGAAACGGCGAGATCCCGGCCTTCGCCGGGATGACGGCCCGCGTCAAACCTCACTCAGCGCGGCTTCGGTCGGCGCGATCCGGTCGGGGGTGCCAACGTCGAACCACTGCCCCATATGCGACAGGCCATACAGCCGCCCCGCCGCGATTGCGCGGTCCCACAATATGTTGGTCGAAAACGCCCCTGCAGGCGCGTCGCCCAACAGGCGCGGCGAGATCAGCTGGATGCCGGTGTACACGAACGGCGCAATCCGCCCGGGCTTGCGGCGCGACAGGAGCCCCGACGGGTCCATATGAAAATCGCCGCGGCCGCCATGCCCGGTCGCGCTCGCCTGCCGGATCAGCAGCAACAGCGCGTCCATCCGCGTCCCGTCCCAATGGCGCGCCAAATGCCGGATGCTGTCCTCCGGCCCGTCCGTCCAGATATTGTCGCTGTTGACGATCAGGATCGGGTCGCCGGTCAGCTGTGGCAGCGCCTTGACCATGCCGCCGCCGGTTTCGAGGAGCAGGTCGCGCTCGTCCGAAATGCCGATCGTGAAGCTGCGTTTCTGCGCCGCCAGATGCGCTTCGAGCGCATCGGCCAGATAATGGACGTTGACGACGACATGGCCGATCCCTGCCGCCTCGATGCGGTCGAGGCTGTGATCGATCAAGGCCTTGCCCGCGACGCGGACCAGCGGCTTGGGGCGGGTGGCGGTCAGCGGGCGCATCCGTTTGCCCAGCCCCGCCGCCATCACCATCGCGCTGTCGATCTTGGTTTCCATCACCACGCCGCCGCACGCTTGTCGGCGGGGATATTCTCGTCGAACCAGGCGCGCACCGGTGCCAGCGCAGGATGCGCGAGATCGCGTTCGAGGAGCCCCCACATCCGCGGCTGGAACTGGCGATAGCCGGGCTTGCCGTCGCGCTTCCACAGCCGCACGAACACCCCCAGGATGCGCGTGTTGCGCTGCGCCGCGAGCGCCCAGTAAGCGTTCTCGATGTCCTGCCCAGTTGCGCCCTGATACTTCGCCAGCATCGCCGCCTCGACCGCCGGGGTGACGTCGCGCCGCGCATCCTCCAGCACCGAAGCCAGATCATAAGCAGGATGCCCGATCAGCGCGTCCTGGAAATCGAGCAGGCCATAATGGGCAACGCCCACCTTGCCCGGCACCAGCATGATATTTTCGGCATGATAATCGCGCAGCACGGTGACGCGCGGCAGGCCGTCATGCTCGACCGGGGTCAGCACCGCTTCCCACGCGGCGCGAAAGGCGTCGCGATCGACCTGGATCTCCAGCGCCGGGCAATACCAGTCGCTGAACAGCATTACCTCTTCGAGCCACTGTTCCAGCCCCAGCACCCGCAATCCCGGCATCGGCGGGCACGTGTGCAAGTGGACGAGCAAATCCGTCGCCCCGGCGTACAGATCGACCTCGCGGTGCAGCGCCGCATCGGCCGTTTCGCGCAGCCGCACGTCGCCAAAATCCTCGATCAGCAACAGTCCCTGCACCAGATCGCGGGCAAAGATGACCGGCGCGGTCAGCCCCTGTTCGCACAGATATTCGGCGATCGCGATGAACGGCCGCGGATCTTCATGCGGCGGCGGCGCGTCCATCAGCACCGCCTGCCGCGCGCCATCGACGACGCGGAAATAGCGCCGGAACGATGCGTCGCCGGCGAGCGGCAAAATCTGGGCGCCTTCCCAGCCATGCGCAGCGAGGAAGCCAGGCGCATGGGGGGGCGGAATCATCGGAGCGGCCATCGGCTCCCCCAAGACGTCGGCACGTCTGCTGTCAAGACGCGCGCGTCGCCGCTCCCCGAAATCGTGATCGACAGCGCGCCCGGCCACCCTTGCGTCCCCAGCCGCTCGGGCCACTCGATCAGCAGCGCGCCGTCATACAGATAATCGTCGAGCCCCAGCTCGATCAGCTCGCTTTCGTCCTCGATCCGGTACAGATCGACATGCGCGATGGGCAGGTCGACTTCGGGCGGCGCATAGGGCTGGACGATGGCAAAGGTCGGGCTCGGCGCCTCGCCCGCCAGCCCGCGCGCCTTCAGCATCGCGCGCGCCAGCGTCGTCTTCCCGGCGCCAAGATCGCCCGACAGCGCGACAACATCGCCGGGCAGCAACGCCGCCCCGATCGCCGCACCGATGCGCTCGGCCTCGGCCAGCGTATAGTCGTAGCGATGGCTCATACGCGGCGGGGCAGGCTGATCCGCACCAGCGTCCCCTGTCCTGCCTCGCTCACCACCTCCATCGTCCCGCCATGCGCGGCGACGAGCTGGCGGGCGAGCGCGAGGCCGATGCCGCCCGACGCAGTGCCTGCCTGCTGCCCCTTGGTCACCGCGGCGACCGCTTCGGGCATCCCCGGACCATTGTCCGACACAATGATGTCGATGCCGTGCGCGTCGCCTGTGGCATGAAGCAGCACGCGGCCGCCGGACTTGCGGATCGGCGCGGTGTAGCGCACCGCGTTGTCGAGCAACCCCGCGACCAGCCGCGACAGGCGCGGCGCGTCGCCATCGATGCGGCCGAGATCGGGCGAGATATTGCCGACCAGTTCGACCTTTTCCGCCGCAGCAAACGCCTTGGCTTCGGCCAGCGCCCGCTCCAGCAACGCCCGCACCGCGACCGGCGCCCGCTCGACCACCAGCGACCCGGCCTCGCCCTGCGCCAGGTCGAGCACATTGTCGATCTGGCGCCCCAACACCGCGACCGAATCCATGATCGCGTTGACATAACCCTGCTGCTGCTCGCTCAGCTTGCCGGCATAGCCCGCCTGCAACATCTCGCCGAACCCGCCGATCGAGGTCAACGGCGTGCGCAGCTCGTAACTCATCCGCGACAGGAACGCGGTCTTGACCTTGTCCGCCGCCTCCAGCGCCTCGTTGCGTTCGCGCAGCGCGCCCTCCATCCGCCGGCTCGGGGTGATGTCGAGCATGATCAGCAGCGCATTGCCGTCGGGCAGCGGGATCGACGCGAAATCGAAATACCGCCCGTCGGCAAAACCGATTTCGCCGCCGCGCTGTTGCCTCTCCAGCGTCGCGGCGCGGATGACCTCCTGCACAATGCTGATCTGGTTCGGTTTCACCAGCCGGTCGGCCAGCCCGCCCATTAGCGCATCGACGCGCGGATGCGCCGCCAGCGTGGCCTCATCAATGCCCCACAGGCGGCGGAACCGCTGGTTCCACAGATGCAGCCGCCCGTCGGGCGCAAACACCGCGATCGCCTCGAACAGATTGTCGAAGGTCGCTGTGCGGACGCGGAGCAAGGTGTCGCGTGCACCCGCCAGTTGCACCTGCTCGGTCTTGTCTTCGGCGATCAGCAACAGCCCGCCGTCGGGGGTCGGCTGCGCCACAACGTGCAAGTGGGTGCCGTCGCGCAGCAGCCAATCCTCTTCGCTCGCCCCTGCCTGGGCGAACCAGTCGACATGCGCCTGCCGCCATTCGGGATAGTCGCGCACCTCGGGGGTCCGCCCGCCCTCGCGCCAGGCATCGAGCAGCCGCGCAAACGCCCGCGCCTCGCTGACATCCTCGGCATCGAGCGCAAACAGGCGGCGGAACGGCAGGTTGGCAAAGGCCAGCCCCTGATCGGGACCGAATTGCGCCACCGCCGCCGACAATCGGTCGAGCAATTCGCGCTGCGTATCGACGAAGCGGCGGTGCGCGCCGCGTTCGCTCTCCAGCTCCTGAATATCGATCGCATATCCCGCGATGCCGATCACCCGCCCGCCCGTCGGCGCCAACGGCACATCGACGACGCGCATGATCCGCCGCTCGCCCTCGATCGTCACCGGGATCGTGCGGATCTGCGCCGCGCCCGCGATGCGCGCCTCGTCGGCGGCTTCGGCGGCGCTGACCCCGGCGACGGTTTCGCACAGCTCGACACCGCCATCGATCACCGCGACCGCGCTCTTCGCCTCGACTGCGCGGACATAGGCGCCGTTGACGAGCGCCAGATTGAGGTCGGTGTCGCGGAACCACATCGGGAAGGGGGCGGCTTCGATCAGCCCCGACAGCGCCTCGAACGCCGCCATCGCCTCGTCACGTTCGCTGCGCGCCTGCGCCAGCGCGTGCTGACCGTCGGTCGCATCGCTCAGCCAGAGCAACACGCTGCCCGGTCCGCCCACCGCTGGCGGTGCCGGCGCGCCGTGCAGGATGATCGTGCGCTCGCTCCCCTGCGGCTTCAGGCTGAGCGTAAAAGGTTTGGCGCCGCGCTGCGCGCCCAGGATCGCTTGGCGCAGCGCGTCATGGCCGTCGGGGTCAAGCCCGCTGCCCAGCCCGCGCAGCTCGTCGAAATTGCGCGGTCCCTGCTCCAGCCCTAGCCAGCGCCCCAGTTTCTCGCTTGCCTCGATCCGCCAGTCGGCGCGCACGATCACCGGCAGTTGCGGCGATGCCTCGACCAGACTGCCGAGCCGCTCAGCCTGCCCGGCGACAAAAGCCGCGCGCCGCTGCATCGCAATCCCGCGGCCGACGGCCCACAATCCCGCGAGCAGCCAAAGCGCGATGAACAGGCCCAGCGCAAAAAGCGCGCCCGACGACAATGTCATCGACGGCGCGCCGCGGCGCGAGGATAATGAAGGAAGGGGCTTTGGGCCATCAACCCGCCCTATCGACTGTCCGACCCTTGATCAATGATTGGGGACCGCGCCAACAAGTTCGAAGACTCGTTTTCAGGCGGGGCGATTGTTTTGACAGACGTACAACGGGACACTTTGCGTTATACGTAAAAAACAGGGAGACGCCGGGCATGTCCGCTCTTGCGGCCAGCCCGGCGCCCAGCTCACGCATCAAAGATTGGTGCGGAAACCAAAGTACAGAAAACGACCAACCGCGCTGACGGGATAGAAAGTCGATCCGACGTCCGGTTGCTGGTCGAACAAGTTATTCACCCCCGCGTAGAAGGTGAAATTATCATCGACGTCCATCGACGCCTGAACGTCATGTGTGAAACGTGCCTTAAACTTGAGAAACTCCGGCGCAACGATGTCAGGATCGGCCGCGATCGTCTGCTTGCTATAGCGGAGCGTCTTGCTGAAATAATTGACACGATAGTTAAGTCCGAATTTATCCAGCTGCCAGTTGACATTACCGTTCACTTGCCATTTCGGCGCGTCTACGGTGCCGCGACTGTCGATAGTATCGCCGCCGGGCGTCGCAATAAAGGTCAGGCGATCAAGGTAATTGCCGACGACGCTAAGTTGGAAGGTGCCGATGTTCGCCCTTGGCGTGAACCGATAGCGCGCCGAGAAATCAACGCCGCGCGTTGTAAATTCCGCCACATTTTGCGGCAGCAGCCGGAAACCCGATACGACGCCGGGAGCGGCGGTGTTCGTGCCCGGGTTGCGGTCAATCGCCTCACAAAAAACATTGTCGAGATCCGGCGCATCGACACAAAGTTCCGCGACCGTGGTCAACGAAGGTGTCGATACGGCGTCTTCGATTTTCACATCATAATAATCGGCTGACAGGGTCAGTCCTGGAATGAACCGGGGCTGCAAAATAACGCCAGCCGTGATGGTCTTTGCAGTTTCTTCCGTCAGATTGCGGTTGCCGCCGGAAAGGCCGGGCAGGCTTGCGCTGGTGTCGCCCGTAAAATCGGCGACCTGCTGGGCTGACAAGCCAAGCTGCTGGAAGAGCGCCTGACAGTTCGCGGCACGTGTGCTGGAGCCGTCACCGATATTATCGGGTGCGCAAGGATCGGTAATGAACAGGAAGGTCTGGTTCGCCGGTCCGAACAATTCGCCGATATTGGGAGCGCGCACTGCCTGCGCATAGGTGCCGCGGAAACGAATGTCGGGAATCGGCGCATATATGCCGCCCACCTGGAAAGTGGTGGCCGTCCCGATCGTTGAATAATCGGCGATACGGATCGCGCCATTGGCGGTCAGCTCGTGGAAACCGGGGCGATCACTGATAATAGGCACCCGCAACTCGCCAAAGATTTCTTTAACGTCAAAGGACCCCTTTTCGGGGAAAAGGGCGTTGCCGAAGGTCAAGCCCGTCGTGTTCACGGGATCAGGATTGGATTCGCTTTTTTCCTTGCGATATTCGGCGCCGACCGCGAACCCGATCTCATCGCCCCAGAGCTTCAACTTGTCACCGAACGTGCCCGAAATCGAACCGGAGACTACATGCTGCTGGATGCGCGAGCGATCGACGGCGTTGGTCAGCAGGAAATCAATCGCACCGGGCTGCTGCGTCTCACTGAAAACATTGAAGGGGATACAGCCGCTGTTTGGCCCCGGTGTGAACGACAGTGGCTGATCGCCGAATGCAAACGGACTGTTCACGAAGTTGTAGAAGGGCTGATCGCTCAGGCCAGCGGGCGCGATATTCGACCGACAAACGATGTTGCCATTGGGCGTGCCGTTCAGAAACGCGCCCTCGTCGACGGCATCAATCGCTGCAAAAAAGCGGTCGTTGAAGCGCGTCCGCGTTTGCAAGATCGTCGAATCCGAGCGCCCATAAACATAGGATAGCTCAAAATTCAAATTCTCGGAGATATCGCCCACGAGCCCGAGAACGCCCCGATAGGTTTCGCGCTTATTGGACTCGCCACGCCGCCCGATGTCGAGGTTGTCCCGATTGACGAGAACCCCGAAGTCCCCGGCAGCTGCCTGAGCGGCATCGCGGATATTCGCCGGCATGAAGGCATTGTCGGTCGGGATCAACAGCGTAAAGTCGAATGTCGGCTGCCCCTCCGACGATGAGTCAACGCGTGCATATTTGCCTTGAGCAAAGAACCGCAAATTGTCGCTCAGTTCATAGTTGAATATGGCATTGGCCACATAACGTTCGATCAGTGGCAGTATCTCACCGCCATAGGTCGAAACGGGCGTACCGCTGCCCCCAACCTGGAAAATTCCGCCTGCATAGGTTCCGGGATCGAACACCGATCCGTCGCCAACGAAATCGGGCGTGAAATCGAGATCAACGTCCACCGCGCCCGCTGGATTGGAATCGAAATAGCGAACATTGCGGTAGGGAATAAGGTCGGGAACGTTCGGGTCGTCGCCGACATCGTCGAGATTATCGCTGAAGGTCACGAAATTTTCCGGCAACAAACGACGACGCTGCTCGCGCAGGAAACGATCGTCGCGGCCATATTCCAGCGACAGCGCAAAATTGCCGCGATCGTCAGCGAAATTCTTGCCGCCGGTAATCGTCGCGAAATAGGCGGTGCCGTCACCCTGTTCTGAAACGCCCGCCTGCGCCCGCGCAGTAAGGCCGTCGAAATTGCGCTTCATGACGAAGTTGACGGCGCCGCTGACCGCATCGGCGCCATAGATCGCCGACGCGCCGCCGGTCACGATGTCGACCCGCTCGATCAGGTCGATGGGAATCGTATTGGTGTCGATCGACGACGAACCCGGAACTGCCGCAACATGCCGCCGACCATCGATCAGAACCAGTGTGCGCTGCGTTCCGAGATTGCGGAGATTCAGCAAGTTGAGGCCGACGCCGCCGATACCGGCATTCGACCCCGAAGCATCGTTGGAATCATTGGACCCACTCAGCGCAGGAAGCTCGGTAAGGAACTGCGTCAGGTTGGTGATGCCGGAGCCCTGGATAGCGTCCGCATCCACCGACACTACCGGATTGGCAAAATCATATTGCTGGGTGCGAATACGCGTTCCCGAAACGACGATCTCTTGCGCCGCCGGTTGCTCGCTCTCTGATGCCACCGTTTCCGATGCGGTATCCTGTGCATGGGCAACACTGATCGACGCCGTGAGCGCAATCGTCGAAACGCAAAAGCCGAAAGCGGCTTTGGAAATTTTGTTCATCTATCGTCCCCGGTTCTATTGTGAAGGCAAAGCCTCCCCGCATAGCCACACGATAGAGTCGAACATTTCAAATTCTATTAAAAACGACCGCTTAGCGGATTTGTCATCAAACTGTTGCTTTCTGGCCACATTGGCGCGGAAAAAGCGTTGGCCGCGGAAAGCAAAACGGCCCGCTCCCCTGTGAGGAGCGGGCCGCAGCTGGCATCACCGTCGGGCGACGCAATCAATACCGATAATGGTCCGGCTTGAACGGCCCTTCGACCGGCACGCCGATATAATCGGCCTGCTTCTGGCTCAGCTTGCTGAGCTTCACGCCCAGCTTGTCGAGGTGCAGCGCCGCGACCTTTTCGTCGAGATGCTTGGGCAGGACGTAAACGTCGTTCTTATACTGCTCGCTGCGCGTCCACAGCTCGATCTGCGCCAGCGTCTGGTTGGTGAAGCTTGCCGACATCACGAACGACGGGTGGCCGGTGGCATTGCCGAGGTTCACCAGGCGGCCCTTCGACAGGATGATGATCTGCTTGCCGTCCGGGAATTCGACCAGATCGACCTGCGGCTTCACTTCGGTCCATTTATAGTTGGCGAGTGCCGCGATCTGGATCTCGCTGTCGAAGTGGCCGATGTTGCAGACGATCGCCATATTCTTCATCGCCGCCATATGTTCGGCGGTGATCACGTCGGCGTTGCCGGTCGCGGTGACGAAGATGTCCGAACGCTTGACGGCTTCGTCCATCGTGACGACTTCGAAGCCCTCCATCGCCGCCTGCAACGCACAGATCGGGTCGATTTCGGTGACGAGGACGCGCGCGCCGCCGTTGCGGAGCGACTGCGCCGAACCCTTGCCGACGTCGCCAAAGCCGGCGACCGTGGCGACCTTGCCTGCCAGCATCACGTCGGTGCCGCGGCGGATCGCGTCGACCAGCGACTCTTTACAGCCATAGAGATTGTCGAACTTCGACTTGGTGACGCTGTCGTTGACGTTGATCGCGGGGAAGGGCAGCTCGCCCTTCTTGGCGATGTGGTACAGGCGGTGGACACCGGTCGTCGTTTCTTCCGACACGCCCTTGATCGCCTTGACCGTCTTGGTCAGGTAACCGGGGTTCGCGGCGACAAACGCCTTCAGCGCGCGCTGCATTTCGATCTCTTCTTCATTCTCGGGCGCGGGCATGTCCTGACCGGCTTCGAGCTTCGCGCCCCACAATGCGAACATTGTGGCGTCGCCGCCGTCGTCGAGGATCAGGTTGCAGGTCGTCCCGTCTTCGATGCCCCAGTCGAAGATGCGGCCGACATAGTCCCAATAATCGGCCAGGCTTTCACCCTTCACCG
The DNA here is from genome assembly GCF_035998965.1 of Sphingopyxis sp. Lineage (GTDB taxonomy): Bacteria > Pseudomonadota > Alphaproteobacteria > Sphingomonadales > Sphingomonadaceae > Sphingopyxis. Next base: position 86,830 of record NZ_DASYHE010000038.1, read on the forward strand.
CGAACACCGGGACGCCCGTCGCGGCGATCGCGGCCGCGGCATGATCCTGGGTCGAGAAGATGTTGCACGTGGCCCAGCGAACCTGCGCGCCCAGCGCGGTCAGCGTTTCGATCAGCACCGCGGTCTGGATCGTCATGTGCAGCGAACCGACAATCTTTGCACCCTTCAGCGGCTGCGACGCACCAAACTCTTCGCGCAACGCCATCAGGCCCGGCATTTCGGTTTCGGCGATGTTGATTTCCTTGCGACCAAAATCTGCAAGGTTGATGTCGGCAACGACATAATCACGGGTGTCGGCGGCGAGAGTGGCCACGATGGAGTCTCCTGTAGGCGAGTTCGGCCGCAGGCGAGCGGCCCCGAAATATGAGGTAATTATGTTGCGCGCCCTAGCTCAAAGCGCGCCGCCGATCAAATATAAACTTTTCTTTATATCGTAATCGACGCTCGCTCTGCCGAGCGCGGCGGACGCGCGAATCGCGGGCGCAAAATGCACCGGGGCGAAAATTTATTTTCAGCGGGCGCAATTGTGACAGTCGATGCCACGAAATTGTGACATCGAGTCGGCCAAGCCAAGATTTTGAAAATCCTGACTTATAATGCGCCGTGCGATTAGCATAATTTGCTATTGTGACACGAGTGTTACAAAGCGCCGGAAACATTGACTTTTCCGCTGATGGGGCAGAAAATCGGCTAGAGTTTTCGGGGAGATAGAGAAATGAAAAAAAGTTTGCTGCCGCTGATCGCTTTGGCCTTTGCGACCCCGGCTGCCGCGCAATCGATCATCGTCGTGACCGGACCGCAAGCCGATTCGACGGCCCTGCCCGTCGCTTATGCCGAGCTGCGTGCTGGTGAAAATCACGCCGCTGTCGCCAAGCTGACCGGCGAAACCAATCTCGACGCCCGCGACCCCTCGCGGCTGATCAACCTCGGAACCGCTTACGCTCGTCTGGGTCGCACCAGTGACGCCGCCGCCGCCTATGACGCGGCCCTCGCCAGCCCGATCCGTTACGACCTCGAACTCGCCAACGGCCAATATGTCGATTCGCGCTGGGCCGCCCGCACCGCGCGCGCCAATCTCGCCGCCGGTCGTCCGCTGCTCGCGCTCGCGCGCTAAGCCTCACCGCCTTCGGTTGTCAGCAAGCGGGCGTCCACGCCCGCTTCGGCAAACGCCGCCTGCCAGCGCTTGGCGGGCGGCGTGTCGAACAGCAGGGCGTCGCTGCCCGGGGTGACGTGCCAGCCGTGGCGCACCATCTCGCCCTCCAGTTGCCCCGCCGACCATCCGGCATAGCCGAGCGCCATCAGCCAGCGCGACGGCCCGCGCCCTTCGCCGATTGCGCGCAGGATGTCGTGCGAACTCGACACCATCCAGCGATCGCTGACCTGCACGGCCTCCTGCCCACCCCAGTCCATGCTATGCAGCACAAACCCGCGCGACGGCTCCACCGGCCCACCGACAAACACCGGCTGTTCGAGCGGATCGTCATGTGCGATTTCGAGCTGGTCGAGCACCGCGCCGACGGTCATCCCGGCCATCGGGTCGGAAATCCCGATCCCCATCGCGCCCTCGTCGTCATGGCTGATCATCGCAATCACCGAATGCTCGAAGCGGGGATCGCCAATCCCGGGCAGCGCGAGCAGCAGCTGGCCGGTGAACCAAATGGGGTCAGTCTCCATCGCGCCATCATGCAGTGCATGGGCGGGGTGGTCCAGCATCTTTGGTGGGCGGAGGATGGCTTTGGAAAGGAAACCCGCCACCCTGCTCCCCGGCGAAAGCCGGGGCACAGGGCGTTAGAAGGCAAACGTCGCGTGATGACGCTCTGGACCCCGGCTTTCGCTGGCAAACTGCAAAACAGACCGTCAGCCATCATTCCCGCCAAAATCCCGCCCCCACCCCTTCACCAACCTTGACTCCCGCCCCGCCCGACCCAATGTCTCGCCGACCAGAAATCCCCTCAACGAAAAGGATGCCGACCATGACGATCCAGCCCGGCGACAAGCTGCCCGACGCCACCTTTGTAAAGGTCACCGAAAACGGCCCCGAGCAGGTCAGCACCGCCGAATATTTCAAGGGCCGCAAGGTCGCGTTGTTCTCGGTCCCCGGCGCCTTCACCCCGACTTGCTCGGCCAAGCACCTCCCGGGATTTGTTGAAAAGGCCGACGAGCTGAAAGCCAAGGGCGTCGATGAAATCGTCTGCACCGCGGTCAACGATGCGTTCGTGATGGGCGCGTGGGGCAAGAGCGCCAGCGCCGGCGATGCCGTCACCATGCTGTCCGACGGCAATGGCGATTTCGCCGAAGCGGTCGGGCTCACCATGGACGGCAAGGCGTTCGGCATGGGCAAGCGCGGCCAGCGTTTCTCGATGATCGTCAACGACGGTGTCGTTGAACAGCTCAACGTCGAAGCGCCGGGCGAATTCAAGGTATCGAGCGCCGACCATATGCTCGAACAGCTCTGAAAATCGGGAGGGGCGGCGCGATAAGGTGCTGCCCCTTCGCACTGCGTCATTCCGGACTTGATCCGGGATCCACTGCGGCGCTGAAGTCATGGATCCCGGATCAAGTCCGGGATGACAAGTAGTTGGTGCTGCGGCGGTGTGCCCCCCCTTCCCTTTTGTCACAATTTCGTGCAACAGCGTCGCGATGACATCCAACTCATCGCACGAAACCGCCGACCCCACTGCCCTCGTCGAAGAGGTCATCGCCGAACTGCAAGACAGGTTCCGCGCATCGGTCGCCAACCTCAAATCTGCCATCGCCGCCTATGTCCGTGATCGCACGCTGCCGCCCTCCGACGCCGCGGCCACCGGACTGTTCGACTATCCGGCAATCCGCCTGACGACCACCGGCGAGCAGCGCGAAGGGCAAAAGGGGCATAATCTCGCCTTCGGCCAGTTCGAGCGCGCGGGCGTATTTGTCACCACCGTGACGCGCCCCGACCTGTTCGCCGATTATCTGCGCGACCAGCTCGGCCTGCTCGCGCGCCATTATGACATCACGCTCGAAGTCACGCGCACCGGGCAGCAGATCCCTTTCCCCTATGTGCTCGACGCCAGCGACGGGTCGGACATGGGCGGGGTCACCCCGCTCGAACTCGCGCGCCACTTCCCGACCACCGAGCTCGCCGACATCGGCGACGAACTCGCCGACGGCCTGTTCGGCGCCGACCCCGCGAAGTCGCAGCCGCTCGCGCTGTTCGACGCGCTGCGCACCGATTTCAGCCTCGCGCGCCTGCGCCACTATACCGGCACCGCGCCCGAGCATTTTCAGCGCTACATCTTGTTCACCAACTACCACCGCTATGTCGACGAATTCGTCGCCTGGGCAGGATCGCAGGTCGGACAGGGCCGCTACACCGCGCTCGCCGGCGCGGCGGGACTTTATGTCGACCAGCCCGGCGTCAACGCCAGCGCGCTCGTCGCCGACAGCGCGTGGCGGCGCCACCAGATGCCCGCCTATCACCTGATCGCCCCCGACGGCGGCGGCATCACGCTCGTCAACATCGGCGTCGGTCCCTCGAACGCGAAAACGATCTGCGACCATCTCGCGGTGCTGCGGCCCGAGGCGTGGCTGATGATCGGCCATTGCGGCGGGCTGCGCCCCAGCCAGCGCATCGGCGACTATGTCCTCGCCCACGCATATCTGCGCGACGATCATATCCTCGACAGCGTCCTGCCCCCCGAAATCCCGATCCCGCCGATCGCCGAAGTGCAGGTCGCGCTCGCCACCGCGGCCGAGAGTGTTTCGGGCGCCACCGGCGCCGACCTCAAAAAGCGGATGCGGACGGGCACCGTCGTCACCACCGACGACCGCAATTGGGAGCTGCGCTATACCGACAGCGCGCTGCGCTTTTCGCAGTCGCGCGCTATCGGCATCGACATGGAATCGGCGACGATCGCCGCGCAGGGGTATCGCTTCCGCGTCCCCTATGGCACGTTGCTTTGCGTCAGCGACAAGCCGCTCCATGGCGAACTCAAGCTGCCCGGGCAGGCGAACCGCTTTTACGAAGAAGCCATCGCCGCCCACCTCCAGATCGGCATCCGCGCGTGCGAGACGATGCGCGACGAGGGCGCCAAGCTGCACAGCCGAAAGCTGCGGGCGTTCAACGAGCCGCCGTTCCGGTAAGGCGGCGGCAAGACACCGGATCGGTGGTCAACGATCCTCCCCGGCACGGGGAGGATGGGCTAGCGACCGCCAGCGCCCTACTTCACCGGGCGGCAATCTTTCAGCCAGACCGACGACCGCCCGTAATCCAGCTGGTCAAACGTGCCAGTCAGTTCGACATGCTTGTCCGGCTTCAGCTGCAACGCATAAACGCCCTGCCCCTTCGCGAGCACGCAATTGACCGAAAAGCCCGCCGATGCCCGGCCGGGAACCAGATCGGTCAACACATTTGAAAGCAGCTTCCATTCGACGCGGTACGTATCGCGCACCGGCCCGACATAGGATACCGGCCCATAAAGGGTGAATTGCCGCCCTTCATATCGTTTTTGCACAGCGGCGTTGTTCTTGTCGGCCTGTCCGGTGATGTCCTGCGAAAAACGCAGCACGCTCATGCGGATGGGCGCGCCGGGGGCGCTGGTCGCGCCCAGCCCCTTGGCCGCGAGCGCCTCGCCCGCCTTGCCACCTTTCAGCTGGGTCAGGATGCCGCACATTTCGGCTTTGGCTGCTGCATCGGGGATACCCATCCCGGCGCGCAGCTTCGCCTCCATGCGCACCGTCCCCGTGCCGTCGGCGGCAATCTCGATCGGAAAGGGCCGCGACTTGCCGGTCGCGGGCGGCTCGATCAGCATCGCGCCGCTGTCCGGCTCGGCAGCCAGGATCGCATAGCCTTTCGCGGCGACGATCCCGTTTATCTGTCCGACCGCGCTTGCCATGCTCATGTTCGGCACTGTCGTCGTCGCGACAAAACGCAACCCCGTCACGGGACTGCCGCTTTTGACAAAACTATCTTCGCACGTCGCGGCTTGCGCCGTCCCGGTGCCCAGAAACAGGCCGGCGACGGCCAGGAATACGCGCTTCACACGGTTGCCTTTCGTTGCATCGCAACGCGTTTCATCGCCGCCCCGATCGCCGAATGCCACCGCGAAGATGTACCGGGTATCTCTCCGCAGACGCGCCCGTTCAGCGATACATGTCGGCGCGCAAATGGATGCCGTGCTCGATCCACACTTTCAGCGCACACAGCATCTGCGACCAGCCCTGACAATTGCCATAGCTCGCGCCCAGAGCGCCCTGATTTTCGCGCCAGCCCTCCTCGGCAATCTCGACCAGCGTCCGGCCGTCGTCGAGTCCGGTGAAGCTCATCGTTACCCGGGTGCGGTAATCCGCGTCCGTCAGTTCGCCGTCCGCGACATTCGGCGCCTCGCCCTCGCTGGCTTGCCATTCCAGCACGATTTTTTCGTTCGCGACGACCTCGATCACATAAACCGGGAAGGCGCCGGGAAAATCATGGAAGTCCCATGTTACGGTCGCTCCGGTTTCCAGCCGACCCTGCGCACCGCCGGTGGTGAAATATTCAGACAGCTGCGCGGGGTTGGCGACAGCCTCGAAAACCTGATGCACCGGCTTCGCGATCCGCGCCGCAACTCGAAATTTCAGTTCCATTATCACTCTCCGCTTGAGTCGTATTCTTTTATGTTATAAATTAATAACATGTCAATTCACGACCAATATGACGCGGTGTTCAAGGCGCTGGCTTCGTCGGTTCGGCGGCAGATTCTCGACGATCTCAAGGACCAACCGCTCACGACCGGGGCATTGTGCGCACACTTCCCCGAACTCGACCGCTGCACCGTGATGCAGCATCTGAAGGTGCTGGAAGAGGCCGGACTGGTGATTGCCGAACGCCGCGGGCGGGAGCGCTGGAACCATCTCAACGCCATGCCCATCCAGGACATCCACGACCGCTGGATCGGCCCCCACGCGGCGTCGGCAAGCGCCCGGCTCGCGCGATTCAAACAGACAATCGAAGCGCAATGAAAGCGGCCGGGAAGCACGCTTCCCGGCCAGAAAAATTTACCACTAGGAGGTGATTACCACCCCTGCGGTTTGCCCTTGTTCTGTTCGTCGAGCCAGGTCTTCAGCGGCGCGAAATAATCCGCCATCGCGTTGCCCGACATTTCGCGGGTGCCGGTAAAGGCTTCGAGTGCGTCGGGCCAGGGCTTCGACGCCCCCATTTCGAGCATCGCGTTCAGCTTCGCGCCAACCTCCTTGTTGCCGTAAAAGGAGCAGCGGTGCAGCGGCCCGGTCCAGCCCGCCTGCTTGCACGCGGCTTCGTAGAACTGGAACTGCAGGATGCGCGCGAGGAAATAGCGGGTGTAGGGGGTGTTGCCCGGAATGTGGAATTTCGCGCCCGCATCAAAGGCGTTCGCCGGTCGCTCGCCCGGCGGGACAATGCCCTGATACTGGGTGCGTAGCTGGGTCCAGGCAGTGTTGTACGCGGCGGGCTTGATCGTGCCGTCGAACACGCCCCAGCGCCAGCGGTCGACCAGCAGGCCGAACGGCAGGAAGGCGACCTTGTCCATCGCCTGTCGCAAGAGCAGCCCGATGTCCTTGTCGGCGCTCGGCACCTTGGCTTTGTCGAGCAAGCCGATGTCGACCAGATATTGCGGCGTGATCGACAGCGCAACGAAGTCGCCGATCGCCTCGTGAAAGCCATCGTTGGCGCCGTTCAGATAGAGGAACGGCTGATCCTTATAGGCGCGCTGGTAATAATTGTGGCCGAGCTCGTGGTGGATCGTGGTGAAGTCGTCGGCATTCACTTTGATGCACATCTTGATGCGGATGTCGTCCTTGTTGTCGATGTCCCACGCCGACGCGTGGCAGACGACTTCGCGGTCGGCGGGCTTGGTGAACATGCTCCGCTTCCAGAAGGTTTCAGGGAGCGGCGCCATGCCGAGGGACGAGTAGAAATTCTCGCCGATCTTGACCATGTCGAGCGGCGACTTGCCCTGCGCGGTCAGCAGTTCGCCGACGTCATAGCCGAGATCGCCCGACCCCACGGGCGCAACGAGCGGGTAGATATTGCCCCATTCCTGCGCCCACATATTGCCGAGCAGGTCGGCGCGGATCGGGCCGGTCTTGGGCTGCACCGCGTCGCCATATTTCTCGTTCAGTTTCCAGCGCGTATAGGTGTGGAGCGCCATATAGAGCGGCTTCACT